>NZ_JBQZGE010000007.1:0-239120 GCF_052691815.1 Paenibacillus sp. TSA_86.1 | reverse complement strand
ACGGCTGCGCCTGGCGCGCCAGCGGGCTCCGCGGCGGCCAGCAGCCCGGCGAGCTCCTCTGGCGCCGGGCCGCCGCGCAGCAGGGCGTACAGCGCCAGCGGGCGCTTGCGCAGCTGTGCCAGTACGGCTTCGCGCTGCGCCTCGCTCAGCTGCGGCAACGTGCCCTTGACCGTGAACACGCCGGATCCGGCTGTTCCGGTCTGATCTGCGTCAGCGGACCCGGGTGCAATCTTGCCCGGCTCCGCTGATGTATTTACCTCTGCTGTCCACACCCCGGGGGATATATGCAGCTCGATCTTCCATTTTTCGCTCATCATCATCCCCCTCTCTTCATGGATCATCCAAACTAGTTTACCAACATCAATGCGATGTTTCCTTCATCCCCAAACATTCATCCTTTAGATCAAAGTTCACCTTATCCACTACGCACCGCTAGGTTAACCTACAGCCACGTCTCCCCCTGAAGCGAGATCAGGCTGCGCAGCTCGTCATCCGACATCTCGGTCAGCCAGTTTTCCCCTGAACCAACAACCTGCTCGGAGAGAGCTTTCTTGCTCTCAATCAACTCATCAATGCGTTCCTCTAATGTACCCTGGCAGATTAACTTGTGCACCTGCACGTTGCGAATCTGCCCGATGCGGAATACACGGTCTGTCGCCTGATTCTCCACCGCCGGATTCCACCAGCGGTCATAGTGAATAACATGGCTTGCCCGGGTCAGATTCAGACCTACACCTCCGGCACGAAGAGACAATACAAACATGGACGGGCCTTCTCCCTTTTGGAACGTCTCCACCATGTTATCCCTCTGGGCTTTCGAAACACCGCCGTGCAGGAAGTAAGGTTCTTCCTCGTAACGCCGTTTCAATCGGGAAACTAACAAATCCCCCATCGCAACATACTGGGTAAAGATCAAAGCCGATTCTCCGTTGTCCCGAATAGCATCCAGCAGTTCCAGTAGCCGTTCCATCTTGCCTGACGCTTCAGCCTTGCCATGATCCTTCCGACTGCTGTCTGCCAGCACAGGATGATCACAGATTTGCTTAAGCTTGGTCAGAGAGGATAATACAATACCTTTGCGCGCGATGCCGTTCCGACCGTCCAGACCACCCATCAGATCATCTACGACACGTTGATATAGAATCGTCTGCTCGGGTGTTAATGAACAATACGATTTCAATTCAAGCTTCTCTGGCAGATCTTTGCGAATATCCGGATCACTTTTCAACCTGCGAAGCATAAATGGCGATACCAGTCGGTGTAACTCACGCAGCGAGGCCGCGTTCTCTTCCGATGGAGCCAGACCTGTATAACGCTGGCGAAACGAAGATGATGTGCCCAGATAACCCGGATTGAGAAATTGGAAAATAGACCAAAGCTCACTCAGCCGGTTCTCCACCGGCGTTCCTGTCATCGCAATACGATGAGAGGTGGACAGTCGCATGACACTCTGTGCCTGCTTCGTCCGATAATTTTTAATATATTGCGCCTCATCCAGCACAACCGTAGACCAGTGCAGTGAAGCCAGATCCAGACCGTCCCGGCCAGCCAGATGATACGTTGTGAGCACAATGTCATGTTTCTGCGCTTCCTCCAGGAAAGCCTCCCCATGCAGCCGTTGTCCACCATGATGAATATACAGGGACAGATTTGGAGCAAACCGCTTCAGCTCACGCTGCCAATTGCCCAGTAACGACGTTGGGCAGACAATAAGCGTAGGCCATTGATCTTCTGGCATATCTTCCGTTGGATCCAAGGCTTCTTCTTGTGCTTCCCGCAGCGCAGACTGCCGTTCCTCTTCTTTGCGATCCAGCAAACAGGTGATAACCTGAACGGTTTTCCCAAGTCCCATATCATCAGCAAGACACACACCGAATCCTAGCTCACCCATCGCCGATAACCACTGAAACCCACGTTCCTGATACGGCCGCAGTTCACCATGCAGCTCCGATGGCACCGGACGGGGCTCAATGTTGCGAAGTACCTGTCCATCGAGCAGGAAAGCAAGCATGCCTTCGGATTCAGCACCAAAAACAGACATGCCTTTCCAGACAGAGTCCTCCCCTTCATCAGCGGCCAGATGCAGCCATTCGGAAAGTGGCATGTATTGCTCTTCTTCTTTTTTCATATAACGCAGCACTTGGCGGATCTCTTTGGTATCCACTTCAATCCATTCCCCGCGAAACATAACATAAGGAACGGTGGATTCAGCCAAGACGGCAAGTTCCTCCGCTGTTATCGGCTTACCATCCAGCATCGGCTCAGCTGTAAAAGCAACCAGTTGCTCCATACCGAGCGCCGATGTAGCCCCGGGCAGACGCTCGGAAGATCCGTTCATCATCTGTAAACGAAGACCTGCACGCCTTTTCCCGGCACGGTTCCATCTCGATGGCATCAGAACCGTTACGCCTGCCTTTTGCAACTTAGGAACCGCATGGGTAAGAAATTCAAAAAAGCTCTGTTGCTCCAGTTGAATCCCTTCCGGACGAGCATGCAGCAAAGCGGTTTCAAGTTCCGGTGCAAGCTCGGACGCCTGCCCGATGGCCATCAATAACTGCTCTGCGGCTGACGCATAGCAGACCTTTCCCCGATCCAGATTACGCTCTGGATGTGCCCAAATGCTTCGTGCAGGCAGTCTAAGACCTGCTTCCTGATCACTGTCCACCCAGAAACTGATGCCCCAGGTGGTATCCTGTTCTCCCAGTGGCGGCTCCAAACGCAGCACAAGCTTGAATGTGCCTTCCACGGGCAGCATCTCTTCTACACCAAAAGCAGGCATCGTTGTGCCGCCCGCTTCATGGAGTGTATCCATAAAAGCCGTCATTTCCTCTGTCGGCCCTTGCACGGTAACCGGGCGGAACATGGAGATCAGACTATTCCACCAGAGCTCCGATACCGGCGAAGAGCCTCGTCTGAACGATGTCCGATAACGAGACAATTCACTATCCATGCCTTCCAGTTCACTCGTCACCACCGCATGAATGATACCGCTCATAAATGAAAATAAGACAGCCCCAGCTGCTCCCTCACGCGTCTCTGGCTCCATGGAGGCATATGCTCCTGGCGCTGACAGTGCAATGGGCGGCATTGACTCGGCAAGGCTCCTGAAACGCTCCTGATCTTCTTCCAGCTGTAGACGTGGCCGCCATACTCCTGTCAGGGTCTCCTGTCCGGTTCTTCGTCTTGCGCCGGTCTTAGCCGCGAATGCAGCGGCCGGAGCAATCGCTCCGCGGAGCAGCAGTTCCTGTGTGAACTGCGCTGCCTTGACCCAATAACGCATCTCTTCTCCAGTCTGAATTCCAGCCGCCTGAAACATGCGATCATCCCATTGCAACAACAGTCTGAAGGCATCCTTCGGTGAAACAGCTAATCCTTCCAGCGTGCGTCCGAGCAACTGTCGCCGTTTCATATTTTTGGCCTCTGCCGCATTACGAAGCGGATTCGGCCAGCGCAGTTCGGCAAGACGTAGCGCGGCAGGCTGAAATAGACGACCCCCGTCGCCAAATTGCAGCCTTCTCACTACGTGACTCCATGCATCCACACGCGGTTCCGATGTTTCACCGGAAAAACAAAAAAATACGTCTCCAAGCCATACTCCATACAGCGATTGCATCATTACAGTCTCCCGTCATCCCTTCGCATTGTTACTCTCCATCATATACGAAAATGAACGGATTTAAAAACCTTTACACATAAAAAGTGCGGAATCTAATGATTTCTGGCATAAAAAAATGTCCCTTCTCCAGAAAACGGAAGAGGAACATTTTGTTTATTCGTTCGAATGTTATGGCAGTAAAACGGTCACACATATTTATTGAATCAAGATCTGACCAGACTACCAAGCAGTACATCGAGGTTCAAGATACCTGCGCGGTGATCTGCACAAAAGCCGATTTTATCGAAAACTCCAAGCATAAAACGGCGGTGTTCTTCTGCAGGCTCTTCGAAACGATCATACGTCACAACAGAATCGACCATATCTACAATGAGAGGTACGAATCCGTTCTTATAAGGGACAACGATAATCCGTGTAGATGAGCTATCTTCCTGCTCTGGCATGCCAAGCAACACGCGAAGACTCACGACCGAAACCACCTTACCGTACAATGAAGCAAATCCTCTAATCTCGGGACTTCCAAAAGGAACCGTTGTAACCTCTACCATTCTGATAATTTCATGAACCTGATCAATACGAAGTGCAAAAATCTGTTCTCCGACCGAGAAATTAATATATTGCATTACTTCATCCATAATTGTCCCCATACCCTCTCATTCCGTAAAATCAGATCGTCAACATGCTTTTGGCTGTCGTGCGTTAAACGATGAGTCGTTACATGTTGTATCGGCAATTTCGACGTAAATGTTTAGGCTTTCAACAAGAAGAATCACAGTTCTACAACTTTTCCTGCCCTCTTTTTAAAAAAGAGGGGTTTGATGCATTATTCTGTGGATAACTTATTAAATATACCTTGATTTTTTCTTTTTATAGATAAAAATATAGAGTTATTCCTCATTTGTGGATAAGTTGTGCACATATTGCTAACAACCTGTGGATATATACCTTTATTTATGTGGATATTTAATATTTTAATGTGGACATGTTGTGTATTTGTTTGTAAATCTAACGTAAAGTTTGTCGTTTTCGGATCAGTTATCCTGCACTGTGGACACATTGTGGAAAGCCTTTCAATGACAGTATTGGATCTCAATATCCCTGCCTATCGTTATTCATATGGCTGTTTTCAGCCCAATTCATAAGGATTTCTGCCGTCTGTTCAAACTGGAACACTGGAAAATAGTGACCATGAGGCACATCCACTTTTTTATATCCGGGTTTTAATTTGGATGGGAAATGATATTCTCGATCTTTATCCGCCCAAACAATCAATAGATCTGTAGCATTATTTGTCTGCTCAAGGTTTCCGTATTGTCCCCAAAAGCTCAACTCCTGCTTGTGACCCAAGTGAATCCACCGAAGCAGATCGACGTGTGCACCCGCGATACGAGGAGAACGAAGATAGCCGTATGCCCTTTGGGCCGATCTGTCCACGATACTCCCTTTAATCTGAACGCTACTGTCTATACTAAACATCCGTGCCCAACTCCGCTGAGACTTGCTCCGGAGCAACGTTCTCACAACACGGCGAGGTAGCCGGAGCATCTGTTTCAAACGTCCATTATTCCCCTCATTCACGTTGTCCGCAGCAGGCTGAAGCAAGGCCAAACGAATATCGGCGCGCCCGCTTTGCTTCAACGCAGCAGCGGCGATAGCCGCACCTACAGAATGACCAACAAGTTTGATTGGAAATTGCATTTCGCCCAAAGCATCCACAAGTGCGTTAACCTGACCAGTGAATGCGTCACGACTCTGATGAACAGGCGAGCGGCCAAACCCTGCCAGATCAACGATCCAGACTGGATTCCCCGTAAGTTTCCTCAGCTGTGATCCAAGAGGTAGCAAGTCATCGGCGCATTGCAGCAGACCGTGCACGATAACCCACGGTTCTCCCTCACCTTCCCAGCCTAACATCGCCAGATTTCCACGCCGTATGCGGATATAATCGTTCGGAATATGTTCAGCTTCAGGCTTTGGCAGCAGACGGTAGTCCAGGTCAGCTGTAATGAACGGAAGTTGCTCCCGGATATCCGGCCAGGTTCTGCCCATTCGTTTCAACAGCCCCTCGGTCTCCTCTACCTGAAATGTCCGGTCAGTAATAAAAGCAAGGGATTGAGCAGGTATACCGCTGATGCGGGTTCCTCCTACGTTCAAGAGCTTTTGAATCCAGGATAGCGGTAATGCTCCTCCTGCTGGCTTAGGTACGTCCAGTTGCTTCGTAAGTATGTGCAACAATTCCTTCATGTTTGGGCTATTTTCCTTACGTGCGAGAAGTGCATACGTCCCTCCGATTGGAGAATCGTCTTTTGTCAAAAACACAAGTGTCTCTGCGACCACATCATTCTCGACCAGTGGTAGCCAGTAAGACGATCCACCAGGTACAACAGGCATAAAGCCTTTCTGAACCGCACCAATAAGCAGTCCAATACCACCCGTCTGCTCCGTTTCACCCGTTGGACGAGGCCCTACGACTGTACTGGGATTTACGACAGATAGCGGATAGCCGTTCTGCTTCGCATGCTCACGAATATAACCATCCGCCTGGAATTTCATCTCTTCATACGCGCTCTCTTGGCTGTGCAAATGATTGATATTGATCTGTTCCTCTTGCTCGCTCCCCTGTCCATAAGGACTCATAAAGCCAACCACATGAATAAAATGCCGCAGTCCTCCGCTACGCTGAATATCCTCTGCCAACTGTGCTATTTCTCTCGCCCCGTGCCTGAAGATTTTCTCTGCTGTCTCTCGTTCCAGCGTAATGTCCATCGTGCCGCCCACATGAAGAATCACGTTAGCTTCCCTGATCCGTTTGTGATCTCGAGGCGCGAGTCCCAGACCCTGCACAGATAAATCTCCTACGACAAACGTAATCCGTTCCAAACTCCTCACGCCGTAACTCTCCAGTACTGTTCTGGCCCGCTGCTCAGAGCGAACCAGCAGAAGCATATGTACATCTGTTTTCTCCACAAGCTGTTTGACCGTTTCCTTCCCAATAAAACCGGTACTGCCTGTCATAAAAAGAACGGTTTGCTCTAAATTTGTTGTCTGATTCATCTCGATGCCTCCACCCTATTTTTTAGTTTGATTTCTGTTTTAGTTCCGTTTTAATCTTGTCTTCTTTTCGTTTGATATTACCTTCACGATTAGAACCAAATGGTACTAGTCATATTCAAAAAAAGAGCTTCGCTTAACGAAGCATCTGACAAAACGTTTGTGCCGACTGTTCAATAATACCCAGATCACGAGAAGTTCCGGCGAGAATCAGTGAGCCTTCAAGTGCCGCAACAAATAATGCTGCTGCTGATCCCGGCTCAACTCCTCTGCGGAATTCTCCACGTTCCACCCCTTGCTGAAGCAGCTTCTCCACCATAGGTACAAGCTCCCGGAAGAAGATCGAGATGCTTTCCTTCGCTAGTGAGGCACTTTCGGGCGCCTGCATGTAGAGGGTGACAAACGGACATGTTCCTTCGAAGTTTCGACTCTCTATGCCGGCGGAGAGCAATGCCAGGAATGAGTTGATTCGTTCCTCCACGCTCCGTTCACGCTGGCTGAGAAGCAGGTACAGTTCTGATTCGTATTGAGCAATCCAGTACTGTACAACTGCCTGAAGCAGTTCCTCCTTATTTTTAAAATGATAATAGATGTTGGACTTGGATACGCCACTGACTCGCACCACCTCATCCATGCTGACATAAGCATAACCTTGCCGCAGAAATAGCTGCGCAGCCACTTCAACTGCTTTAGTGCGGTTCACTGGACTGGTGCTTCTAGGTTTGGACGATTTAGACGTTCCTTCATGTGATGTGTAGTTATTATTCATAAGTAGAACTATATAGTACTACTTTAACAAAAGCAAGGTTATCTGTTGATAAAAGCAGATCAGAAGGTGAATATCTGAAAAGTTGTCCACATTTAGACGTCATACACACAGGATATCCACATATAGTATTAACTTGGTGTAAAAGTTTGTTTTTCAGATTTGTAAATTCATTTAGTTATCCACATTTTATAGAAAGTAAACTATGCAAATGGAGAACGCAAAGAAGCCAGCTGCAAAAAAATGCAACTGGCTTCAAAGGCATGTGCTTTATTTACTTTTTCAGACTGTCCCAGTTCTGTTGTAATGCATCAAGCAATGCTTTTTTATCCGATTTGCCTGCTACATACGCCTGAATGGTGCTGCCAAACTCTTGCGGAACACCTTCAGGGAAACGGTTAAAGTTCCAGCTTAACGTTTTATTTTCCTGACTATATTTCATGATCTCTGTTGCCAGATCTCCCAGCTCTTCCTCAGATGCCTGGATGGAACTGAATGCCGGAATAAACTTGAATTCCTTCGTTAAATATTTTTTGCCAATGTCAGATGTGACGAGCCATTCCAGAAACTCTTTTGCCTCCGGCTTCACCTGAGAGTTTTTGTTCACAACCCAGTAGTTAGGCACACCTACAAACAACTTGTCGTTCGGTTCATTGGTAATCGGCATAGGCAGAATGCCCAGATTCAGTTCCGGATTAATGCCATCAATCTGTACCTGTGTCCAGTTCCCTTGCTGCATCATGGCCGCTTCACCGCTCGCAAACAGGGTAACCTGCGTATTGTAGTCGGTGGTCAACGGATTTTTGTTGCTGTATTTCAGCGTCAGGTCAAGCAGGTTGATCCATTCTGCAAATACGGGATTCCCCGGAATTTTCTCCGTGCCTTCGTTCAGCCCTTGAATGAATTTTACCGGGTCTGCCTGATTCGCAAACGCTACATTGACGTTATGATTGCCAAGCACCCACCACTCCTGATAACCGTTGGAGAACGGGGTAATGCCTGCATCCTGTAGTTTCTTTGCTGCCTGATCGAGCTGTTCGAGTGTCGTTGGGATCTCGGTGATGCCTGCTTTGGTAAACAGATCCTTGTTATATATAAATCCGTACCCTTCCAGCGCGAGCGGCTGTCCATAGAGCTTGCCGTCTTTGGTCATCGGTTCTTTAGCGACTTCCAGCACATCCTTGGCCCAAGCTTCACCCGACAGGTCTTCCAGATATTCAAGCCAGGTGTCCAATTCACGGTATCCGCCTACGTTGAAAATATCCGGTTGTTCGCCAGCGGCAAACTTGGCTTTTAATGCAGCACCGTAGTCACTGCCGCCGCCGACTGTCTGAATGTCCAGCTTCACGCCTGGATGGGAAGACTCATACTCCGCCTTGAGACGATTGAGCGCTTCTGCAATTTCGACTTTGAATTGAAAAATTTTAATGGTTTTGGTTCCAGCCGCAGCTTCACCACCGCCAGTTTGAGCATCCGTATTCACAGGACTGCCGCTCTTGTCCCCGTTCCCGCAACCCGCAAGCATGACCGAAAAAGCGATGAGCATTAATAACGTTAACTTCGTCATTCTTTTCATAGATACACTCTCCCCGTAAGTAATTTCACTTTTACCGCCTGCATCTTTTGCTTACCCTCTTACTTTTGATCCAGCTTTACTTCATTTGTCTAAAATGACCCTGTCCTTGCCTTTTCTTCTTTTGCTTACTATATAGATGAACTAACGCAATTCCCACAATAGGTGTATGCGTAGTTGATCACGGATTAACGGCAAATTTAGCTCTTATCTCTATGTCTTTCCCTATCATTATCAGCCTTTCTCTGCCTTTGATACCGAGTCGGCCAGATATTGTATTCGACCTGTAACTGCCTTTTTACGGAACTTCCTTTGTTCATCCTTGTCTTTCACTGTCCTTCAATGTCTTTCCCCCGCTTTGCTCTGGTACATCTGCCCAAGCCCTGCGGGCAGATGTTCCTTTTGCTCACCTCCGTGCGAGGCAGGAGCGAAGGCATCATGATGCGCTGGAGGAGCGGAGCGTTCGCCTTTGATACTCGGGGGCTTCCTTGCCTCAATCATTCAGGCCCCCGAGGAGCAACAGCGACCGAAAGCGCACATGATGCCGGAGAGACCAGTCCTCGCACTACCCCTTAACGGACCCGGCTGTAATGCCCTGAATAATATACTTCTGCATCAGCAGGAAGAAAATAATGATCGGCATGATCCCGAGTACCAGGGCAGGCAGTGCCAGATCCCACTGCTTCGTATATTGACCAAACAACGCGAAGGTCGCAATTGGAATCGTACGCAGATTGGAACTTTGCAGGATCAAAGATGGTAACAGGTAGTCATTCCAGATCCAGAGCGTATTCAGAATGATGACGGTGACATACATCGGTTTCATTAACGGGAATACGATGCGGAAGAACACCCCGTAGGCTGAACTGCCGTCCACACGAGCCGCTTCTTCAATCTCCAAGGGAACCGATTTAACGAAGCCGTGAAACAGGAAGATGGACATCGGTGCACCGAACCCGAGATAACAGATAATGAGTCCGCCCAGACTGTCGATCAGCCCCAGATTGCTGGTTACTGTAACAAGTGGAATCATGATAGACTGAAACGGAATCACCATCGCGGCAATAAATAGACCAAACAATATCCGGTTAAACCGTGTATTGCTGCGAACCATTCGGTATGCGGCCATGGAACTGATCAGCACCAGCAGCAAATTGCTGACGATCGTCACGATCAGCGAGTTCATCAGTGCTGACGGAAAGTTGATTTTCTCCCAGGCATTGGCGTAGTTGCCCCACTGAAACACTTCCGGCCAGGCAGCCGAATTGGTAAGCAGGTCACCAAATGTTTTGACCGAGTTCACAAACAGGAAGTAAAACGGAACAAGAAACAGTAATCCGATAAGTACCATGACAACCTCAGTAATCACGGTACCGAAGCGGTAATTTTTCGTCGTCTCCATCAGGCTTCAACCTCCTTGCTCTTCGTCAACCGAACCTGGACTATAGTGATGACCGCAACGATGACAAAGAATATAAAGGCTTTGGCGGTTCCAATGCCGTACCGGTTGTTCACAAAGGCTTCATTGTAGATATTGAGCGCAACCGACTCGGTTGAGCCAAACGGACCGCCCTTTGTAAGCGACAGGTTGAGATCGAACATTTTGAAAGACCAGGAGATTGCCAGGAACAGACAGATGGTTACACCGGGCATAATGAGTGGTAAAATAATGCTCCGTAGCACCTGACCGCGACTCGCTCCATCAATCTCGGCAGCTTCCAGCAGATCAGGTGATACATTCGTTAAGGATGAGATGTAGATAACCATTAGATAACCGGCGGTCTGCCATACAAACACGATGACAATTCCCCAGAAGGCCGTAGGCTCATCTCCCAGCCACGGGAGATTAAAGAAGGACCAGCCCGTCACGTCACCTACTGCTGAAAACCCTTTCACAAATATGAATTGCCAGATAAACCCGAGCAGCAACCCACCAATCACGTTAGGCATAAAAAAAATCGTACGCAGAATATTTCTCGTCTTGAGCGGTTTGGTCAGGAAGTAGGCCAGAAAAAAACCGATGAGATTGGTAAGGATCACCCCTACAATGGTGAAACGTACCGTGAACCAGAATGCATTCTGGAACTTGGGATCGTTTGCAAAGACATGCACGAAGTTATCGAGTCCAACCCAGTTAATACTGGCAGATACTCCGTTCCAATCCGTAAAGGAATACATCATGCCAAGCAGGAAAGGGACCACGATGATGAGAATAAAAAATATAACGGAGGGACCCACGAACACAAGCTGCTGTAACAGCTGTGAAGATTTGCGATGCTTCATATCGTTCTCCCCTTCTATAGATGGATGATATTGGTCTCTTTTTCTATTAAACTCCAAAAACGTGAAGGGAAACACCGACACTCGTGAACAGTTGGGTGTAAAATATTGTCCTCTCTTGACGAGTATTCAGAAGGGGTGTACTGATGTCCAAATATTATAGTATCCGTACCAAGCTGATTGCCTTTATGCTGATCGCAACGACCATTCCGCTCCTGGCATCCATCAGCATGACCTTTATTCAGACCAAAACAGCCCTGCGGGAACAGGCACTGGAGGAAAATAAACGCCTTATTTATCAAGCTTCAACCAATCTTAACAATTATGTCGATAACGTGGCACGAGCCTCACTCGCCATATACAATGATCCGATTTTTCTGCGGAATCTGGCTAAATTACCGGGTGATTATCGGGCTGTTGCCGAGGTATATACGACATTGCAAACGATCAGAGCGGCTGTACCGGATGTGTTTCAGCTCTACCTGCATTCCTTTGTATCCCAGCAATCTACGTTGATTGCAAACCCTTTCCCGAAACGGGAGGAGCGAAAGGAAGCTTATTCAGATTCACTTCAGAACAACATGAGGAACAGCGGATCTGATATCTGGGTTGAATCTGCACATCTGAGTCATACCTATGGCTTCAAGGCGGCTTCCCCTGACGATTCACCAAGAACGGTGATTACCTTGCATCGGATCATTCGGGATATCCCCTCTCCTGAACAGCTGGGCGTACTTGCCATTGACCTTAACATGAATAGTATTGCAGCAATCTGCAGCAGGTTGTATGATCCGGCTAAAGAGCAGATCTATGTCGTGGATGGGCAGAACCGGATCGTTTATCAAGGAAGTACCGAGGTACAAGCTTCTAACGAAGCCGGTCATTTGCAGTCAGTGGCAGGAAGTGCGCTGCAAGACGGAAGGACCCTTGCCGGTGCAGCACGTAATGCGGCTGGTCATTTTGAACAGGATCACTCGATGTATGTGTATCAGCAGCTCGGCAGCAGCTACGCAGATTGGACCATCGTTAAACAAATTCCGAATGAAACGTTATATGCAAGAGCCACTGCACTCACCTGGAATAATGCAATCATTGCGATTGCCGCGTTAATACTTGTTATTGTGGCAACCTTATTCATCTCCATACGTATTACAGGTCCGCTCAAACAGCTCATGCGATATATGAATCAGATTCAGGCAGGCCGCCTGCATGTGGATATCCGTCTGTCGAGCCGAGATGAATTCGGAGTGCTGGCGAGGCATTTCCGGGATATGATGGACACGGTGAATAACTTGATCTTGCGTGAGTACCAGCTGGAGATTGCCAACAAAACAAATCAGCTCAAAGCATTACAAGCCCAGATTCACCCGCATTTCCTGTATAACACGCTGCAATCCATTGGTACGCTGGCATTACAACAACAAGGAAAGCGAGCGTATACTTTACTTTCGTCTCTATCCAAAATGCTTCGTTACAGCATGCGGGATCAGACTTGCGTAACCCTCCGTGAAGAAGCAGAGCATGCCCGGTTATATCTGGAACTGCAGCAGGAGCGATTTGGTGATCGCCTGGAGGTACACTTGAATTTTGCAGAAGACACACTATCCACCCCGATGCCTCGAATGACATTGCAGCCTCTGATCGAAAATTATTTCAAACACGGAGCTGATATACAGCCAGGAAAAGGGTACATCTCCATTACCAGCCGCCGGGTGGACGAACACTGGATTGAGATAGAGTTGATCAATAACGGGCCACTCATTCCTGAAAATAAACTGATCGAGATCCGGGGGTGGCTTCAGCCCCAAACCATAGATTCTGAAATAATATCGCAGGAGTCAGCCCTTTCGGAATCCATCGGCCTTCGCAATGTGGCAAGCAGACTTGCACTTAACGCTCATCCCGGCAAACCTGCCAGGATCGAAATAGACAATATAGAAGCAGGCGGTGTGAAGCTTCAAGTCAAACTATACGCGGGAGAGTGAACAACATGAAAGCACTGCTTGTTGATGATGAACAGCATGTTCGCCATGCCATCCAGCTTCTTGGTCTTTGGGATGACCTGGGGATTGATGTCTTACTGGAAGCAGCGGACGGAAACGAAGCGATCGAAGCGATTACAGTGCATCAACCCGAGATTATACTGAGTGATATGCGCATGCCTGGCAAGGACGGAATGGCCCTGCTTGAGTGGATCTCGGCTCATGCCCCTCATAGTAAAGTGATTGTTATTAGCGGATATGACGATTTTGAACTGGTAAGGCACGCGATTCGCCATGGTGGTATGGACTACTTGCTGAAACCCGTTGAAGCAGATGAATTGAATGCCTCCTTAGTCAAGGCCGTGAAGGCCTGGGAGGATGAGCATACCGTACGCACGGAATCTACCAAACAATCCATCGTAGTGAATCGCATGCGTCCGCATTATCAGGATCGCCTGCTCACCGAGCTGGCCATTGGCAGAGGCAGTACTTCTTCACATATGCAGCGATTACAGGAAGAGCTGCATCTGCCCTGTTCCATTCCACTGTGCTGTGTTGCTGTCGCCAGTCTATCCCATCTGGATGCGGATTGTTTGGCTAAATACCGCAGTCAGCCCGATCTGCTTGTATTCTCGGTGCTTAACATCTGCGCGGAGATGTTAAGCACACCAGCCGAAGGTGTCACCTTCCGTCAGCTTAACCAACCGGATGAAATTGTACTGCTTCACTGGGGGTCCCAACCCTCACTGGTACATATTCTGGAAAGCATTAACGATGGGTTGGAGCAGACGATTCAGCGCAGACTTCATTTCGGGATATCTACCTGTGAAAACTACCCTGCTGGTATTTCGGCAGCCTATCTGGATGCCAGCTCCAAACTGTGGAGACGCAACACGATTTATACGCAGCAGCATATCCACTCCACTCTGGAATCTTCGATCCGGAGTAAGGGGAAACGGCTGACTGCTTTTGAAGAGCCTATGCGTATCGCAGCCATGAGCTGCCGTGCTTCGAGTGTATCGGACACCGTCACGGAGTGGCTTGAACCACTCACCAAGCTGGATGTGATCAACGCAGAGCAGTTGCACCAATGGATGCAAGAGCTGGAATGGATGCTCAGCCGCTGGTTAGACGATGCGGAAGACCCCATTTCCCCGGAGGAGGACAATACTGAGGATCAGTTTCCTCCTTTTGCGGAGTTGCCCTTTGACCACCAAGGTCTACTTTCGTTCCCGATCCTTCGTTCTCTGCTGGAGCAACGCTTGCTTGCAGCCGGAAAGGCACTCACAGCTCAGCATCACGCCGATCCTGATCCCATGCGTGAAATCGCTCGCTACATGGAAGCCCATTATCAAGAGGACTTGTCATTGCAACAGATGGCGGCACGCTTTTATCTGAGCAGGGAGTATATCTCGCGTAAATTCAAACAGCAGTTCGGGTTGAACTGGTCAGAATATCTGGGCAAGTTGCGGATTAATAGTGCCAAGCTTCTGCTGCAGAATCCGTCCTTGCGAGTTGCCAAAGTCTCGGAAATGGTCGGTTTCCAGGATGAAAAGTATTTCAGCAAAGTGTTCAAAAAGATGGAAGGCTTCACCCCTGCGGAGTATCGAAAAACCAAGTTGTAACAGGTTCATAAAGTTCATAACCAAGCTGTACTGATAAAAAAAGAGGACTTCTCGACATATTCTGTCGGAAGTCCTCTTTATGCCTTACATTTACAGCAACGTAAGTTTATCGTCAGGACGGCTTATTGGCTCTCTTTTTTCTAAAGTAATACACCATTCGAAAGACCGCTCCTATTGCAAAAATGGTCATTAGTACATAGGGGAAGCTATCCCCCGTTTTTTGAGCCATGATGGGAAAATAGATAAAGGCAAACAGCAATATGGCAATATCCAGATAGAACATCACTTTCCAATACGTATTGATCGATATACCCCCTTTAATTTACCAAATATGGTTCTATTAAAGGAATTATATCATACCCATCCATATTGGATGGGAGGAATGGTTATCCTTCTCTCAGGATCATACTGGGTACAAGCCGGATATAGATCAGCTCTCCTGCAAGCTCCACCATCGTCTGCATAACAATGACCGCCGCCGCAATCGTTGCCCACTCTGGCGAGAGGGACAGCGCCAAAGGCAAAATAACCAGTGAATTACGGGTGGATGCACTAAAAATTAATGCTCGACCCGCACCTGTATCCAGTTGGAAAAGCTTTGCAATAAACCTGGATATGAGGGGCATAATGATGAGAAATGCAGCGTAGATTGGGATGACATTCACAATACTGTTCAGATCATTGTAGACCTTACCCATCTGGGAAGCTACAACGACAACCAGGGCGAGTGCCATCATCGGAACCGGGAGCCATGCCGTCGCATGAAGCAACTGCTGCGCACTTGCACCTTTTTTGCACAATACTTGTGTCATCAGTGCGAGCAACAACGGAACCACAATCAGCAGCAAGAAAGCCTCTACGAATGGCCCTGCATTCATTATTGCGGCTGCATCACTGCCCATGAATAACCAGAGATACCCTGGAAGCAAAATCATCTGCACCACAAACAGCAGCGGAGTCGCTGCCAGCATTAGCTTCTCGTTCCCTTTCCCCAGCTGTGTAAACACGATGACGTAATCGATGCAGGGGGTTAGCAACACAAGATAGACCCCCATCAACACCCCCGGGGTTTGTGGAAAAACAAGCGTAAGCATCCACACGACTACAGGAACAACAATAAAATTAGCTATGAGCAATGCAGCCATAAAACGCAGATTCGTCCAGGACGCTCGGAGCTCCATAAACGGAATTTGTACAAACATACTGTAGAGTAACACAGCAAGAATGGGTGACACCGCATAATGCAGTGTATTCCCCCATCCCGGAGCGGCCAGCCCGATCCACGCACCTGCCAATAAAGCAATGACATAGAACCAGGTCTGCTGTCTCTCCATTATTTCTCTGGTTAACATATCTCTCCCCCTATCTGCCAAACCACCTGATATGGACATATTCCTGTCTACTGCAGCGTACATTGGGACAGAGTACTGTTTCATTCCGGTGTAGTCAGATCATACGACCAATTACGGAAGGTCCGTGCCTGTCTATTTTACGTAAAGATTATTAGAACGAGTAATTAGTGGGTATATTCATTGTAGACTGACCCGCGGTTCATTACATTGATCAAACCAAGGAGGAAACGCCATGTCCCGTAACAATCCATATAAGTGGTTAAATGCCATCGGTTTTATTGCTGTGATTATTGTAAACTATCTTTCCAACGCACTGCCGATTGGCGGCAAAACAAACAAGGAAGTTTCGGATATGTATCCTGTACTGTTGACACCTTCAGGTTATGCCTTTGCCATATGGGGCTTGATTTACATGCTCCTGGCAGGATTCATTATCTATCAGTTCACCCCTGCATCCTGGAAAAACAATTCAATCACCCGTCTTGGGTACTGGTTTGTGGCCAGCTGTGTATTTAACGTGGCATGGATTTTTGCTTTTCAAAACCTGTATACTGGACTCGCCCTGCTAATTATCATATTACTTCTGCTCAGTCTGATTATGCTGTATGTCAAAACACGGTTGATTACCATGCCAACCACAGCCGAGATCTGGCTAGTCAAACTGCCATTTAGCATCTATCTGGGATGGGTCAGCGTAGCTACTATTGTTAATGCAGCCGTTTATTTATATAAGATCGGATGGGATGGATTCGGCATTAGCGAAACCGCTTGGACCATCATTATGCTGATCGTTGGTATGATTCTGGCCGTGCTTGTCAGCTTCCGTTATCGCGACAGTGTGTATCCGCTTGTATTCACTTGGGCTTACATCGCTATTGCCCTCAAACAAAAAGATATTACTTCTATCTATTATACAGGGATTGGCATTGCCATTGTTCTGGCCGTTTATGCTGTGTGGCTGTTCCTTGCTCGCAATCAAGATCGTGATTAAATACCTTGGTTCATTATAAAACAAACCGTAAGCAAAAAGCCGATTTCAGGTCAATTGACCCTAATCGGCTTTTTTGCTGTAAATGAAGGCAGAACAGGATTCGATTGCTCATCCTGGGAGAAGCCGAAATATCATCCTATTTCAGCGCGATCACTTCAATCTCCACCAGTGCATCCTTTGGCAAACGTGCAACTTCTACAGCACTACGTGCAGGATAAGGCTGTGTAAAGAAGCTGCTATACACTTCATTTACAGGAACGAAGTCATTCATGTCCTTCAGGAATACGGTTGTTTTCACCACTTTATCCATGCTTGTGCCTGCTGCTTCCAGAATTGCTCTGACATTACTCAGGGACAGACGAGTCTGTTCCTGTACATCGGCACCAAATTCACCGGTTTGCGGATTCAGGCCCAGTTGACCAGATGTGTAGATGAAATCACCAGCATCTACGGCCTGACTGTATGGACCAATGGCGCCTGGCGCCTGTTCGGTCGAGATTGCTTTTTTCATTCGACAGGTACTCCTTTGTGTTCGCTACCCCGCCGCCAGATGGAGACAAGAATGCTTTTATTTTTAAAACCTAGTATATCATGCTCCTGTTCTGACAAGAAACTCTTATCCTTTATACATCCCGCCGCAAGTCTTAAGCGTCCTGCACCCCAAGCGCATGAATCACTTCATTGGAATAGACATGATTGCCCTTTGTCTGAACCATGGCAACATTTATCATTGCTTGAGCGATTGTTGATGCATGAATAGCCCGGTACTTATCTAAACGGCCTTTCATCCAGCGATCCAGAAAGGTCATGACATGCGCAGCGAATTGTTCACCCGCACGTTTCTCGCCGCGATCCCCCAGAATAAGGGATGGACGGAAAATGTGCAAGGCACGGAACCCGAAACTCGAAAGTGCATCCTCCATCTCACCCTTGGTCCGACTATAAAACACACGCGAATCCGCATTCGCTCCCATAGAGGAAATCGCCAGCATCTGCTCCACACCATGCTGCTTAGCCAGCGTCGCTGTATGAACAGGATAGTGATAATCTACTTCGCGGAAGTTCTCCTGACTGCCTGCTTTCTTGATCGTTGTACCCAGACAGCAGTACAGGTCATCGATTCCTTCAAACAAATGCCCCTGACTCTCAAGCTGCTCCCAATCCACAACGTGTTGCTTCAGCTCAGGGTGTTCCAGATCAAGCCTGCGCCTGACCAGAATGCGAACTTCGCTGTACGCCGAGTGCTCCAGCAGCCTGCGAACGAGAAGTCCGCCAACGAGTCCAGTGGCCCCGATCACCATCGCTTTGCGCTCAGGATGATTCATCCATCCATCCCCCCAATCTGTTCAATGTAGCTGAATATCCCATCGATGAGCATCATGATCAGCTTTTCTGTTTCTATTTTAAAAGTATTCGACGTCCCAAGGTAAACGTAAGCAGCAGCATGACTGCACCAACCCCAACCTGGAATCCGTAAATGGATATCCAGTTCATCGCTTCCGAGAGCGTTCCCATCTTCTCGTATAACCAGCCGCCAATCAATGGACCAATAAACGATGTTACGCCAGTCAGAGCCGAATACACCGCTATAAACATAGGTCTTTCACTTTTGGGTGTATCGCCAATTGTAAAATTGAACGCGAGTTGGTTAAAGCCGCCGACGCCAATCCCAAGAAAAATGTGGGACAGGAACAATGCAACCAATACCGGAGCAAAAGACATTAATCCCCACGACAGGCAGGACAAGGCGATGACGGGCAGTGTCCAGAACAACAGCGTTTTGTTGCTGTATCTGGCATTCAGGTTGCCCCAAATATAGAATCCTCCCATCATCACCAGTGTTTGCACAACCGTGATCAGAGAGACCATCTGATAACTGACCTTTAGCAAATCGAGCATCACGTAGGAATAGAGTGGAACAATTAACGTCTGGATCAGTAACCATACCGCCAAAAAGAGGGTCGCCTTCAGGAAAACCCGATCCTGAAACGGTTTGATGAACATCCGTGAGAATGCTCTTTCTGTGGAACGTTCAAAAGGAAGATCCGGATAAAAGAAATAAATGACGGTATTGGCAATTGCACAGATCCATACGGGAATGAACAAAATTAGAAATCCGGTCTCTCCCGGATAACGATCCAGCAAAATACCGCCGCCAAATAAACAAACGCTTCCAAGTGCATTCAGAATCGTATTTCGTATCCCGAAATAACGCCCTCTTACCTTGGCAGGTACAATGTCACCTATCAGGGATGTCCAGATCATACCGCCGATCGTATTACATATGAAAGCGATTGTATATAAGCCAATATAAACACTGACCCACCATTCCTTAGGGAAAATAAACGGGATCAATCCCGTTGCACTCCATAAGATCCGATGAGCTCCGACAAACAGCAGAAGCGCCCGTTTTCGGCTTCGAATACGCTGCATCCAGTATGCTGCGCCGATCTGCGCGATGTTTACAAATGTGGTAATCGCGAGCACAAAGCCGATATGTCTCGACCCGGCCCCAAGGTACAGCAAAAACCCGGTTAGAAATGGACCGCCCAGCAGTGTTTGCAAAATAATTGCCGGTACGCCCTCCCATGTTGCAATTGATAAATTCGTGCGTTGTGTCGAACCCTTGCGCCGTGGCTTGCCTGTCAACGAAGAGGGGTTCATCTTGACCATCTTCTGTATGGGGATACACTCCTTAGACCGGGTTAAGCTTGCCGGTCGATGCTAGTTGTCACCCCAAATTCTACTCACGGCACAGAGGTTGTCAACTCATTTTTTCACGTTAAGCGGAAGCCACAGATGGAAGATGCTGCCCTCACCCGCAGCACTCTCAAGTTTAATTGATCCACCCAGCAATCTAGCCAAATCTCTGCTGATCGAAAGACCCAGTCCGGTTCCTCCAAATTTTCGGCTAATTGAACCGTCTGCCTGCTGAAAAGCTTCAAATATCGAATGATGCTTGTCCTTCGGAATGCCGATCCCCGTATCCTGTACAGAAAAAACGAGCCAATGGCTTACATTGCCTGCCTGTTTGGTCTGTTTAGTGCTTACATTCAGGGTAACCTTGCCTTTTGGAGTAAATTTGATGGCATTGGACATTAAGTTTCGCAAAATTTGTTGCACACGCTGCGGATCAGACCAAAGTGTATCTGGCAATCCATTTTGCTTCTGAAGAACAAGCTCAATTCCTTTCTTGTCTGCAACAAGTCCAAAATGCTTCATGGCATCTTCGATCAACTGACTCAGGCTGATGTCTTCAAGCACAATATCCAGCCGCCCAGCTTCAACTTTGGACAGATCGAGAATATCGTTGATTAGCCTGAGGAGTTCTTGTCCGGATTGATCAATCATGCCTGCAAAACGCACAATCTCATCCTGATCCATGGTATCGGCATTCTCGCCAATCATCTGGGCAAAGTTAATTACACTGTTGAGCGGTGTACGCAACTCATGAGACATATTCGCCAAGAATTCGGACTTGTACTGTGAGGCAATCGTCAATTGTTTGGCACGTTCCTCCAGTACAATCTGAGCTTTCTGTAACTCTTCCTTCTGCACGGATAAGAGCCGATTCGTGCTCTGGATCAAGAGAATCCGATTTTGTTCATTCTGAAAATCCCGTAAGATAAATGCAAAAATAAGACTAAGGGCAATTCCGGTAGGAAGCGTATAAGGCATGATGTGTGAGAAGAAATAGGCCGTAGGAATGACACCCACGAAGGCGATGTTCACACTATTTACAACATTCACGATCAGTGTAACGATGATTCCTTTGACAATAAGTCTGTAGCTGCTGCGTCGCATCCATATATTGAGTCCCGCACAGAGCAATCCCAGGAGAGACATGTTAATTACCGCGGCAACGGTCGCATCGGAAATACCAAAGGTGAGCCTCGATAGTCCAATCCCCACACCTATAATCATGACACTATACGGTTGTCTGTATGACAGAACAGCAACAATTAGAGGTACATAACGAAGATCAAAAACGACTTCATCATTCAGCTGGAATCCAAACACCGTACTGATCCAGCCTGCCAAAATAAGCACAAGCACTGAACTGACCTGTTTCACTCGGGAAGAGGTACGTATTACAATATATTTATAAAACACACTCGCTAGATATGCGATCGTAATAAGCATCCCCATATTAAGTACGAACATTTTCGAAAATTGCATGAACTCACTCCTGTTGTTCGACGTTATAACCCAAGTGCTTATTTTGTTCGTATCTTTACATCATATCATGCTACGCCTACATCGGCATGGAAACATGGTCAAAAAGAAGCAAAAAATACACAAAATGAGGATTCAATTTGTGTGTGAGACATAGTAAAATATATTGTTGTTCAATTTTTAATATTTATCGCTACGGTCATGTTTGCTCAGAGCATGATGAAAGGAGAATTCATGCAGTGCAACTTCTAAAATACAAATCCTACTGGCTGTCGTTAAGTCTGATGTTATCTCTGGCTGTCATGGGACTCTTCTATGATATTCTGAACAGTCCGGAGCGCGGTTATGTTGTCCTGAACTCGCCGGTTGACCGGATGATTCCTTTTATACCCGCGATGTCGATTCCTTATTTAGGATGGTATCCGTTTGTATTCGGTGTGCTGGCCTATCTGTGTGCCAAGGATCGACTTATGTATTATCGGGTCTTGTTATCCATGAACATCTGTGTTTGGATCTGTTACCTGATTTACTTCAATTTTCAAACCATGGTTCCGCGGCCGGAATTAACTGGCTCTGGTCTGGGCTCAGGGGTCATCGGATGGCTCTACAGCCAGGATCGTCCATTTAACTGTTTTCCCAGTATTCACGCTCTGCACTCTTACCTGGTGATGCGTGCCGTTCTGTCGGTTGCAAACATCCGAAAATCCATCAAGGTGGCCGTCGCTGCTGGTGCGTCCCTGATTATTATATCGACACTGCTCATTAAACAACATGTCATTTACGACGCCATAGGTGCAATTATTCTCGGTGAATGTATCTTCACAATCGTTACCGGATTGGCTCTTTATCGACGTCGTAGAAAAGAGTCCAAATGGACCGAGGGGATCAACTAACCCCCTCTTCGGGCTTTTTCCCCAACTGTGTCTGCCGTCTCCATTCGTCAATAAACAAACCTGCAAAGTAGGGGTCCCATTGCGTTCCCTTCCCTTCCTCCAGAATCATAAGCGCTCTCTCATCGCTCATTCCATTCCGGTACGGTCGGTCTGACGTCATCGCATCAAAAGCATCCGCTACCGCAATAATGCGGCCGAACAGCGGAATCTCCTCTCCTGCCATGCCATCAGGATATCCTTTTCCGTCATACCTCTCATGATGGGATCGCACCCCAGGCAAAAAGTCGGCCATGGCATCCACAGGTTCGATTTGAAGCAAAATGCTCTCGCCTAACACAGGATGTGTGCGAATAATTGCAAATTCCTCGTCACTGAGCTTGCCGTCTTTAAGCAATACCTCGTCCGGTATACCAATTTTCCCGATATCATGAAGCAACGCAGATTTGTACAACAAGTCGGCCTGTTCATCGTTCATGCCGCTCAGCCTGCCGATGAGAATGGAATACTCCGCTACGCGCATGGAGTGACCCGCCGTGTATTTATCCCGGGCATCCAGTGCGGCCGCCAGCAGAGAAAAATAACTTTGCAGCAACTGCCGATTGCGCTCCTGTCTCATTTCGAGCCGGTTAATCATCATATTGAACCCGGAAATTAATTGCGAAAATTCATCTGCATACAGATCCGGGGTTCTTCTGCCGAACTCGCCTCCCTGAATCCGGTTCATCTCTTGTGTCAGTTCTGCTACCGGATCACGAACATCCCGAATTAAAAGCCAGCTGCCCACCATGGAGAATCCTGCGCCCAAAATAACGATAATCACACCCCAGAGTGTATATTCTTTCGCAAAATGTGGGTCTATATACTGGAGCCGGATATAGGTAGCCAGAAAAAATAAACACAAAGGAAATAAACCGATGAGTGCAGTACTGGTCTGAAACTTCCGTTGTATGGATACAAGAATGCGTCCACCTAATGAAGGCTCCATGCCATACATTGCCTTTCCTCTGCGCCGAACTTCGAGAAGTAGCGGCCTTACTGCCCTCACCGTAAGATAATATTCGATCAGAGCATGCATAATTGCAATCAAGGACGCGCACACAGCCGCAACAATGACATACCCATAGGGAATCTCCAGCCAGCCCGTAGAGATCATCCACAGGGTGAGTCCAGCAGCAGGCAGAGAAAAACCCAACATATGCGGTCCAATAATGCGATATATGGTCTGTCCCGGAAAGCGGTGAATCCTCTCATACATCCGGTTTAATTCAGCTTTTTCATGATGCTCCGCAGCGAAAAATTGCCGTATTGGGCCCAATTGAGCCCACAGGGTGATCAACTCTGCAACCAGCATAAACAGAATTGAAATGAGTACAATGATAATTAATCGAACATATTGAATATTGGGTATCTGCAAGGTTGAAACCATTACCACGGTGCCCACAACAAAGATGGCTGATAACGAACCAATCAGATAATTGCGTAGCAGACGGAAGATAAAGGCACGATATACTTCCAATCTAATCCCTCGCTCTCTATGTCTAACCCGTTCTGCCCTAATAAAAAAGGGATAATAAGGATGATTTCTCCTCTATGTTTATCGGCTATTCCCACCAAAAATATTAATAAAACCCTCTGAAAAATACTTCTCTCTCATCCGGCAGCAATATTCTCTGAGGGGATCATTCGTTTCGAGGATTGCTTCGGGAATCGCATATTAAAAGGCTGCTCCCGAGGGAGCAGCCTTTTATTATCGTTTTGCATACTTATCAGGACTTCTTTTGACGTTCTGATGTTTAACTCGTTTTAATTTTCGCTGCCAAAATCATCGTGCCACGTGGTTGATCTCCCAGGGCATCCGGTTCAAGCGTAATCGCAACAGTGTCATAATCGTTCGCGGAATCCAGCGTATAGTAGACTGCTCCGGTACCGTCCTGACTCAGGAAAGTCCCGGCATTCTTAGGGGTATCCCCCTTAATCAGCCAAACCTGAAATGCCTGGTTACCTTCCAGTGCAGGCAACTTCTCGGCCTGTACCACGAGATGTGTTCCTTTGCTGTCGATCACGATGGTCGCAAGACCCTGTGCAACAATATCCTGCGTAGCCGGGCTCAGCTTGACGGCCTCGCCCGTTTTCATGCCTTGCGCTGGCGCCATAGCTGAGGCGAGCTGCTCTTGCAGCTGTGCATTCTGCGCTTGCGCCTGGGCCAGCTGCTCCTGCGCGGCCGACGCGCCTTCGGCTTGCTGCGTCAGCGAGTCGATGCGGCCCTGCAGCTGCGCTGTGTACACGCCGAGCACCAGCGCCGCTGCCGCGAGGCCCGCACTGGCTGCGCGCCAAGCGCGGCCACCGCGCGCACGCGCGCGCTCTTGTGGCTGCCCCAGCTGTGCATGGGCAGCCTCCTTGGCCCGGGCCGCAGGCACCGCCGCTGGCGGCAGGCCAGGCCCGGGCTGCGCCGCACGTTCGTGCTGCGGCGCAAGGTCTTCCTGAAGCACCGCGGATGCGGGTGCTTCAGGCTGCTGCGCAGGAGCAACCGCCGGCGCCACGCCGGTTCTCTCCTGCGCCTGGCCGAGCACGTTGCCCAGCACACGTGCTCGCATGCCTTGCGGCGGTGCTACAGGTTCCGCCGCCAGTGGCAGGAAGCCCGTTACTTCCTGCAATTCCCTTACCTCCTGACGACATGCTTCACAATTTGACATATGTGCTTCGAATGCCGCCACTTCCTCTGCTTCCAGTCCGCCCAGCACATACATCGGTGCCAGATCAGACCACTCCTCATGTCGTTCTATCATGGATGTATGCCCCCCTTCCCGCGTCCGGATGCAATTCAGCATCAGCCAGCAGCTTCTGGAGCTGCCGCATCGCAAGCCTGACACGGCTCTTCACCGTACCCAGCGGAATCCCGAATCGGCTGGATACCTCTTGTTGCGTTAACCCTGCATAATATATCGATTCTATCACTTGCTTCTGGTCCCCGTTCAAATGGGACAACGCCTCTTTGATGCGCGCGCCCTCCCATTTACGCTGAACCTCTTCTTCTGTATTTGTATATTCGTCAGCATACGCCGCCAGTGTCTCATGCTCAACTGAAGTGGCTGCTGCTCCCTTCGATCTCCGCCTCAGCATGTCCACTGCGATGTTACGCGTAATCGCAAACATCCATGTGGTCAGCTTCCCCTGTGAGGCATCAAATCGTTCCGCATTGTTCCAGATTCGCAGGAAAAGTTCCTGCACGGTCTCCTCCGCCGTCATCGAATCACTAACAATTCGGTAGGCAAAAGAATAAACGGCCCGTTCATAACGGTCATATAGCAGTTCAAGTGCAGAAGCGTCACGTTCTGCAATCCGCTGCATTAAGCTGCTGTCCTCTACTGATTCAGTCATCCGAGGGCCCCTTTCTGTATCTTCCCTCATATTATAACCTACGCAGAAACGTTTGAAGAGGATTACCCCTACGAACATTTTTTTTATTTATTTCTTCCGAACACTTTTTTTATTTCTTTCGAGCATTTTTCAAAAAAAGTTGTTACCATCATTCTTTCTGATCATTTTTCCAATATTTCTTCATTATTTTCATAAATATGCTTAACAAAATATGAGCCTCACTCACGATTATTCACTTAGCAGAACACTAAAGACACAAACGAATTGCAAACTTAAGCCTGCAATTCGTTTGTGTCTTTTTTTAAAGTGCAGACTTGCTTTTAAAGAACGCAACATGCTTTTTAAATTATTACTCGAATTGCCTCTTTCATGGACTAACCTTCCTTTTTATTGCAATAAATTACAGACTGTGGTATGATATAAAAGTTGTATTAACAACCTCATATGATTTTCCGTCTTCTATATTAACCCCGGAATATTTTCTTCATGCTGCGACCGCAGCGAATAAGCTCAACGAACCTATGGAGATTGACGAACCTGAATTACAATAACCCGGTAGACAGGGTTTACAAGATGTTCCCATTTCACACTGGCGCGGTCATCGGAGCCGCAAGGACAAAAGAGAGGTAGGGCTTTTGTTGTTTTGGATATCACTTATTCTTGAGAAGATTGAAAACATACATCAAGCACCCGGAATTGGGTTCCGGGTGCTTTTCTATATCCAATTTGTTTTCTTTACCCCCTCCCTAAGCCGTTTTTGTATCCAAGTTCCCTTTTTATGCAGTTATATCCCCTACTCACCTTTACGTATCAATACAATTCCTCGCGAATTGAACAGACAGCACAGCATCCCCATCCGAGAAAACCGTCCTCCAACCTTCTCCAAAACCTAACGATCACCAGAGACCTTATTTTGCCGATTATTGCTCGGTACGATTTCTAACGATCACCAGAAGCCTTATTTACTGTTTTTTCGCTGTAATCACCTGTATTTCCAGAAGAAATTGAGAAATAGCGTTCCTGCTGATCGTTAGAATTTCAACACCTTTAAAATACATGAAATAAGCTTTCTCAGGATCGTTAAATATGCGCGGCGAGCTGAGTGTTACTTTCTCTTCTAAAAACGTATGCCATAGCCAAGTAACATCGCCACCAGTGATAAATGTCTTCTGGAATCCCTATCCTGCAAACCGCTCGTAAATATGAGCTACTGTTCCTTTCGCGTGGCTTATGCTGGGCTTGCTACTTGTCGTTGGCTCGTGCTTGTTATTCTGCAGATTTAAATCGTTATGTACAAATGCGGTTCTATATACTAATAGTCACTAACCAAGCTTAGAAGTATAGTTGGCTTTTTTAGGTTACCTAAAAAAGAGGATAACCCCGACGTATTGCCGGAGTTATTCCGTAAACGGTTCGCCTTGTCATCCTTTTAAGAAAGATTATCTTGTGAGTAAGAAAGTACCCGTGTTCAATAAATCCAGTCAGACTCTCCGATCGCCCGATTGTGCAATCCACGCCTGGACTGCGGCCTCTCAACAGAGGAATTAAATGAACATGGTTTTGGAGATGATCACCAGCAAAATGAATAAAACGAGAATAGTCCCCATGGAGCTCCAGACGCCTCCACCACAGGCAGGTGCACATCCATGTTGAGCTCCCTGTACCATCGGTGGTTGATTTGGTTGGTAACCATACGGCATTGTGCCGTAATTGTACATCTCTTGACCTGGATATTGGTATCCGTACATATGTTCATGACCTCCTTGTTGTTGTCCGTAAACTTGCCCCTGTCCGTTCGGTGAGTTCGGCTTAACTTCGCTCATCGTCATTCCTCCTTAACATTTGCCTACACTCTAAGCTATGTATTTGCCCTATACGGCGACCGGGCTATGGCCCTCAAGATCTCAAAATAGGCGTTTAACCACTGATTTATCCCCGTTCTTACCAGCTTGTCCCACTTCATAAAACCCTGCCGGTTACCCGGCAGAGCTCGTCACATTACACCCAGAACGATTTAGTGATGATAACGAGCAGAATGAACAACACCAAGATCGCTCCAGTTGAAGTCCAGCCGCCGTATCCTGCGCCTCCTAATTCACCCATCTTAACCCCTCCCTTCCATATAGATTACCAATTCAAACCTTTTATTAGATCAGGAATGCTTTAGAGATGATCACCAGCAAGATAAAGAGAACCAAAATCGCGCCAGTCGATGTCCATGCACCGCCGTATCCACCAACTACTCCACTCATGTAAAACCCTCCTTTGATTTGAGGTACAGTTCACTATATGCACCAGACACACAACCGACCGGGCGCAGTTCTAAAATGGGCTGATTTCCGGTTTAGACTACATCCTTAATCAGGATGAAAAGTATTACTTAAACTTATAAATACTTACTTCTTTATCTATTGCTTACCTTTAATGGCTGCTTAGTGTTATAATTTATTAGATTTATGACCTATATGTTCTCAATATTGGGATATATACCATCCCTTTATTCAGAACAGCTATGGTTCTAATATTTATGTGGAAAGGAGTACTCTAGCTGGCCTTAAGCAATTGTAATACCAAAAAATGTCTAACTTTTACCTGAAAGAAGTATGATCGTACAGATGTAGAGTGTAGCAATTCACCTGATGACCTGAGAAAAAAACCCAACCGATGGGAAGCACATTAGGGGATTAGAAAGATGAAGAAACTCGTTATGATTCTTGCAATAACTGTATTGCTTAGCGCTTGCGGCAATTCGGAAACAGCTAAAAAAGCTGATAACCCAACATCAGAAGCAACCAATGCTACTGAAACGGTCAAAGCTGAAGCTAAAGAAACTAAATATACTACATATAACGGGGAAGGATTTTCGTTTTCATATCCTGAGTCGTGGAAAAGCGTAGATACAAGTCAGTTGAACGCAGCAGTTAAGGCCGCGTTCTCAGATCAGTCCACTGGAATGAAATTTGCAGATAACATTAATCTAACAATTGAAGCCAACACTTCAGGTTCCGTTAACCCTGAGGAGTTTGCTAATAATACTGCAGACTATTATGTACAGAATGGCGCATCTATCGGCATATCCGATTACAAAAAGACCAATTTTAGTATCAAGCCTTATAAAGAAATTAACGCTGGCGTACTGGAAGGGAGTTATACTCATTCCTCCGGCACCAATGTTATTCTAGCTCAGTACATGATTCCGACAAACACAGACCTCTACACCTTGACGTTAACCTATGCCAAAGATACTTATAGTTCGGATGAAGTCAGTGATATTCTGAATTCCTTGAATATTACTTCTACGCTTTCCCAGACAGCTCAAACTGCATCCGCTGGAAATGCATCTTCCACTGCAACTGCTGCTGATTTCTTTAATGACCTGACATCATCTATCACATCCGAATCAGCCGTATTGGAGCAAGTATCTTATAATTTCTTGGCAAAACATACCGATCTCTTTCCTGCTGATACTGCTGAGCTTCGTAAAAAAGTAAAAGGACTTGTTAAATCCGAAGTGACCACCCGGCATCTCAATAAAAATCTAGCCAACTATTATGAAAATTTTGTTCAAATACGCGGACAGGTTCTTCAGGTTGAAGAAGATAATTCACTTGGATCAACTTTTTCAGTGTTACTACTCGCGGATGAGTACGGAAATTATATTACAGCAGTGTACCCTACCACGACGGGAGACCTGCTTGACGGAGACTATGCTACTGTGATTGGTGTACCTATTGCTAACTACTCCTTCGATAATGTTAGCGGCGGATTCACCAATTCTACTCTAGTTGGTGCCTCTTTAATCATTGCTGAATAGTTAAGATGCTAAATGGATAAAAATAGGCCAGCTTAATTATAATTAAGCTGGCCTATTTTTCGTACTATGTAGCACGATCCCTCCAGTCGGTGAGTCATAAAGAAGCCCCACCACGTACGATACGCAATCTTATGTGAAAAAACTCAAAAACGGCAAGCCCCGTGTTGGGACTTGCCGCCTAAAACTGGCCTCAGGCCGTTTTTTGTTAAAATCCTCAGCTTGAATCGAATTCACTCTACCCTAGGTGCCTTAGAGCAATCATTCATTTCCTGCGTGATCGTGTTCAATTCGGTCTGTTGTGCAGCGAAATCAACTTATCTTGTACAGATTGCAACTTCTGCATGCTGGAGGCATCCGGTTTGTCACGCCGGTCATCAATTTTCACAGATGTGGAGACTCGCTGGGCTCCTGACAGAAACGGAGCTTCATGCAAAGCCGCGATGGCGGTAAAAACTTCATTCAGCGGGCCTTCAATAATGGTGCTCATGGAAGTTAACTGATATGTAATGCCTTGCTGTCTTTCCAGTATTTTTTGCATGTCGGCTACATAGCTGCTCAGACTGGTAGTTCCTGTTCCAATTGGAATAACGGTTACTTCTGCAATGGCCACTTCGCTCCTGCCTCCTCTGGGCACCGATATCACCGTTGCCACTCAAGTTTTAGTCGAGTTTTGACTCATTTTATTTTACCAGTTTAAAGTGCTCCAATTCAAACTGACGTGATGACGTCATTCCAAATCCCGCAAATTTTTTTTCGCAGAATCTTCAAATCTTCCAGTCCTTTTCCTTTGCGGATTCTTGGCTTAGATGGTATACTCGGAATTACGTTTTATGGTTTCCACCCTGTTTACAAACACTATATGTTGGGGTATCTTAGTATAACAACAACAAAATATAGTGAAACGGGATACCCCACTTCTTATAGCCAATACTTGGAATCTATCGAAAAGCAAGACGAAATCACCTCCAAAGTCACGTCCCTGTAGGTGTAAATCGCTTTCTCGAAGACAGGGCTGGCATAGAGGTTAACGGGGCTGTTTGGACTGCGCCCGGTATCCTCACTCACAGGTACGAACGGATCGGACACAAGCTTACATACAGCAACTTGTTCTGTCGGAGCCATGTACAGTTAAAACAGTCAGAAGCCGGAACATGAATGGGCATTTTCAGCCGAAAGGCAAGGGGAATGCTTTTTGTATGGGCATGTTCTGTTCACCCCTTGTCGTATGATTTCATCCAAAACGTACCCGAATACCACCACAGTAGTCCGCACGATCCGTATTTTACTCACCGTTGTAGACATCCAATTCTTATTTACAAAGAATTGTTTTAATTATTTATCTTTTTAACATGTGAAAGCGAGGAATATTCATGCCACAAGTTGTGACCAAGCCGAACAATCGCCAGCTTGCCTTTGACGAGATGCGTATCTCGGTATATGCCGACCGTATCCTGGATGGGCTGGACATGCTCGACAAGGAACGTCTGGTACGCGGAGTAACCAGCAAGCTTCGTCGTGACGAAGTCACGGGAGATGAGATCAGTAACGCTTTTATGATGAGCGCGCTGGAACTGGTAACCAAAGAGGAGCCGAACTGGAAATTTGCAGCAGCGAGATCCCTGCTTACTTCCCTTTATAAAAAAGCGGCAACGAACCGCCGATACAAGTCCTACCCGGACGAGCCTTACGGCGCATTCCACCCGCTGATCGTTGACCTTGTCAAAAAAGGGATCTATCGCGAAGAGTTGCTGGAATGTTACACCAAGGAACAGATTGACGAGCTTGCGGAATGCATTGACTACCGCAACGATCTGCTCTTTGATTACATCGGCTTGCTCACGCTGGCAGAACGTTACCTCGCCAATGATTTTGATGGAAAAGTCATGGAATTGCCACAGGAGCGTTACATGGTCATTGCCATGTACCTGATGCACCAGGAGCCTGCTGACAAACGTATGGATCTGGTGAAAGAAGCTTACTGGGCGATGAGCAACATGTACATGACGGCAGCTACGCCGACAATGTCCAACGCAGGGAAGAAAGTAGCGGGACAACTCTCCAGCTGCTTCATCGACACTGTAGATGACTCTCTGGAAGGGATCTTTGATTCCAACACGGACGTAGCTCGTCTGAGCAAAATGGGCGGCGGCATCGGCGTGTACCTCGGTAAAGTCAGAGCGCGTGGTTCAGACATCCGTGGTCACAAAAATACAAGCTCAGGCGTCATCCCTTGGATTCGCCAGTTGAACAACACAGCGGTAAGCGTGGATCAGCTCGGAACGCGTAAAGGTGCGATTGCAGTTTACCTGGACGTTTTCCACAAAGACATCCTGGCCTTCCTTGATCTGAAGCTGAACAACGGTGATGAGCGGATGCGTGCGCATGACGTCTTCCATGGTATCTGCCTGCCTGACTTGTTCATGGAGCGTGTTGCAAGCCGTGGTGAATGGAGTCTGTTCTGCCCACACGAAACGAAAAAAGTAATGGGCTGGAAAGATGAAAACGGCCGTGCACTTGGACTGGAAGATTTCTACGATGAGTCCATCGGCCAAGGTGCATTCCGCGAGAAGTACGAAGAAGCTGTGAATCATCCGCTGTTGTCCCGAATTACGGTACAAGCGATCGACATCATGAAACGTGTCATGAAATCACAACTCGAAACAGGTACGCCGTACATGTTCTACCGTGATACAGTTAACCGTTCGAATCCTAACCGCGCACATGGCATGGTGTACTCATCCAACCTGTGTACTGAAATCATGCAGAACCAATCCGCTACCGTGGTGGAAAAAGAAGAACTGGTGACCAAGGATGGGCAAACACGCATCGTGATCTCCAAAGTGCCAGGTGACTTCGTGGTCTGCAACCTGAACTCGATCCACTTGGCTCGTGCAGTACCTCATAACGTACTGGAGCGCTTGATTCCGATTCAGGTTCGGATGCTGGATAACGTGATCGACATCAATAATATTGAAGTGTTACAAGCCCAATACACGAACAGTCAGTACCGCGCTGTCGGCCTGGGAACCTTCGGACTGCATCACCTGCTTGCTCTTGAAGGCATTCGTTGGGAGTCCGAGGAAGCTGTCACATATAATGATAATTTGTATGAAAAAATTAACTATCTGCTCGTTCAAGCCAGCATGGAACTTTCTAAGGAAAAAGGACATTATCCGAAGTTCAAAGGCTCCGACTGGGAAAGTGGCCATTACTTCGATCAACGCGAGTACACAACGGGTGAGCGCGTAGGCGAATTTGTAACCACAGAGCAATGGAAAGAACTGCAGTCACAAGTCAAACAAAACGGCGTACGTAACGCCTGGATGTTTGCTATCGCACCAAACGGTTCCACATCCATCATCGCGGGTTCAACAGCAAGTATTGATCCACTTTATGAGCTGTTGTCCTATGAAGAGAAAACAACATACAAAATCGCCAACCCGGCACCGGATCTATCCGAAAAAACGATCTGGTACTACAAAACGGCATTTATGGTAGATCAGCATGCTTCCATCAACATGGCGGCTGCCCGTCAGCGTCACGTTGACCAGGGTCAAAGCTTCAACCTGTATGTTCGTCCGGATATCAAAGCGACGGAGTTCCTGGAACTTCATCTTCACGCTTGGAGAGCCGGCATGAAATCGACCTATTATGTTCGAAGCCGTGCATTAACGATTGAGGAATGTGATTCCTGCGCAAGCTGATTCACATAAGAAATGTACCATCGTGAAGGATATGGACACCTCCATCCTGTCACGCTGACTATGATGACCACCGGGGCATCCTGTTTTGAATGCAAAATAGCGCTGCCCTGGTTCTTTTTTGCCCAAAACCTGACCATAGCATCGCAAGATGTTCAATATATGCCACAACAGTGCAAGCTTGTTCTGCCACCGCAATTTCAAAGTTTAAATTCATTCAAGGAGTGAACGGACGATGCAAGTACAGAAAATTTTTAATACCGAAGCGCCTAACCAATCAACCCGTATAATTGAAGGTGAATGCTCGGGTATCCTGAACTGGAACGACATTCGTATGCCTCATATGTACAAATTGTACAAAGTATTACTGCTCAACCACTGGATCGCTGACGAGATTCCAATGTCCAAAGATGCTTCCCAGTTTGCACAACTGGACGAAGAAGAGAAACGTACGTTTAAAATTAACATCTCCCTGCTGGCTGTACTGGATTCCATGCAAACGATGTTTGTTGGTGACGTGAAACGTTACTTTACGGATTCTTCCCTTGAAGCGATCTCTGCCATTATTGGACAACAGGAAGTCGTGCATAACCAATCCTACTCCTATGTACTGTCTTCCATCGTATCCGATCAGGAGCAAAAAGAGATTTTTGAATATTGGAAACATGATCCAGTGTTGCTGGACCGCAACCGTTTCATCGCGGATATCTACCAAACCTTCCGGGACAATCCATCTCCACAGACGTTCTTCCAAGCGATGGTTGCTGACTTGATTCTCGAAGGTATTTTCTTCTATAGTACGTTTGCGTTCTTCTACAACCTGGCTCGTGACCAGAAAATGATGGCAACCAGCCAGATGATCTCGTATATCCAGCGGGATGAAAACCAACACTGCTACTTCTTCGCAGAAGTATTCAAACAGTTGCTGGTAGACTTCCCAGAACTGAACACACCGGAAAACATGGACTACGTGTACAAAACGATTGACCGTGCAGTTGAGCTTGAAACCAACTGGGCACATTACACACTCAGCAACGTTCGTGGCATCGACCTGAACGAGCTGGCAGACTACATTAAATACACAGCGAACAAACGCCTGCGTCTCATGGGTATGGAAAAAGCGTATGAAGGCGTTGATGTGAACTGCATGCCTTGGATCAAACCATTCTCCGACGAAGCGCTGAACGCAACAAAAACGGACTTCTTCGAAGCCAAATCCCGTAACTACGGCAAAGTCGGCGACGATAACGGATTTGACGATCTGTAGAATAACGACCTAATATTACACACTCTCCCTGCTGGAAAAGCTTCACGGCTGCCAGCTGGCGGGAGTGTTTTTTTGTCTCTAAACCTTGTAAAATAGTGGGTAGAGTTTCCTATTCTTTCACGATGAAATGAGGTCTAATCATGGATAGAGAGTTGCTGGAACAGATTAATGCTTGGCATGAACAGGAAGACTATGCACTCATCGTTAAACGTATTGAGGCATTACCCGAATCCGAGCAGGATGCCGAAACGATCGGACAGCTTGCAAGAGCATATAACAATTTGGAAGAGTATCGCACAGCCATTAAACTATTACACGACGTTAAGGAACAAGGCCAACTAGACCCGTTATGGCACTTCCGGTTAGGTTATGCCTACTGTTACGTCGCTGAATACAAGCTGGCACAGGCAGCTTTTGAAGAAGCGAATCGACTTGAGCCCGATGATGAGTCTACCCTGGAATATCTGGACTGGATTCGCCCCAAAGCAGCTAAAATGGATCAGGATCGCATTCGCTGGGAGACGGAGCAGGCAGAGTGGGAGCAAAGCGGAACACTAAACCAGCTTCAGGTTGCTTCAGGCACATACGATCCTGCAACATTCTGGCGGTATAGCGATTATGCGCGAGATAACCATGTGTCTGCTCCTTTTGACGAGGAATTAATTCAATCCATTGAACAGGAACTTGGCTACAAACTGCCAGCTTCCTATATTCAGCTAATGAAAACGCAAAATGGCGGTTTTCCTGCGCGCACAACGTTTCCGACCCAAGAAGGTACAAGTTGGGCAGAGAATCATATCGCCATTTCAAGCATCTTGGGTATTGGACGGGATAAGATGTATTCCCTTGGTGGGGAGTTCGGTAGTCGCTTCATGATTGAAGATTGGGGATACCCTGACCTCGGGGTTGTCATCTGTGATTGCCCGTCTGCCGGTCATGATGTCGTCATGCTAGACTATCGTTTCTGCGGACCGGACGGCGAACCTTGCGTCGTTCATGTGGATCAGGAGAGCGATTATGAAATTACCTATCTGGCACCGAATTTCGAAGTTTTCATTCGGGGTTTGCTGGATGAAGAGGATTTTGATTTGCTTGACGAGGAAGACTCTGACACGCTTGATGAAGAACAAGCAATTACTGCTGTATTCACAGAGAGCCAAAGCGTGACAACATTCTCTCAAGAGGCCATTGCTCCTTTTAGGTTCATTGATGCAGGGAACGATTCATATTCAGTGATTCTGAATGCAGGTACATATCTTCAAGACGTCTTTGACTCACGTGCAGATGAAGGTTTCGAAGGCGGCGGATACGATTGGGCCTCCCTTGCATCTGTCTTTCTTGAAGAAAAGATGCCACACCTAACTTCGGTTATTCGTTTCGATCCGGAAGCCGATATATTCTGTGCTTATACAGATGACAAAGACGCTCTCATATCCTTTATTCTCGGATTCAAGCAGGCCTGTGAGCAACGTGATCTTATTCTTGACCTTTTTTCAAGAGCGGAATTGGACTAAATAGAAGATAAGGAGCCCTTTTATGACAACTCGCATTTATTTTGCTTCCAATAGTCTCGGTCATGTCACGGAACATAATCTGCAGAAGGCACTGGATTACTTCAATCTCGGAGTGTTAGTCCAGTTCGAGAGGACAGCTGAAGGCGTGATGGGGCAGACCTTGTTTATTCGAACTACGCAAGGTGAGTATATTCTGAAGGGCAATCCGTTATACAACGGACAGTTTCAGGAAGAGCAGTTTTTCGTAGAACAACTGGCGACGCGCACAACCATCCCTGTACCTGTCCCCTATCGGATTCAGGAGGACGCACAGCTATTGGGATGGAGTTATGTAATCATGCCGAAGCTGCCTGGGAACCACTTATATGATCCTGTTTTTCAAACGACTCTGACTTCACAAGATCACGAAGAAATTGCTGATGTACTGGCTGAAACGTTAGCCGAACTGCATCACTGGAAAGTTCCAGATGCCGGAGAATACGATCCCGTAGCAGATAAAATCATGCCTTTTGCCGGCTCATATCTGGACTGGCTATACGGAAGCATCCGCCACTGGTTACACGATGCGGAGAAGTACTCCGTGATTACTGACGATGATGTACGCTGGGTTGATGAGCAATTGAAGCAGTCCGAAGCTGCCTTTTTAGTATCGACGGTTCATGAATTTGTCATGGGAGATTTCAAGGTTGAGAATTTTCTTGTCCAAAAAGGAGATTCGCCAGCATCACCGTGGAAAATCAGTGGAATGTTTGATTTTACGACCGCTTACTTCGGTGATGGCACAGCTGATCTGACTAAAATGACTGGAAGATACCTTCGGGAAGATCGGCCTGATCTGGCTACGAGATTTCTTTGCCATTACCGGGAAAAGGTCTGTGTGGACGATGTGGAAAAATGTGAACATTTTCGTTCGCGCCTTCTTATTCATCTGTTGTATCAGCGTATTCTGTGGTGGGGTGAAGCGAAAGCCACCGGGCAGGTGACTTGGGAAGCCGATCTGCCTTTTGCACCATGGGCTGAGGAATATATCGAGAGCGTGCTCTCTTTACTGGACTGAACGTTCTGATCATACGACAAGCATGCGGCTTGCAGGTGCTAAAGGAATCCGTGACGTTCAGATGATCTGGATCAATAGTAGCGAGAGCCTGATGTGACAACTCGAAGCGATAATAGCCAGTGATCCTAAGGATCACTGGCTATCTTTTGTTACCCTATAGTAGACTCCATGTCTGTATGAACTACCTCTAGTCATCCTCATACGAATGATCCACTGAGCTATATAGAGATCCCATTATTGGAATTACACCTGTGCGACAGGGGTCTCCTGATGTTTCTGCAGAAACTCGACCATTTTGCGGTAAACTAAAATTTCATTTGTTTTTCTGGAGAAACCGTGGCCCTCATCATCCAATACGATGTACTCCACGTCTACACCCTTTTCCTGCAGTGCGGCTACGATCTGGTCGGATTCAGCCTTGACCACCCTTGGATCATTGGCTCCCTGAATGACCAGCATCGGGTTCACCATCTGATCCAGATAGGTGATTGGAGAATCTTTGGTTAAGCGCTCACGGTCACGCACCGGATCACCCAGCCAGTTATCCATCATCGGTTTCCAGTCCTCCGGTACGGATTCCAGGAAGGTAAACAGATTACATGGACCAAAGATGTCGACTGCTGCACGGAACAGCTCCGGATGACGACCGGCAAGCAGCAGAGTCATATAACCTCCGTAACTCCCACCTACGACAAACAGTCGCTCTGGCGAGCTAATTCCCTGATTAAATAACCACCCAATACCTGCAACACAGTCCAATCTCGGCCCTTCGCCCCAATCCCGCTCAACCATTTTCACGAATTCCGCACCATATCCCGTGCTGCCCCGGAAGTTCGGAGCAAAGATATTGTACCCTTGCGCGAGCAAAAGCTGGAACATGGGACGGAAAAACTTGGCTTCCGATGCCTGCGGCCCGCCATGTGGCCAGAATACGCTGTAACCGTTGGCCTGCTCTGGCTTGGCTTTGAATAACAGCGCTTCAATCTCCAGTCCGTCATTAGAATTGTAGCGTACTACATCTGGATATACGAGATCATCCGGGTTCAGACCGGTTACCCGATTGGCTGTTAACGGCTCCCAAGACTCACTACCCGCAAGAAGGCGATAGATGTTATGGGGCTGTACAGCGCCGCGTCCAAGAATGTACACGTTACCCGCTTTGGTCACGTTCACCTGTTCAATCGTATCCAGAGGCATGTCTAATCGGCGAGGTTCTTTTGCACCCTTTTCCAGTACATACATGTGATTCTCCGGCCCGGTCAGGGTCCAGATATATAACGTTTCAGAGGCTTCATGCCAGCGGATTTCTTCTACATCCTCACCTTCAATGTGGCATAGCGCACGAAACTCTCCTGTATCGATGACGTACTCTGCCACATAGGAATACGCCGAATTATCATTGGTAATCAGCAGCAAACGGTCATTCCCCGCAAACAGAACAAATGGCACCTGACTCTGCCGCTCCGTAACCGGTACTATGGCATGAGATTCTCCGTTCCGGTGCAGATGGGCTGTCTGATACGTATTGGAGTACATTTTCGAGATAACATAGGCTTTTTCGTTCGGACTCACCGCGATCAGACTGCTGGTTACCTCTTTCCCTTGATACAACAGCTCGTCTTCTCCAGTCTCCAGGTCACGCCGGCGTGAATTCATATAATTCGGATTGCCCGAACTGGTGTTGTAGTACAAACGTTTTCCATCCTCCGATAAATGAGCATAATAACAGCGGTCACTCGGCTCTGCTGGCACAACAGGAAGCGGAACCCCTCCTTCCGGCGGCAACGCATAGAGATGATAATTCTCGTTACCATCCTGATCAAAAGCGGTAAGCAGATGACGACCCTGCGGATCGGCTTTGATAAATTGACTGCTTTGGTTCAAATACGTCAACGGATACGGATAACCGCCAGGCAAGTCCATCGCCCAAATATTGGGCTGTCCATTCAGGTTGCTGTCCATATACAGCCGCTTCTCATCCGCTGATACGGCAAAATGTGAAATACGATACGTCTGGAAATACTGCTCTACATCCGGTTTCGGAAACTGAATCATAATAAACCTCCTTAAGATTGAACCCATGAATTTAACATTGGTAAATTAAGGTGCTATTTGTCCAGTTTATCGTTTCTTCCATCCTCTTCACAATAGATATGTGAGATTTAATTCCATTTATTTTGTAGCTACCTCATGAATAAAAGGTCATATGCGGCTTATCCTCGCGATAATAGTCCAACCGCTGCTTCAAGCTACCTGTATGCAATTCAAATAAGTGACCGTCCGGGTCTGTAAAATAAACCGATTTTCCATCCCGCGCATCTCTCGCTCTTCCAGATATAATATCGGCACCTGCGGTTCGCAGCTGCTCCACCGATGCGCCAAACTCTTCTTCTTTTACCGTAAACGCGATATGGGTATAGGTTCGTTCCGTATAATTCCGAAGGACATCCTCCTGGTTCAAAGCAATCCAAAGACCAGCTAGTTCGAAGTAGGCCAGCTTACGTCCTTTCACCTGAATTTGGGCACCGAGAGCCTGTTCAAAGAATGTTATGGATCGCTCCAGATTCGATACGGAAAAGCACAAATGATTAATCCCCTGAATGTTCATATGGCTCCTGACACCTCCATCAAATTTAAAGATCTACATCCTTATTATGGTATATATTCCGTGTGAAAAACAAGCATTCTGCTTCGTCTCACTGCACCTTCTTCTGGGCGAACGCATAGGGTAGTTTTATCAAGAAACGTTCGAGGAGGTTGTCAAAACCATGAATCCCGTCTATCCATTTTATGGTGAAAAAACAGTGTGCAAACCACAAAAATTAGCTTTTCCGCCCCAGCATCAGGATCAGCAACCCGGTCTGGAATCGCTGATGGTGCCCGAACCGATCAGTGAAGATCCTGCTTATATTGGCAGCTGCAAGCTCCAAGGCAAGGCTGCGATTATTACGGGCGGCGATAGCGGCATCGGGCGAGCGGCGGCGATTGCTTTTGCCAAAGAAGGTGCAGACGTTGTCATCGCTTATCTATATGAACGAACCGACGCGGAATGGACACGAGATCGGATCGTGGAGCTGGGTCAGCGCTGTCTGCTCATCGAAACAGACCTGCGGCTAAAACCAAACTGCGAAGCGGTCATTCGCAAGACCATCGAAACGTTCGGGAAAATCGATGTACTGGTCAACAACCACGCCGTGCAGTATGTACAGCAGAGTATTGTCGACATCACCGAGGAGCAACTCTATCATACGTTTCAAACGAATGTGTTCTCGTATTTCTTCCTGATCCAGGCTGCCCTTCCCCATCTGTGCCAAGGAGCGTCCATCATCAACACTGCCTCCATTACGGCCTACAAAGGTGACGTGCGGCTAATCGATTATTCTTCGACCAAAGGGGCTGTTGTCTCTCTCACCCGTGTTCTCTCCCAATCCCTGGCTGACAAAGGCATTCGTGTAAATGCCGTGGCTCCGGGGCCCATCTGGACTCCGCTTATTCCAGCCAGTTTCTCGGCTGAAGATGTGCAGGTGTTTGGCACCGATACACCTATGGGGCGAGCAGGTCAACCTTACGAACTGGCAGCAGCCTATGTCTATCTGGCATCACGTGATTCCTCCTATGTCACGGGTGAATGCATCCATGTCAACGGCGGCGATATGGTTACGACGTAAGGGATACTGGTCTGAGTAAGCGTACATTCAAACGGCTTTGCTTATATTCTATGTTCTTGCCCCTTGATGTTAGGTTGGATTTGGATGGTTTGGCAGGAGAATGGTTATCCGGTTGCGAAAAGGGTTAGAAGCTACACTCCGGTTAAACAACGGAATCTGACATCTCGCGACAAGGAGCTGATTGACAAATGAACTTCGATCCCCTCTACCAACCTTATTCCTCGTTTCGTGTGCCGGTATACGCCAAGCAAGGCATGGTCGCCACATCGCAGCCACTTGCTGCGCAGGCTGGTCTGGATGTGTTGAAACAAGGCGGCAATGCGATCGATGCCGCCATCGCCACAGCGGCAGCACTCACCGTGCTGGAGCCGACCTCCAATGGCATTGGTGGCGATGCCTTTGCCCTCGTCTGGACGAAGGGCAAGCTGCATGGCCTGAATGCCAGTGGCCCCGCGCCTCAGAGCATTTCGATTGAGGCGCTGCAAGCGGCAGGCTATACGGAGATGCCGAAGCTGGGGGTTGTGCCGGTGACGGTGCCTGGCGCACCGGCGGGATGGGCGGAGCTGAGCCGTCGATTCGGACGGCTCACGCTGGCGCAAGTACTGGAACCGGCCATCCGCTATGCGGAGGAAGGTTATCCGCTTGCGCCGGGGCTGGCCCGCCACTGGGCACGCGCAGCCGAGGTCTATGCACGCCAGGGCGATGCGGCAGCAGGGCGTGCGTGGTTTGAGACGTTTGCCCCTGGTGGGCTTGCACCCGCGGCAGGGGCACTGTGGCGCTCGCCGGGCCATGCGGCCACGTTGCGCCGGATTGGCGAGAGCGAAGCGCGAGACTTTTACGAGGGAGAACTGGCGGAACGCATTCATGCTTTTATGGCCGAGCACGGCGGTTACCTGACACGTGACGACCTGAAGGCTTATCAGCCGGAATGGGTTGATCCCATCTCCGTATCTTATCGTGGCTATGATGTGTGGGAGATTCCGCCGAACGGGCAAGGGCTGATTGCCCTCTCCGCACTTAATCTGCTGAAGGGATTCGACTTGGCTGAGAAGGAGTCCGTCCTCAGTTATCACCGGCAGCTGGAAGCAATGAAGCTGGCTTTTGCCGATGGAGAGCAATACATTACGGAAGAACGCAAGATGGGCGTATCCGTGAAAGAGCTGCTGTCCGAAGCGTACGCCGCAGAACGACGCAAGCTGATTGGAGACACGGCACGCGCACCGGAGGCCGGTGATCCGCGCGGAAGCGGAACGGTGTATCTGGCTGCCGCGGATGGCGAAGGTAACATGGTTTCTTTTATCCAGAGTAACTACATGGGGTTTGGTTCAGGGCTGGTTGTGCCCGGTACAGGCATTGCACTTCAGAACCGGGGACATAATTTCTCGCTTGATCCGCAGCATGCCAATGCACTGGAACCGGGTAAACGCACATATCATACGATTATCCCCGGATTTCTGACACATGGAAGTGAGGCTGTCGGCCCGTTTGGGGTGATGGGTGGTTTCATGCAACCACAGGGTCATGTGCAAGTCGTCATGAATACGATTGATCATCATCTGAATCCACAGGCTGCACTTGATTCTCCGCGCTGGCAGTGGATCAGAGATAAAACGGTAATGGTCGAGCAAGGCTTCCCTACTCACATTGCCCAGGCGCTTGCCCGCAAAGGACATGATATTCGAACGGAGCTAGATTCATCTCAGTTTGGACGAGGACAGATCATCTGGCGCAACCCGGGTACAGGTGTGTTATGCGGAGGAACGGAAAGCCGAACGGATGGCTCGATTGCTGCTTGGTAGCAGATGGATAACGTATGAAAAGAATAAGCAAAGTGGAGCAAAGCAAAGTGGAATTACTTGCTTCTGCTTCGCTTTTTTTGTTTTTTACGATCTGCTCATTGCCAGCTTAGAAGTTCATATAAGCCTGATTATGCAACATAATTGTAAAAACTATATATAATTCATGAAATAGATTTATATTTCTGTAAATTTTCAATATGAGTCATAAACAAACTACATTTCTCGCCGATATAGATAAAGGGAAAAACTCGTTGCATAGATGATTGGGGTCATCCATCTTCCAGTATATTTCCAGATCGATACATAAAAACATACAGAAATGAGGGCATTTCAATGAAGAAAAATATGTATATCCGTATGGGACTTACCGTAGTTATCGCCCTGACACTGCTGATACTGGGAGCTTGTTCAACGGGCTCCAAAACGGCAGCTACGGACACAAAAACCAGAGTAGGAATTGTGCTGACAGAGGTCGGTCTGGGAGACCGCTCGTTCAATGATGCTGCTTTTAACGGGCTGGTCAAGGCCAGAGACGAGAAAAGCATTGTTTTTGACTATCGCGAACCAAGCAAAGATTTAACTGCGGAAGCTGCATTTGAGGCGTTTTCCAAAGAAAAATACGATCTTATTATTGGACTGAGCAACACCGTGATGGCAGATATGGAGAAGGTTGCCGCTAAATATCCGGACCAGCAATTCCTGTTAATTGATAGTCAGTCTGCCCTGCCCAACATTGCTTCCATCTCATTCCGTGCCGAGGAAGGTAGCTATCTGGCAGGTGTAATTGCGGCCATGGCTTCCAAAGAGAACCATGTCGGTTTCTTGGGCGGAATGGAAATTCCGGTGCTCAAAAATTTTGAACAAGGCTTCAAACAGGGCGTACTTGCCGTTAATCCGAAAGCTGCTGTAGATATTGTGTATGCCGGCGACTTTGGAAATGCCGATCTCGGAAAACAGCTGGCTCAGAGAATGATCCAGGAGCAAGATGCCGACGTTATTTATGTGGCTGCCGGCCTTACCGGTGTGGGTGCACTGACGGAGATTCAAGCACTCGGTAAATACGCCATTGGCGTCGATACGGATCAATTCTTTTTGGCAGAAAAAGCGATTCTTACATCTATGCTGAAAAATGTAGATGTCTCCATCTACAACGCCGTGAAGTCGTTTATTGAGAACAAACATTCCTTCCCGAAAAAGGAAATCGTAGAAGGACTCGCCGAGAATGCTGTAGGCTTGACTGCATTACATAACATCACACTGAGTGAAGAACAACAGCGAACCTTCGATGATCTGAAAACCAAGATTTCTTCGGGTCAAATCAAAATTACAGTGAATCCATAATCCACGATCTGAGGAGGTACGCCATATGAAATTACAGGGAAAACTTATTATTAATGCGCTAATCTCACTGCTTCTATGCCTTGCGCTAGTCGCTTATATCATTATGGAACTGCTCAGCATGAATGCGAAAAATCAAAACCTGGTACCTGCCATGCTTAAGGTAAGTGAACTAAACTCCAATCAGATTCAGACCCAGCAGGCGCTGGATGTCTACTCTTTCTCCATGACAGCCGGCAACCAGGAAGCCGTACTGCTTCTCTTGAAAGAAGGCCAAGCTATGGTGAAGGAACTGACAGAGGGATTGCTGGAAACGGATCAGGAGATGCAGCTCATCCAAACCGTTCAAACAAAGCTGCAAGCGCTAGATCAGGGTGCTACTGAGGCAATGAGCAGCATGGACAGTGCGGAAGCCAAACGTTACAGCGCCCGGGTTCGAGGTATACAGAATGACATCTACTCGCTGAATGAGATAACGCGGGAGCGATACACGCAATATACGTTAAACTTGGAAAGCGACATCCAAAAGACATGGCAGATTGCTCTTGGCGGGGCGGCCCTTTTGTTCATCGCCGTCATGCTCTTTAATATGTACACATCACGCCAGATCGCCAAGCGAATTCGTGTGATTAAGGATGCTGCCGGGCATATCGCCAGCGGTGACCTGACCCAGACGCTGCCGGAACCTCGGGGGAAAGATGAACTGGATGATCTGAGTCGTTCCTTCGGGCAAATGACAAATAATATTCGCGGAATTATCCAGTCGATCGACACAGCTGGACAGCGCGTCGATCAGATGGCGCAGGATATTGATCGCGGCAATGATACGGTACAAGCCATCGTGCAGCAGGTGTCCCGTACTACAGAAGAGCTGTCTGTAGGCAGCCAAAAAATCGCAGAAGATCTCAGCGAAACCGTTATGGTTGTAGACAAGATGCAGTCTACATTCGACAGTAACCTTCAGGCTACAGCCCAATCCGCTTCGGATGGACGTGATGTTCTAATCACGGTGGAAGAGGGAAATAAGGCAATTGCAGAACAGCTACGACTCGCCGAAGTAAACCGCCACGCCATGTCCGAAGTCGAACAGACCGTGCTGGAGCTGGAAGAAAATGCAGCTCGCATCACTACAATGACAGGTTATGTATCCGAGATCGCCAAGCAGACCACCATGCTATCCCTGAACGCTTCCATTGAAGCTGCACGTGCCGGGGAAGCCGGACGCGGATTTGCTGTTGTAGCAGGGGAAGTGAATAAACTCGCCGAGCAGTCAGCCCAATCGGTCAAACATATCTATGCAGCGGTTGGCGAGATTACAGCCTCCATGGACAAAGTAAAAAGCTCTGTGCTGCAAAGCATGCAGCTCTTTGGCGAACAGGAACAAGCTACCAGTCAGACGCAGCAATCCTTCTCGGCGATCCGCGAGAGTGTGGAGCGCATCAGTTCAGGAATTCAGCAGCTTGCTGACGACATGACACAATCCAGCAAACTAAGTTCACAGGTGCAGCAGGCGATTGAGAACATCAGCGCGATCACCGAGCAGTCGGCCGCCAGCAGTGAAGAGATCACCGCTTCTACCGCAGAACAGCAACGTTCTTTCTCCGAAGCGAGTATTAAGGTCAAGTCACTTCGTGATATCAGCGCGGAGATGCATCAGGAACTTCAGCGCTTCCGTCTGTAAGGCAGGTGGAGGACTGTCCAATATGAATTCAACATGAATTTACATCTAGGCACAAAGAGGGAGCCCACCATCACTTGCTTGGGGCTCCCTCTTTGTGTTCTATATTAGGGCGTGTCTTGTAACCCTAGTGCATTTTATATTTAATATCCCACCGTAAACCGCGCTTGAACAAATTGCGGATCATCCAGTTCATCCACCAAAGCTGCGGCAAAATCACCTACAGAAATGCTACTTTCGCCCAGATCATCGGTAATGACACGATTCATGCCAATCCGGAATTGACCAGTTCTCTGCCCTGTAGTGATCGTTGCTGCCGGACTCATATACGTCCAGTGAATATTCGATTCTTCAAGAAGCCCATAAGCATCCGCATGAGCTTGTGCAAGAGGTTTGATTTCCTCCGGGAATCCCGGCGTATTCATCAACATTTCTCCTGAATCTGTCATCAGACTTCCTGCTCCGCCAACAACAAGCAGACGCCCGGCATTTGCACGACGCACGCCCTCAATCAGTGAACGTGTCACTTCCAGCAGCTCTTCTTGCTCACCAAACTTCGGCCCGTATGCACTTACAACCGCTTCTTGTCCTGCTGCAAAATCGGCAACCTGATCCGGGTTAAGCACATCCCCCTGCTCCACACGCAAACGCTCATGCACCATCTCCACCTTGGACGGATCACGCACGACTGCGGTCACTTCATGCCCTCGATCCATCAATTCCCATAGAATCGTCTTGCCAATCGCTCCGGTTGCTCCAAAAATCGTTACTTTCATATCTGAATCCCTCTTTTCTATCGATGTCATCTTGTCAGCTTACCGTTATTTTAATACTTAATCCTGTTGTTATATACCTTAAACGGCTCACGCCATCTTAAACCGGATAAACATACTTGTAAACTCGAATCGCAAAAAAGCCGCACGGGCGGCTTCAACAATTCCCTTGTTTATCTATCTTTCCGGTTAGAAAATGAACTGCCTTTGCTGCCCAGATTCGCTCCGCATAAACCTCATGCTGCAGATCATCAATAATATGAAGCTCAAGTTGAGCTTCATCCTCTACAGGTTCCTTACAGTTCCGTATTTCCTGGTACAGGCGCTCCGTCTGCTCTACCGGACAGAGCTGATCGTTCCGGCCGTGAATGAGCTGTAGATCCACCTTACACAGTGCAGACGCATAGGTTAACGGACTTCTATTCTGCAGAGCAGATTCATCTTTTAACAATTCACCAATCTCGGCCTGCAAAAATGATCTTAGCTTCGCCCCGCCACCCGCATATAATGCGCTTAGATCCGTAAACGGTGCACAAGCAACTGCAGCGCTCCACAGATCCGGGTTTCTTCCTGCAGCTAACAATGCCAAATAAGCTCCATAACTGACACCGTACAGTGAAACTGTTGAATATGAACCCAAGACATGCTCCCGTATAAAACGGATAACATCCGCATCCACGCCACCCCAATCGTCCTGGATACGATGCTTATATTCAGAACCAAACCCTGAACTACCTGGATAATTCAGCCCAATCACCCTTACTCCAGCCTCGGATAAACCTGCAATAACCGGGCTGTAACTGTCCAAAAGGCAATTATGAGGCCCACCGTGAAGATAAATCACTGCCTGTTCTTTGCCTTCTGAGTGAATGTCCATATAAGGAATGAACTCGTTCTCGTAGCGAATGTGCCTGTACTCTACCTTCGGTTGTTTTATAAGCCCACTCACAAGTGTATCTCCATGCCCAACCGAGAGTGGAGTGATTTCACCAAACGACTTATATATCCCGCATCTCGCAGGCACCGGAGCATTAGCAACCGACTCCAATTTACCAATCAGACTCCGCTTGTCTCTGCTGTAAACTGCTTGTGTTAACGTGCCCTGGTAATCGCTCAGCTCAAACGTCTTTTCCCCATCCAGCGTGTACTGAACGTATTGCCATTTCCCGTGAATTACTCCCTCGCATAAGACAAGCTGTTGATCCGCATCCAGCTGTACACGAATCAGCTCGGAGAACAGCTCACTGCGTTCCGAACATCCATGAATAATATCCTCCTGATCTCTGATCCAGCCAGGCTGAAAACCACGTTCCACCGGAATGCACACAGCAATCCAATTACCCTGTTTGTCCATCACAGGATGAGCATATTCCTGATAAGGAATTTCCCGAGACGACCCGGTATCTTTTCCGTAAAAGTACACTCTGCCGACTCCGCCCACATTGACACCGATTTCTTGCTCAGACTTCAACCAGAATACAAATTGCGGGTTATCCAGTTCTGGAGTAACCCACTCGGCTTTTTCTTTGTCAATATCGTATAGCCCGATTTGCACAGTTCCCGAACGATGCCTGACCGCAAATAGCAGCTGCCACTTTTCTTCTTGCCAAGCAACCTGCATCACGGGGAACGGTAAATTTAGAGACAGCGTATGAATTAGCCTGATCTTCTCCCGTTCTTTTTTAAATACATGAATCCACCTCTTTGTCTTCTGTCGCGTGATCACCACAATCTGATCTGTACTGATGAATTGAATATGCTGCAGGGTCTGACCGGGTCCTGTCCAATGATCAGAAAGACGCCGTATGCCCCGAACATCTCCCGCATCACTTAGCTCACACCAGTCACATGTTTGGTCATCATAACTCAGAACCATACTTGTCCGTTCCCTGTTCACACTCATTCGATTCAGGAATGGATCGCTCAACCAGACTCCCTCCTCTCATGCCAGTACTTGAATTGCTCCCAGGAATCCAGCTGTATTTCCAGCTTGAGCGTAAGCTGATGCTGTATTGCCGCCGCCGCAGGACTCTCCGTTCCCAGACCGCTTAAGGATTGCCGAATCAAACGAATTTGTTGCAGACTGGTTGCTGGCAGTCCGGCAATCAAGAGACGATACACTTCAGCTGCACGTTCCTCATCTCCTTGCTGGATCAGCATTCCAGCCATTTCAACCGCACGTTTCAGCAATTTGGAAGGAATCGAACCTGTTTTCATCCGCAGCACCTGCATCAACATGTTGTATTCTAACTCTTGCTCACCAAGCTGCTGATATACCGTCATTTTTAGCTGGAGTATATGCCCCAGCCAACCCGAGTATACACCCGTACAGAGCTTCTCAGCAGTCATAAGTGTCGTTTCAGCATCCATGAGAAGCCCCGCCCGAACCTGCAGTCCTGCAATGTTTAGAGCCGTTTGAATCTGAAAAACATGCCGATCAGGACCTGAAGGAAGCTCACCAATTCGCAATCCGGCTCTCCTCTCCAGTTCTATTGCACGCGGGATGTTGCCTTCTTGCATCTCAATTAATGCTTCCCCGTTATCCAGTGCGGCTTCCTTCCCAATGCGATAGACCTCGCTTAAATTCTCGTCCTCCAGAACAACCCGGGCTTGAGCATAACAATCTCTTGCCGCGGCGTAATCATCCCCGTTTTTGGTCAATAACTGGCCCAGTTCAAACCATAGAATGGCCTGCTGCGCTGCCGATAATCGCTGAAATATGGAATTTTGATTAAAAAAACGATAACAAGCCTTATACCGACGCGGATTATCCGATTTGCACAACAAAATCCAGGCTAGCCTGTTATAGAGAGCAAGCGCTTTGCGTTGGGCTTTTCGTTGAACTTGATGTGGGGAATTGCCTGGACCTGACTCCACTTCCACCTCATCGTCCCTGCCAGCTATTCGCAGCTGTTCATTTAACAAATGTCGGGTCTGTTCCGGTGTGTCTCTCACCAGAGAAATAGCCAACTTTGGCACATTTTTAGAAGGGTTCAGTCTCACGGGGAATTGGTGAAAAAATAACAATACACTAACGTCTTTTAGTTTTTGACGATACAGCAGATGATGAATGGCTCCAAGATCTGCAGGGTGCAGACCGGAGACTATTTCAAGCAGAATCCATTTCCGTGCCCCCGGAGCCCAGCCCGCTCTATGGAAACGGAGCAATGCATTTTTGCAGGCCACAAGATCATCGATAGGGTTGACCGGATTCAGCTGATACATGAGTGGCAGCGTGTTGTGTGCATCATCAAGCAGGAGCCGAATGGCTCTCTCCTGCCAATGCATACTTAACTTCTGGAGTTCATGTTTCACGGCATCTGAACGTCCTTCAACCACAAATAGCCCTGGTTCATGACTCGCACGAAACCATTTACTTCTCAGGTCATGATATTCCGTACTTTCCAGCAAAACAGGCTTCATGAGGGCTCCCTCTCCTTCCTGATCCGGCATACGTGTATAAGTTCAGGCACCTGCTGTAACGGCAGTGCACTCATTAATCGATAGCTTCCTTGATTGTTTGCATCGAGCGAAGCTTTAATCCGCTGTTCCGGGTTGGAACCGCACCGATGAAGACTATGCGCAACAAGCCACCTGGCCCAGCCCTTGCGTTGTACAGCAGGTATGGTGAAGATATGTGACAAGAGTATGCTACCAAACTCATTACTTAGCAGGCAGCCTCCGATCTGCATTCCTCCTAGCTCCACAAGTCCAGATCCATTCAATAGAACTCCATACATACCCTCATATATATCATCCACCGCTTGGCGGGCAGCTTGTATTCCGGGACACGTTGGATCACTGGATTCAAGGAGATGGGCCATAGCTTCCTCCTGCCCCTCTGCGGATAGCCAGTTCCCGGCCCGATCCGGTATAACCGGATCAGGGATGTGCCCCAGATTACCATAGAACCGATATCGATGGGCAAGCACATCGGCCTTATATCCAAGCCTTTCCCATGGGAATGAGGCGGGTGCAGTTACATAGATGGAGGAACCAGCCAACGTGTCCAATACGGATGTGATTCGCTCCTCCCAATATGTAAACGATCGAGCTTCACTCCATAGATCCAACATATACTGACCATGCCCCTGATCAATAACTAGAACAGAAGAATGCTCTACCCTTTTTCCAGGCTCACTGGCATAGTATCGATCCCCGCCCTTTCCGGCTTCATGCTGACATTGCGGCAGGATATCAGATATGGATGTTAACATCGTACACCGTTACCTCCCTGTTCGGATCGAAGCCTGAATACACCATGGGCTCATAAGAAACCGCAGGATAAAATCGACGAAGCAGGAAAGCATAGATTCCCATATATCCCGTCATGTAGTCTGGGGAGTAGGATTCCATATCCTCCAGCGGCCACATCCACAAGTCTGCCTGTCCATCACTTCGAAGCACGTACAGGCTATGCGTATACTCTTTTAGTTTGGCTTCATATCTGCCCGGGAAGCTCCGATTCGCCATGATCAGCACGTCTCCATTACCAGCGATCCCATGACACTGACCAAAAGAAGCGAAAATCGTCGATTGGGCTACCGCATCTGCGGCCTGTTGGCCAAGTCTGAAGCATACCGGATCTTGTAGAACCTCGGCTGCAGTCAGCAAAAATCGTGCAATCCCCGCTGAACCATTACACCAATGAACCCAGAGAGCATCTGGCTTTTCGGGGGACGCAGGCCATAATCTCACACCGTTTTTCCCTTCGTAACCCGTACGTTCCAGCGTATGCACAATACGCTTCACCGCCGAATAATAATCGTCTTTCCCCGTTAGCTTCGCTAAAGCAAGCAAGAAATAACCGATCCCGGCAATACCATGAGAAAACCCAAATGAATGATGGCTTTTTTTGTCCGACTTGTCCTTCACTTCCCACATACTCAGCCCATCTTCCGTTCGCTTTTCCTGCTCTAAAATAGTTTTGCCGAGTTCATCGGCTCTTGTCAGAAGTTCGGCACAACCTCCAAGATGGTGTACCTCCAGCAGCATCAACCCTAAACCCGCTGCGCCATGACTGATATTCGTTTGAACCGGGTCATGCCTTGTGATCTCCATGGCAAGACTTTCGGCAACGCGAAGTAGCGATTCATCACCCAGCGCATCTGCGGTCTGTGCCAGTGCCCAAGGAACCGCACCATAACCAAAATATAAGCTCACTGGCGTTTCGTCAGGAACATAAGGTGTATGATTTAAAATCCACTCCAGTACCTTACGTGCGTACTGATGATATTGTTTGTTCTGCGTGATCTGACCCAGTTGATGAAAACCGTATACCATACCTGTCCAGCCAAAGTTAAAATTAGCCGGGTGAAACATCTTGCTCATGCTATTCTCGGGATACAGCCGATGAGGGTTATTAAAATCAAGAGAATCATACAATCGGTTTGCCATAAGCTCGGATTGATGAAGCACTGCTACTGCTGTCATCTCTGCCTCATTCATGCACGAAACCTGGTCTCGCCCTGTTGAATCGGCTTTCTCTTCTGCGCACATTTTAATTAGCCGTTCACGTATCTCGAATAAATCGTTATATCGTCCAGACATAATCTCGATCCCCAGACTTCCCAGCCCACGAAGCTGACGATCATTGAGATTGTGCAAATAGGCTTGTCCCGCAGACAGATGAGACTGTCTGTACTTCAAATAAGGGTCAATCGATGATGCCATATAATAATAAACAGCTCCCAAAGCATAGAGGTCATCCGAAAATTCAGAACGCTGACTATGCTCTCTGCCTCGAAGTACATAACCGGGTGTATGTCCTGTTAACGGTTTTGCCTGACTTTTGCTGTCTCTTACATAAGCTAGCTCCAGATCAATCAGCCGCACACTTCCATCCGCCAACACCACAATATTGTTCGGCGTCAGGTCATTGATAACAATGTCTTTAATGTGAAACTTCTGTACGATATCCAAAATATCTGCACCGATTCGGTAAAATTCTGCCGGACTGTAATCGGCAGCTACATGTTTGCGATGAACATACTCCCGCAAGCTGATACTGTCGAAATACTCCAGAATGAGATACCGATTCCGTTCAGCGCTGAACAGATCTATGGGCCGTGGGGTGTAACCGGTATCCTTCATCAGATCCAGTACATGATACTCGTTATTCAGATAATCATGGGCAGAACGTCCAGCACCATCGACACGCATGAGATGAACTGCTTCTTTCATGACTGCTTGCTCATTCCTAGACGTGGAGACCAGAAATACGCCACCTTTACCCGACTTTTTGAGCACCCGCTTCACCCGGATCTGGCGTATTGCAAATTCATTGTTACTGGCATTCGATGGATCACCTGTAGCATCATTATCATTCTTCCACCCAGTCTGTATTCTCACCAGATCTTCCGGCTCATCTACCCATTCGGGCTTATATCTGCCAGGTGTTCTTCGGTCTTCCTCCAGCCTGCCTTCCGGATTCTGGATGGCATATACTTTTGCACCAGAGTAAAGATCATAATAGAACCGGTCAACAAAAGCTCCATAGCGATAGAATACACATGAACTCCCCCGGTAAGCCCGATCCGTAGGGATCGACGGGCCTTTCAGGTCATCCGTGCATGCATACATCTCCTCTAGTAACTGCATAAACTGTTCATCACTGCGTGCATAGATGGTCACACACTTCCCGGTCTGAGGTAGCGGCGTAGAACCATTGGATGTTTCAATTAATTTCAGCCCACTGTTCACTACTTTCCACATCACACCATATCTCGTCAGAATCGGCGTAATTCGGCGCAATAGTTCGGCTCCCTCTACAGGTATGACGGATAAATGAATTTTCCAGCCCTGTGCGGGTAGCGTTAATTTCTCCGGTTTAAAACAAATCCAATGGCCGTCATTCGACCATTGGATGGATTCGGGTAGATCCCGGATTATATTTTGCAAAGCGTTCTCAAAGGCGTCCTTCTTTTCAGTCAGGCTTGCTGATTTCAATGAGAATCACTCCTTTTGAATTAGAGTAAGAGGGGGAGGTACAATTATTTTAGTTTAGTAATACGAAATCAAAGACTTATCTTTCGAATTATTCAGTGGTTCGAGACGATGAAGAGTATTAGGACTCTACAACGATCGTGCTTGAGCTTGTCCAGCTGCACACTGTACACAAGCTAGTTTCCTCGAACATGTTGTTATCCTCTTCAACCTCCAGAGCCATCAAATCCTGTACAGATAAAATTTCCTTGTTTTCCATGATAAATTACCTCCCATTTGTCTCCCCCTCTTATAAACCAAATTCTACATAAAATTTTAAATTCCTTCTTTTTAATTGAATTTTTTTACAAAAATTATTTATCAAATCCATATATACTTGTAATACCTGTCATAACCTTTATTTTTCTCGCATAAAAAGGGCTAATCTGACATTATGTTTCAGACGAAACTGCGGTAGCACTACGTGAGGTATGTCCGACTCGATCTTCCCGAAAGGGTCTGACGAACAGGCTTGCCATCCCCATGAATACTACAAACATGCCGATACCCATGTACACCCAGGATGGATTATACGTTTCAATGAGCCATCCGCCCAATAACAACCCGAGAGGATTACTGATACCGCTCATCAGCACACCCATACTGTTCATGACACGCCCTCTTTTTTCTTCCGGAGTGGATAACAGAATGGACGTAATCAGTGGCACATTCACAAGTGCAAGTCCCAGCATTAACAGGAATGAACAAGCAATAGCAGTGTACAAGTTAGGAAATACCGGCATGAACAGCAGGCTTGCACCTGAGATCAGATAACTGATCAGGAACCAGTGAGCGAGCGACAGACGTTTGGCGTATTTTCCACTGAGCAAGGAACCGACTATACTCCCCGCGGCAAAAGCTGACTGGAGAAGTCCATAACCTTGGGGCCCGGCTTCAAGAACCATATTGGCAAAAATCGGCGTGAAGATGTGTAGCGGTGCGCCCGCAAAATTGATAATGGCTCCAAAGATAATACAGCAGGCCAAGATTTTACTTGAAAATAAAAAGGTGATGCCCTGCATACTGTCTTTGACAAATCCTGAAAATCCTTTTTGTTTGACAACTTTAGTAATAGGGATACGAATAAAAGCAATCGAGAGTGCTGACAGCAGAAATGTGATGGCATAGATGAACAGGATGGACTGTACGGAGATGAAGGCAATTAGAATTCCTCCTACGGCATAACCTAACAACTCAATCGTTTTGGAGGAAGAGTTCAGAAGTGCATTAGCTGGAGCGAGTTGCTCTGTCGGCTTGGGCAGAATCGCAGGAATCACGGTCTGCGTTGCAGGATTGAACATAAAACCGAGAATCGCAATAAGCAAATTGGCTGCATAGATGTGCCACGGAAGCATGGCATCCGTCAGAAATAAAACCGCAAGGATACAGGCAATAACCGCTCGCCATATGTCTGTCCAGATCAGTAATTTTTTCTTCGGCAGCCGGTCACTAATTGTGGCCAGCGGGATGCCCAAGAAGGCATAGATTAAGTATGGAAACATGGGTATCAAAGCAGCGGCAAGCGCAGATTCAGTCAATTGCAAGATATACCACATCGTCGCCATGGAAAATAAAATCTGTCCCGCACCCGAGACCAGCCGCCCAACCAGTAAAACTGTAAAGGAAGGTATTCGTAATACTGCAAGGTAGCTGTCTTCGCGAGTTTGATTGGTGTTATTTGTTTCCTTCTGGCTCATACACCCCGCCTCCAATCTGAATCTCTTCACGATCATGCGCTTGTTGTAATCGGCCAACCAGACCCGACTCTTGTATTCTTCGTTGCATTTTGGCTTTGACTTGTTCCAGCTCTGCTGTATACTCGCGAATCTCGCCCAACAAGGTCTGGTGTGTGCGAATGCCTTCCCGAATTAACATCGCTGTAGCATCCGAGCGGTTCTTGGCCAGTTCCAGAAATACCAACTGATCAATCACATCGATCTCTTCCTGACTTAATCGGACGGAAACCACACCTTTGGTGCCTGAAAGATTTTTGGCAGCCCGCTTTACGGATCGTTCCACCATTTGATTGAACTGTATTTTCTGATTTTTGTTCAATGTATTTCCTCCATTCTTGCTTCTGAATGATGGGTATGGATCTTGCAGGGTCATGCGGAGAAATTGTAATGACTAGTTTGATTTGTGTTCAGAGATTGGCAATCTGTAATTTGTAAATCGTAAATTGTATTTATTTTACATTATACATGTAAAAATATGGTTGTAAAGCAAAAAAACCTTTGATTTCCAAAGGTTTGCGGTAACTATTTTGTTGACCTCTGCAGTATTCGAGGTGTTTACATCCATTGTTCCGATGTACCATGTAAGCAGTTAGCTTCATGAAGTTATTTATCCCTTATTCCTCTTGCCTCCACCACATGCCTTCCGATTTTGGACTTGTATATTCAAACCCAAATTGAGCATATAAGCGATCCGCAGGGACATCCGCCAGTAAACTAACCAACCCCCGCGTAGGAACAGCTTCACGCAAATAATTCATAATTTCGATCATGATCAGTTTCCCATAACCCTTCCCCTGAAGATCAGGATGCACTGCAATATCGACCACCTGAAAAAAACAACCGCCATCCCCAATGACACGCCCCATCCCGATCAGAACATCTGCCTCTCGCAAACATACCGCAAATAAACTGCGCGGCAGCCCAATCTCAGCCCCCTCCCGGCTCATCGGACTAAGCCCCGCGATCTGCCGCAGTGCCAAATATTCAACCGCAGCCGGCGGTGCATGTTCAATCTTTACCTCATCCATCTGTTACTCCCCTCCCATGTTAGACTCTCTTCCAGAAGAATTATTGACTTGATATGTGAGTTCATCATTCATCGTTGTATTGTTTTGTCCATTATACTCGAAAGTCTCCCAAGCTTTAACAGCCTGGGAGACTTTCGGAACATTCAAATGATTAAAGTGTTACAGAAGCACTAGAGACCGAAATATTACCCGCCTCATCGACTGCTCTGATTGTAATATTGACGAAACTACCCGTTAAACCTTGAACTTTTACGTTCGTATGAGAAGCCGTCTTTGATATCAACTCATCGTTTATATATATCCAATATTCTTTTACACCCACATCATCTTTTGATGGAGACCACCCTAGTTCAAACTCTTCACCATTTCGAGTTATCTTTACATTCTCGGGAGGCGTAGGAGCTATAAAATCAGTCAAAATTATTTCGGTCGGTAATTCTGGTTTAATTATTTCTTTGTTCACAAATTGAGTTTTGGATGCTGCAGCTGATTTGGAAGCCGTACTCATCTTGGCGGTAGACATTCCCAAAACGCTAACGGGAACATATGAATTCGTCGTTGTACCGTTACCTAGCTGTCCATCCTGATTATATCCCCATGTCAATAAGTTATTATTTGAGAGAGCCATACCATGGAAAACTCCGGCCGCTATGTTCTGTACAGAATTAATAGAAACGACTTGATTCGGGGAATTGCTTCCCGATCGTCCACCGTTACCTAATTCTCCATAGCTATTTTGCCCCCAGCTATATACTACATTCGAGGTTCTAGCCAAACTGTAGAAATTACCTGTTGCTATCTGACTTATTCCAGACAAGCTGTTAATTCTAACTGGTGTTGACCGGGATGTATTGGTTCCGTCGCCTAATTGACCATTATTGTTATATCCCCAGGCCCAGACTGTTCCATCCTGTTTTAATGCAAGACCATGATAGAAACCTAAGGATATATTTTCCACACCAGATAGAGTTGTGACTCTAGTTGGTACATTCTTATTGACCTCTGTACCGTTAGCTAGCTGACCTCTACTGTTAGCCCCCCATGACCAGATCGTTCCATCCGTTTTGATTACAAAACTGTAGAACGCACCCGCACTAATAGACTTAACTCCCGTTAATGAAGAAATTTTAGTTGGAGCATACTGGCTTGTGTTATTCCCTATTCCCAGTTCCCCATAGAAATTACTTCCCCAGGCCCAAACCGTTCCATCTCGTTTTAATGCCAAAGCATGCGTTGTTCCTGCATCAATAGCTATAACCGAGTCTATGCCTTCGATTTTCTTAGGTACATCTGACATTCTTGCATTGGTATTAGCCAATTGCCCGGATTGGTTACTCCCCCATGCCCAGACTGTTCCATCACTTTTAAGGGCTAAGTTGTAATCCGGACCCGATGTAATGGCTGTGATTGAAGATAGGTTGGACACCTGAGTTGGCGTTTTGGTTGAATAGACCTTATCAGAACCTATTTGTCCCGATTGATCAGATCCCCAGGCCCAAACAGAGCCATCTGTTTTTAATACGAGTGTGTGATCTTGTCCTCCGGACATCTCTTTCGTAAACGATTGTTCGGTAGTCACCGTCACACTGTTACTAGCTTCTGACACATTACCTTGATAATCTTTTGCTTTAACTGTGAATGTATATGTCTGACCCGGTGCTAGACCACTGGCAGTGTAATTAACAATGGACTCTAATGATTTACCATCTACAGGTAACGTACTGAATAGAGTCGACCCGGAATATACCAGATATTCCTTCACTGCATGATTATCTTCCGATTCTTCCCAATATAACACTGCTGTTGCAGAAGTCTTGCCCGCCACTCTAAGTTGCGCTGGTGCAGATGGAGCATCTTTATCCACCGGATAACTGAACCCGCTCACCAGAACACGTGTAGGTTGTGAAGTCGTTGTGCCATTCCCCAATTGACCATAAGTATTATTCCCCCATGACCAAACAGAACCGTTTTTCTTTAAAGCATAACTGTACATCTCACCAGCTTCGATATCTGTAGCCCCTTTTAAATGTGCAGCTTTTACCGGATTTGGACGCTTTTGAATAGCTGAGGCATCCCCTACTTCTCCATAGTAGTTATTTCCCCATGACCATATGTCTCCACTATTGGTCAAGGCCATACTATGCGAGTATCCCGCTGTAATTTTATTAACGTTATTCAAGTTAGGTACTTGTGTTGGAGTTGAATGGTCGATATAATCTCCCAGACCTAACTGACCCGAATCATTAAAGCCCCAGCTCCATACAGTTCCATCGTCGCGGAGAGCCAGTCCATGCAGATAGGTCATATCAATTTGAACAATATTAGATAATCCCGCGATCTGAATTGGTGAGTAGTGAATGGTACTTGTTGAAGATTGGTAACCGATTACTCGATTTCCATTTCCCCAGATCCATACGGTTCCGTCATCTTTTAATGCCATGCTGTTGTAGTAACTTCCGTTGATAGCCACAACACCTTGCAAACCTGCAACCTGAATAGGTTCAAGGCTGTTGTATGGCAACTTGCTACCCGATCCGAGTTGACCCAAACCATTATCTCCCCAGGTCCATACGGTTCCATCTTCCTTAAGTGCCATGTAATGTTGAAGACCCGCAGAAATAGATACTACTTTCTCCAGACCCGGTACTTGAGTAAGCGCGAGACGTTGATTGGTATAATCATTAGCCCCCCACGTCCATACGGTTCCATCTGAACGCAATCCTATATTTTGTTTGAAACCCGTTGAGATCATTGAGAAACCATCCAGGGTTGTTATTCTCGTAGCACCTGTACGATTCGTTGTAGTTCCGTCCCCTAACTGGTAGTTGCTGTTAAGCCCCCAACCCCAAACTTGTCCCTGTTGATTCCAGGCAAAAGTATGATCTCGATAAGCAGATATTGCCAAGTTGTTGGTAAAGAACACAAGCGGTTTGCTTTTTACTGAAGAATTTTCAGCTTTATCTATCGCTATAACAGTAATGGATTGCATTTCGTTCAGCGTAAGATCGGTAATTGTAAATTTAGTATCTGTAGTCTCACCTACAAGAGAGTCACCATTGTAAATTTCATATCCTTTTATGCCCGACAACGCATCTTGCGCGGGTGACCAGCGAATGACAGCACTCGATCCGAGTTGGCTTACTTTATAAAGCTTTTCAGGAGGTGATGGCGGCGTAAGGTCAATCTTTACGTTTGCCTCCACTGTGGCACTTACATTGCCCGCTTTATCCACCGTTCGAGCATAAACTTTGGTATTTCCCTCTTGCTCTACCGGGAATGAACTAATATATTCTATCCATTCTGTACTAGAGCCAACTCGATACTCATACCCTTGCACCTGACTATCTTCATCGGTGCCTTCATCAAGTTCCACATAGATATCGTGATTTTTCCATTCCTCATATTGCAAATAAATTTTAGGTACAGATGGTGGTGTCTTATCAAATTGCAATGTAAATTCATCTAATTCACTTATGTTACCTGCATTATCAACAGACCGAACGTAGACTGTTCTGAATTTATCACCACTCACATTAAAAGGAACGGTGTAATCGGTCCAAGCCCCTCCTTGATCCAGCCGATACTGAGATTTCATAATTCCACTTTGTTCATCGGTACCATGATACATAGTAACGAGGAACGTAGTATTACTCCACTCATCGGGTTTGTAATTAAATAAGGGAGGAGTCGGTGCAGTTGTATCAATACTAATCTTACTTTTTTTCATTTTCTCTACATTGCCATCCAGATCACGTGAACGATAATATATCGTACTCTGCTCTTCGGTAGCTGGAATTGGAGAGGTGTATCTTAACCAAGTCATCCCGCCATCCAAGCTATATTCCGTGTAATCAACGGAAGATTGTGTGTCTGTACTCTGAAGGGTTAGTGTAACCGGACTTATGTAATAGGAGTTCTGTCCTTGCGTCCCCGTGACTTGTACTGAAGTCTCAGGCGGATTTGTATCTTTCTTAATGGTGAACCTTAATTCTTTGGGCGTTTCTGTTCGATTATTGTTACTAATTGATTGATAAACGATGTTATAAACTTTCTTATCCGAAAACACAACAGGTTGTGTATACGTAGACCAAGAAGCACCATCATTTAAACTATATCTTGTTAGAGAAACACCCGAACCTGTATTTTGAGCAACCAACTCCATCTCTACTACACCATAATAAATGCCACTGTTGCTCTTATTTCCCTTGATCACATGTGTTGTGATCGGTGCTCCTGGAACATCTGCCGCGAATACAGTGCTTACTCCCCCCAAAAAGGGAGAGAGCAAGGATATAATTAATGCCATTGCTGTTATTACAGCAATATTACGTCTCAAGCCTCTCATGTTCATCCTCCAAAACAAATTAAATTTCTAATTTCTTAACTTTATGCCAGGACTGTAACAGTAACATTGGTGGAATATATGCTGGGATCATCCATTGATAAGACAAATCTTTCATCAGCTCACCCTGCACGAATTGGCCATGCTTGTTCAATTGCATCTTCCACGGACCGCTCGCCATAGCTTCGCCCTGATCCACTAGCTCACGGGCTTCTTCATAGGAATATTCTTGTCCTTTGTTGCGTTCAATCTCTTCAAGTGCAGCATCGTATAAACGCTGTTGTTCTTCTTCCTTCTCTTGGGTAAATTCAGAGTCGTATACCACAGAGAAATTCAAGCCCTTAAATTTATGTTCATCGACAACTGATTTGAACAAGTCCGTAACGAAAACCTGTACAGTAGCAGTTTCTTTTATTTTGAACATATACGTATCATCAGGTATTTTGGAGAAATCAAACACCAATTTATTAAAATCTGCCCATTCTCCGTCACTATACGTTCTTACATCAGAACGAGTCCAATCTACACAATCAAGTACATTGGTGATATTTAATACATATAGTTCAAAATCATCATGAAATAATGGCAGGAATTCAACATCGTTGGTAATGTAAGGTTCAAATACTTCTTTTATATATTTTTTTATAATGGGTACCCCCGGGAATAACCTGGGAAAATCATTATATTTTTTCTTACTTACTGTTTTAACTTTTGTAGGAGTCCAGATTTCACCTTTAATATCACCATTGAAATCTGAACCCAGTTCATGTTTCCGATCAATATAATTTATTTCCATGCAACTATCGTCATTTCTCAATTCATATACTTTCAAAGAGTCACATCCTATTCATTAAAAATATAAATTACAATAAACAATAGAGTGATTCAAGGGCTTAAGGCACATAAGATTCACCATTTTTTCCAAGGTTTCCTATTCTCAATCTCCCTGACATGAGTTCCTTACGAAGCCATTGAAGCTCTTCTTCTACTTTATTTTTGTTATTTTTAACTGGTCCAATTCTACCGAGCACAAATTCATAATAGCTCGTTGCATGCCCTCCGTTGTGGGTCGCCATTGTTGTTCCATCAATAATTGTAGTTGCATTCCCTTTGTCTTTAGGTAAATAAACTCCATTGGCAGAAGCATTCAAATCTATGCCTAAATCTTTGAATATCTCCTGTAACTTTACACAGGGCGCCTTGGTACAACCAACCGGAACAATATGATGAGCATCCCAATCTTTAGGTCTCTTCATACCCGTTGCTTTCTCAATCTCATTAGCTAGTTTATCACCATTGCTACTACCTATGGGATCCTTAACTTTAGTTTTTAGGTTTATATATTTATCAACATTACATACATCTTGAAGGTTGTGAGTTAGGATTCCTGCTTCCGAAACATAGTAAGTATGGAAGTCACTCACTGTGAAATTATAAACTTTCACAGTTCCGTATTTGACTTCAATAGAACTAATCGGTTTCAAGGAACCATCTTGTAATTCAACTTGATCGCCAACAGATAATTCATCCGCGGGCACCCAACCACGATTTTTTATCCAGAATGGATGGTTTCCAGTTGTTCGAACATTCGTTTTTCCAATTTTCAGAATGTAAATCTCATCCGAGATTGTATCAAACAGTTTCTCTACAGGTTTGTATGATTGTATGCCTCTATCAGTATCCTTGGCTAGAACAAGATCTCCTATTTTAATATTTTCAATAGGAACTTCACCATTCTTAGTCTGAATTAAAGTTCCTTCCGGCATACATCCACATGGGGAACTTTTATATATCTTCTTAACAGTCTTAAATCCTGTTATTCCATTCCCCGCAATTGGGATCATTGATCCGGCAGACCATAAAGCCTCAGCAGTGTTACCCTCTATCAAATAGATAACTCCATTAATCCCATCTATTGGCTCACCTAAGATAGGAATCATTCCTATTTTTTCTAGTGTACAATGCACTAATTCTAATCCTTTAAGATTTCTACACAGCACAAGTTTTTCTGCACCAGCCCAGAATTGTTCAAGTCCGGTTGGTCCATAAACTGCTGAAAACCAAGTAACATACTGAAGGTCTCTATGACTGATTGTTGGATTATATACATACCTATTGAAGTAAACTTCACATTCATCACAGTTATCCTTTTCTCCAGCCTTAATAAGGTTTTTAGTACCAGCGTGTTTCCTTGGAGGGAGAGGAACGCTATTTAATTTGAGCAAAGGATCATTATTGACAACAACCGTTGCCATTTGTGTATCTTTACGGCTTAGATCCTTATCATTGTACCTGTGTATAATGATATCATATGACCCATTTTTGGCCCAATACGTATCTTTCCCCTTAATTTTTGCATATTTTGAAAATAACACCTTATCCTTGTTAAATGTCACTACTTGACCATTCCAAACGATTGGAACTTCCTGACCTTTTTTGAAATTACCTTCTTTAAATGCGGCATAAACAAGTTGAGCACCACTTTTTGTTCTAACTTCAAAATACAGTTTTTGATTTGGGGTTTTCACACGATAGTATATCGTAGCTGAGTTATCTTTTGCTCCCGGAGTTGCATCTAACCACTCATCATTTCTGGCTCTGGCACTCGTCTTAGCCATTGCGCGCATCATCGCTACAAGTTCTTCTTCTTCATCTTCTACAAGCCAGTTCTGGTACTCCACTCTGTTAATATCAACAGACAAATCATAGATATATGGCTTAAACGTGTTTCTGAATTGTCCAGACGTTACCTTAAGGTAGTATGTTCCAGCATACAGATCCACAACTTGCATGGACTCGGAATTGGAGATACTCAGAGTAAAGCCACTCTCATCCTCCAGAATGCCTTCACCTTCAGACAATACAATACTTAATTGCTCAGGATTACTCAATACAATTTTGTAGTAATCTACATCATAAAGAGAAGAGATGGACAACGCATTGCCCGATTGATCCTGGGTGATCACTTCACCAAATGGAACAACCTGTGCTGTTTCTCTTGTATTATGTGCCATACTCTCTACAGTAAGTTGCGCACGTAATCCTTGTGCAGAACCAAAGCTGCTCACAGCCAAGTAATAGGTAGTGCCTGCATTCAGATTCACTTCCAGTTTGGAAAATAAATCTCCATAAGGCCTGTATCCTTTCACATCATCGTTGGAATCCAGAAGTCGTTCCATTTCTGGATCACTATATAATGCAAGATGTGTATCATTCACTTCATTACTGCCTGGATAATATGATGTGAAGAAACGATATTTGCCCGTTGTGGACGGCGTAAACTGAAGGTATGCTTCCTCACCACTCGGTCTGGACAGACTTGTTGCTTCACCAAGTTTCAGAGAGTCGAATCCGGTCTGCCCTGCAGCAGTAACCTGGAGTCTGGCAAATACCTTTCTTTTGTTCGCTTCGTTCACTCGGATGTAATACGGTGTACCCGCACTGAGATTAACAATGACTTCCGAGTATACAGAGTCTCCCTTGTCATCATTGTATCCATTCGTAATCGGAGTCAGCATATCTGCATCCGAGAAAACATTTAATTCCGTGTCATTGATTTTGGAATTTGCATTACCATTGTATTTGCTTGTAGCAATTCTAAATTTACCGTTGGTTGCAGGAACAAACACATACACATTGCTATTACCTGCTTGTTCATTGATATCCTGAGATTGGTTCAGATAAATATAAGGAATACTTGAACTAACAACATCTGCTGTTATCCTTGCTCGTAACGGTGTTGTATCAAACCCATTTACTTTCACATAATAGGTTTGTCCACCAATAAGACTAATGGTAATCTCTGAAAATACCGAGTCATTGGCATCATCATTAGAAGCCATTTGCTTCGTAAGTTGAAGGCTGGAATAGATCGACAACTCAGTGTCAACTTCAGGGCCCGATCCTTGGTATGAACTGGTACGGATACGATATACCCCTGTTGTCGCTGGTGTAAAACTGTATAGTTGATCTCTGCCCGCAGGCTGATCAATATCTTCTGGTCTTGAAACAAATAGTTCAGGAATCGTTGTTGATGACTGAATGGATGAAAAAGAACTTTTACCTCCCGCATAAACTGCGGCAACTTCAAGTTTATATGCCTTCAACGGCTCAAGACTACTGAAAGTGTATGGACTCGCATTAACTGTTTCAACTTCTCTTCCGTCCAGTCTTACGACATATGATGTAGCATTCGGCATACTATCCCAGGATAGCTTAATACTTGTCGCACTAGGTACTGCCTCAAGCCCTGTAGGTGCCTTATAGGCCTGGGTGGTGATATTACTCAGTGTCAATGTGTAAGGCGAAGTGCTAAATTGGCCACTGAACCCCGTAATTTTAATGTAATATGACTTGGTAGCTGTGACCTCAAAATCGATACGTTCAGCTATACCCGTTCCGTTAGAAGATTCACCGACCTGAATTCCCGATTCATTATAGATATCCATCTCATAATCTACAGAAGAAGGAATATCTAGCGTAATGGAGATTTCTCCGTCTTTATCGGACGTCAGTTTGTAATAATCGATATCACTACTTGATGAAATATACGAAATATAACTATTTCCCGGATTTACACTTTTGGCTGTAAGAATTGTATTGTTAGGTTCATAGGTGTCTTGTCCAGGCCCTTGTTGTGCAACATTAATGATAAATGTGTCATCGAATCTTCCGGAACTCACATTCGGATATCGATACTTGATATAATACGTTCCTGTTGGCGTCGAAGAAGTTGTGCGCCAAGTATACGGTATATCCACATTCAAACTTGGATTAGTTATTGTTTGTGTTGCAATGATACTGTTCGGATTAGAAGCTGCCGTCACCTCAACAATGATTTGTCGGTGTGGATTGCTGCCAGTCTGATCGCCTTCCAATTTAAGCGATACGGTCACGGACTGTCCAGGTTCAATCGTAGCTCCATTATTCTTCAGATCGTATGAAGCTGTAGAAATCTCTCCTTCAGGCTCAACCGGAATCACCGTATTCAAACCCGATAAGTTTTCCTCTGAAAGCGGTGCAATCGAACCTTCAATAACACCTGCTGCCTTAGCCACATTGAGAAGTCCACGGCCAGTTTCATGGGCATCTTCCAGAGGTGTAGCCGTGTCATACATTTTCTGAATAACTTCTTCACTAGACAATGAAGGATTATGGCTCCATATCAGCGCTGCCGCCCCGGTTACATGTGCCGCAGCATTTGAGGTTCCTGAGGAAACTCCGTATGAACCATCCATCGTTGTACTAATAATTCCGAATCCAGGTGCAACCAGATCCAATTCATTACCTGTGCTCGAAAAATCTGCTCGGTGATGGGAATAGTCAACTGCACCAACTGCAACAACTTCAGGGTATTTGGCTGGGTACTTAATTGTATCTTCTCCTAAGCCGCTATTACCCGCTGCTGCTACAATAATGATTCCTGCTTCTTTTGCTCGCAAAATCTCTTCATGTAACGCATCGCTGTATTGCGATGCAACAAAACTCATATTGATGATCTTAATGTTATTGTTGATCGCCCACTCTATACCCTGAATGACCGAACTCGTATAACCATTCCCCGCACCATCCATGACTTTAACTGCATACACTTCTGTGGACGGGGAGACACCCACTACGCCGATTCCATTGTCGATTGCCGCAATTGTACCTGCTATATGTGTACCATGTCCTTTATCATCTGTGTAGCTGGTTGACGACTCATCAAAACTCACACCTCCGGCAATATTGAGATCCGGATGTTCGGCAATTCCTGTATCAAATACAGCTACCTTTACAACATGGTCGCCCGTTCCTTTTTTGGACTGGAGTATGTACGCGCCAGTGGAATGAATTCCCCACGGAATCGTTTGTGCGCTCTCTTTTACCGATTTATCCTCTACTTCTGTGACTTGATCGGCAGCAATTTCGATAGGTTTGTCTTCTTCAATCGACTCTATCTTAGGATCAGACAAGAGAAGATTAACCTCTTCACTATTTAAATCCATGGATAGGGCATTTACACTTTCTAAACTTTTTACATTATACAGATCAAGCTTGTTATCTAAATCCTGATCTAAGCTAGGCTGTACTTCCGGTACTATACTTTGAGTTCTCATGCTTTTCTGATTTAGCATATCCTGACCAACGCCTTCAATTGGTGAAGGAAGTTGAACCGAGAATTCCTTTTTCAGACGAACCAAAAATTTGGTTCGTGGCCTGTTACTCTTATGTACGTCTTCAAAACTGCTAATATTGTTTATAATATCGCCTACATCATTTCTTGGAATCTTGACTTGCACAGGTTTTTCTTCAGGCAATGGTTCTTCTTGCTTAACCTCTTCTCCTTCTTGTTCCTCTGCAGGTGATGTTTCTTCATTTGTTAGATCGCTTTCATTCTCTTCGGGTGGAACGAGCGTTGTCTCAACATTTTTCGTTATGTCGCTGGCTTGCTGTTGTTTTGGAGATACTGGATTCGAGGTGTCCCCACCATCACTTCCTGAAGCCGCAAAACCAATTGAAGCTTCAAAGTTCCCAAGTAGAACAGAAAGTGTTAATAACAATAAAAATACTTTCTTTAAACTTCTCAAGCAAAATTCCTCCTAGTTCGACTTTTACTTCCACATTTATACAAATAATTCTGTGGACACTTAATAATATATTTTGTAATCTATTAAATCAATCACATATTTTGTCGATATTTGTAATATAAAGTCGGAAAAAGGAAGTCTAACAAAAATATTTTTATTTATGGATAGAATTATGCTTACAATCCGTTTAGAAATGATATCCCTCTACCTGCTTGAATTCATCCACTTCCTGTGTAATAGTGAGAGATAGCTTGCGTAAAGCATGTTCCACATACGTCAAGTTGGTTGTAAAGGAGGAAAAGTTGTGTTTCAACGTTGGTTGGATAACCTGTCGTCACATCCCGATGCTACGTATATACTACTGGGTGTGATTGCCTTGCTTCTGGCCGTTTATCTGTGGTCGGCTACAGAAATTCGTCGCAGCCATGCACGGCGCATGCAGAGGTTACGAGATACATTATACATAAGCACAGGTCTATTGGGACGACTTACCATTTGGGAACAAAGGAAAAAGGAAACAAACGATCAGGAGCACCACGAACTGTTAAAAGCAATGCAAGCCTGCAAAACAGCCTCATGTCTCTCCCCACAGCTCCAAGATCAGATTCGTGACTGTGTCAAAAATGAAGATACAGCCAGACTTACCTTGATGCATAAAGCACTTGAGCGGGAATGCACCGCACTATCGGACGAACTCAGCCGGAGTAACAATTCGGTGCACTGGGGCCGTGCGATCTGGACAATCCTCAGACCTGCCGCCGAACCGGTTGCACTGGCAGCCACTGCGATTTTGATCGGAAACTTCTTCTACACACAGCGGATTGCAGGTACGTCTATAAATACCTGGAACAGCCTTTTGCCATGGATTCAAGCCATTTCCCTTATGCTTACGATACTCTATGGTTACTTGCTCTGGGCCAGTCCAAAGCGTGGCACATCAGGCACGTTGGTCAAATGGCTTTCACTTCTGATTGCACTGTGCTCTCTGCTTCACCTGATCGGACTTGCCGCGGCTCCATATGCGCTCGCCCTGCAACTTATTCTGTTTGCCTCAGGCTTCGGGTTAACCGGATCACGCTCCCGCAGTGAACGTCCATACGCCGGGCACACTGAAACGGATGACAGTGCCAGCAATATAGCTATGCCAGTACATGAGCCTGTTGAGGAAGATACCGCTCCCCCTGCTCCTCCCCGCAGATCGGGTTCGGCATCTGATAAATAACAAGTTTAAAGGCAATTGCCAAAATTTCCACTCTTTAAAGTTACAGCTTTTCAAAGGTACAACATTTTCCCGCTAGTACCCAGACGCAAATAAAAACGGCTGCCCCTAAGTCAACATGACGACAGGGACAGCCTGTTTATTTTTAGAAGTAACCATGTAACACAGATATAGAACTAAACTATCCTTTGGCACTCGCGTTTGATCCACGAACGGAACGGGCAGAGCTGCTTCTGGCCGTATTGCCGGATTTGGAGGCGCTGCCTGAGGATGTATTTTCAAAACGCTTGCGCTCGGTTCGCTCCATCTGCACAATCTGCCCCTCATGTACCACGATGTGCAATGAACCAAACTCCATGTCATCCAGCTGCCCGGCAATTCGGTTCAACCATACCTCATCCACTTTTAACGGCTTAGCCACTTGAGCCGCCTCCTCTTCTCGGGTTTACCACCCGTTGTATTCCTGTGCTCACCTGTATTACATAAGTTCAATTATAATTCATCCTTATCCAACCTATATACTTGGTTTATACAATATCAGGGCTTCCAGCAGCTGTCAATTGATATTTTGATCCCAATTTACAGCTGCTTTTCCGGGCTGTTTGCGAGTGCGCTTGATCCGCGTTATGCCTTTTCTGAAACGGCTTTATGCCCAAGCCAGCTTTTGATCAGCAACGTGGCCAAAGCCAGAATCAACAACAGTGAAGCAACCGCGAAAGAAGCCGAAAACTGATATTCGTTATACAAAATTTCAACGTGTAGCGGCAAGGTGTTCGTTTCTCCACGGATGTGACCAGACACAACCGATACGGCTCCAAACTCCCCCATAGCACGCGCATTACAGAGGATGATACCATACAAGAGGCCCCATCTAATATTAGGCAATGTCACACTCCAGAAGATGCGCCACCCGGAGGCTCCCAGCGTTACAGCCGCTTCTTCTTCCCGGGTGCCTTGATCCTCCATCAGCGGAATAAGCTCTCTCGCCACAAAAGGAAAGGTAATGAATAAGGTAGCAATTACAATCCCGGGAAGAGCAAAAATGATTTTGATATCATGCTCGGCCAGCCATGGGCCAAACCATCCATTTGAACCAAACACAAGGACAAAGATCAAACCGCCAACCACAGGCGAGATGGAAAAGGGAAGATCAATCAGGGTAATTAGCAGACCTTTACCCTTGAATTGGAATTTGGTGATAACCCAGGCCGCCGCCACGCCAAAAATCGTATTCAGCGGAACAGTGATTCCGGCAACGAGCAGAGTCAGCTTCAGTGCAGACAAAGCATCCGGTTCCGTCAGCGCAGCGATGTAAACACCCCAGCCTTGCTTCAACGCTTCCATAAGCACAATGACCAGCGGCAGGATTAGCAGCCAGATCAGGACGAGACTCGCAAGTCCGATCAGCAGCCATTTTACCCAAGGCGCTTCTGTAGTCGCGCGATTCGTTCTACGGCCGGTTTTTACAGGTGGAACAGGACTAAGAGGGACAGAACCCGCCATCGATACACCTCCTTCGGTTTGGGTGAGTGCGCCACAGAGTGGCTGTGAATTCCGTCCGGGCCACCACGAATGGGCAAGCCGCACGGACAGAATGTGAAGTTAGAATGAGAAGTTATCGACTGATCTTTTGACATTTCATTCCGCCGCAATCACACCCTTCCCGCCTTACGACTCCAGCGTTGAAGGGAATTGATGATCAGCAGCAGGATAAACGAGATCAATAAGAGCAGCAAAGCTACGGCTGTAGCTCCTGCATAATCAAACTGCTCCAGCTTCGCCATAATGAGCAGCGGCGCGATTTCTGTTTTCATCGGCATATTGCCTGAAATAAATACCACGGAACCATACTCACCAATGCCCCTTGCAAAAGCTAACGCAAACCCCGTCAGCAGCGGGGGGATCAGATCCGGCAACAAAATGGCACGGAATATCCTCCATCGCCCTGCACCCAGCGTTGCCGCGGCCTCTTCCACCTCAGCCTCAAGCTCCTCCAGTACAGGCTGTACGGTACGTACGACAAACGGAATACCGATAAACATAAGTGCCAGGGTAATCCCTACCTGAGAATATGCCAGTTTGATGCCCAGCGGCTCGACAAATTGTCCGATCCATCCGTTTCCGGCATAGATCGCGGTCAGGGCTACCCCGGCTACGGCTGTGGGCAGTGCAAAAGGAAGATCAATGACCGCATCGAACAATCGTTTACCGGGAAATTCATACCGAACCAGCACCCAGGCCAAGAGCAAACCCAGAAACAGGTCGATTAAAGCCGCCGCACCGGCTGTCAGGAAACTGACCCGGAATGAAGCCAGCACCCTTGGATTGGTAGCCACCTCCACCATTGTTGCCCAGGTTAATCCGGTGGAGTTGAATAATAGTGCCGTCAGCGGAATCATTACCACCAGACTCAGATATAACACGCTGTACCCCATCGTTAATCCGAATCCCGGCAATGTTCGCCTTCCCCGGATCGCGATTCCCTTACTCATGCCTATTCATCCTCTCCGCCGTCAGCCGGTCAGGCTGGTTGGCCCCGTACAGCCCAATTTGTTTACTTTGGTTTTTTGCTTTGATTTTTTGCTTCGCTTGGGTACTTCGATTGATTGGTTTGCCTTGATTGATTCTTTTGCTCACTTTTAAATGCTGTTGCCCTTTTGTCCTTAACTGCCCGGCACGTAGATCTGGTCGAAGATGCCGCCATCTTTGAAATGTTTGGCCTGGGTATCCCGCCAAGTACCAAAGACATCTTTTAACGTAAACAGCTCCAGCTTCGGAAACTGATCCTTGAACTTCTCTTTCACGCTATCCAGCGTAGGACGGTAGTAATTTTCGGCAGCAATCGTCTGGCCTTCTTCGCTATATAGGTACTTGAGATATTCATCCGCCACGTCGCGAGTGCCTTTTTTGTCTACATTTTTATCCACGATCGCCACAGGGGGTTCTGCCAAAATGCTGATGGAGGGCACAACAATATCGAATTTGTCCGGCCCTAACTCTTTTACGGAAAGGAATGCCTCATTCTCCCAAGCCAGCAGTACATCGCCAATGCCACGTTCCACAAATGTCGTTGTTGATCCACGAGCACCCGAGTCGAGCACAGGAGCATGTTTGAACAGTTCTGCCACGAACTGCTTTGCCTTCTCTTCATCGTTGTTGTTATGTTTCAGTGCGTAACCCCATGCCGCTAAATAGTTCCAACGTGCGCCGCCCGATGTCTTCGGATTCGGAGTAATGACCTGGGTGTCGCCTTTGATCAGATCATCCCAGTCCTTGATGCCTTTTGGGTTGCCTTTGCGCACCAGAAAGACAATCGTGGACGTGTACGGTGAGCTGTTATGCTCGTATTTATCCTGCCAGCCTGCATGAATCAGACCTTTATCTTCAATCGCATCAATATCATAGCCAAGCGCCAGCGTAACCACATCTGCATCCAGTCCATCAATGACGGAACGGCTCTGTTTCCCCGAACCTCCGTGAGATTGTTTAATGGTCACTTCCTGGCCTTTCTCTTTCAGCCAATGCGCAGCAAATGCCTTGTTATATTCCTCATAAAGTTCTCGTGTCGGGTCATAGGAGACGTTGAGCAGTTCAATCGCTTTGCTTCCTTCCTTATTGCCATCTGTCCCTGTTCCTGTTGCTGCATCTGCTGCATTCGATCCGCCTTGATCTGATCCGCAAGCCGCCAGCACCCCTGTTAACACCAGTGCCAGCCCAAGCAGAATTCCTTTGTGAACTCTCTTTTTCATCATCTTACACTCCCCCCGATATAAACTTGCATGATCAACTACAGGTTGGCAGAACAGCGTTACGCACCCGAAAAAAAACAAAAAGACGGAGGAACCCCCTGCGCACTCTTCCCCTCATCAAGTCATACCGCCCCCCTAAGGTCGTGTATGCTCTATCGGTAAAATGCACTGCGGTGTTCCTCCGTCTATACGGTGAGAACGTTATGCTGTTCTAATGTTTGCATTCATGAGTCTGTCATGACCAATTCCGCAAAACCATCAGTCAATTTTATTATTCCTACCTGTTTAGTAAGTTATATACGTATAATAAAGGCAGTCTATAGGACTGTCAAACGTTTTTTCCGTTTTTTACCGAAATTTTGCAACATTTACTCCACTCTCTGCTCTCACCATAATACAAACAATGAGACCCATACATCAACCGCCCCTGTTACGTAAATCAGACGGATTTCGCAGGCAATAATTAATCATGTTCCTCGAATCCCTACTGCTGGAAGCCGCAGCTCCCCCGGTCACTTCGGGATTAAAAATAGGTTGAAGCAACCTTTTGAACAAAAGGGGCGTCTATAGAGGCAAATCACTTTAAAACAAAGGGATATGAACTTCCCGGAAAGCGAGGCGACACCGAAAATGAAGAAAAACAGGATTGCTGCTCTCACCGCAGGAGCTTTGCTTACACTCTCATTAAGTGCAGGCCCACTCCATGCTGCACCGTCTAAATTTACGGATATTCAAGGCGTTCCAGGCGCAGACAAGATTGAATCTCTTCATCAGGATGGACTAATCAAGGGGGTTAGTGACAACTTGTTCAAGCCATCCGAACAGCTGAATACAGCACAAGGTGTTCAACTAATTGTGGATGGTCTGGATCTGAATCTGAATGCCATTCGTTTTATCAAAATGCCTGTGCCCAGTGATTATTTCTCTGCTGTAAAAGATGGCGTCTGGTACAGTGATGCTTTCATCCGTGCACAGTACAACAGCGTCAAGCTGCCGCAAAATATTGATCCGTCCAAACCGCTTACCCGTGAACAGTATACCCTGTTCCTCATGCAAGCCATTGAAGCTAAAGGCGGTCTGCCTATGATCAAAATCCAGCCAGTAGACATTGCGGACGAAAAAGAGCTCACGCCAGAGTACCAAGGTGCAGTACAGCGTTCCCTAGTGCTGAAAATCAGCACATTGGATGCGAATGGACAGTTTAATCCGAAACAAGCCATTACTCGCGCTGATGCTGCGGTGATGATGTACAACGCAATTGAGCATATGAATGCCTTCACGACACCGCAAATCCCGGAGACACCGGAGAAGTAGAGTTTTTCTTATGCAAAAGTGTAACATCGCGAAAACCCGCACCTTCCTTCCCTAGGAAGGGTGCGGGTTTTTTAATATTCAGTCTTAGTGTGGTCTGGTGTGGGTTTGGACCTTTTATTATCCCGTGATAGCACAGTCTAAAGTGTCAAAATAACAAAAAAGCGAGCACTCCCCTTCTATAAAAAGGTCGTACTCGCTTAGAATATCATTGCTTATAATCCACGTTTAGGTGGACTTAGAAAGAACCTTTTACAACTACTTCGGACAATGGGAATCGGCCTGACGGACGAGCTGGCTCAGCAGCTTTACCTACAGTGATCAGCAATGTTGGTACAAAGCGTGCAGGGATGTTGAAAGCTTCGATCAATTGTTGTGGGTTGTATCCGCCCATGGGGCAAGTGTCATAACCCAGGGAACGTGCTGCCAGCATAATGTTCTGGGAAGCAAAAGAAGCATTGCGGATCGCTTCATCACGAGCGATTTGCGGGCTTTGGTAAGCACCGTTAATCTGACCCACCAATGCGTCACGAACTTCAGCAGGCAGTGCACCAGCTTCAACAGCTTGATCGTAGATGAATGTATTGCGGTTCGCTTCCAGATCACCAAGAACAGCAATCGTAACGGAGCTGTCAACCACCTGTGTTTGACCGTAAGCGATCGGAAGCAATTTTGCTTTGTCTGCTTCGGATTCAATCACGAGGAATCTCCAGTGTTGCAGGTTCCAGGAAGACGGGGCTTCGGAAGCTGCGGTCAAGATTGCGTTCAGGTCAGCCTCAGGCAATACGAACCCTTTTTCGTACTTTTTGACTGCGTGGCGTTCGCTAATTACGCGAAGTGTTTCATTTTTTTCAGTAGCCGACATGTGGTGTTCCACTCCTTAGTTCTGTTTGGATTATTATATTTTTACGTTCGCAAAGCACGCGTTGAAAGCCAATACGCCCCAAGCACAGGCCTTCCGAAAATAACATCAGCGCAGAGGAACGCTCCCCATCTGTGTTCACGTTATGCCCGGAATTACCTCAAATTACAATTCATTTTACACCGGAGCACACGCCTGTTCTACACTTCTCCCCCATACTTGACTCAGCCAAATCATGGTGCAATTAACACATGACATTCCGTTTCACAGTACCCATCAGGACTTCTCGCTGGCAGATAAACCTTCCATCGGAAACGGGCCTTCTCCACGCTCAATACTTTGCCTCACATCAAGGATGGATATGCGATCGAAATAAGCACTCAGTGCCTCTTCCCCTCCACCATATATAGCACCCATGACCTCCTGCATATTAGAGGATACTTTACACGGTGAACCCGATTCACCTGAACACCAGCTTGGTCCCAGCGAACCTCCGGCGACAAGTCTGTAGACTTCCCCTAGCTTAATCTCTTCACTCGGACGGCTAAGCAAGTAACCGCCATGAGCACCTTCCTTTGTCGTCAGGTAACCATGTTTACGCAGAACACTCAATACCTTGCGGACTCTGGCCGGGTGTGTACCCACACTCTGGGACAGGTCTTCACTGTTAGCCATACACTCGCTTCTCATGGATAGAAAAACAAGGCAATGCACCGCAATGGTGAATTCGCTGTTCATCACTTACTCCCTTCCCGGCATATTGCGCCGATGAACTTCAATCCAAGGTAAGTATAACTGTCATTATATGAATAACAGTTATGTTTGTCAACATTTGCTCCTGAACGTCGTTGGAGTACGAAATTACCTGTTATATCAATAATTACACCGTATCCATGATTCGTTGAAATCACACCTGATATCCCCCGCTCGGGAAGGTTATCTACATAAAAAAGTGAGCCTTTCGCTTCGCGAAGGGCTCCAATAAGATAGACATATGAAAGGGCTTACGTGATTATTATAATCGGTAATCTTCATTTTGAAAACGCTTTTTTTGTAAAGTTTTATTTTATTCTAATTAGGGGCTGTCAGGCTATTTTCAGAAACACTATTGCCAAAACTAATGTCATTAGTTATATTACTAACATCATTAGTTTTCTGGAGGTTTTCTGATGCGTATTGTCCGTGAATTCGATGTCCACCAAGTCACATTTCTCCCCCGTCTCTTCCCTGTAAATGTCTATCTGGTTGAAGAAGAAGAGAGCCTCACCCTGATTGATGCCGGGATGCCATTCAGCCTCAAAGGTATTCTGGCGACAGCCGCTTCACTAGGGAAACCCATTAACACCATCATCCTGACTCACGCCCATGCGGATCATATTGGCGCGCTCGATGGTCTTAAGGCTGCACTCCCCGATGCCGAGGTGTGCATCTCCCGTCGGGATGCCCAGCTGTTAACCGGTGACACTTCCCTGTTGCCGCACGAGCCGCAGACCCCGATACGCGGCAGTGTTCCCAAAGCCGTCCGCACGAAGCCGGATCGGCTGCTCGAAGATGGCGACCAGATCGGCTCGCTGGTCGCCATTGCTTCTCCAGGCCATACGCCAGGGCATATGGCCTTCATGGATACACGCAGCCGACTGCTAATTGTCGGCGATGCGTATCAGGTTCGCGGGGGCCTCGCCGTCTCCGGCCGCGTGCGCCCGCTCTTCCCGTTCCCTGCGCTGGCCACGTGGAATCGCGAAGCGGCACTAGCCAGCGCGAAGCGCCTGGCGGAGCTGGAACCGTCCGTGCTGGCCGTTGGCCACGGACGGATGCTGCGCCAGCCCGCGGCGGCCATGCGCGCGGCAGTCGCTGATGCTCAGCAGCGACTGCAATTAGCCGGGGGACAGCGATGAGCCCCCGGCAAGGTCTGGATCGCGGCGCACTGCTCAGCGCCGCGGCCCAGATCCTGGACAGCGACGGCTTTGAGGCGCTGACCCTGGCCGCTCTGGCGAAGCGGCTGGATGTGCGCTCGCCGTCGCTCTATAACCACATCAGCGGGCTCCCCGGGCTTCGCCAGGAACTGGCGCTGATGTCTGTGCAACACCTCGGCCGCGCCCTTACTGAAGCCGCGGCTGACCGCACTGGCGACGAGGCAATTCAAGCCATCGCCGCCGCTTACTTGGGCTTCGTTCGCCAGCACCCTGGGCTCTACGAAGCCGCATACCGTGCGCCCGATCTGAATGAACCTCAGCTCGAGGCATGCAAAACAGCGCTGCTGAACATGCTGCTGCATACCTTGCAGCCCTATCCCCTCACCGAAGCGCAAGCGTTGCACGCTGTTCGGGGATTGCGGAGCCTCTGCCACGGATTCGCCTCCATTGAGGCACAGGACGGCTTCGGCTTGAATTTCAGTCCGGACGATAGCCTGCGTCTGACCGTGTCCGCCTTTCTCCACGGTCTGCGCCATCTTTCAGCAGACGTATAAACAGAGCCGTTTCTTTTCTATTAGGACATTCCATGGTCTCCATGGTCGTAATTACAGGAGGTAAACAACTCGGGACTAGCCCGGGTAACTAACAAGAGAAGGTACCTGACCAAGCTTTGCAGCCAATCGAAGCCCGTCTAACTAAACATAATTAGTTTAGCTTTGCGCACCATATATAACTCCCTGCGTCCGCACTTTGCTTCCAACCAAGAGTGGATGCTCGGCCGTCTAGACAAAAAGTAAGCGTGCCAAGACATGCCTAAGTACCCGAGCAAAGCAGGACGGTTGGGACACACGTAAGTAACTGAACGATGGATACAGTCTAAGCGAGCTACACCAAGTAATCGAAACCATCTAACCATCAAACTAACATTAATCAAGCTTTTCGCCACGCCCTACGTAAAGTTCGCAGCACACGCTCCCTACTTAATAACAAAAGTGGTTATCACTAACGTACTCCCGGTCGGATTAGTTAGATCTGATCAGGTCAGACCAGAATGATCGACTAATGTTGGGCGTTTATACGTCTAGCAGAATTCTAACGATCACCAGAGAGCTTATATACTCGATAAACAGCATTTTGAAATTCTAACGATCACCAGAGACGCTATTTTCGCAAAAATGGGCTAGAAACGGTGAAAAAACCCGGAAATTCACAAAATAAGGTTTCTCCTGATCGTTAGGATTAAAATGAGCTGGAAATGGGATAAATAAGGCTTCTGGTGATCGTTAGCCTGCAAGGGGTATGCGATGTGCGCAGGGGTTGAACGCTTTGGGACTGGATATCATGTGATGAGTATAGGTCACCCTCAAAGGGTGCCTTACTATTCGTCCGTTTCTACTGTGATTCTTTTTTTCATTTATTCCCCCTCCACCCTTCCATAATCCACCATTATTTAACGTTATCCAGCACTCTCCGAGACTGCTTAGCAGCATACTCAGTGTGTGTGTACTTTTTGCAGCAAGCCAACCCGCTACATCTTATCCGCATTCCCCAGGCTCAGCCATCTCCGTATATCTACGCTTTACACTTCTCCGACCGTCCTACACCTCTTGCCTATACTCCCCACGCACAGCATCTCCGTTTATCAATACTCTACACTCCCCCATCTGTCCATACACATCTTATCCGCGTTCCCCATGCATATCATTCTCCGTTTATCCATCTACTACAAGTCTCCATCTATCCTTCTACAGCAGTGCTTTGCTTGTTCTTCCACATCCGCTAATTTCCCCGAATTCGTATAAACGCTCTCTCACCGGGAACAATACTACATATTTTCCAAATAAAAATGATCCTCATCACCTATGGTTTTACAATATATGCGTTCATATATGTGTTCTATTGAGTTCTCGTATTTATGCTATAATAGGAACTGAAAAATCAGGTCTTATGTATCTCATCCGATTCATCGGATTACATATCATTCCAGAAAGAGGGCGTTTATGTGGCTCAAATCTCTCCGTACTATCTTCAAATCGGGGCGACCGTGGGCATGCTTGTCATGGCCTTGCTTGCCATCTTTATTCGTATGAAAGCCAGCCACAGGCCGGTCACCATCCGTAAAATTATTATTCCGCCGCTCGGCATGAGCACAGGCTTTTTTATGTTTGTTGTACCAGAGACACATGTTCCATGGTTGTGGGCTTTGATCGCACTTCTGGTCGGCTGGTTTATTTTCTCGTATCCGCTCATTCGCAGCACCCGATTTGAACGCGTAGGGGAAGAGATTTTTGCCACACGCTCCCGCAGCTTTGCTTTTATTTTGCTCGGATTGCTCGCTGTACGCCTGATTCTGCATGAAGTCATCCAGCGATACGTCAGCATCCCGCAAACGGGCGGGCTGTTCTTCCTGCTGGCATTCGGCATGATTGTGCGCTGGCGTGTTTATATGTACAAGCACTACAAGGAAGTACTGACTGTTCAACAATAGGCAGCTAAAGTATCCCGGTTCTCCTAAACTATAGAACTAGGACAATTAAGAAATCACGGGATATCACAGCAGCTAAAAAACTAAAAAAGACACGTTCATCACCATCCAAGGTGCGGAGAACGTGTCTTTTACTTTTAGTAGCTAGCAACGCCGGACACAACATGGTTCAGCATACTTAACCCGGACCGATCAATTCACTGAACCCAAGTTTGTTTCAACTTGCTCAACTCGCTTAACTTAATCTACTCAGGCTATTCGACTCGAAGCACAATGCCATCTATTCAGGATCTGCAACCTTCACCAGTTGCTTGCCCAGATTATCTCCCGAGAAAAGACCCATGAACGCTTCCGGCGTCCGTTCGAAACCATCTACAATATTCTCTTCATATTGAAGTTTGCCTTCCTGAATCCATTTTGCCAGCTTGGCACGCCCTTCCTTGAAGGACTTTGTATAATCACCCAGCAGGAAACCTTTCATCAGTGCCGTATTGGTTAGAAGTAACGTCTGCGGACGCATGCCGATGTCGGGTTTCTCCAGATTATAAGATGAGATCTGTCCGCACAGGGGAATACGTGCATTCCGGTTGATATGACGCAACACCGCATCTGAAATTTCGCCGCCAACATTGTCGAAATACACGTCAACGCCGTTCGGACAAGCCTTCTCAATCGCTGCAGACATATCTTGTTCGTTTTTGTAATTCAGTACAACGTCAAACCCAAGCTTTTCTCTCAGATAAGCACATTTTTCGTCAGAACCTGCAATACCGACTACACGCGCACCGACAATTTTACCGATCTGGCCCGCAATCATGCCCACAGCTCCTGCCGCACCGGACACTACAACGGTCTCGCCATCTTTGGGTTTGCCGATATCCTCCATGCCAAAGTAAGCGGTCAAACCTGTCAGGCCAAGTGCACCCAGGTAGGCTGTAATTGGAGCCTCGTCTGAATCAATCAGTGACAGATCCGTTGTATTAACTGCAGCATATTGCTGCCAGCCCCACATCCCGGTGACCAGGTCACCCTTACGCAAATTCGGCTCGGAAGATTCTACGACTTGCCCGATTGCGCCCCCCTTAATAACTTCGTTCAAGGCGTATGGCGCTGCGTATGATTTCGTATCTTTCATTCGTCCCCGCATGTACGGATCAACCGATAAATATAATGTACGAACCAGCACTTGCCCAGCTTCCGGTTCAGGTAACGGCGCCTCAACAAATTCAAAATTTTCTTGGGAAGGAGCCCCTTCAGGACGGGACGCCAGTACGATCTGTTTGTTTACATTCATTAAAATAACCTCCTGATTCCCAGTGGCTTCAAGGTCAGCCCTTGTCATCCGCAGTAACGCAGGTGCACCACTGGCTCTATGTTGATCTTCATAATAGTTTAAACCGAAACAGGCGGATCACAAACGTGGGCCGCCCGGAAATATATAAATATCTTCACATTATAGCTCTAGACCAAGCTTAGTATAGTTTTTTTCAAGCATCCTTATGGGGACTCTCCGTCACTCAGCCTTAAGATTTTCTGAACTAACTTTACCGCGCGGTGAAAATGACATAGCCAACTGTGAAATGACATGATACTTTCATACCGGGCAGATAGGCTCCTGTCCTGTATGTGTAGTTCACCCACCTAAAGCTAGCTTCCCATTCCCCATTAAAACCTATCAACCGTCTTACTGTTCAGTCAAAATAACCGGCCCATCGGCTGTAATCGCAATCGTATGCTCATACTGGGCAGACAGACTCCCATCCAATGTGCGTGCAGTCCAGCCATCTGAATCCAGCTTGCTGCGGAACGTTCCGATATTCAACATCGGTTCAATGGTAATGACCATGCCTTCCTTGAGACGTGGGCCGCGATGTGGCGGGCCATAGTGAGGAACTTGCGGCTCTTCGTGCATCTTCTCCCCAATGCCGTGTCCAATAAATTCACGAACGACCGCCAGACCTTCTCCCTCAGCATACTGCTGAATCGCATTGGAGATGTCTCCGATCCGGTTACCGACAACCGCTAGCTCAATGCCTTTGTACAGGGAGTTTTTCGTCACATCCAGCAGATGCTGTGCCTTCGGACTTACATTCCCCACAGCATAAGACCAAGCCGAGTCGGCAAGCCAGCCATCCAAATTAACAACCATGTCGATCGTGACGATATCGCCGTCTTTCAGGACATATTTTCCCGGAAAGCCGTGACAGATCACGTCATTAACCGACGCACATGTCGCATACGGATAACCGTTGTATCCCTTTTGCTCCGGTATAGCGCCATTTTTCTTCATAAACGCTTCTGCGAACTGGTCAATTTCCTGTGTTGTGATTCCCGGACGAATCAGTTTTGCGATTTCTCTATGGCACGCCGCCAGGATTTCGCCCGCTTTTTTCATATATTCAATCTGTTCTTTGGTCTTTATCGTGATCATGCCAACTACTCCTTGTCCGTTATGATCTTATCCTGTCTTCTATTGTAACGCGAAACGCTCAAAATAAAAAATTCCAGTAACTTAACCAACATCCTATTATACGCCAAGCCGCCAATAGATGAACACTCTTTTCTCCAAAACACGAAACCTCAATTGGGCAAGCTACGTATTAGCCTAGAATAACTGAAAACGAAAGGGTGAGCGACTCATGTTTAAGAAACTTATAGGCAAACTAATCGACTCCAAGTCCTCTTCTAACCACAAACGTTACAGTTCATCCAATAAACGATCCTATAAAAAATATAGCAGTTCATCCGGTAAACGCAGCTACAAGCGCTATTCCTCTTCAGATATGAAATACAGGGATCAGCGCCATGGTTCCGGTTATTACAAAAGCAGAAAACACAAATCCAGCTAGGGTGTGTCTGAGAACGCTGAAGGAAGCAGATTTTCCGAATTTTCGTTCCAAGCCAGGAAGTTTACCGAAGGCGTGCGGGGGCACGTCAAGGGAAAGTGACGCAGCAGGGGGCGAAAAGGCGGCAAAAGATGCACTTCAGTCGGTTTCAAGACACGCCCTAGACAAAAGATGGATCTGCACACATGAACAAAGGGGTGTTCGCTGATACCGTACGGACGGTCAGCTGAACACCCCTGTTTTTTATTTAAACGCATAATGCTTCGCTTGCTTACCTGCAGACTTCCCTCACCGTAATAACAACTTCAAACGGTCCATCTCACGCTGCAGCTCTCTTGCCCCGCCCTCATAACCCGGACGAAGCCCAAGAAGCCGCTCCAGCATCTCATGCAGCTCAGGCGTAAGTCGAAGCTCCTCCTGCCAACTGGCAGACACGCTTCCCTTCTGGGGCTCATAGGCTGAATACAGCATGAAAAGCAGGAAGTGACCGAAATCTTGCAGATCCTGATCAGGGATCGCCGGTTCATCTTCAGGTTCAGGCACTTCCTTCATTCGGCGCTTCAGCTCTGGCAACAACGGCTCCCCCAAGCGTCTTGCCAAGCCAAAATCAATCAAATGCACTCGTCCTCCCCGTAAAATAACGTTAGGAATTCGTACATCGCCATGAATATATCCCTGATCATGCACATGAGCCACCGGAGTCAGCAGCTGGCTGGCAAGCTCTACGCATTCAAGCTCTGTATATTGCTGCCCTTGTTCAAAAATCAATTGCTCCAGCGTCTGTCCCCGGACATACTCCGTCACCATATAATTCCGTCTTCGCACTGCGAACGTGTGCAGCAGCTTAGGAATGGCCGGATGTTGCAGGTGCTGTAACACATCCGCTTCCCTGCTCAACAGCCGTGCGGAAAGTCTCCCCTTACTGGGCTTTGACTCCTTCAACGCTACTTCCTTACCCGTCTGTTGATCCACACAGAGATAGGTCAATCCGTAGCTCCCTATACCCAACAACTCCCGTATAACATAGCGATCCCCTATAATCGTTCCTTGCCGCCCAGGACGGTCTATGAATTGCCCAAGCCATCTTTGCCAGCTTCGCTCCAGCTCCATGTTGCCTCCCATGCCAGCTCCTGTTATCTGATCCCATCCCTGTCCTGTAATGTTGAACAGCTGATTATCGGCTGGACTTCATGTTGTATTGGAGCTAATTATATCAGGCTGCATAGGTGAAATCACGATCATCAGGAATGCAGGATCATCAGGCTTCCTTATGTTTCTTTGGCAGCAAACCAAACAACATACGGAGCGAAGTGACTTTAGACTTGCGTTTTCTCCCCTGGTAACTGCGCAGATTCGTGACCAGTTCGCGATCCCGCTCCTCCTCCAGCTTTTCGTTCATCCACTGACGTTGCTTCTCCATCTGTTCCTGGAGCGCAAGATGGCTCTCCGCCAGATGCTGAAGTGTCAGCTCCAGTTCATCCACCCGGTGCTGCAACACCTGCACACGATCATCCTCTTCTTGCCGCGGTTCTACCGCACCGTGGGTGACCTCACTTACAAGCTGGCCGAGACCTTCATAGGATCTCAACTGTCCGTACTGATCCACTTCCAGCGGCGGTAATGAATTCGATCCAGATAACACAGCACTGGCAGCAGCACACTCCTGCTCTGCTTGCTCGTTAAAGTCTTGTACCGTTTCCTGTCGTGGTTGCGCTTCTGCGGGTGACAACACGGTAACTACCGCATCAGCCAGCGGCAGATTATGCTCCCGAAGCTCTGTCATCAAGCGTTCAATGCACTCGATGTCATCGGATTTAAACAGTCTGGACTTATTCGCAGAACGTTCGAAGCGATACCCCTGTTCCTCAAGTGCTGCCGCATATTTACGAAGAGTACTGGCACCTATACCCAGGCTCTTGGCCGTTTCCGTCGTTGCTCCTACTTCTTCAATCATCATAAATTCCCTCCCGTAATGAAGTCTTTTGAGCATGCTTTCATCATGAAGTCTTTTGAGCATGCTTTCATCATGAAGCCTTTTGGACTTGCAAAATAACGGCTTCAGCGTTCCTGCAACGAACTGTCATCGGATCGGGTAACCTTTCCCTATGCTTCTCTCTTGCATGTCGGTATGTATTCGTCAGTTTGCCTACGGAACCCTTTGACGGTTTAGTTCTGTTTCTGGGGATTCGTAAGAACTTTTGTCAGGTATATATATCGCAAAAAATCCCCATCGTCCGACAAGCTACAGGAATGCTGTCGTGTCGAAATTGAGAGATGCAAATGCCGTCTAAATTTCGGAGTGCATCAAAATGATGTCAATTTTGTTGACTCCGTTACTCCAATACGCTCCCGCGACAGAGGAAATCATTGCTGTATAGCTTTTCCATGTGTTATCTTATGTAACGTAGAATTGCATATCAGCATAAAATAAAGGACTATACTTAACATAAGAATGATCAAGTAACGGATGAATCCAATGTAATGGAGGATGAGGGCAGTGTTAGGCAAATCAGGTAAAGTGGCGGTCATCGGGGCGGGTCTTGTTGGTTCAAGTTGTGCATATTCCATGATTAATCAATCGATATGCAGGGAAATTATGATGGTCGATCGAACGTATGAACGTGCTGTGGCACAGGCACTCGATTTTTCCCATTGCATGGACTTTACCCATAACCGAACCAAAGTGTATGCGGGAACGTATGCCGATTGTGGCAACATGGATGTCATCATTTTGACTGCAGGTGCCAATCCGAAGCCAGGACAGACGAGACTGGATGTTCTGGAGGAGGCGGAGTCCATTGCCAAAGATATCGTGGTTCCGATTATGAACAGTGGTTTCAACGGCATCTTTGTCGTTGCCGCCAACCCCGTGGACATCGTCACGTATATGGTATGGAAATTATCCGGATTGCCACGTGAACGTGTCATCGGGACGGGGACATCCATCGACTCTTCACGGCTCAAAACTCTGCTGTCCGAGGTATTCTCCATCGATCCGCGCAGTGTACACGGCTACGCACTGGGTGAACATGGTGAATCCCAATTTGTAGCCTGGTCACATGTGACGATCGGTGGCAAGCCTATTCTCCACATTCTCGAACAGCACAAAGAACGCTTCAAACACCTGGATCTGGATGATATCGCCAAAAAGACGAAGGATGCCGGCTGGGAAATTTTTACCCGCAAAGGCTCAACCCAATACGGCATCGGTAATGCACTCGCCCATATTACTCGCTCCATCCTGAATGATGAGCACAAAATTATTGCCGTTTCTGCTATTTTGGACGGAGAATATGGACAACAGAATGTCTGTGCAGGAGTCCCTGCGATCATCGGCGAGGGTGGCATTCAGGAGATTATTGAATTAAATCTCGACAAGAACGAATACGAGAAGTTTGAGCGCTCCTGTGAAATTCTGTCCGGAAATATTAACCGCCTGACCATCGCCTAGTTCCCCTAGATCCAGATGAACAACAGGTTAATCCGCGAGCTTGAGATATGGTAAAAATCAAAAAAATAACCTCCATATCACCACACGGTGGAGATGGAGGTTGTTCTGCTACATCTATCTTTTTATATCAGTTAGGCTCAAGTTGCCGGTCCTCGGAAGGTCCCCATTGCTGCAGAACACGTTTCAGTTCACTTAGCATAACCGGTTTGCTGATAAAGTCTCGCATCCCAATCTCCAGACAAGCCTCTTTGTCTTCCCGCTTGGAATTGCCCGTTACTGCAATAATCGGAGGAATACGATCCTCAGGAATCAGCCGGTGCAACAGATTGGTGGCTTTCAGTCCGTCCATTACAGGCATATGAATATCCATCAGCACAATATCATAGGCATTCTGCGAGATCGCGTCAATGGCTTCTACACCGTTGGTGCATACATCCGCCTCATAACCCAGTTTCTCCAGATATTCCTGTATGATCTTTCGGTTGACCGGATGATCTTCTGCCACGAGAATACGCATAGCAACCTTATCACTTTGCCGTGTGCGGTCATGCTGGAACTGGCTTGCAGACTTTTCTCCAGATGCTTCGACACGAGTAGCTGGTATCGCAAACCGAAATACGGAACCTTCTCCCTCGATACTTTCGACGCTGATGCTTCCGCCCATAATCTCTACGAGTCTCTTGGAGATGACAAGCCCCAGTCCTGTACCGCCATATTTGCGGTTAATGACTGGATGCAGCTGAGAAAACGACTGGAACAGCTGATCCAGCTTATCTGCCGGGATACCAATGCCCGTGTCCTCCACAGCAAAGTCCAGTACAGTATGCTCAGGTTTATTTCCCTTAATGATATCAACGGTAACGTCAATGGTTCCCTGATCTGTGAACTTCAGTGCATTGCCAACAAGGTTCACAAGAATCTGCCGAATACGCATCGAATCCCCTGCCATATAATCAGGGATATTTGGATTCAAACGATAGCGTATCTGCAGATGTTTCTCGTCCGCCCGCGGTTTGAACAGCTCCGCAACCTGCTCCAGCATCCTCCGTAACGAGAACGGCTCATAGGCCAGTGCCATTTTACCAGACTCCAGCTTGCTGAAGTCCAGAATATCATTCAGGATGTTCAGCAGTGCGTCCCCGCTTTCTTGGATGATCTGAGCGTACTCTCGTTGCTCCTCAGACAAATCCGTTCCAATCAACAGCTCGGTCATACCTACAATTCCGTTCATGGGTGTCCGGATTTCGTGACTGACGAGTGAAAGAAACTCCGACTTGGCCTGTGCAGCCAGCTCAGCCGTCTCCTTGGCACGAACAATCTCACGTTCGCCGGTAACGTCATTGAACACAACAACGGCGCCACGAATCTGGCCCTCGTCAATGATCGGAGTCACCTGATACTGTACGAGGAAACTGCTGCCGTCTTTCCGCCAGAATACATCCTCTGTCACCGAACGCCCCCGTCCATCCATCACCGTCATATGAATCGGGCATTCATTTTTAGGAAAATAACTTCCGTCTGCACGGGAGTGGTGAATGATCGGATGTGAACTTTTGCCGATAAATTCATGGGCTTCATAACCGAACATCGAAGCGGCTGCCGGATTCATAAACATCGTAATACCATCCGCATCCAATCCGTAGATTCCTTCGGTAACGGTGTTGAGAATCAACTCATGCTGTTTGCTCAGCTCCTGAATACGTTCGGTGTATTCCTTGCGCTCCGTTATGTCTGATACAATACCGTAGACGCCAACCATTTCGTCATCTACAATAATCGGCACATTCGTTACAGACACTTCGATCTTACGGCCAGCGGAATTCACAACACGAGTCTCGTAATATTGGGGTTCTCCCTGCTTCACAAGCTCAAAGCAGGCTTCACCCTTGTGCATTTCTCTCTTATCCAGATTCGATAGAAAGGACTGTCCAATCAGCTTGCTGCGCGGGATATCGAGCATCTGCACCATATTGCCGTTCACCGCACTGTACCTACCCTCCAGATCCAAGGAATAGACCGCAGCCGGATTATATTCAAACAATGACTTGTACCGCTCTCGGCTCTCGCGAAGACGTCTGTCCGCATCCTTTTGCTGGGTGATATCCCTGCTGATGCTGACAATTTGTGTTACCTTGCCATGCTCTCCAGCCACGGGTTTTGCCAGTGTCTCCATCCAGATATAATGTCCATCCTTGTGCAATACCCTCATCTTGCATCCATTTCCGATATTCGAAATTTGCAACGGATCGGGATAATCCCCCGGGTAACAGTAGGATTTAAACGACTTTCCTGTTACCTCCTCCGGCTCGTAGCCCAGCAGCATACGGACAGATGGTGAGACATATAGAAGCTCGCCCTCGATGGAGCAAGTCGTAATCAGATCTTGGGCATGTTCTGCCAATACCTGATACTTCTCTTGTGCCTCCTGCAGTTCCTGTTCGATGATTACCTTATCCGTTACATCCTTGGCAATACCATAGATGCCGACGACTTCATCGTCTTCTGTAATCGGTATATAGGTCACCTGTGCATGTTTCACAGAACCATCTTTATGATAAAAGGCCATCGCTTCACTGACTGAACGTCCAGCCAGCACATCTTCGATGAATTGTACGCGTCTCTTTTCACTCTCAGGCGGGCTGATGCGATCCCGATTCACCCCTGCGAGCTCTCCAATCTTATAGCCAGATAACCGTTCAAAGGAAGGGTTAGCATCGATATGATTCCCTTCAGTATCCATGACATAGATGGCATCCGGGTGGTTAAAAAACAATGATCGGTAAGAGCTACCCTCAGAAATAATTCGTTTCAGGGTTTCCGTTTTATTATGATCCAAAGGCCTACCCCTCTTTTCTCAGCCAAATCTTCTTTTAACACTACATAATCACAACTTTTGGCTGTAACAGGCTTACCCTCGAATAACCATGTTCGCCTGACTAGAAACAACTTTTTTTATTTTACCAGATTCTCGTCTAATTTTGCTTATAAAATAGGATAACATTCAGATCACTGGGCATGAAAAAGATGGAATTATGCCTTTATCGCATAATATAAAAAAACTGAGACTGTCTGCATACCAAATCATTGGATGCACAGCCTCAGGAAAGATCCATTTGTTATTCCCATCGAACGTATACTTTATACTTCTTTCTTCGAAAAATAAATCATGCCCATCGCAATAAATAGCACAGCGCTGCCACCAACTACGGTTAAAAGTGTACCCAGTGGAACATTGAACGCACCAAACCCTGTTCCCTCAATTGGAAGCATCAGAATCATCGGCTGTGCCCATGGATAATATGGGCCATACGTTGCGGAGTTTCCAACCAAAATGTTAGGTATCGTTAGCGCGAAGTTCAAGGCAAGCGGCGCGGCGAAGCTGCTCCAGACCAGAGACACAAACATCTGTAATGCTGCCAGCGGGATACATGCCAGAAGTCCAAGTAGCATCTTGCTGACAAGGAATCCCCATGGTACCGGTGAGGCCATCCCATGAATTAACCCTGTCAAGACGATACTTCCTAATAGAAGCAACTGTGTACAACCCAGGAGTAGCAATACCACCGTGAATTTGCCTAAATACACACCTGTACGTGTAAGTGGCAGAACCAAGAGCTGTTTCCATCCACCTCCTGCATGTTCAAAGCGGCATACAAATGAGGTGAACACCCCTGTCAGCATTGGCAACAAGAGCATACCGTGAATCATCACCATGCCTGACATCAATGCAATCCAATCACCTGATGGGGAAGATAACAGACCAATGAGCAGTGCAATCAGCGGACTGATCAGAACCAAAAGCGAGATAGGCGATTTGGCCATTTTCAAACGTTCCGCAGATAAAATACGAAAATAGGTTGTAGCAAAATTCATATTAGGCCACATCCTTCCGGCTGAAGTGCACCATGCCTACCAGCAGAATGATGATTCCTAAACCTGCACCCATCCCTGCGTACAGGTACGCGTTAGGAGCACTCCACGCCATCTGTGCCCAAGCCAGTGGAAATTGTGGAGAGATCATGGATGAGAACATACCGGTGATGGCAAGAATAATGCCGAAAGTAACCGGTAGCGCCTGATTTTTGGATACCAGCGTAAACCATAATTCAATAGACAATACAGGCAATGCACCACCAAGCGGCATAAGTCCCAGCTTCAGTGCCTGTGCCCACGGTATCTCTTTGGCATCGAAACCAAGCACAAGCCCCAGTCCAACAACCCCAGCGGTTAACAACAAACATGAGATCATTAGTAGCACACAAGCCAGCAGAAACTTTGCAAGATAAACAGCTGGTCTTTTAATCGGCATCGCCAGAAGTTGCTTCCACGACCCCTGCTCATGCTCTATTCCGGCTATCATCGAACTCAAAATGGTTGCGCCCAGCATTAAAGCCAACGGCACAAAAACAACCACGTTACCCAGCAGACCTCCCCACAAATTTTCCGCATACTGCTCTTTCAGATAATCCAGTCTTAATCCGAAATTCAGAGCCTGCATGGCCGTTAAGCCGATTGGGGCCAGAAATACAAGAAACCAGATGCCTTTGCCACGAATTTTAAGCCAGTCGGCTGATAATGCACGTCCTGTCATAGGGATGCCCCCTCGCCAATGACACGCATGAAGAGATCCTCCAAAGACTGTCTCTGTTCTTCAACCCGGTATACATCATGATCCTGTTCAATCAAACGGCGCACCAGCAGTGCAACAGCGCTGTTATCCATGTAAGGGAAGGTAAGCGCAGCACCCTGTCTCTGACCAAATAGCCCCTGCTCACGAGCAAGCTTCATGGCCGTCTCTGGTTCAGACACCGTAAGCCTGATGGAGCTGCCTGTCTGACTGTGCAGACTTGCCATCGTATCCTGCATCACCATTTTGCCATCTCTTATAATGCCGACTCGGCTCGCCATCTGCTCCACTTCACTCAGTAGATGACTGGATACAAGAACGGTGATGCCATGCTCCAACGGCATACGTTTGATAAGTTCCCGAATCTCCTGAATCCCCGCTGGGTCAAGTCCGTTCGTTGGCTCATCCAAAATAAGCAGTTCCGGTTCACCGAGTAACGCGCTGGCAATGCCCAAACGCTGTTTCATCCCGAGAGAATACCCTTTAACATTTCGTTTAGCATCTTTCGTTAGATCAACAATAGATAACACTTCCGCAATTCTTGACTTGGGCACATTAATAATGCGGCGTAACACCTCAAGATTCTCTACCGCATTCAGATGACCATAATAGGAGGGGTACTCCACCAGAGAACCTACACGACGTAAAATGTCCATACGTTCTTTCCGAATATCTTTGTCGAAGACCCGGATGACACCTTTGGTCGGTTTAATCAATCCGAGAAGCATACGGATCGTTGTTGTTTTGCCGGCACCGTTGGGACCGAGGAAGCCGTAGATATCTCCCTTTCTAATATGAAGGTCAAGTTCACGAACCGCTGCACGGTCCTTGTATGTTTTCCATAAATTCGCTGTTTGAATAATATTTTCGCTCATTCATCATCACCTCGGAACTATCGTAACCTTCCAAGGTTAAAGCAAGCGTACATCCAAGTTTAAGTTTAGTTTAAAAAGGAACCTCGTGCCTCGGCTCAAGGTTCCTGGTTGTTATCTTTGCCATTGTACAGATAGACGCGAACCCCTGCTTCGGTGCTTTCCACCCGCTTCCGTAAACCCATCTCACGAATCAGCAAATCTACGATGGACAGACCAAGCCCTGTACCCTTGGTTCCTGAATCCGGCTGTATTCCCGGCCCGTGATCTTCGATTAACAGGACAATTTGGCCTTGAATCGGCTCGGTGGAGATGCGAATATACTTACCGCTGGCGGCATGACGAACTACATTTTGGAATAGATTGTCCAGCACACGCCTTAAGCCTTGCTCATCCACATCCCAGATTAACGGAGACTCCGGCAGGTCAATATCGATCTCGAATCCTTCTTTCTCCCACACGGGATACCATGAAGCGGCAGCCTCCCTCATCATCCGCAGTACATCTTTCTGCTCCAGCTTCAATGTATACCTTCCGCTAGCTAGCAGATTATAAGAGAGCATATTGTCGATCAATTCACCGAGATCCTGCATCTTGCCTTCCATGCGATTCAGCGCCCGAACGCCTTGCTCGCTGAGGTTTTCTTTATGCAATGCATGCATATGCCCGCGAATTACGGTCAACGGAGTTCTCAGATCATGAGATAATCCGGCAACCAGCCGTTTACGAAGCTGCTCCTCCTCCCGTTCACGCTGAAGACTCCCCGTTAACTGATAGACCATCTGGTTAAAGGATTCCTCCAAATGCCCGATCTCATCCGACCTCCTCACGTCCACAGGAAGCGGTATGCCTTCCTTGCTCGGAGCGACCATTGCTGACTGCAAATGAATCAGCCGCTTGCGAATTTTAGCAAAGAACAGTACAGACATAATGATGAAGATGATAAAAACAGTGAGCATAACTACACCAAAATAGACGAATTCCATCAGTCCGTTACTGGAAGAATTCTGGAGCATCTCACGAGGGACTTCGATTACCATAAAACCTTGATCTTTGTTTTCATTCCCGCCTCCAACATAAGCAACAACGGTCAAGGGATCGCGATACAAGGCTTTTTTCATAAACTCTATCGTATAATTCGCTGTCCACGTTGCAGGAACTCGAGTCTCTTCCGTCTTGCCGGTTACCATCACCCACTTCAGTATGACATCTGTATTTGAAGTCTCATGCAATTCTACATTGTCCGCAGGATTCAATGACTTCGGCTTCAACACCTCTGCCTCTTTACCCCCCAGCATTAACTTCGTTCTGCCTGCTGCATCCACTCGATACATTGCCGATTTGGGAAAGTTCTCCTGCAGTTCCTTCATCCGTTTCTCTATCATTTGGTCAGAAGCCCCACCCAGCTTTTTGGATTCACTAATCCACAGACTGGTAATCCGATCAGCGTCACCGTAAGGTGCTTCTTCAATGGGAGTTGCATTATTGATGATCACAATGAAAACTGTGGCTACCAGCGGCACCACAACAGGTACAAACAGAAACGCCGCCAAAATCAGAAGCATGTATCTGGACATCAATGATCGCCCAAACTTTATTTTGGGACGGATAGGCTGTTCTTTTTTACTCATGGCTTCTTCACACGATAGCCCACACCACGCACCGTCTGAATAATCACCGGATTTGCCGGATCAAGCTCCAGCTTCTCGCGTAGATGCCGGATATGCACCATTAACGTCTTGTCCCCATCCAGATAAGACTCATTCCAGACCGCCTCGTAAATCTGTTCTTTGGTACGGATCATGCCCATATGTCTGAGCAAATAAGCGAAGATGTGGAACTGTTTGCCTGATAAAATAATCTCTTCGCCCGTCTGCTCATTGACGATCCGGTTATCTTGCTCATAGATCGACAGATGGTCCAATTTGAGAACCGTATCACTTGAAACGCCGGCGCCTGCCTTCCGCAGTTGAACCTCAATCCGCGCAGCAAGCTCGTCCGGATGGAACGGCTTGGTCACATAATCATCGGCAAAATCAAGCCCATGCAATTTGTCATCAATGGATGTTCTGGCCGAGAGCATAACGATGGGCACAGCAGGATGTTCTTTTTTCAAACGTTGCCCTACCGTAAAACCGTCCAGTCCCGGCAGCATGACATCCAGTATGACCAGAGAACAATCTGCCGCAGCCTCAGCAGCACCCTCCCCACTTCCCAGCCAGACAACCTCATATCCACGTTCCTCCAGATCCTCTCTCACCCATGTTGCAATTTCGACGTCGTCCTCAATGTATAACAGTTTTGTTTTCATCATCTATGTACTCGTTTCCTTTCTATCCTCTTTGGGTTAATGATATATCTGGGCAACGTTGCACAAGCTACAATGTCCGCTTCCTTGACTCGGCAACCATCACTCAATGTCACTCGTTTGGAGTACGCCCTCTCTTTTCATACCTTCATTATAACGCAATCTGCGGTCACGTAATATGAAGCTATATCATTAAGCAATTACGATCTACATATCCTACGTACTATCTTTATCGTTCATTTCTACATCCAATTCTTTTAACATATTACATTTACATCTGACGGGAGGAATTTATACATGCTGCTCGAAGCTATCTTTCATCAACCCAAACGGAACTGGGCTTATGCCTATGATCAGGATACAATCCGTCTGCGCCTGCGTGCCAAAAAAAATGATCTCACCGAGGTTTATGCTCTGACAGGAGATAAATACGCGTGGAAAGAAACCCGGAATAGAGTTCCTCTGACCAAATTCACTTCGGACTCTATGTTTGACTACTACGAAGGGGAAGTAAAGCCGCCATACCATCGGTTAAAGTATGCTTTTCTACTCCAAAGCGAGGATGAACACATCTGGATGACCGAAACGGATTTTCAGGAAGAGGAGCCGGATGATCCGGGCCGCATGTTCCAGTTCCCATATATTCATGCCGGAGCTGTATTTACTCCCCCAGCATGGGTGAAGGATGCCATATTTTATCAGATTTTCCCCGAGCGTTTCGCTAATGGTAATCCTGAAATCAATCCAAAAGAAGTTCAACCTTGGGGCGGTGAACCTACCCCCTTTAATTTCTTTGGTGGTGACCTGCAAGGTGTGATGGATCATCTGGATTATCTCAGCGAACTGGGCATCAATGCCATTTACTTCACTCCGATTTTCGAGGCAACGACCAATCATAAGTATGATACCGAAGACTATCTGCGTGTAGACCGTCATTTCGGTGATGCAGATACAGTAAAACGTTTGGTTAAACTGTGCCATGAACGCGGTATTCGCGTGCTTCTAGACGCGGTGTTTAATCATTCCGGCAAAACGTTTGCCCCGTTCCTCGACGTGCAGAAGCACGGTGCGGAATCCAAATACAAGGATTGGTTCCATGTGCATGAATTCCCGTTGGACGTGAAGGATGGCATTCCGACCTATGAGACATTTGGCTTTGAGCCCCATATGCCTAAGCTGAATACGGAAAATTCCGATGTGAAGGCCTACTTGCTGGAGGTGGCCGAATATTGGATCAAGGAAGTAGGTACCGACGGCTGGCGCCTCGATGTGGCCGATGAAGTGGACGATGCCTTCTGGCGGGATTTCCGCCGGGTCGTCAAGGCAGCCAACCCGGACGCCTATATCCTGGGCGAGATATGGAACGAATCTTCTGCCTGGTTGCAAGGCGATCAGTTCGATGCCGCGATGAACTACCCTTTTACCGCAGCCGTAAATGCTTTCTTTGTGGAAGATAAGATGCACGCCGAACAATTTGCCAACTCCATCGGTCGCCAGTTATCCCGCTATCCACTCCAGGCCAGTGAAGTGGCATTCAACTTGCTTGACAGCCACGATACCCCACGCCTGCTTACGCTATGTGATGGCGATCAACGCAAGATGAAGCTGGCTGCCTTGTTCCAGTTCACTTACATGGGAGCGCCATGCATCTATTATGGTGATGAGATTGGCCTCGACGGCGAACATGATCCCGGATGCCGTAAATGCATGGAATGGGATGAAGCAAGGCAGGATCGGGAGTTACTTCGCTTTTACCAGAAATTGATTGCTCTACGTCATGCTCATCCTGCACTGCGTGCGGAAGGCACGGTTCGTTTCCTGCAAGCCCAAGCGGGCGGAAGTCAGCTCGTCATGGAGCGGCAAAGCGATGAGGAGCGCATCCTGGTTCTATTTAATCGTTCGGAGGAAACTGCCATTGTTGAACTGGAAGCTGGTCATCAGCCATGGAGCGAGCTGTTTGAGGGCAATCATCGCACGGCTCTGGACAACGGTGTGCTTGCTATTGAATTACCCGCCTATGGATATGCAGTTATGCGAACCGAATTAGAATAGACTAGGCGCATTGAAAAAGCCTGAAATAAACTCACCTACCTCATCCTGATACGACGGTCGATAGCCAATAGTTAGCTTAGCTGATCTACGATCCTAAACTAAACTAAAACAAGCGCCCTTCATACCTGAGCTGTTCAGGTTGAAGGACGCTTGTTTACTTTAATTTATTCTAAACCCTCGATCCGGCAAGCTCTGATTACTTACCATCCATTTTCGGTTGTAGTCCTGATGCTTCTGAATCGGTTTCTGATGTCTCTTCCGGCTCTGCCCGCTTCGCCTTAGGTTTCGCCAGCTTCTGCATCATCTTGCGGCCTGTAGGTGTCTGGGCCAGCCCGCCTTGCGCTGTCTCGCGGTGACGGCTTGGCATGGCACTGCCTACCTCCAGCATAACGTCGATCACTTCGTCCGACGGAATGGCACTGCGTACGCCAGCGAGCGCCATATCAGCCGCAGCCAGTGCAGTAACGGCTCCGAGTCCGTTGCGCACAATACAAGGAATCTCTACAAGCCCGGCAACCGGATCACAGATGAGGCCCAGTGTATTTTTCAAAGCCAAGCCCACAGCATGCACGACCTGCTCCGGTGTTCCTCCACGAAGTTCCACCATGGCTCCGGCAGCCATGCCGATCGCAGAGCCAACCTCGGCCTGACAACCACCCTCGGCACCAGAAATAAACGAATTGTTGGCAATAACATAACCGATAGCCCCCGCGCAGAACAATCCATTCACCAGATGTTCATCCGTCCAGCCAAAGCGTTCCTGCGAGCTGATAAACACACCCGGAATGATGCCGCAAGATCCTGCCGTCGGCGTAGCCACGATTCGTCCCATCGAAGCGTTCACTTCCGATACACACAGTGCATAAGCCATGGCAAGGGCAGAAGCATCACCAGAACATGTCTCGCCTTGGCGAATGTATTCGGCCATCTTTTTCCCGTCTCCGCCTGTCAGTCCGCTACGTGAGGTTGTATCTTCTGTAAGTCCTTTACGAACGGCTTCCTTCATCACCTGGTAGTACTCCGACATCTGTTTCACCACGTCGGCTTCCGGTGTATTCGTCTCTTGCACCTGCTCTTCAATCATCAGCTGTGCAATCGTTTTGGACTCCGCAGTGCAGATGGTATTCAATTCATGCAAATGTTTAAACCGCATTCGGATCAACCCCTCTCTTCAGATCAATCACACGAATATTGAGCACATGATCCAGGGAACGCAATCTTTTCAAAATCTCTTCACTTGGCGGAGCATCCATCTCCATTGCAGTAAGCGCTTCACCATCACGGGCTTTCCGATCCACTTGCATATACCCGATGTTCACTCCGGAAGAGCTGATCGTTGAGGTTACGGATGCCAGAACACCCGCTTTATCCGCATGGCGCAAAACAAGTGTCGGGAACTCCCCGCTAATCTGTACGCGAAAATCATTCAGTGCATGCACGGACACACTACCACCGCCGATGGAGGCCCCTGTTAATGAGCATTCCCGTTCGCCGTGCCACAATTCAATCTTGACCGTATTGGGATGAGGGGCCGGCAGACCGCTCGTGTAAAATTCAACCTCCATACCCGCTTCATCTGCATACTGTTCCGCATCCGGTATACGCGGATCATCTGTGACATAATCGAGCAGGCCTCCGATCAGTGCCAGATCCGTTCCGTGTCCCTGATAGGTGTCCGCAAATGAGCCGTATAACGTGAGCCGTGCACGTTCAGGCGTGCATCCTAGCCACTGACGCGCAATTCGGCCCAGTCTTGCAGCACCCGCTGTATGTGAACTGGATGGCCCCGTCATGGACGGACCAATAATTGAAAAAACATCTTTAAATCGCACCTTGTAACCCTCCAATTGGTTTCGTCGTCATCGTCCTCCAAACAAGAAGACCACCATTATGTTCCTGATTTACTGAATGATGACATGAAAAAAGGACAGAAGAAGGCCGTTAGCCCTCTCTCTGTCCTTGATACCTGAGAGTTTCATGATCGCAGCATCGGCTAAAACAGATCAAGTACATTCACATACAAGTCTATTCACCGTGCTGACCCATCATATTCCCCTTGGGTGGCGCTTCTTCCGCGCACTCTCCAGAGTTGCGTCCAACGACGGTACGTTTACCTGAGAGATTAACAGTTATGCCGGGTGCATAACTACTTGCTCCTTCGGTGCCTCAAGCTGGCCTGTATAGTACAGATCTGCATCGATACGATGCATCATATCGATCTATCCCCGTATTTATTCAGCCCGTTTAGGTCTCTCCCGCTCGTTATCATTCGCTGTATTCTGTTCATTCATAATAAAAGTTAATCATTCTGGCATGTATTCAATCATATACAGCGTAATATGCCGCACTGTATATGTCAACAAAAGTGACGTATTGGAAGCCTGCTTTTGGCGTAATACTTCCAAACTATATCTGGTCACATCCGTATCTTGAACCGTACAGACAGAAGATGCGAAGGATATTACTCCCGCTTGTTATATATATGCAATTTTTAAAGGGATTGTTTCAAAATCAACAAATATTCAAATAAAAAAAGCATAACCACCCGAACGTTTCCGCTCGGGCGTTACACTTTCTTATCTTTAACCAAAACGCCCCATAATATATTCCTGCGTCAGACGATTGTCCGGGTTGGTAAAAATGTGCTCCGTCTCACCGTGTTCAATCAGACTACCGAGATAAAAATAAGCCGTATAATCCGAGATGCGCGCCGCCTGCTGCATGTTATGGGTAACAATAACGATGCGTAGCTCCTGCTTCAGCTCCGAGATCAATTCCTCGACTTTACCCGTAGATACCGGATCAAGGGCAGATGCTGGCTCATCGAGCAAAAGAATCTGCGGGTCAACGGACAATGCTCGCGCGATACAGAGACGTTGCTGCTGACCACCCGAGAGTGCCAAGGCCGATTCATGTAGTCTGTCCTTTACTTCATCCCAAAGTGCTGCGCGGCGTAAGCTTTTCTCCACAATCTCATCCAACGCCTTCTTACTCTTCGTACCGCGGTAGCGGGGGCCAAATGCGATATTGTTGTAGATAGACTTATGAAAAGGATTGGGCTTCTGCCACACCATGCCGATCTTCTGACGAAGCTTGATTACATCCGTACCTGGTTCGTTGAGGTCATTACCATCCATCCAGATGTGTCCCTCTGTGCGTGAACCGGCAATCTCATCATTCATCCGGTTCAATGAACGGAGAAATGTCGATTTACCGCAGCCGGACGGCCCAATCAGAGCCGTTACACTGGCTTCGGGAAAAGTCAGGCTGATCTGTTTCACGGCCTGAAAATGTCCATAATATATGCTTAACTGTTCCGTACCAAATGGTATGGCCATGTGGGATTCCTCCTTATTTCGAAGCTGTCATCCGGCGGTATACCACCCGGCCGATCCAGCGTGCACTCAGATTGAATGCCAGTACCAGAATAACCAGCACGGCAGAAGCACCTGCTGCGATTTCTTTGGAATCTGGCCCAATGCCTTCACTGTTGACTTTCCAGATGTGCACAGCCAGTGTTTCCGCAGGACGCAACGGGTTGATCGGTGATCTTGGACTTGTTGGATTCCAGTCCGTAAAGTCCAGTGGTGGACTACTCATACCCGCAGTGAACATCAGCGCTGCCGCTTCACCGAAGATCCGGCCTGAGGCCAGAATCGTGCCCGTAATCAAGCTTGGCAACGCCACAGGCAACAGGATGGACGTAATGATCTTCCATTTGGACAAACCAAGAGCGAGTCCGGCTTCCTTCTGCTCTTTGGGAACGGCACGGAAAGCTTGCTCCGTCGTCCGAACCATCAGCGGCAAGTTGAAGATCGCCAGTGCCATCGCACCCGATAAGAGGGAGAAGCCCAGGCCAAACGTATTGACGATCAGCAAGAGTCCAAACAAACCGATAACGATGGAAGGGAATGATGACAACACTTCGACAACCAGACGGATAAAACTTGTAACTCGACCTGGCTTGGCGTATTCCGCCATATAAATCCCCCCGCCCCAACCGAGCGGAATCGTAATGATCAACGTTAGTACAAGCAAAAAGATAGAGTTAAAGAGCTGCGGTCCAATTCCGCCGCCGCCTTTGAGCAATTGTGGTGCACTCGTCAAGAAGTGCCAGTTGATCTGACCGATCCCCCGGAACAGAATAAATCCGAGTAAACCGAGCAAAAGTACAACAATGAATAAAGCCAGGATCACGATGACTACTGTTGCAATTTTATCTGCTGTTTTTGGCTTCATTCTCATACCCGGTTCCTCCTTTCAAGCAGGCGAACCAGAATGACAAATACAAAGGTCATTACCAGCAGGACAAGCGCCATGCTCCACAATGCATTGTTATGAACAGAACCCATCGTGGTATTACCCATACTCAGGGTGATTACACTTGTTAATGTTGAAGCGGATTCGAGCAAGGATGTCGGTACATGCGGTGCATTACCGATAACCATCTGCACGGCGAGTGCCTCACCGAAAGCGCGAGCCATACCGAGAACAATACCTGTCAACAATGCAGGCAGCACTGTCGGAATGATTACCCGATAGATCGTCTGCCAACGTGTCGCACCAAGCGCGTATGAAGATTCACGCAGACCTTTAGGCAAAGCAGACAACGCGTCTGCCATAATACTTGTTACCGTAGGCAGAATCATCACGGACAATACCAGACATCCGGCTGCAATCCCGATGCCGGCTCCTCCGAAGATGCTTCGCAACATGGGAACAATCACACTCAGACCGATGAATCCGTACACAACGGATGGAATACCGGAGAGCAATTCAATCGCAGGCTGTAAAATCTTTTTACCTTTACCTGGTACAATCTCTGTCATAAAGAGCGCTGCACACAGACTAAGTGGACTTGCAATTAACGCTGCAAGCAAGGTGGTTGTAAAGGAACCGGTGATGAACGGCAATGCACCATAAACCGCAGGCTCGCCTGCCGGATTCCATGTTTTGCCGAATAAGAATTCACGCAGACTTATACCATCCTGGAAAAAGGTTGATAAGCCTTTGGACGCCACAAAATATACGATGGAAAACATGACAACGATCAGGAAAACGACACATATCGACGTGTAGATCCGTCCCGTCCACTCTTCCCAGTAATGTTTCTCTCTCAAGGGCCGGCGTGGTTTCAGCTTATTGTTCATTACCGTTCCCCCTTCGGTCTGTTCCATAACAACCATCCTTCTATAGTAGAATTAATGCAAAATATGGGATAAATTCTGAGCAAACCGCGTAAAGAGGCAGGACCTGGGTCCGCCTCTTTCGCTGTATGCGCAAGTTCAAAGAATGTTACTGAGTGACATTACCTGCTGCATCGCGTTTCACTTTCATGCCGGATACTGGAATGTAGCCTAGATCCTTAACGTCTTTTTGTTGAACTTCATCGCTGAGCATGTAGTCGAGGAATGCTTTTGTTGCTGCATCCGGCTCACCTTTTGTATACATGTGTTGATAAGCCCATACTGGATATGTTCCTGCTTCCACGTTCTCAACTGTAGCTTCAACACCACCGTATTTCAGAACTTGCAATTTGTCATCCAGGTAAGACAGAGCCAGGTAACCAATTGCTCCTGGAGTTTCAGATACCAGTTTCTTAACTGTACCGGAGGAATCTTCTTGGATCGAACCTTGAATATCTTCTACTTTCGTTCCCAGAGCAAAGTTCTCGAAAGTTGCACGCGTACCGGAGCTACCTGGACGGTTAACGATAACGATGGCTTGATCTTTACCACCAACATCTTTCCAGTTCTTGATTTTACCGGAGAAAATATCAACCAGTTGTTCCTTCGTCAAATCCGTTACACCTGCATCTTTGTTGCTTACTGGTGCAATAGCTACAACGGCTACTTGGTGGTCAACCAGTTCTTTTGCCTTCGCTTCGTCTTTCAACTTCTCTTCAGCAAATACGTCAGAGTTACCGATTGTTGCTTGTCCTTCGGAAACTTGTGTCAGGCCCGTACCACTACCGCCACCTTGCACTTGTACCATTACGTTCTTATATTGATCAACTGCCATAAATTTTTGTCCAGCTTGCTCTACCAGAGGCTGCAGTGCTGTTGATCCAACAGCCAGAATGTTACCGCTGAGTTCAGCAGCAGTATTTTCTCCTGATCCATTACTTGCGGCACCATTTGTAGTACCTGCGTCATTTTTCGATCCGCATGCTGCAAGCACCAGTACGAACGTTAAGGTCATCAAAATAAACGGCAACTTTTTAAACATTTTTTGTTTTCCTCCCCCAATGTAGTGATGGCGTTTTGTGAATTTGTGTGATCACCATCAACTCTTTAATCATTGTAGTTTCGTTATGTCATCTGAAAATCAATGTTTTGTAAACGCAATGTTAAAAATACGGGCTAGGGATTAAAATACGAAACATACGAAAAATATTTTTGTGCGCTGGTAGCCGCTTCGGGAACGGACGTTGTTTCAATCGCTGTTACCCCCGGATATAATGGATTGTATATTTAAGAGGAATATATCCGCGGATAAAGGCGACCGCTCCGCTTTTCCACAATCGTTCCGTTCCCTCCGCTGAGTCAGCGCCCATCTGTTTCTAAAACATTTGATATCCCTAGCCAAGGGTGGGGCAAGAAAAGGACCACTTTCGTGCAAGCCATGATTCCTCCGCCCCCGCTTGATTACTTCGTTGGTTTCTTCTATATAAGAGAACAATGGAAACTGCATTTTAGACAAAAACAAAAAAAGGCCGTCTCAACGGATGTGGTTAACACATCTGATGAGAACAACCTTTTTAATCATAACTATTTTATAATTTTAAGCTTGATGATTGTAATTATCCCAAAATCCACAGCCATAGCGCTAATCCAGCCAATGTAATCAACAATGTTGGAATGGTTAGAATGATGCCTGCCTTGAAATAATATCCCCATGTAATCTTAACGCCTTTACGAGACAATACATGCAACCATAACAAGGTTGCCAGTGATCCGATTGGCGTCATCTTAGGACCCAGATCCGAGCCAATGACATTGGCGTAGATCATAGCCTCACGAACAATCCCCTCGGTATGTGCCCCCTTAATGGCTAGCAAATTAATTAACACGGTTGGCAGGTTATTCATCACGGATGATAAGACTGCAGCGATCAGCCCCATACCCAGCGATGCAGCTAGCAAGCCATAACCCGCTATTGCATCCAGCCAGCTGCTCAGGTGATCCGTTAACCCGGCATTACGCAGACCATACACAACAATGTACATCCCTACCGAAAAGACAACGATGGACCACGGTGCTTCTTTGACCACCCGTTTCAAATCCACCGCTTCGCTCTTGCGTGCAAGTATACCGAAAAGCAGTGCAACCGCACCTACAATAACGGAAACAGGAATCGGAAGGAATTCACTTGAAGCATACGCTACCAGCAACAGCCCCAGCATAAACCATGCAATCTTGAACACCCGTGGATCACGGATCGCTTCCTTCGGGTCACGAGCAGCTGAGACATCATACGTCTGCGGGATGCTTTTGCGATAAAACAAAAACAGCATCGCCGTACTCGCTGCAATGGAGAACAGATTAGGTACCACCATACGCACCGCATATTCTACAAAGGTAATCCCAAAGAAATCGGCAGACACAATGTTCACCAGATTGCTGACCACCAGTGGCAACGAGGTTGTATCTGCGACAAACCCACTCGCCATGACAAAGGCCAGCACCATACGTTCATCAAATTTTAATGCACGTACCATCGCCAGAACAATCGGTGTCAAAATTAGCGCTGCACCATCATTCGCAAACAAGGCAGACACTGCCGCCCCCAGCAAAATAGAATAAAGAAACAGTCTGCGTCCGTTGCCTCCGGCCAGCCGAGCCATATGAAGGGCAGCCCATTCGAAGAACCCGGTCTCGTCCAAGATCAATGAAATCATAATAATGCCGACAAAGGCCAGCGTAGCATTCCATACAATAGCAGCTACATCGGAAGCATCATTCAGACTGACTACCCCTGCTGCCAACGCAAGGATTGCCCCTCCTGAAGCACTCCAGCCAATGCCGATCCCGCGAGGCTGCCAGATGACCATTGTGATCGTCAAAACAAATATTAATATTGCTACATATACCATAGTTCCTCCTGCTGTCCTGACTCAATATGCTTATTGATCATTACCTGATTAAAATACATCGCACACTTGCTTATAAGAACCAGACGATATATTTATACAGGGCTGCAGGAGGAATGTCTATATTTATTTTCTTCTATATTATGAAAAAGAATGTTTCACCTGAAAATGATCAGGATTTGTTGTTGTCTTTGGAAACATCATCCATCATCTTGAACATGCCCAGCAAACCTTGTAATTGTTCTGCCATACTATTCAAATGAGCAGAGGACGAAGCAATTTCCTCAACAGAAGCCAGTTGTTCTTGTGATGAAGCTGATACAGATTCGGTGCTTGCCGCGGATTCCTGAGTGACGTTCGAAATATCCGTCATCGTTTGAGCTACACGGGAGGCACCGTTCTCCAATTGTTTTGTCGTTTCGGTCAATTCATCCAGCGTATGAACGGCATCCTCCACCGCTTCACGGATCTGCGCAAAGGATTGTCCGGATGTATTCACGGCTTGAATACCCTCACCCACCCGGCTTTGGGCTGCATTCATCGCTGTCAGCGCTGAATCCATGTCCTGACGTATGTTATGCACGAGTTCGCCAATCTGAGCCGCAGAACTGCCCGATTCTTCAGCAAGCTTGCGTACCTCTCCAGCTACGACTGCAAATCCACGTCCTGCATCGCCTGCTCTGGCTGCTTCAATCGACGCATTCAACGCGAGTAAGTTGGTCTGTTTCGAGATGGAAGCAATGACGTCAACCATACTTCCAATCTCAACGGAACGAGCATTAAGGGACTGTACCACATTCCCTAACTGTTCGACGGTCTCCTGAATGATATTCATCTGCTCCACAGCCTGTCCTGCCGCTTCATTCCCTGAAGACGCTGCACCGGATGTACTTCGCATCGATGTGGTGATGGATTGTACGCGCTCTGACATCTGACGAACATCGTCCGCCATACGGCTCATCTGTCCAGAGCCATCCTTCACGCTACTCACTTGCTGCTCTGCACCCTCAGCAAGTTCCTGAATGGCCATAGTTGAATGTTCAATCGCTTTAGTTGTTTGGTCTGCACTCGCAGACAATTCTTGTGAAGATGCGGATACTTGCTCTGCCGTTTCCTGGACACCCAGAATCATCATACGTAAATTATCAACCATACGTTCAAAGTATTTCGCCAGTTCACCCACTTCGTCTTTACGTTTACTATCCATCTTCACAGTGAGGTCGCCTTTACTTACAGCTCTAGCATTTTCCTGCAAACGTTTAATCGGACGTACTAGTGAACCAGTGAACCAGATGATGAAGAGAATCGCCAGAACACTTGAAGCGGAGACGACAATAAGAGTCGCTGTACGAATTTCTGCACTTGCCTGATCCACTTCTTTTTTGTACATCGTACCACCGATTTTCCAACCTGTTTTATCATTGGTAGAGAAAATCATTTTTTTCCCCTCACCATTAATTTCATAATCAAACATTCCATCCTTACTTGCATACATTGGTTGTGTAGTTGGTGAATCCAATGATGTACCCGCTTCTGTTACAGGGGAGTACACTACGTTTTTATCCGTATCCAAAATGATAACATAACCTTCCTGACCAACTTTAACAGCCGCCATCTTGCCCAGTTCTGTTAAATCAAGGGATATGCCCATGACGCCTGACTTATCACTTAGCATTTTGGAAATTTGCACAACCGTGATTCCATCATTATTTTTAGTGACTCCGGATATATAAGTAACGCCCGGTTGGGCCATAGCATTTTTGTACCAATCCCGTTTTCTAGGGTCAAAGTTAACTTCTGCTGCACTGGCGGCTGTAGTCTTACCCCGAACCATAACCCCTTCCTCAGTTCCTACCCATATATTTAATGCCTCTTTATGAAGAGCAAGATATTGTTTAAGACTATTTTCCAACTGCTGAATTCCGGCTTCGTCTTTCGTATTTTCCTGACTTAGGTTGCCCGTAAAGTAATCAATATCAGTTAACTTTCCACTGACTTGTGTCTCGATTACCGAATTGATGGTTGTAACGCTTTGCCGGGCCGAATTCATCAGTTGGTCCCCCACTGTACGATCAGCGATAAGAATGGTGACTAACCCAACTACTAAACTCGGGATCAAAAGAACCGCTAGGAAAGATACAATAAGTTTATTGCGTATGTTCCAAAAAATTTTCTTTTTCTTCGATTTCTTCCCCGCTTTTTTTCCATGATCCGATTTGACATTTTTTTCGGAATTTGTCTTACTCGGAAACCATTTCATATATGTCATCTCCTTTTTAGCTCTCTATAACTGCATGATCAGAACCTGATTACCGCGTGAGGCTATATCCTTATATATCGGATGGAAGATTATTATTTATTTGTTCTCAATTAAAAACATATAATAAAAAAACCACTTTTAGTAACAAAGTGGTTTTATAAATTTCTTTTCTTATTAAATAACAGCCGAATTCTTCTTAGATATGTGTTACAAATCCATCTGGAGGATATGCTGCAGGTTTACCGAAATAATAACCTTGTGCAAGTTCGATTCCAACCGAGCGGCAGAAGTCAAACTCTTCCACTCGTTCGATTCCCTCGGCCAGCACTTTGCCGCCAAATCGCTTGGCTACCTCAACAATATTCAAAATCTTCTGCTGTTTCATTCGATCCTGATCACAATGATCAATCAGGCTACGATCTATTTTGACAAAGTCCGGCTCTAACCGGTCCATTAGCTCGATCGTTGAATAACCGGCACCTACATCATCCAAAGCTACCGACATACCGTGAGAACGATAAACCTCAAAAATATGCTGTAATGTAGACAGCTGTTGAATCTGTTCGGTTTCCACAACCTCGAAAACGAAGTCCTTGGGATCCAGAGCAAGACGTTTAATCGCCTCAAATGTATGTGTCAGGCAATATTCGGGATTATAAATAGAAGAAGGTAGGAAATTCACAAAACGTTTCACACCACGAGGCAGGTACCTGGCACTTGCTTCAATGGCCGTAATACGAGCGGTTCGATCCAAAAAGGAATGCAATCCCGTTTCGCGAGCGACTTCAAACAATTCATACGAGCTAAATACTCTTCCATGCTCCGCTGGACGAAGCAAGAACTCAAATCCGATAATGCCCTCTGAGGCATCTACAATCGGTTGCATATAACTGCTAAACTGTCGTTCCAAAATAGTGGAAACGATATCCGCATGTTTGATCCTGGCGTGCTGCATAGATAGACTAATCCACTCGCCCTCATGATCATGAACCAGCGTATCCGCAGTAGATTTCAACTGAATGGTCAGGGAAATCGATAATATCTTCTCCATATGAATGATCTCTTCAATCTCATCCTGCAACCCTTGTATATCTGAAACATGGAACCAGAGCATCTCTTCTGAATGTTCAATATGCCTTCCCTTGGTTTGCAGCGCTTCCAGCAAAGCAGGGGAGACGGGACGCAGGTACAGTGTACCTTGACCTTCTATCGGATAGATTGGACTGCAGCCACTGCAATTCATGTAGGACCCCCTTGCCAGTTTATCAAGCTACATCATTAATGTTACCACGTTTATACCCAAAGTTTGTAAATAGTATATCATGGGTTTTGAAATTAATCTCTATTGTTTTGATGACTTCCTTTATGACGTATATAGAAACATTTGTATTCATTCCTGCCACAAAAAAGACCAGCAGTCTGATGACTGCCAGTCTTTTCGGCTGAACTCTTTATTAAACTTTATGAAGCAGGAATAACCACTTTTTGTCCAACTTTCAGGTTATGCACGTTTGAGATCTGGTTTGTTTTTGCAAGTACACGCCAGTCCACACCATATTTCAAACCGATGCGGTACAGATTGTCCCCTTTTTTCACGACATATACCGTTTTGTTACTCGTTGCCGGCTTCTCCGGCTGCGGTTTAGGCGTTGGTGCCGGTTTAGGCGTTGGCGCTGGTGATGGTTCCGGTTTTGGCGTTGGATTTGTTCCTGGTTTTGGCGTTGTTGCTGCCTCACCCGTCAGTTTCAATCCATATTCTGCGAACCCGTCTTTATTTGTCCCAATAAAGGACATGGCCGGATTAGCTTCCACCAAATCTTTGGCATCCGGGGAAGAAGCAAATACCACTTCCAGGTCATTCAATGCTGCGGCGGTTACCCCTGCAGAGGGTTTGATTGGTGCCAGTGACCAGTTGCCATCTGCTGTAGGGTTAATCGTTTTGTTCTCACGAATATAATCAATAATCACTTGACGATTTTCATCCGGTGCAGCCAGAACGATCCGTTTGCCGTCCGGGTTAGCCAATTTGGATGAAGACGCACGATAGTTGTTCGTTGCTACGATGAATTTTTGTGCTGGATCGACCGGTTTGCCCTCAAAGCTCAGGTTTTTGATCCGGCTTGCCGATGCATTAACAACGGTTGCTTTGCTGTCATACTTGGCCGGTTGAGTAACATCAATCTGATAGGTTACACCATCGATAACATCAAAGTTATACGTTGGGAAGTCCATATTAATCAATTGCTGTTGGCCGCCCTTAGCCGGATCAATCTGATTGAACTGGCCTGCTGACCATTCCAACCATTCTTTCAGCTCAGCGCCGTTGACCATTACCGCATGTACCGTATTCGGATAAACGTACAGGTCTGCTACGTTTTTGATGGCAATCGTACCTTTAGGAATGTTGGTGTAATAGGAAGCACCGGAACGTCCACCTGCTTTGAAAGGAGCACCCGCAGACAAAACCGGAACCTTCTCGTAGTCAGTCCCTTGCAATTTCTTTTCCACGTACCATTTCTGTGCATTCGTTACGATCTGAATGGATGGATCATCCTGCACCAAAGCGAAGAAGCTGTTGATTGGTGCAGTCGTTTCGCCAACCGGACCACGTACATATTTCAGTGTGCCCTCGTGCTCGTCATGAACCGCATCTACAATCGCCTGATCGGCGTCTACCAGCGGCTTTTTGTTTGCTGTATCGTAGATTGGACGTGCTTCTGTTTTGGAATCAACGACTTTCCATTTGCCGTCCACTTGCTCCAGATCCAGATCAATGATTCCGAGATGGTCACCCCAGAAACCCGGCTCTACAGCAGGAACACCATTGATTGTACCCTTTTCCAGATCTACTCCTTTTTTGCCTTTGAAATCTGCACTAGGGAATACTTTATGAGCATGTCCAAACAAAATGGCATTAATGCCTTCCACTTTACTCAGGTACAGCACGGAGTTCTCCATCAGGTCGGTTTGCGGAATATCTTCAAATCCGGAGTGAGGGATAGCTACGATAATATCTGCGCCTTCGGCTTTCATCTTCGGAATGAATTTTTTCGCGGTAGCGATAATATCCTTGGCAATCACCTTACCTTCAAGGTTAGCACTGTCCCATTGCATGATTTGCGGCGGTACAAAACCGATTACACCCACTTTAATGATATGTTCCTTGCCATTTTCATCGGTTACTTTCTTGTCCAAAATCTGGTAAGGTGTGAAATAGTTTTTGTCATTTGTTTCATCTTTATCGCCATCGTCCACATAGACATTGGCATTAATGTAAGGGAAGTTAGCTCCCTCCAGCGTCATGTCGAGGAAATCGAGACCATAGTTAAATTCGTGGTTACCGATGTTGCCCGCATCGTAATCGAGCAGGTTCATCGCTTTATATACAGGGTGCGTTTCACCCTTTTTCAGAGGATCAATCTTCGCTACATAGTCACCCATCGGGTTACCCTGAATCAAGTCTCCGTTGTCGAACAACAAGCTGTTCTTCGCTTCCGCACGGGCTTTCTTAATCAGCGTAGCTGTTTTGGCCAAGCCATATTGATCCGTCACTTTGTCGGAATAGTAGTCATAGTTGATCAGGTTATCGTGAATGTCCGTTGTTTCCATGATCCGCAATTTAACTTTGGCTGCATCTGCTGCCGATACAGGTACTGGAAATACCGCAAGCACGTTAAATGCAACGAAAACGGCAGTCAGGCTTGCTAATACTTTCTTACTTCTCTTCAAAAATAACCCCTCCCGGTTTATGTACATTGATCATGCCATATCGCAAACACAGGCACAGAAAATAATAGATTTCATGGGTTGTGCATACTGATGATCCCAATGAGCATTCATCGGTGTCTTCAGGTTAGTTTATCTCACATGAACATCTATTCATATCTGTGCGTGTATTTACATATCAAATCATAACGTAATGTTAAAGCATTGAAAAGCATTTATTTTTACGTTATCCGTACATAACTGGGCAAGTTTACATTTTCATGCGTTATTTCGACATTTTCTGCAATATTTCAGGAAGGAATTAGGGTATATGCACTTGAAATCACGTATATCACATCAATATCACATCAACAACAGTTATGCTACTGTAGATGCCATTAAAAAACCGTGAAGCCGAAAAACGGCGTTCACGGTCGATCTATGACTGTTTTTTCGTCACCTGACAACGAGGCTGCGAAAAGATAGTTTTACAATTAGGAGTTACTGAATTTACAATATACACCTGAATTTACCGCTCCCATACATGATGCTCATGATCTTTGCCTGTATATTCTATCCGAGCGGGGGTGATATCCAAGATCACGTAGTTGGGATCATTAGGTCCATCGAACCAAGCTTTCAATTCATCATTCCACACTTGCTCACGCAAGGCTTCATTTTTGGTGACCTCGCACGTACCCTCGATCTCCACCACTTCCTTGGTACCTCCGGCCTCGTAACCAAGCAGAAGACTTACATTCGGATTGCTCTTCAGTTCCTCGACCTTGTGTGTACGACGGTTAGTTGCCAGATGAATATTCAATCCATCATTGAAAATAGCCATATAACGGGACTTCGGCTTGCCGTTTTCTACGGTGGAGAAACTGCAATACGGATTATTTTCCAAAGCCTTCACAATGTTTTGTTCCAATTCGTTCTGGTTCATGGGAGTTGCTCCTTTCGGGATGGGGGAATGTTTGACGAATTGTGCAGAAGCGCTACGAGTACGGATCGTTCTTCCGATCACTGTTATCCCCGGATTTATTATTGAATATGGTTTAATGGTGAATAATCCGGTGATAAAGGCGAGCGCTTCGCTTCTTCAGAATCGATTCCGTTCTCTCCACTACGCACAATTCCTCAAACTTAGAGTTAGAATAAAAAAAATCAAAACAACGAGCGATTAGCTTGCTTCCTCAGAATCGATTTCTTCCCTTCCACTACTACTGCAGTTCTTCCATTGGTAGAAGCGGTTGAAAGCCCAAAAGCTTTTAAAAATCCTGCTTGGATTAATTGTAAAAATCTCTGTCTTTTACTCTGGACATCGATCTTCTAATGGTACGCTGTACAGATGCATTGTTAAGGGCAGATGCCTTTTGGCTTTGCAAATGCCTGTACTTATAGTGTACCCGCCTCACTCCTGATGAATCCCTGAACCAGAACGTATACGTGACAATTTTGGAAATGTTATTTATGTTATTTAATTAAGATCCCCTAGGTATATGCGTTGTTCTCCCTTATTCAACAGCAATTCGCCGATGGTTTTGGGATACAAACGGATGTTGTGCAGATCCTCAAGCGCAACCCATTCCACCCCAACCTGATGATCATCCGGGTTAGAACCTTCAAAGACTGACGCCTTCGGGTCAAGTAAACTGCAATTAAAATAAAACTCTACCTGATGGATATCAGCATCCCACTCGGCAAACTCATGGTTGGCACCAATATATTCACGGATATGTAAAAGCTCACTTACATCCACGGCCTGACCAATCTCCTCCAGACATTCACGCGCAACCGCATCTTTCAGTTCTTCGCCCTTCTCCTGCCCACCTCCAGGAAAAACATAAGCCTCGCCGTACTGATCCTGTAAACGAATCAGTAACAGATGTCCATCCTGAACAATGACCGCTTTAGCCGAATTTCGTATGGGTTTCATCGTGTTCAATTCCTCCATTCTTCATTCATATCATGCCATCCATATATTATTTCGCTTGATAAGCGGTCAGTGTGACACCTTCAGCTTCTAGCATGCGGCGAATCTCTTGAGCAAACGTCAGCGCATGTGTACCGTCACCATGGATGCAAACCGTATCTGCGATGATGGGAAGCGAAGTTCCATCCGTAGATATGACCACACTGTCCTTAATCATTCGAATCACCTGAGCTAATGCTTCTTCAGGGCGTTCTATAAGTGCACCTTCTTGACTGCGAGGCGTTAACCTGCCATCTGAACGATACGTACGATCCGCGAACACTTCATTCACGCCGCGAACACCGACCCGTTGTGCCGCCACGATCAATTCACTGCCTGCCAGACCATACAAATACAACTCAGGTTGAACCTGATAAACTGCTTCGGCAATGGCCTCGGCAAGCTTCGCATGAGCTGCTGCCATATTGTACAATGCCCCGTGTGGTTTCACATGATGCAGATGTCCCCCACTGGCACGGACAAAAGCATCCAGTGCCCCAATCTGATACACCACCATGTCATAGGCTTCCCGAGGTGTAATCTCCATAGGTCTGCGTCCGAATCCCTGCAAATCAGGCAAACCCGGATGGGCACCCATCGCTACCTGATGTGCCATTGCCCGCTCTACCGTCATCCGCATCACAGCAGGATCTCCCGCGTGGAATCCACAGGCGATATTTGCTGATGTGATCAGAGGCAGGATGGCTTCATCGGAATTTATCATCGTCTGGTAGGCTCCATAACTCTCGCCGAGATCACAGTTCATATCCAGCGTATAAGAAGTCTTCATTAAACCGCCTCCATTTTGCCCATTTTCCTGCGAATCCGTTGATCCAGCAGTCGCAAGTCTCGCTCTCTTTTGATGTAAAGGCTGCGGGCTTCTTGATTCGTAACGGGTTCAAAAGAAATGCGGCTTCCCGGTCTGACCTGAGCCAGAATGGGTAGATCCACTGCAGCAACCTGTGCAATCACGGGATATCCTCCAATCGTCTGATGATCCGCCATCAATACGATAGGCTGCCCATCTGCCGGTACCTGCACCGTGCCAAAGGTGACGGCTTCGGATAAACGCTGCATCGGTCGATTCAGGTCCAGCCGCGAACCTTGCAGTCGATACCCCATGCGATCCGATTGGGGAGAGACCACATAGTCTTCAGCATAAAACCGTTTCACGCTCTCTGCGCTGAAGTATGAATGGTCTTGACCCTGCATCACTCGAATGACAGGTTTACCGTAATAAGAAGGTCTCTGCCTCTCTGATAAAAGCCATGCAGGAGCCACCATAGATTTGTTTTCTGCCCATTGTATCCCCACTACGCTTATCCATTGTTGAACTTCATCCGAGATAACACCTGTTTCAAGCACATCTGCCACACGCAGAGCTCTCCCGTGAACACCACCAAACCCTGTCTTGAGATCGGTACTTCGGCTCCCCATCACTTTAGGTACATCGATCCCGCCAGCAAATGCCAAATATGCACGTAAGCCATGTCGGCACGCACCAAATCTCAATATACTTCCAGCCTGCAGCAACACAGGACGCCACAGGGGTACAGGCTGCTGATCTACCGTAGCGCTGAGATCCGCACCACAGAGCGAAATCAGCTGATTTTCTAGCAGCCGCAACTCTGGCCCGGCCATCGTGATTTCAAGTACTGCTTCGTGCCTGGAGTTACCCACAAGCATATTCGCTGCTCTGGCTGCGAACGTGTCCATTACACCACCCACCGGAACACCATAACGGCGATACCCGATTCTACCTTCATCCTGAACGGTCGTTAACAAGCCCGGACGAATGATTTCCATACCCATCACTCCCCCTCCTTCCGCGTCAGTTCCAAGTATTCCTGCATCATAATGGGTTGAAAACGAACAATGTCTCCAGCCTCAAGCAGACTTGGTGGATTCGCTTCCGGGTCGAACAGACGGAGAGGTGTACGTCCAATACACTGCCAGCCTCCTGGTGTAGATACGGGGTAAACCCCAGTCTGCGTGCCGCCAATACCTACCGTTCCTGCCTCGACGCGAAGCCTTGGCGTCGCCCGTCTTGGTGTAGCGATTTGCTCAGGCAACCCTCCCAAATAAGGGAAACCCGGAGCAAATCCAATCATATGTACAAGGTAATCCACAGACGAATGTATCGCAATGACTTCTTCTATCGTCAAACCATGTTCATGAGCCACATGAACCAGATCAGGCCCAAACTCCCCACCGTAACATACCGGAATCGTCACAACCCTTGGCCAAGTTATCCCCCCGGTAAGTTGCAAACTTTCAGATTGTTTTCGTTGAATGGAAGGATTCGATTCATTTCGTTCAATCCGCTCATTTGGCTGTTTTGATTGTTTTAGTTGTTTTGGTTCATTCAGTCGGTTCAACTGCTGTAGCAAAAATCCGCTTATTTCCTCATAAAACGAAACCAATGGGTCGTAAAACAAAGTAACCGACAGATAGGATGGCACCCATTCCACCGCAGCCACTACAGATCCCTTTTCCAAGAAAGTACACACCAACATCACCCTCTGGTGCACCTCTTCCGATAGCGCATCGCCGCAGCGAATTACAACCCCATGCTCTCCGAGTGGAGACAACAGATTCTCTGTCCAGTCATAGATGATTGCGGTCATGGCGTACCTCCCTTGGTCGTTGATTTACTCTCTGACGTCCATTGCTTTCAACAACAGCGAACGAACCGCTGGAAACGGCTCAGCCTCTTTGTCTCGTATAGCAAAATAAAGCGACTGCATGAACATTCGAATATTCAAGCTCATTTGACTCATTTCCTGCAAAGTTTTGTCTTCCTTGGCATCCCCGTTTCTCTCCGTCTGAAGCGACTCAATCCAGGCCGCAAGCTCTGCTTGCTCTATCCGATTGCGACTCAGGATCGTCACCGCCGCCTGAGCCATACGCTGATCTTCCTCATAGATGTACGCTCTGCTGGACTCCGTTACTTTGATCGAGAGTGCATGCAAAAGCTCCAGCAATTCTGCGCTTTCGAGATACGTTGATTGAGCTACATCCTCAACCGCATCAGCGGCATGCGCCGGAGCGTGTGCCCACCCTTTATCCTCTACGTAACCCCGAACATCCTTTTCACTTTTCAGATACGCGATCAATCGCTGCTGAACCCATGCCATATTTTCCCGCTGTAAGAAAGAACGCTGACGGTCGATGCCCAGGATCGGCGGCAGGATTAAGACAGAAAAAGTTCTCGTAAACACACTGTCTGTTCCCTGCTCCCCGATTCTATAGAAAAGATGGTCATCATCCAATGCTAAATCCAGCAAATTCTTAAGCTGTTCATCCGAAAAAACGTTCTGACCCATCCATGTCGCCAGCGTAACGTAAATAAGCTCATCTCGCAGCACAGGGTCTGGATTTCCAATATGCTGCATCATATACAGTGCCAATTCATAGGGTTGCTCTATCTGATCTGCGGCAAAATCCATTGCACGAAGCTGCTGTAGCTTCTGTTTTAATGTCATTGCGTCCATTTACAGCGTTCCTTTCTCTGGCTCCAGATGCAGACTGCAATTGTACAATTCGCACTGCCATGCTTGATCCTGATGGTTCACTCGTGTAATGGATGTGTTTCCCAGCTTCACGCTGATATCCAGTTCAGGCACCAGTGATCGCAGCGTATTACGAAGAACAGCCCCGTGACTCACCACGATGACTCGCCCATCCGGATGTTGCCTGAGAATATCTTCTAATGCCGCTTTCCCACGGGAAGCACCTGCGTCCGGATGTTCTTTTCCCAAATCGAGTGAACCCCAGTCGGCACCCCACTTTGCAATACGTTCCTCTTCTGTCGTTCCTTCCACCTGTCCGCCGCCCATTTCGCGTAATCTCGAATCCAGATGAATCTCTTGAATGCCCAACCGATCTGCGATAACCCGAGCCGTTTCACTTGCCCGCTCCAAGTCGCTGGCGTAGATGGCATCCCAGGACTCCTCAGCTAGCCGCGCCGCTAGCAAAGCCGCCTGTTCTCTGCCCTCCTGATCGAGAGGGTTATCCGTCTGCCCCTGCGAACGCTTTTCTTTATTCCATGCCGTACTGCCATGACGTATCAACGCAATCTGTGTCATTTTTGTAGTCCCTCTTTTCTATGAAAGCTCGTCCTCTGTAAAATGTTTTCTTGTCTTTGGTTTCAAAAACTTGCCATGCTTCACAATCACCGCAATGCTGTTGGTATCCTCGTTCCACGTTTGAAACAACTGCTCCGTCTCCAATTACTCCATTGCGCGTTCCCCAAGCTGTTTGTAATAGATAAACTGTTTCTCCGCTGTCTCCAGAAAAGTCTGATTCGTATCCATCCGTCTTAACCCCTCTCGAAATTATATCGGAAAAGAAAACGTGCCATCTGCATTTGGCTCAAAGTTCAAGACCCTACTTACGGCATCCAGATTCAACTCTCCATAGATGTGTGGAAATAGTTCGTTCAATTCATACAAATCTTCATAGACCAGCTCTGCCTTCAGCGTCCTTTCTTCGATACCCAGTAACAACAGGTCCGTACGTCCTGCATAATATTGTCCAGCCACCCACGGAATCTGCTCCGCAGTGGAACAATGAATGAAGCCGTCCGTCTCCAGACTCTCTGGTGCATACGTGTCTCCTTTGGATACTTCCTCCCATAATGAACGGGAAATAATACTGTAGATCATAGAGTCTTCCTCCTTGGTCGTCGCTGTGTAAAACAGCTCGTGTTAATCAACTATTATAGATCATCCCGGATACGGGCGTACAACTTCTGGTCGGTAAATACGCCTTTAATTTTCATTTGCTTGCGCAGCAGACCTTCCTGCACCATTCCTAGCTTTTCCATCACTCGCGCAGATCCAATATTGCCCGCATTACACTTCCCCTCCAGCCGGTTACAATCCAGTTGCTCGAAGCAGTAATTGACGACAGGCTGCATCGCTTCCACGGCAAGCCCTTTACCCCAATAGGTGCTGCCGATGGCATATCCCATTTCACCGCTCTGCATGAATTCATCCAGATGGAAAATACCCCCTCTTCCAATCAGCGTACCCGTTTCTTTCAGCACAAAAGCCCAGAGATATACCGTTTTCTGCTCATAGTTTCGTAACACTCGCTCCAGATAACCGATGGAGTCATCCTTGCTCTGGTGGCACTGCCACAAGCTTTGCTCACTAACTTTCGGGTCAGACGCAAACGCGTAATATGCATCAAGGTCATCCATCGTAAGACGTCTGAGGTGGAGCCGTCCCGTATCAAATTCTGGCGATTCTGCAAAAAGTTTATCGATATCCATTCAGAGTACCTCCTATTTATGAAATTTCTTTATGAAATGACTTCATGAGCGTATGAGCTTACTCAGGATAAAACGATCTATAAGATAAACACATAAAATACCGATCAGGTATCGGATTAGATCAAAAACTAGAAATCCACGCCCCAATATCAGTGCTCCCAACAACGTCGAACGCAGTTCGTTCAGCCAGGGCACTTGAATCAACTGGGAAAATTCAATCATGCAACTGAACGTTATACTTATCCATACGGCTCTTGCACGACTCCAATGGGTACATAACATACGGACGCCAAAATAGATCATGCCTGCCCAAAGCGCATCTCCAAAATGCTCATGCACCCATTGTGGCAAGTGTTCTCCATATGTTCTGGAAGCCAGTCCTGCAGCCATCGTAATGACCACGGCGATGAAGTATAACGCACTGTTTTTAGTCAACATCCCGTTCTGATGTTTCACAGTCGTCCATCCAGAACCTTGATGATGAATTCTGTTTTGGCAGCCGTATACGATTCTCTATCGTCTTTATTCTCGTCTGCAAGCTTTACCTTAAGTTCGGCATATGCCTTCACCAGATCCGGACGGGATCTCAGCACATCACGAAACCGAATTTGGCGCTCCCACCGTTCCTCACCTGGACGCATGAGATGAAGATGTACCGCTCGTTTTCCATCTTTAACTCTGACCCAGAATCGTCTGTATTCCCGGCCATCCAGTTCAGGCGGAACATAATTCCAGCCCGCAGGATTCAACCGTTCGGCAATCAGGTCCATGTCATCCCAAGACTGCACCTCACCCATTAGATCAATGATTGGTTTAGCAGATAAACCGGGAATAGACGTGCTGCCCATATGCTCGAATGTATGTATATTCAGATGCTGCAAAAGATCTCTTAATTGTGCGATCTCCTCCTGAGCCTGCATGCTCCAGGCAGAGTTAGCTTCTACAACTTCTACGGGTTCTGTTGCCCATGCAGGCCAATTCTCAGGGTCCATATGATCCGTCATTTCTATGAACACGCTCCTTATAAATTGTATGCTATGTTCAAAAAGGAGGCGTATAAGTACGCCTCCTCTTAGTATACATGGATTCAATTCGATCTGATATCGGTGTGTGCCAGGCTTCCAGCAGGAATCCCCTTGCTTCAATGCCCTATCATGGCAAGAAGACGTATGGTTTTACTGATTATTTTACCGTCACAGGTATCGTCACTTTTTTATTACCCCATTTGGCGGTAATGTTTGTTTTGCCTTTGGCTACAGCAACGATTCTGCCTCCAGTTACCGTGGCAACATTCGGTTTGGAACTGCTCCACACCGCACTTCCCGTCACCATCGTTGTTTTCCCTGTATCATACTGAGCCATAACACCCAGTGTACTACTGGATTGCGGTGACAAAACGAGACTTTTCTGACCCATAATCAGCTTCTGAAGCGTAGGCACCACAGTGACGACCGCAGTGACAGTCTGACCCTGATACGAACCTGTCAAAGTGGCTTGCCCTTCGTTCAGTCCTTTGACCATACCGTTTTTCACCTCGGCCAAACCAGGGTTAGATGATGTCCATATAACGGATTTGGATAGATTCACCGTCTTGCCGCTAGAGTACGTTCCCATCACTTTGAGTGCGGCGGACTTCTTGATATTCAACTGAATCGTTGCAGGCTTAACCTCAACTTTGGTGATGGTATCCGTCACAGTTATAGGTACTTTAACGATGGTTGACCCGTATTTTCCTTGCAGAACCACTTTGCCGGGAGTAACCCCTTTGATCTTTCCGTTTTCGATCACAGCCAGGTTACTCGATACGGTCCACACGATATCGGATGTGACATCTTCTTGCTTACCATTCGCACGCGTAATACTTACTTTCGGAAGTGTGCCCTCGTTTCCTTTTACAAACGTATACGCAGTAGGCGAAGCCTTGATGCTTTTGATCTTATCCTGCACCTGGATAACTACCTGAGTTTTAACGGTAGCCACTTGAGCAATGATCGTTGCTTCGCCTGCGGCGATAGCTTTGACTTTACCCTTTGTAATCGCGATGACAGCAGCATTGCTGGTAGACCAGGTCACTCCCCCGGTAACATCCTGTTTGTGATCCGAGCCTTCAACCGTCGCCATCACCTGATAGGATGTGATCTCGCCCACATTCATCTTCTGCGGATTAGCACCCGTGATTTCAATTGAAGTTACATCACCTGACGCTGCCCAAACTGACGTAGGCACAACAACCGTAAGTGCGATAACCAGAGCAAGCATACTTCGTAACGTGCATTTGATTCTATTCATGTCCAGTCTCCTTTTCCCATCATCCAATCGTTCAACTTCTCGTATCGCCTAATTTTTTACTTCCACTATACTTTATATCGGACATTGGATGGTTAAAGTTAAATGACAAGTGCAAGGATAGATAGAACCATTTCATGATTTTCATTGTATAATATATATAAGCGACGAAATTCTGTTTAAAGAACGTTAAACTAGCGAGGTGAGGCATGTATGATCGAAAAGAATCTGCTGGATGTGGTCGCTGTCACCAATAACCGCAAACGCATGAAAGCAATTTCCGCTTCAACATCCACAAAGGTACGCTCAGAAGATGAGATGGTCTTACTGATGAAATCAGCCCGCAATCGTTTTGAAAAGGCACTCCAATCCGGAAGGATTGAAATTATTAACGAGCGTGAATGGAAGCTGCTTTAAGAATACAGGTGAACTATGGAACGTATACAATCGCCAGAAATACAGTAACCGATGAAAATGTCAAATTGGCAACCCGACTTGAACAAGAATATCAATGGGTTATTGATCATATGTTTGAATAAAGAGGAACCCGATAAGGGCTCCTCTTTATTGGTTTATTCTTTATATCCTTAGATCAACATCACCTGTATTTCTTCTACTCATGCTTCTCAAGCTCCGGCAAAATCAAACGTTCGGCGCCGCCCATATAAGGACGCAAAGCCGCCGGAATGTAAATACTTCCATCTGCCTGCTGATGGTTTTCCAGCAACGGGATCAGAATACGCGGCGAAGCTACGGCTGTATTGTTGAGCGTGTGGCAGTATACCAGCTTGCCGTCTTCATCAACGCAGCGAATGTTCGAGCGACGAGCCTGAAAATCATGCAGATTCGACGACGAATGGGTCTCGCCATATGCCTCGCGGCTTGGCATCCATGTTTCGATGTCATACTGTTTGTACGTTTTCTGCGACATATCCCCTGCACATACCGACACCACACGATACGGCAATTCCAGCCGTTGCAGCAGCTCCTCCGCATGTCCCGTAATTTCCTGCAACATCCGTTCCGATTCCGCTGCATCTGGCGCACACAGAATGACCTGCTCAACTTTGGCAAACTGATGTACACGGTATAAACCTCGCACATCCCGTCCGCCCGAACCTACCTCACTGCGGAAACATGTCGATACGGCTGCCAGCTTAACAGGCTGCTTCACATCAACCACCTCATCCGCGTAATACGAGACCAACGGCACTTCCGATGTGCCGACAAGCCATTTGTTCTCTCCCTGCAACTCATATACCTGATCCCGGCCTGTCGGGAAAAATCCGGTGTTTACCAAGGTATCTTCCCGAACCATGAGCGGAACCTCCAGCGGAGTGAATCCATGCTCCAGCAACAGATCCAGCGCAAGCTGCTGTACCGCACGGTGTAGTAACAACCCCGCACCTTTCAGGACATAGCTACGCGTTCCACCGATTTTCACGCCACGCGGAATATCGATCAAGCCGTGCATCTCTCCAAGCTCGACATGATCTCTTGTTTCGTAGTCAAACACTGGAATTTTACCTACCCGCCGCAGCTCTACATTATCTGCATCCGACATGCCCACAGGTGTATCTGGCGACACGATATTAGGTACCAGCCATTGCAGCCTGGTGACTTCCTCCTGTACTACCGCCAGCTTGGCTTCCTCTTGCTCCAGCTGTTCATTCAATTCTTTTACCTGTGTCCGCATTGTCTCTGCTTGCTCACGCTCACCCGATTGCATTAGCTTCCCGATCTCTGCCGACAGCGTATTGCGCAGACGACGCGCCTCTTCCGTATGCTGTAAAAGTGCTTTTCGCTCGTCATCCCGCTGGATTAACACAGCAATATCAACCTTGATTTTTTTCCCGTCCGCTGCCGCCTGAACCTCTTCTGCATGTGCCCGAACCCACTTCATATCTAACATGGTCACCGTCTCCTTTGGCTAAAAAAATACAAAGAGCGCCCTCATCCCTTGGGACGAGGAGCGCTCTGCTCGCGGTGCCACCCAACTTGCCGAATCGGTTTCAACCTCCTGATTCAGCCTCTTGGTCCGCGATAACGGGCGGTTCCGGTTAACTTGGGAAAGTTTCATTTCGCTCCCTGGCGAAAACGCCTCCGAGTTGGATTCTCTTCAACGGCATAGTCCGATGTGTAATTGTGTTAGTTAGTATATACGAGAATCCAACGGAAATGCAAGTTCTAAACACCTATTTTTATTGAAAACAACGAATCACATAAAAGTCTGTCAGAATTCCACAGGAAGAGAGTATCGTTATAGATATGACTTCACTCAGACCATTTTTCGTGTAATCGTGTCTATCCAATTAGACGCATCTTCCTGTAAAAAAGACCATACTATGGTAAACTCACATTACAGAAGGGAGATGTTGTCTAATGAATATGAGCCCCAACCACCTGAATTCATCCGAGGCCGAAGCCGCCAAACAAAGAGCAAATGAACATGCGCGTCAAGCTCAGCGAAGCTCATTCAAAAGCGGTATCCTGACAACCATCATTATCGCTGTTGTTATTATTGGTATTTTATATTGGGTAGCTTACGCTAGAACTTCTTAAGGGATCAAAATTACCCATTGCCCAGGAAATACTTTTTCACAACAGACATACAATTCGTTAAACGGATGCTACCGCCGCTTGTCCTCTAAACAACTTGCCAAATACATAACGCACTAGCGGCCCGAGTACGATTAATTGATATGGCAATGGCAGACTAAAGTTACGTGCAATCGTATGAAGATACGTGCTAGACACGGACACCCCATCTAACCGACCTGCCAAATAGGCCGTAATCATGCCGTATAGCGACATGACCAATACCATTCCGATGACCATAAGAAACGACATGGTGACTACACCTTTGATTTTACTGGCTCTTGCAAACGGGATGGAAAACGCAATTTTTCTCGCTACGGGTCCTACGATGAACGACTCCACCAAAAATGCGATGACAAAACAGATCACAAATTGAATCAGCATCTGCATCACGGACATCTGACTTAACATTCCTGCGTGCCATAGATTGAAGGTCATCATCACTACGACCATTCCTGTGCACATCATAAGTCCAAACATAACTTGTTCTTTCTTGCTTACTGACAATATACTCATCCTCTCTCTGACTTGGATCATTATAGACATTCAGATCCCCCTCACATAAGTGAACATTCTGTGAACGTTTTATTGACCAGGACATGTCTGAAAACGTTGATGGAAGCCCATATTTCCGAATTTTTGTTCCAAGCCGGGAAGTCCCCCGCAGGCGTGACAGGGCACTTCAAGGGAATATGACTCAGCAGGGGATGAAAAGGTTGTAAAAAATGCACTGCAGTGGGTTCCAGGACACGCCCTAGACACATTCATGTCCCTGGCCTATAATTACACCTAGTAATGCCCGTAACTTCATAGTTTCCCAGGGGAGTCGGAATTGGCCGGCTGAGAGTGTATCCCACCAAGATACTAACCCTTAGACCTGATCTGGATCATGCCAGCGTAGGAATCGGAGTATATTGCAACGGCACAGCCATAAGCTGAACGCCCTTCTCTCACGCCTGCACGCGTCCCGGATTACGGGGCGCTTTTTTTGTTTTCTTTTGACAAGCAGAAACAGAAAAATGACGTTATTCGGATAACCCGCGAGTATAAATTCGTCGATTTATGCAAAGGGATTGGATATGAAGCCAAGGAGTACCCCGTGCCATCTGGCCGGATATACCGAAGGAGAGAGACACGATGAAATGGCGTAAAACGATAGGAATGTTACTCATGTGTGTGTTGCTGGTGACTGTAGCTGCTTGTGGTGGCAAACAAGCGGATCCAGCTGAACAGAAAAACGCAGCTGGATCGGAGAAAACGAACGAGGACAGCAGCACTGCATTGAAAGATGTGAAGGTTGTGCTCGACTGGACTCCAAATACGAATCATACCGGTCTGTATGCAGCAGTGGATCAGGGTTTTTATAAAGCGGCGGGTCTCAACGTCGAGATTGTACAGCCAGGTGCTGGCGGAGCAGATACGATGGTCGCCTCAGGTGAGGTACCGTTTGGCGTCAGTTATCAGGAAAGTGTCACTCAGGCGCGTACGCAGGACGTTCCACTTGTGTCGATTGCCGCAGTTATCCAGCATAATACGTCCGGTTTTGCAGCGCCGGTGGATCGCAAGATCAAATCGCCTAAAGATTTTGAAGGTAAGACGTATGGCGGTTGGGGTTCCCCGGTAGAAGAAGCGGTGATGCAATCCATTATGGAGGGCGAAGGTGCTGACGTATCCAAAGTCAAAAACATTAACATGGGCGATGCCGACTTCTTCACAGCCGTGAAACGGGACATCGACTTTGCGTGGATTTTCTACGCATGGACGGGAATCGAGGCTGAATTACGCGGTGAACCGATTGATATGTTGTATGTGAAGGATTATGCCAAAGCACTGGACTACTACACCCCCGTCCTCGTGACCAATGAACAGACGATTCAGAAAGACCCTGAACTGGTGAAAGCTTTCCTAAAGGCCACTTCTGAAGGGTACCAATATGCAATTGACCACCCTGAAGAGGCAGCAAACATTTTAATCAAAGCTGTTCCTGATCTGGACAAAGAATTAGTACTGGCAAGTCAAAAATGGCTCAGCCCGAAATACCAAGATGATGCACCACGCTGGGGCGAACAAAAGCAAGACGTGTGGAAAAACTACACCGACTGGATGTTCAGCAAGAAACTGCTGGATAAAGAGATCGATGTAACAAAAGCCTACACGAACGAATTTTTACCACAGTAACAAGTCTTATTACTCTACATGTAAAAATGAACCTTGATGTTTACACATTTTGAACGAAGAGGACAGGAAAAACTTGAAGAAGCGAAGCGATCGCTTAGTAGGTTTTCTAAGGAAAGCTACCCCAGAAGCACGCTTTCTCCTGAATTTTCTTCCCACAATTCAATGGATAAGTTAATTTTTTGTACACAAGAACGGAGAGTGCAGAACCCCTCTAAAGAAGCGGAGCGGTCGCCTTTATTACCGGATTTTCCCCTTTGGAAAAGGGAATCAAAAAAATCCGGGGATAACAGCGATCTAAGGAGGGGACTGCAATCGAAGTGGTAAAGTGTACAACGACCATATCTACTTATCCAATCACACACTCGAAAGGAGAATTTTTCTCTCATGGCAAGCACGTTACTCAGCATTCAGGTTATACCCAAAACACCAAATGGTGAAAACTCATATCCTTACGTAGACCGCGCCATCGAAGTAATTCAACAATCCGGCCTGAAATATCAAGTCAATGCACTCGACACCACCATGGAGGGTGAATTGGATGAACTGCTGGAGGTTGTCCGCAAAATGCACGAAGTGCTTGTGGAAGCCGGCAGCCCAAGCATCATCTCCCAGATCAAAATCGCACATAGTCCAAACGGATTCAGCATGGATACACTGACGGAGAAATATCGCTAATGTCTACCTATTTCAAAAGTGTATGGCCGCCCCTCGTGGCGGTTATTCTCTTTATTGCGATATGGCAAGGGGCGGTCTCCCTGTTCCACATTGAGAAATGGATGCTGCCTGCGCCGTCCGATATCGCCCACGAAGCAGCTTCTCAGGCTGAACGTCTCGGCATGCATGCTGCCGCAACGATCCAGTTAACACTTATCGGATTCGTTGCCGGAACAGTGGTAGGTCTGCTAATTGCGATGGTGCTGCATCTGATTCCTTTTCTCAAATCGGCCTTGTACCCATTACTTATTCTTAGTCAAAATATTCCAACCATAGCGCTCGCGCCACTCCTGCTGATCTGGTTTGGCTTTGGCCTGCTGCCCAAGCTGATTACGATCATCCTAGTCTGCTTCTTCCCGGTAGCGGTTGCGGCCATGGATGGACTAACACGCACCGATGCGGCGATGATGAACTATATGCGTATGGCAGGAGCGAAGCGCCGTCATATCTTTTGGAAACTGGAGCTGCCCCATGCCCTGCCATCTGTATTTTCCGGCGTCAAAATTGCTGCCACCTACAGTGTAATGGGAGCCATCATTGCCGAGTGGATCGGAGCGGATAAAGGTATCGGTTATTATATGATGCTGCAGAAGTCCGCTTACCGTACGGATCGACTGTTTGTTGCCATTATGATTATTGTGGCGCTCAGTCTTTTGCTCTTTCTGCTCATTGCGCTGTTAGAGAAGCTGCTTGTGCGCTGGCGCCCACAGAAGCGGTAGTTCTGCTTATCAGAGGTTAACGTAATATATGAACACTAGGATGTGATTCCATATGAACAGGCATCAGAACGAACCAGAGCAATCCATACAAGTTCGAAGCACACCACCCGGAGATGCCGATGCGGCTTCCATTGCGGTTCCGCCTGCACTGGACATCGTTGATATTCATGTGTCTTTTAAAGAACGACGGCGTAATTTACCTGTCTTGAATGGTTTGTCCCTGACTGTGGGAAAAGGGGAATTCGTCGCCATCGTAGGCCCTTCCGGCTGCGGTAAAAGCACTCTGTTCCACATCATCGGCGGCTTACAGAAGCCGCAGGATGGCCAGGTATTCATGAACGGCAAGTGGGTTACCGGACAACGTGGACATATCAGCTACATGCCGCAACAGCCCGCCCTTTTCCCATGGCGAACCATTGAGGAGAATGTGCTGCTGGCTGGCGAAGTCGCTTCAGCAGCGGCTTTCGCTGCTCCAGGTGCTCAGCCTGCTCCGCACGCCGAAGCACTCGCGGAGGCAAGACAGTGGCTGGGCAGCGTTGGCCTTGCCGGATTCGAGCGGGCTTACCCTCATCAGCTGTCAGGCGGGATGCAGCAGCGTGCCGCTTTCCTGCGTGCGTTACTCAGTCCGCAGGAGCTGATGCTGCTCGATGAGCCATTCAGTGCGCTCGATGCCCTGACGCGGAGCGACATGCAGCGCTGGCTGCTGGATATCTGGGAACAGAATCGCCGCTCGGTGCTGTTCATCACCCATAATATCGAGGAAGCGCTGTTGCTCGCGGATCGTGTCTATGTGTTATCGAACCGTCCTGCATCCGTGCTGCACGAGGTTGAGGTTCCTTTTGACCGCCCGAGACGAGACGAGATTACAGAAGAACCTGCCTTTCTTGAACGTAAACGACAGATTGCCCAGTGGATGAAAGAAGAACAGCAGAAAACCCGCCTATCTTAATAGCGCGGGTTTTTAGTTATATTTTTCCTGATTTGAGTGATCCAATACATTAATTAGAACGTTACATCATATAAATACCTAGGATATAAGGAGGAACTCTCTCATGCATTCCCAAACGTTTGCACCGCTGATCGATGCCCATATTCATTTGGATCAATACACCCCCGAGGAACAGCAGGAGATGCTGCTCAGCTTCAAGTCACAGGAGATTGAGGCCATGATTGCAGTCTCCATGAATCTGGCTTCGGCTCAGTCCAATCTGGAACTAGCCAAACAGCATCCGCGTTATATCTACCCGGCATTTGGCTATCATCCCGAACAACCGCTGCCATCCCTCGCCGATCAGGAGCAGTTATTTCACTGGATCGAAGAACACATCGGACATGCCATTGCTATTGGGGAAGTCGGCTTGCCCTATTACAGCCGTGAAGAAGCACAGCGAACAGGCCTGAGCTTTGACCAGAGCGGATATATTGATCTGCTGGAGCAATTCATCATACTCGCCAAGAAACACCATAAACCTGTCGTGTTGCATGCCGTATACGAAGATGCCGATATAGCCTGCAATCTGCTGGAGAAACATCAATATGCACATGCCCACTTTCACTGGTTCAAAGGATCAAAACAGACGATTCGGCGTATGGCCAACAACGGATATTTCATCTCCTTCACACCCGATATTCTATACGAGACGGAGATTCGTGAGCTTGCCCGCCAATATCCGGCGGAACAAGTGATGGCAGAAACAGATGGACCTTGGCCTTTCGAAGGGCCGTTTCAGGGACGAATGACACACCCGGTGATGACACGTCAGGTCATTCAGGCCTGGAGCGAGATTACCGGTATGGGAACCGAGCGGGCAACACGACTTTTTTATCGAAATACCAAACGTTTCTATCATCTGCCGGATTAAGTGAAGGAGATTTAAAACGTCTTCAAACAAGGACATACGCATGCAAAAAGCCAGCCGGACTCACGATAGAATGGCACTCCGTTAGTCAACCGTTGGTAATACCCAACTGACTTTGAGGTGGCTGTTCAATCCTGTCCTACTGGCTTTTAAACCAACTATGCGCGAATTACGTACTAGCGCTTCAAGAACCCTCTACGTTCCAGAAATGCTCTCACTTGCATACGAGCAGGCTCGGTAAGACGCTTGGCCATGAGTTCAGACCATGGGGTTGTGCGTTCACCCAGGGTACGTTCCTTCAGGTATTCTGTCGTGGTCACATCATACTCTTGAACACCTTCCAGCGTTTGAGCCGGTTGGTAGCGGTTATGATGTAATACAGCCTTTAGCGGCAGACGCGGACGAATGCCCGTTTCCTGATCTGCAACCCCGATGCACATGCCATATACCGGATAAACACCATCCGGTAATTCAAGTAATTCTGCTACTTCTTCAATGCGAGTACGAAGTCCACCGATATATACAATACCGAAACCGAGCGATTCGGCAGCAAGAGCGGCATTCTGAGAGGCCAATGCAGTATCAATCGTAGCAACCATAAAATTTTCGGTGGAGTCCGCATAAGACTCCTTCTCCGGAAGATGACGCTGCGCCGCATCGTTTAGTCGATACAGGTCAGCACACCATACGAGAAAGACCGGACATTCATTGACGTAAGCCTGCCCCCCGGCGAGTTCAGCCAGTTTGGCTTTCTGTTCCTGATCTGTCACCGCGATAACCGAATATGCCTGTACGTTGCTTGAAGAGGATGCCATCTGTCCCGCCGCTACGATAGCTGTGAGCTGCTCCTCACTGACCGGGTCTGGCTTGAATTTGCGTACGGAGCGGTGTTTCATCATCAGTTCAATCGTTTCATTCATGGCTGTTCACTCCCAATCCTCGAAGTACAAACTCCACCGTTTGTTCGGCAAGTTCCTCTGTATTCATATCCTGATAATCAAAACCAAATCGTGAGTGCTTGGCCCGCTTGTGTGCAAGTGCTACCCCCATGACCTGAAGCATGGCATAGGAGGCGGACTCAATCTGGAACAGTCCCTGGTCTTTACCTTGCTGCAGATACTCTCTCACTTTATTCCAGACCGGATCCAGATATTGAAATACTGTTGCAGTCCGGTTGGTACGCAGTGTAATCTCCAACTGCACAATGTCGCTCATCTCGCGATCCGTCATCGTAAACTTCACGACTTCACCAACAATTCGGCGGATACCTTCGACCGGGGACATGGATTCCGCAGCCAGCATACGCAGGATATGTTCGGGAAAAAAATGCTCAAATAGCGCATCGAACACCTTCTCTTTACCGCCAAAATGATAAGACACCAGCGACACATTCGCTCCTGCCTCATCACAGATTTGACGAACACTCGTCCCATCATACCCTTGTAGTGCAAAAAGTTTCTTGGCTGCAAGCAATATCCTCGTTTTGATATCCAATTCCGGTTCCGTCATTTGTTTCTCTCCTCTTATCCGTTCATGTCAGTTGCTTCAGCCTTTTATTCAGACTGTAGCCCTCACTTCATCCCGTCTATTATATTACACCAAACACCCCGATGAAAATCACCGGGGTGCTTGGAACAAACGATGCAGCTTCATAACGTCTACGTATATTAGCTGTTTGCTGGAGCCGGGCTTGGCATGCCAGCTGGTTTGCGCGCTTTTTTGAGCAATGTCACCACAAGGGACAGCACGACAGCTACGAGCAATACAACAACGATGGAACCTGCGGCAGATTGCACGCCCGGGCCACCCAGTTGAACGCTTAGAATACCCTGAACCGCATAAGTTGCAGGCAAGTAATGACCGATTCCGCTGTAGAAGCTGTTCAACAATTCACGCGGCACCATCGCACCGGACGACACCAGTTGCAGGGACAGCGAGATGATGTTAAACAGGCTTCCAGACGGCCCAAAGCAGACCAGGAAGAACTGGGAGAAGAACATAAAGGTGCACAGGAAAAGTGCCTGGAACAGCCAGAAGGCAACAAAACCTTGTGCAATTTGTCCTCCCAACGCCACGATCAGAGAAGATCCCAGCAAGGAAACAACCAACGCGGAGCCTACATTAATGATGACCCGGGCACCGAACAGAGTCAGGCGGGAAAACATCGAAGACAGCATGCCCATAGCCACCTGAAGATTCATACCCATAATCATGGCACCAACGTACGATGCAAGTACCATCATCATCGGTACCATCTGATTGTTCATGCCGTTCACCGGATTAATGGATGTCGTTTTGCCTTCCACCCGGTTCGTCAAGTTCGCAGCGGCCTGCGTAGCCTGATCCGCAGAAGCACCGGAAGCAGTCAGGAGAGCCTTTACACCTTGTGCAGATGCTTGTTTGTTAACGGTGTTGGTCACGCTCTGTGACACACCTTGCATCATGCTTTTGATCGTTACCGGATTGGCTTCATTAATCGTATATTTGATCTCCGCTGTAGCGCCAGCCGTTTGAAGGGATTGATTAAATCCTGCTGGAATGTCCAGCACCATATGCACTTGATGATGATTCAATTGATCCAGCGCCTCAGACGCACTCAGGTTGGCTACGGTATGGAAAGGCAATGTCTCAGCCAATCGATCCGCAATACCTTTGGACAGTTCACCATCTTCATTAACAATGGCTACGGTAAGTTCATTCGTCCGGTCATTCACCCCGGAATATGCAGTCATCCAGATCACGCTAAAGATAACCTGAAACATCAGTGCAGTAACAATGCCTATGATCACTGGTGGTTTTTTAAACAATGTACGTAGAGCTTGCAGCATATAATTGAGTTCCTCCATTTTTTCGAAAAAATAATTTAAATTTGATTTAAACATTCGTTTGAATCAAACGATCGTTTAAATTTTAAAGGTATATGTCTATATTGTCAATATACTTTCGTAACATTCAGAAAAGAAAAACGAAATTTTCATGAATGAAGCCTGATTTATTTTCAAAGAGATCTATCTTGCAATTGGGCTATGACCATTTTTGCATAAAAAATACACAGTTCGCCGTAAAGCGAGCCGTGCATTTCATTAATCTTTGATATATTTGTTCTGTTGCCCAGCTTTCCTTTCTTTCTCCATAAGCTGATCTCTCCATTTAATTACTTGCTTCGAGCAAGCTTCATCCGCTGCAAACGCAGGGCGTTCAGCACAACGGACACCGAGCTAAATGCCATTGCAGCACCCGCCAACCACGGAGCCAGGAAACCTACTGCCGCAATCGGTATACCGATCACGTTGTAGCCGAGCGCCCAGAACAGGTTCTGTTTGATATTGCCCATCGTGCGGCGGCTCATCTCGATGGCATCTGCAATGCTGTTCAAGTCACCGCGCATCAATGTAATATCTGCCGCTTCCATCGCTACGTCCGTTCCGGTTCCAATCGCCATGCCGATATCCGCTGTAGCCAGTGCCGGAGCGTCGTTGATACCATCTCCGACCATAGCTACCTTCAGGCCGCTCTCCTGCAATTTTTTCACTTCTGCGGCTTTGCCTTCAGGGAGAACTTCTGCCAGAACACTGCGGATTCCCGCTTGCTCCGCTACCGCGCGAGCTGTCCGTTCATTATCTCCTGTAATCATAATGACATCGATCCCCATAGCCTGAAGCCGTCCGATGGCTTCGCGCGAGGTATCCTTGATCGTATCCGCCACCGCAATGATGCCCGCCCATTGACCCTGAGCAGCAACCAGCATTGCCGTACGCCCCTGTTCCTCCAAAGCGTTCATCTGCTGTATGCTTTCCGCAGGTACATCTACATTTGCATCTGCCAGCAAGCGGCGTGTTCCCACGAGAATTTCCTCACCAGATACCGTTGCACGTACACCATAACCAGGGATGTTCTCGAATGATGCTGCTGGTTCCAAAAGGAGACCTTTCTCCCGAATGCCGTTCACAATCGCCTCGGCTAACGGATGCTCCGAGCTTTGCTCCGCCGCTCCAACACGCTTAAGCAGCTCCGATTCTGTCCAGCCAGGTGCAGCAACAACGTCAGTTAATACAGGCTTACCCTGAGTAACGGTTCCTGTTTTGTCGAGCACCACCGTCTGAATCTGCTGAGCAGACTCCAGATGCTCACCGCCCTTGAATAGAATGCCATATTCCGCCGCACGGCCCGATCCAGCCATGACGGAGGTTGGTGTTGCCAGTCCGAGCGCACATGGACAGGCGATAACAAGCACAGCTATCGCTTTCTCCAATGATCCGGCGAAGTCCCCAGGGCTTGCAAACAGATACCAGATCAAAAAGGTCAGTACGGCGATCCCCACCACAATAGGGACAAATATACCCGAGATCACATCGGCAATCCGCTGGATAGGTGCTTTTGATCCTTGCGCCTGTTCGACGACTTTAATAATTTGCGATAGAGCGGTATCTGAACCTACACGAGTTGCCTGAATGCGGAGAACACCGTTTTTATTTAGCGTCGCACCGGTGACGGGATCGCCAGGCTTTTTATCCACGGGCAAGCTTTCACCGCTCAGCATGGATTCATCGACAGAGGATTGGCCCTCTTCGACAATACCATCCACCGGAATGCTGTCTCCCGGCTTCACCAGAACGAGATCGCCAACGGCTACGTAGGAAGCCGGAATCAGAACTTCCTGCCCGTCACGGATGACACGCGCTTCACGCGGCGCCAGTTCAATCAAGCTTTTGATCGCCTGTGAAGAGCGCCCTTTCGCCACAGCCTCGAACCATTTTCCGAGCAAAATCAATGTAATCAGAATCGCACTTGTCTCATAGTACAGTTCCACCATCGGCATAGCTGCTGCTCCTGCAGTAGTGCTCACATCGGTCCCCATTGCGCCATGATTCATGCCCTGACCCATGCCTGCACTAGGTAAATACCCGCTCGTAACCGTCAGATAAAGGCTGTAGAAAAAGGCTGCGCTCGTTCCGAGTGCCACGAGTACGTCCATGTTCGCACTGCCGTTCCGAAGCGCCTTGTATGCCCCTACATAAAACTGCCATCCGATAACAAATTGCACGGGCGTAGCAAGAAGCAGCTGGAACCAAGGGTTAAGAAACAGCTCTGGTACATAAATGCCCGATGTAAAGGAGAAATGGGCTACCATTGCCCACAATAGCGGAATGGACAAGAGAGCGGAGATCATCCACTTCCATTTCTTACGCTGCAACTCCCGTTCGCGAACAGAGGTGGACTCTTCCTGGGTTAATTGCAGTTCAGCACCATAGCCCAGCTGTTTGATCTTGGCCGTGATGTCGGATGGTTTGAGTGCACCCGCAGCATATTCGATATGCCCCGTCTCCAGTGCCAGATTGACATTAGCTTGAGAAACACCCGGCAGCCGGGAAAGCCCCTTCTCAATGCGTGCAGAACAGGCCGCACAAGTCATGCCCGTAATATCGAGATCGACGGATTCCATCACCGTACCATATCCAAGCGCTGCCACTTTATCCCGCAATGCGTTTACATTGGTCGTTTTGGGATCATACGAAATAGTTGCCTGTTCAATGGCGAGATTCACGTTCGCCTGATGTACCCCCTCCATACGAGACAAGCCTTTTTCCACACGCGTGGAACAGGCCGCACAGGTCATACCCGTGATGTGCAGGGTTGTCTTCAGACCCGCATTCTGCATAGGTGCAGGCGTTGGTGTAGGTTCTATATTTTCAGATGCATTGGTTGTCATCATGTCAGCTCCTTCCTAAAAGAATACATACCCTATGGGGGTATAAAAAAGGCAGAAAATCAGGCTTAAACCGTCCCTGTGTGATGAAGTCCGTTGAGGATTGTAATCCTTTAAAAGAAAAACCGGACAAACCCGAATTCCACTTCTGGTCCTGGCTTGATCCAGGCTCCATAAACACATATGGCTTAAGCCTGCACTGCTATATTTCATTAGTGAACCATTCCCTTGAATCCATTAAACGATGTCGTATCCTTGATCTTCAATCGCCGCTTTGATCTGATCTACGGTAACAGCCTGATCATTATATTCTACGGCTACCGTTCCGGCTGCCAAATCAACCTGACCACTTGCTCCCGCGTTCTTCACCGCTTCTTCAACGGACTTCACACAGTGATTGCAAGACATTCCTTTGACATTCAACGTAACATTAGACATATTCCTATTCCTCCTTGGTAATGTTCGTATTGGTGTTATTACTATATAAATTGAACTAAGGATTATTTACATGGGCACTTCGATGACAGAACAACCTTCCAACCGCTGTTACCCCCAGATTTTTCTGATCCAATTTTCTATAGGGAAAATCCGGTGATAAAGGCGAACGCTCCGCTTTTTCAGGTTTTTTCTGTCCCCTCCGTTTCTATGTAAATGATTAGTCCAAAATATATAGTTTATCCTCTTCAATTACTTCATTAATTTTCTAACCGTGACCAGCAATTCATCCACAACTTCGTGTTCTCCTGCCTGGATGCGTTCTACAATACAGCTCTTCATATGCCCTTCCAGCAAAAGCTTACCTACCGAATTCAGCGCAGACTGTGCTGCTGCGATCTGGGTTAACACATCGTCACAATATGTGTCCTTGTCAATCAGACCTTTGATGCCGCGAATCTGGCCTTCCACCCGGTTCAAACGAGAGATCAGATTGCCCTTCATCTCCTGAGAATGGTGGCTTTTACGAATGGGCTTGCCGTCTTTATCGAGGTTCACAGCATGGCAGGAATCCGCTTGTTGCTCTGATTGCTTTTCTGTACCTGTACCATTACTTGATACAACTTTACCTTCATGTGCATTGGCCTGTTCTTGTGTATCCGCAACCAAAACATCAGCAGAATCCTTTGCCGCAGGGATCACAGGTTCCTCGGGATGGCTTTGATGTTCCATCATAACACCCCTTTTCAATCGTTCTTTATCCAGATTAACATACCCCCACGGGGTATTCAAGGGATTTCTTGTCTTTTATTATTGAACGTTTTGTGTATGTAGTCGCGACGCCCCCTTAGCCCCATCTGCTTATAGAAAGCCTGAGCAAGCGAATTAAAGGTAGATACAAATCAATCATTTCAAATGTTCTGCTCGAAGCTCTCTCCCAGATCCAGGGACGAAAAAGCAGATACCTTACGGTACCTGCTCTAACGATTGATATATCACGTTATACCTGCATGCATGAGTTAAATCGAAATCGAACTTAATCTTCAGCCAGACATCCTCCCCATAATAGAGGAAGAATCAGCACTATTTTTCGGAAGAGGTATGGTTCCCTTCGTTAAAAGCTACCGGTGACGGCTTGGCTGCCCATTCATCGGCCTGCGGTTCAATATCCACGCCGTTCATGATCTTCTTTTTTTCCATCAAGGAATCGCCGTCTTCGTCCAGCTTGTTGCGGATTGCTGCCTCATCCTGAGGTTGATTGTTCTGAGTCATCGTTTGAGTCCTCCTTTGACCATTTCATGTTGTTGAAGTATGTTCCTTGTTTAGAATGACCCAATGATTTCAAAATCATTCCGAACGCGTAGAGGTTAGACCCCAAGCTCACTCCTATAGGTAAAGAAGACGTCCCCCGGCCATATTCATGACCTTAGAAGGACGTCCTCTGAATTGTCCATATCTCGTGGACATTCACATGCACTTCTTTTGTAGCTATGTTGTTGCCTGATCCTGGCGAGCAAGGCTAGCCAGCGCATGAAGCGCCGCGTCAATCTCATGCTCTACGGCTTGGGCGACCGCATCGGTATGCGGATCATACTCGGCCGCGAGATCACTGTCTGCGAAGCCGTCAATCGCTACGATAGCTCCAGCCCGTGCCCCACGCAAGGTGCTTACGATATAGAGTGCCGCAATCTCCATCTCGGCTGCAAGTGCTCCAGCCTGCTTGTACTTGCGGTGCGGAATCTCCTCCACGCCCGTGAAGAATGCGTCCAGTGTTACCGTGATGCCCACGCCAACCTTGGTAGCACCTGCTCCTACTCCTGATTCTGCTCCAGCTTCTGTTCCTGTCTCAGCACTTGCTGCATCGCCTGTACCACTGCCCACCTTACGAGCAGCAGCGACCAATGCGCTGGTCACATCAATATCTGCAACCGCCGGGAAACCGTCCGGTACGAGCTGACGTGTCAGCCCGTCAGAGCGAACAGCTGCTGTGCTGACAATAACGCTTCCTGCCGGATAATCGGCTGTATATGAACCTGCCGTGCCTACACGAATCAGGGTTTTCACTCCTGCACGAATCAGTTCCTCGAAGCATACTGCTGCGCCTGGCGAACCAACACCATGACTGACCACAGCCATCTGTACCCCTTCGTACATACCTACAAACGTGCGATATTCACGGCTGAATGCCAGTTCTTTGGCACCCTCCAGCTTGCGGGAAATCTTCTCTGCACGAGCCGGGTCACCGCACACGATCGCATAAGCCGGCATATCTTCCGAGTGAATCTGCAAAATCGGCATCAACATATTAATCAAACTCCTTCTTCGTCCACTCATCCTCAGGAATCGGCAGATCCTCACCCGAGAAACGCTGCTCCTTAAACGGATCGGCAAAATGGTGGAAGCCGTTGCTTTCCCAGAAGCCGTTGCGATCCTCCGTCATGAACTCCAGCCCACGCACCCATTTTGCACTCTTCCAGAAATACAGCTGTGGCACAACCAGTCGCAGCGGGAAGCCATGCTTCGGTGTAAGTGGCTCGCCATTATATTTGAACGCAAGCAATACATCCTCATGCATCAACTCTTCAAGTGGCACATTCGTCTCGTAATCATGATCCGCATGAATCATGACATACTTCGCTTCCGGTTTAACACCAAGCAGCTTCACAAACTCAGAGAAGCGGATACCCTCCCATGGGGTATCAAACTTCGACCAGCGCGTAACGCAGTGAATATCACTTACCATGTTCACCTGCGGCATCGCCTGAAGCTCAGCCAGAGAGAACACCTTCTCTTCTTCAACTTCACCGAAAACCTTCAAATCCCAAGTGGAAAGGTCATATTCCGGCACTTCCCCTTCATGCAAAATCGGGAATTTCTCCGTCAGCACCTGGCCCGGCGGCAGCCGATCTCCGTAATCGGCGCCGGCTTTCGGTGGCGGCGTTTTGGTTTTTTTCAAACGTTCAGCCTTGTTATGCACGTCCCTGATTCCTCCTTTGCTACAATTAACGCGAGCTTCCGCCCGCTTTCAAAGCATCCTGAGCATACGTACGGTCTTTGAAAAAGAACATCGCCACGAGTGTCACAATATACGGTAGCATCATGGTGAAATGCGTTGGCAAGGAGAACCCTTGCAGACGAATACTAAGTGCTTCCATGAATCCAAACAGCACGCTAGAACCCATCACACCGAGCGGATTAGCCTGTCCCAGCATTGTAGCAACCAAAGCAATGAAACCACGGCCTGCCGTCATGCCTTCGGTAAACATCGTCACCTGACCAAGCGACAGCTGCGCTCCAGCTAGTGCACACAGCACACCACACATCAGCACAGCGCCATACTGAATACCGCGCACCTTGATGCCGATGCTCTGTGCTGCGATCGGATTCTCACCTACGGAACGCAGACGGAAGCCGGATACACTTTTAAATAGATAGAACTGCAAAGCAATAACGATAATAATGCCTAGATATACGAGCGGACTATGTCCTGAGAACACCGTACCCACCCAAGGAATATCCTTGATCAGCGGAATGTCCCATTTTGGGAGCCCCACCATATTCTTGTCGTAGTATGCACCTTTTACATCAAAGATCGCTCGCAGTGCAAAGGTCGTGAGTCCCGCCGCCAAAAAGTTCAGGGATATACCAACAACAATGGCATTCGCCTTCAGATTAATACTAATAAACGCAAAAAGCGCCGAGAACAGCATCACAATAATAATAGAGAACAGCACTGCCAGTAATACGTTACCGAAAAGATAGTTACCCACAATCGCGGAGAACGCCCCAATCAGCACAAGTCCTTCCAGACCCACGTTGAACAGACCGACGCGCGAGCATAAAGCCCCGCCGAGTGCGGCAAGTAGGATTGGCGTCATAATCCGCAAGGTTGAGCCAAACATGGCTGCATCAAACAGTTGTTGCATTGGACTTTTTCTCCTTTCTCCGCTTCAGGAAGGAATAACCGATCTGTGCTGAAACAAATAACGTCAAGACGGCCTGAATTACACTGCCGACCTCCAGGGGCACATCCGTGTTCCGCTCCATGCCCATCGCACCTGTCTGCAAAGCCGCCAGCAAAATAGCCGCTACAGCTGTACCCAGTGGGTGCGAACGTGCAAGCAATGTAGCCATGATACCGCTCCACGCATAACTTGCCGAGGATAACGAGCCGTCCAGGAAGCGGTACTGTGTACCGAGCACTTCCCCCGCTCCTGCGAGTCCTGCAAGTCCACCACTGATGACCATAGACAGCATCATCATCCGAATACGGCGTACACCGCCGTAAGCCGCAAAGGATGGATTGCTACCGAGCATGCGGATTTCATAACCGGTTACCGTTTTATGTGTAAACCAGTAGATCAGTATGGCCGCTGCAATCGATATAATGAAGCCGGCGTGCAGTCCCATACCCTGAAAAAGCTTCGGAAGCCAGATCGTCTGATCAATCATCGGGGTCTGCGCCATCGCTGCTGATCCCGTCCGGTCTTTGAATGGATAAGACACCATGTATCCACCGAAATAAGTCGCAATATAGTTAAGAAGTAACGTTGTAATCAACAGGTTCATGCCAAAACGTGCGTCCAGCCAGCCTGCAAAAAGAGACCATAGACCACCGGCGACAATCCCTGCCACAATCGCAGCAATACATACGAACCAGCCCGGCCCTGGCAGATAGAGCGCCGTGAGGGCCGCACTGAGTCCGCCCAGAATCATCTGACCTTCCGCACCCATATTGAAAAACCCGGCACGGAATGCCAGTGCTACGCCAAGTCCCGCCAAGATAATCGGCGTTGCACGTGCCAGTGTATTGGTGAAGAAGTAGAAGTTACCGAAGGCCCCCTTCCACATCTCGCCATACGTATCCACGACATTACCGCCAACGACCAGAATGGCAATCGCACCGGCGAGCAAACCGATCAATACGGCAAGCAGCGGCTGTACCAGTCCGCGAAGTGTTTCTTTTACCCGATTCATACCCGCTCTTTCCCTCCTGCCATCAGCAAGCTGATCTGTTCTTCTGTCGCTTCCGCTGCCGCAAGTTCTCCGGCAATCTCTCCTTCGTACATCACAATAATGCGATCCGATAATTGCAAAATTTCCGATAACTCGGACGAGATCAGCAGAATACCTGCCCCCTCATTCCGCTTGCGCAGCAATTCGGCATGGATGGTTTCCATCGCACCGATATCTACTCCGCGCGTAGGCTCCGCTGCAATCAGAAACGGTGTATCCTGTGCAAATTCACGTGCTGCAATCAACTTTTGCAAGTTACCGCCTGACAGGAATTGCACTTTCGTTTCCGCGGACCCCGTCTTGATGCTGAACTGTTTGATCCAGCTCTCCACCATCACTTTGGCTGCTTTGGCTTTGATCATACCGCGCTTCTGCAATCGGTGATGGTGTCCCATCAGCCCGTTCTCTTTCACGCTGGCATCCTTCGCCGCACCCCACATATAGCGGTCTTCGGGGATATGAGCCAGGCCATGCTCCCGAATTCGGCGTACCGGCCAGTTCGTTGTGTCCTGCCCGGATAAAAGCACTCGGCCTCCATCCGGCTTCCGCAACCCGGCGATCACCTGAATCAGTTCGGATTGACCATTGCCGGAGATGCCTGCAATACCGACCACTTCACCTTTGCGAACTTGCATATGAATGTCTTTGAGGGCAGACCGATCTTTGGCTCCCGATAGATGAACACCTTCCACCTGAAGCACTGCTTCACCCGGAACAGATGCTGGCTTGTCCATCCGCACCAGTTCACGTCCCACCATCAGACGAGACAGTTCTTCCACATGGGTATCCTTCGCTTCTAATATACCCGTAACTTGTCCGTCTCGAAGTACGGTGATTCGATCCGCAACATCCATGACTTCTTGCAGCTTGTGCGTGATGATGACAAAGGTTTTGCCCAGCTTGGCAAGTGATTTCATGTTGGTCAGCAGTTCTTTCACTTCCAGCGGAGTGAGCACCGCGGAAGGTTCATCCAATATAATGATGTCTGCTCCCTGATGCAGTACTTTAAGGATCTCTACTCGTTGCTGCATACCCAAAGGACATTCGGCTACTTTTTTCCACGGATCTACGGGCATGCCGTATTGTTTGCCCAATTCATTGACCTGTGCCGCCGCCTTTTTTCGATCAAATGCGCCTGCCTTCGCAGGTTCACGTCCAATAACAATATTCTCTGCCACCGTGAAGGATGGAAACAGCATGAAATGCTGGTGCACCATACCAATTCCGCTGGCCATGGCCTGAGATGGTGTAGCAAAGCTAACCTCGCGTCCCCGGATTTTGATCGTGCCTGACGTGGGCTGCTCCATCCCGTACAGCATACGCATCAGCGTTGTTTTACCCGCTCCATTCTCCCCGACAAGAGCATGAATCTCCCCCTCGCGCAGATTAAAATGGATATCCTTGTTCGCCGTGAAGCTGCCGTACTTCTTCGTAATGTGCTCCATCTCCAACAACATATCTTGCGTTCGCTCCTCTCGGTTAATATAAGTTCAACGTGAACTGGTTACACTGGGCACTCCGATGACAGAACAACCTTTCGATCGCTGTTATCCCCGGATTTTTCTGATTCCCTTATGAAGGGGAAAATCCGGAGATAAGCGTATGCTTACGATGTAGCTTTCTTGCAGAAAGCTTTTAGGCAACCGCGCTGTTTCTTCAGGTTATATCTATCCTCTCCGTTATCGTGTAAACGTTATATTGAACATAAATGATTAGTAACAGTAGCAAAACCGGCTGCCTGGTTGGGCAGCCGGCTATAAACTTCTTTTCACCCACGAAGGGATAAGTATAGAACTATTGTTGCAATGGATCTTTAACTACGATTTTACCAGCGATAATGTCATCTTTGATCGCTTTAACTTTGTCGATAACCTCTTGACCAACAAATGCATTCAGCGGAGACTCGCTGTCACGTGTAACGTATGTCAGACCTACACCGTCTTCTTTCAGGCCGTAGTTTACTGCGCCTGCTTTGAATTTACCTTCTACAAAATCCTTCACGGTCTCATAAGCAACGGTGTCCGTTGATTTCAACTGGGACAATACGATATGCTCCGGATCTTCTACAGTACGATCTGTATCTTGTCCGGAAGTATAGAAGCCTTTTTCTTTTGCTGCTTCGAACACACCAAGGTCACCTACAGCAGATGCACCCGCGATGAAATCAGCACCTTTGCCGAATTGCACCAGCGCCAGCTCTTTTGCTTTGGCCGGGTCATTGAAACCACCCACATAGTTTACCAGGAATTCTGCTTTTGGATTAACGGATTCCAGACCCGCTCTGAAACCTTCTGTATATTTCTTGATCAAAGGTACGTCCATTGCCGCAATCATACCCACTTTGTCCGTTTTTGTGGAGAGTCCAGCAGCTGCACCCAACAGGTACGCTCCTTCATACTCACGGAAACCAACGCTACGAACATTAGGCAGATCCACCGTTGTGTCTACAATCGCAAACGATTTGTTTGGATTCTCAGCAGCAACCTTCTTCAATGCATCCTCTGCTTGGAACGTTGCCGTAATAATCAGATCATAATTCTCGGCAACAGCTGCACGAAGATTTTGTTCGAATGCTGCAGGGTCTGTAGACTCGATCGTTTTCGTATCGACCTTGAATTCTTTACCTGCTTTTTTGAAGCCTTCATCCATTTGTACGAAGAAAGGGTTGACCCCTATTTTTTCAGGAAGTACCAGTGCCATTCGCAGGGATTTTTCAGAATCGCCGCCTTGAGCGGATTGTTCGTCTTTAGTAGCTGATTTTCCACAAGCGGCCAGCAAAATAGACAACATAACAATTGATAAGACGAACGATAAACCTCTTTTCATTTTGAAAATTCCCCTTTTCAGTAATCTTTTTTATTATCCTAGCGGATAATGTCGATCCTTGTCAATAAAACTTTCAGCGTTTACACTCATGTAGTAGATCATCGCAGAAACAGGTTTTCCAACCTCTGGAAACCGCTCTGTAACAGGCTTTTTTTTCGTTGACATTTGGCGCGACTCCGTGCTAAAGTCAATCCAATTATTATATTTCTGATAGGATTTGTCAGAATTATACCATTCTCCCCTATCATTCTCACCCCATTTTAAGGAGGCATTTCATTTGAAAAAGATCACCCAGATAACGTTGGCGGCCCTGCTCGCCGCTCCGGTAACGCTCGGCAGCCTTAGTCTGCCCGGTTCTGCTTCCGCAGCATCCGCAACTCCGGTTGCACCTAAAACGCTGAATGTAAATACGCCTGCAGTTAAGGCACCCGCTGTCTACACGGAGAGCGCAACTGACTTCGCTCAATTCCTGCAAGCCAAGTACGGCATCCAATTGTCGCCGCAAGCAACTAAGGGTGATTTTATCAAAGCCGTAGCAGCCATCACAGAAGCAAGCGCAGCATCTACTTCAGGGAAAGATACTGCACAAGCCCCCGTCTTTAGCGATCTGAAATCAGGTGATGACGCCTACGATGCGGCTGTTGCTCTCTTCAATAATGGGGTTCTGTCAGACACCGACGTTCATGCCAAAGATCAACTCAGCATGTACACAGCGGTCTTCATCGCCGTTAAAGCAGCTGGTTTCAAAGAACTCGCATACACTTATCCCGCAGACAAAACAGCCAAAGCACTTGCTAAGGCTGGTATCAAGCCTAATCGTTTGCAAGGACAAGCCGCACAAGAATTGGCGGCGGCTATTGATACAGGACTCGTTCCCGAGAGCCTCTACCCTGCTCTTGTTAAGGGTGGTGTAGCAAGCAAGGATGCAGCAAATATTCTGCTCGGACGTGTACTGATCAGCCAAGGTAAATACAAAAATGAAATTGGACGCTCCAATGATGCAGATATCTACTCCAAGTTGTATGCTGCATATCGTACAGCCGATCTGATTGAAGCTCCTGAGCTTAGAAAAATTGTCGATCAGGCGCTGCGGGAAGATCTCGTTACAGGTTACAACCTGAAAGACAGTCGTTTTGACTCCAACTTCATCAATGAACTCACGTTAACTTACGGCCATGACAGCATCAATCATGCAGTTCAACTCGTCGGTCTGCTTCGCAGCGAAGGCATCGATGCCGATGTACAATTCCAACCGAAAACATCTGCCTTTATCTATCTGAAAGAGTGGGGCGAGCCCAAAGAAACCCCAGATTACAAAGTCACACAGATTGAAAATGGCAACTACATCGCTTATGCGAAGGAATATGACATTCAGTTCGAATTTAACAACACAGCTGACAAAGCACGTTTCAATGACATCGTTCTGAAATTTGCCAAAAAGAACAGCAATAGCAAATCTCCATTAATTATTAACTCCTGGTGGCAGCCGCTGTATTATTCACCAACTGCCCTGGCTAACTACCAAGTTATTTCGAATAACAAAATTACGCTTGGCCATTATTATGCCCAATCTTTCTCATTAAAAGAAAATGCTAAAGCGATTCAAGAAGGATTCCGCAAGTTGGCTCCTGAAGCAAATATCACCTCATACAACTTCTGGGTGGATCAACCTTTCTTTAATTACTTGAATGGTGGTTCCGAGTAAATATCCATTAGATAACCATTTGACTGAAATGCTCATTTTTTAGCAAAACATACAGCCGTCTTCACCGAAATAGATTCAGGTTTCGACCTCTATTTTTCGGGAAGGCGGTTTTTGTATATACATTTGCAAAAATCTTCATGAAAATCAGTTTATCAATGCAGGAATTACCAATATAAGGTCGAATGTCTTATGTACACAAACACGCAAGTATCGTTGCGCATTTTCGCAAGAACAGGGGTTAATCATGGTATACGACGGTATTCTGATCGGCTTGATTGTTGGTCTGTTCAGGGGTAGAGTTCGTTATGGACTCAACCAGTTTGCAACACTCCAGCTACGCGGCGGCTGGATCTTTCCACTGCTGTTACTCTTTCAGTTTGGCATTTTTTATCTGCAGGAGCGATGGAGCTGGGTAGCATCCATTAATGGTTATCTGTTTGCCGCCGTTTATATCACAGGCCTCATATTTCTATGGCTCAACAGACATCATCGGGGGTTCACCCTGATCTGGGTCGGCGTGTTTTTCAACTTCATCGTAATGGCTGTTAATGGCGGCCGCATGCCCGTTTCCGTGGAGGCATCTGCTGTGCTCGGCCCCTATTATGTCGATCTGCTTCGGGAAGGCGGAGCCGTATCCAAACATTATATGATGGATGCTTCAACTCACCTTGCTTTTCTCGGTGACATCATCCCGCTGTCGAGCCCCTACCCACGAACACAGGTCATTAGCATCGGTGATGTTGTTATGAATGTTGGCATATTCCTGTTTATCCAGTACATGATGGTGAACCGGGTCAGAAAAGAGGTACCGTCCGCAGAAACATATGCAAACCAAGTGAGCATCGGACCAGACTCCAAGGAAGGGAGGTCTTTTCCATGAAGAAATTCGAGGGCATCCAATATTCCCGCATTGTCATCAACGCCGTCATCGTAGCGTCTGTCGTTGTAGCACTGACTTCGGGATACAAGCTTGGCGGTTAGATTCTACTGCCACACCAGACAAACAGGCTGCGAGCGGCCTGTTTTTTCTTTGCTGGATTTATGGGAGCGATTCTTGTTATGTTAGAAAACATGATAGTATATACCTATACAAGAATAACCAATATAAAGGCGACGAGCATTCACACGTCAACGAGATAAGTGGTGCCGTAACGTTCGTTTATATCTAACATCCCGAGATGACTAAACCCAAGCAGGAGATTCTTTATGAACATTATTCGTAACCTTATCCGCAGAGCAGATCGAAGCATGATGTATGTTAGTTTGCTTTGCTGCACAGGGATTGGCGTTTTTATCTATATGAACCAGTGGTCCTACTTACACCTGACTACATCTGACTGGGTCATGGTCTATACCATGCTGGGAGCCGCGCTTATCCTCGACTATTTTACATTCCAGATCCCCCCAAAGGGCAACCAGCAATCGATGGATTCCTCTGTGTATCTGGCTTGCATATTTATGTTCGGCGGGGCCTTCAGCCTCTCCGTGTTATTACCGATTTCCATCATTCTGTTAATTAAAGACCGCAAGTTGGCCTGGTGGAAACACGTCGTTAATTTCAGCATATACAGTCTCATGATTACCGGGGCTGCTAAAGTGTTCGAGTGGACCGGTGGTGAGATTGGCGCGATTGATGGTTACAACCTGTTCCCTTATGTTGCAGCTCTGGCAGCCTATTTTATTATTAACACGCTCACATTGGGTCTGTTCTTTCATTTCTCAACCAAGGATGCACTGCAGCAGATGAAACGGGCATTCGTAACCGAGTCCCTTCTGGTCTATCTGTGTACACTTATTCTGGCGCTGGTGCTCACCATCCTGGTAATACATAACGGCGTACTCGGTCTATTTTTATATCTGAGTCTCAGCATTCTGTTGTCCCATGCGTTCAAACAGTTGTTCATTATGTATCAGTCCATCGAAGAGAAGGCGAATTCAGACCAGCGCACAGGGCTGTTCAATCACAGTTATTTCGAGACCATGCTGGAGATGGAGCTGAACAAAGCACGTACGCAAGGAACTACCCTCTGTCTAGGATTGCTTGATATTGATGATTTCAAAAAGTATAACGATCAGTTTGGTCATCTACAAGGTGACAGCCTGCTGGCGCTGCTCGGGGATTTTCTCATTCGCAAGACCGAGGGCACACCTGTTACCGCTTTTCGGTATGGTGGTGAAGAATTCACACTGCTAATGCCAGGCATGGATCTGGATGAGTCCTACAGATTTATGAACAAGTTACGTAAACAGCTGAATGATACTCCTTTTGAAGGTGTCGAGGTATTGCCGCATGGCTGTCTCTCTTTCTCTGCCGGGATTGCTTCGTATCAAGTGGATATGTATAACAAGTCTCAACTGGTGGATCAGGCTGACAAAGCACTCTATTATGCCAAAAAGCAAGGTAAAAACAACGTTCATCGTCACGGCAGCAATGACGGCATGGAGCACGAAATCGATCTGGTTCAGGATGTCCGCGACATCGAACAGCAGTTGAACCTGTTCCAGTACAAAGATATGGATACGTTCAAACATTCCAAACGGGTCTACAAATACGCGCTTGATATCAGCGAAGCGCTCCAATTGGATAATGTAGAGAAACGACGTTTTGTACTCGGGGCGCTGATCCATGATATTGGCAAACTGGAGATCCCTTGGTCTATCCTGAACAAAAAAGAAAAGTTAACATGTGAGGAATGGGATACGATTAAAGGCCATGTGACCTGGGGCAAAAAAATGGTGATGACGAATGATCGCTTCGCGGATCTGATCCCGTATATTGAACTGCATCATGAGCGATATGATGGTCAAGGGTACCCCTACGGCCTCAAAGGTCATGAAATCCCGAAGCTGTGCCGGATGCTGACCGTGATCGATTCCTTTGATGCCATGACCACCGAGCGACCCTACCAGAAGACCAAAAACGTGGATGAAGCCATACAGGAGTTGCGGGCATGTTCAGGCACACAGTTTGATCCGGAACTTGCGGAGTTGTTCATCCGTTATATTGAGAAAAGGACAGCCCACCAACTATTGCAGTAGTGCAATCCGTATATAAACGCCAAAGCGCTATCCCTATAGGGATAGCGCCAATTTCATTTTCATCGTCATTCCATTCGTGACTTAATGCATCAGATGCATAGAGCCCGATTCAGTCCTGTGAGGACTCTTCGTTACTCATCGTATTCAGTTCATGCGAGGTCTGATGCAGCTCTTTGATCATCTGCTGCAAAAACATGTTGTCTTGGCGACTGATCCCGTGCTGATTGTCTTGAACAAGCATCTGGTGAATGTTCTTCTTGAGCAATTCACTGCGGCGTTCCAATACTTCTTGACTCATGTTGTTGCGTCACTCCTTAACATGTTTTGTAATGATTTTGCGTTCTATATAAGTATAGAGGACCCTGCCTCATAGCGAAAACGGACAGAGCCCTCCTGAGCAGAGCACATCAAGCCTCACCTAGCATGACAGCATTTCACCCCTCTGTGTTCTTAGATATCCTTCTAAATACTCCAAGATACTCCCCCATTTCTTGTAAACAGCTTGGACTAGGGTCTTGGACAAGGTTACGTTATAATGATCCCTGTAACCCATTCCGTTGATAAAGGTAAGAAGGTATCTCACACGACACACAACGATGACAAACTTATTTAAAAGGAGTTATGCAGATATGTCCTACAAACAGATTAAATGGATGATCCTGCTGATCCCCACCATCACCGTGGGATTGTGGGAATATATTCGCCACCAGTCTCTGATGCCTTATCTATCGATGGATGCCGGAAACTGGCTGACACCTGTGATTGTTTATCTCGTCAGCGTGACGCTACTTAGCCGTTTGTTCCGCATGCTGGAAGGGGCGAGGGCCGCGCTGGAACAGGAGCGAGCATCCAAGACGGCACTCGAAGCCCGCGACCAGCTTGCACGGGAACTGCATGACGGTATTTCACAGTCCCTGTTCCTGCTTTCGGTTAAGACAGACAAAGCCGGACGTAGTCTCGCCGGCACCAATCATGAGCAGGATATCCGCGAGATCCAAAAAACGGTGCATGAAGTGAATACATATGTTAGACAAGCCATTGCCCAGTTGCGTTACGTGCCCTCGCCAGCAGCTGATCCCGAAGCGATTGCCTTGCAAGCCCAGGTGGAGTCGATCGTGAACGACACCGTTCCGGAAGCAAACTTGGAATGGAATCTGACCGAGGTTTCCTTCTCAGCCAAAGAGCAAGTGGAGCTGCTGGCCTGCATTCGGGAAGCACTGCTCAACGTGCGCAAACATGCCCAGGCAACCAAGGTAGAAGTTCACGCAGAACATGATTCCTCTCATTGGTCTGTTCATGTCTGTGACAATGGCAGTGGAATTCAAGGCGACCCTATGCTGCTCAGGGATCGTTACGGCTTACGCATTACAAAGGAACGAGCAGAGCAGATGGGATGGGAATTCCTTCTGGATTCCAAACCAGGCCATACGCAGATGACAATTAGAAAGGAGCGAATCTAATATGGAACTGGTACGTGTATTGGTTGTGGACGACCACGCGCATGCGCGTGAGGCGATTTGCACCATTTTATCCGAAGATAGCCTGTTTGAAGTCATTGGCACGGCAAAGAATGGGCAGGAAGCACTGGAGTTAACGGAGCAGTGGATGCCTGACCTCATTCTGATGGATGTGCAAATGCCGGATATGGATGGACTGGAAGCCACACGGCAGATCAAACTTCGTTTTCCGTACGTCATTATTGTGATGGTTACCGTATCGGATGATGTCACCTACCTCTTTGAAGCATTGAAGCAAGGGGCTCAGGGTTATCTGCGCAAAAATTTGTCCCCTTCCATATGGCTTGAATATCTTCGGGCCATTGTGAGTGACGACGCACCGCTCAGCAAGGAGCTGGCGTACCGGATTTTGCAGGAATTCCCCGCCCCTCGTAGTGAGGATGTACAGGAAAACCCGTTAACCACCCGTGAGCTGGAGATTCTGCAATGGGTTTCTGCCGGATATACCAATCGCGAAATTGCGGAACAGCTAGGGATCTCGGATCAGACCGTTAAGAACCATCTGAAGAACATTTTGCAGAAGCTGCAACTGGATAATCGGGTACAACTCACCCGCTACGCATTGGAGAGCGGGCTTGCCGGACGAAAGGCTCGTAAATAACACCGTTTTCCAGGCATCTGACTTATTTCCAAACAAATTGCGAATTCTATCACGAAGTGAGTCATTGGGATATGCGCTATGTAATAGCGCGTTACTCTACAGAGCATCATTTCAAGTATTTGTCACAAATATGCGGTAATCCATGATTTTTTATAGCCCAATGTAGTCATACGCCTTCATTTTGGACAAAGTTATAATGGTATAGATTATGTGTGAACGATGAATTATGGAAGCTGTAAATCTATAACCCGAGGGTGATGATTTTTTGAATGTAAGATACTTAACCCTGCGATGGAGCAAACGTCACTGGGTGCTTCTCACCAGCCTGCTACTGGTGTTTTGTCTCGCGATGCCACAATGGGCATCTGCCCATGCTTATATTGTAAAGGCCTCGCCGGAAGAAAATGAACTGCTCGTGACCGCACCGCAGCGGCTGACGCTGGAGTTTAATGAATCGCTGCAGACGGCCTTTTATGATATTAAAATTACCGGGCCTGACGGCAATCAGGCAGACGATGGTAACGTACAGATTGATTCCGCACGTCCGCATATTCTGGAAACCGGTCTGAAAGCCGGACTTGCAGACGGGACGTATGCCGTCAGCTGGAAAGCCGTATCCGCCGATGGTCACCCCATCTCTGGAGTATATGTGTTCCATATCGGTGAACCTTCCGGTGCACCTGCCGGCTTGAAAGATTTGGCATCCGGTTCAGGTGCCACCGGTGGGCCGCTAAAATGGATCGTGTCATTCACGGACTGGATACAGTATCTTGGTCTGTCTATTATTTTAGGTACACTGGCCTTCCTGTTACTGCGAATTGCACCTGCTTCGCTACTCCGGGAACCTATGGACGCACCTGGCAGCTACAAGCTGCTCTGGATTAGCTATGCTGCCGCCTCCTTGGCCGCACTGATCAGCCTCCCCCTGAACACACTTTATGAGTCAGGTGTGACTCTCGGGGAATTCAGTTGGGCACTAATAGGCAGTGCGCTTAAGCTGACCTCTTTCGGACAGATTTGGATGCTGCAGATGCTGATTGCCATGCTGCTCGCCGTCACCCTTCTATCCGGCTATGATCTGGATCGATCCATACGTGTGCGCATCTGGTCGTCTTACGGATCATTGCTGCTTGTACTGGGCTGGCTGCTTACCCATGCCATGACAGGACATCCTGCTGCTGCGGAGCAGCGTGTGTTAGCCGTCACGATGGACTTCGTACACCTGGTCGCTGCCGCATTCTGGATCGGGGCCCTCACCGCTATGGCGGTGTGCCTGCCACCGCTCACCGACCGATTACCCGCAAAACTGCGAGGTGAGGTCTACTGGGCTGCGTTAAGAAGATTCTCCGCTTGGGGGATTGGTGCTGTAGCCGTTCTGGTCGCTACGGGGATCTACAGCAGTCTCGTCATCCTGCCCGATCCGCTACTGAACTCCTTGTTCACGACAGCATACGGCCTGGTTCTGATCGGTAAAATCCTGCTACTTATAGTGATGATCGGTTTCGCGCTGATTCATGCCAAACGAGCAAGAGCCGCCACGGGTAAACAGTTGTCTGGCAGTTTAAAGGCTGAACTCGCTACAGGTGCCATCATTCTTGCGCTGGCGGCTGTACTGACACATCTATCCCCAGGACAACCAGCACCTACTGGCCCCTATCAGGGTACACAGACAACAGAAGATGGCTCCGTGGTTTCTCTTCAGGTAAGTCCAAATGTAACAGGAGAGAACCAGTTTGAAGTCAGCATCAAACGAGCCGATGGCAGTGTAGTCAAAAATCTCGAACAGGTGACGTTGTCACTGACTCATCTGGATATGGATATGGGTATCTATGAGATCACCATTCCAAAGAATGATACGGGCATATATAAAACAGAGGACTACATCTCCATGCCCGGCAACTGGAACATCAAAGTACATGCGCTGACAAGCTCACTTGATGCCTTGGATGCCGAGTTCGAGATTAAGGCTGCGAAGCCGTAGCAAGCTATCTTTATAGAATCGTATTTCAAAAAATAGGTATAAGAATGAGAGGGGTTATTGATTTTGAAAAAGACATCATGGGTATCCAAATTAACATCCGCTATGGCAACAAGTGCAGCAGCATTCCTGCTGTTCTCCGGGTTGGCCAGCGCTCACGTCACGGTGAATCCGTCCGTTGCACAGACCAGTGCATGGCAGACGTATACGATCAAAATACCATCTGAGAAAGAACTGCCAACGACCAAAATCTCACTCAAAATTCCTGAAGGAGTTGCGTTCAAGCAATATCAGCCACTTGCCGGATGGAAGATCACAACCGAGAAGAATGATTCCAACGAAGTGACTTCTATTACTTGGGAGATTGATGGGGATAACCAAGGGATTCTGGCTGGGCAGTTCCAACAGTTTAACTTCGTCGCGCAGAACCCAAAGACTGAAGCAGAAGTAGCATGGGATGCATTCCAATACTACAGCGATGGCAGCATTGTTGAATGGACAGGCCAGCCAGGAGCCAATACGCCTCATAGTATCACAACAATCAGCGAAGACCCTGCAGCTGCTGGTAATGCCGCAGCTGGTGGTGACCACCATGCAGGTACAGCAAAAGATGGCCATGACAGCGCAGGTACAGCGGGTACCGAGACAGGTGACAAAACGGCTGACACGGCAACGGGTGGCAAAAAAGGAAATGATGATACCACTCTCGGAGATGCACTGTCCGATACGGTAACAGGTCAACCGAATAACACGGATTCCGATGCAGGAACCTTGAAGCTGCAACAAGCAACGTTGATCGTATCCATCTTGGCTCTAATCATGTCTTTCCTGGGTATCGCACTGGCTACTCGCCGCAAAAAACGTTAATTCGTATTATGCCTACCCGAGGTGACCACAGGTAAAGATTATTAATAAGATACAAAAAAGAGTTTGCAGCACACGGGATAACCCCGTTCATGCTGCAAACTCCTTTTTTGTCACTACCCTAATGACCACATATGATTTCGTTTCAAATCTATACAAGTACCCTTCATAGCTGTCCAGCATATGTGCCATCCGCAATATGGCACTGTGCTGTCCTTTAACGCTGCTGATCCGTTTGAATCATAAATTCGATATACTGGATCAGACTTTTCTTCTGCATCTCAATCGATTGGATACGCTTGGCGAGGCCTGCGAAGAACTCTTCAATCTGCTGCCTCGTATGATCCGCAGATTGTCCTTTCCAGTCATTCAGACGACTGTATAGCGCCCTTGCCTCCTGCTCATCTGCTTGCATGCGCACCAGCAGCTGTGACAGCTCCTTCTCCGCAATCCGCAGGTCGTTCAGTTCCACCAGCAATTGTCCGCTCATTGATGTATCCCTCCCCCTCAGTGCACGTTCTCACCATGAATGCTCATTTCTCCAGCCTGCCGCTTATCATTAGTTAAAATGAACCGGGCTTTCATCCGCTTGCCGGAAAGCTTCTGCCTTTTCCTCAATAAAGTTCAGGAATTGGCTCGTATGCTTCATATGCCATGTGCTCAGCTCCTGGATCGATGCATCCAAGTGAGTCACAATGGGCTCCAGTCTGCGGCTGCGGCTTGTATGCAAATATTGAGCCATACGTGTCCGCACCTGATTCAGCTCGGCATTGCACTGCTGGGCATTTTGTTTCCAGCGAGAAGCCACACTTTTCAGCTCTTCCGGGGTAACCTGAATCAGACCAGATCCCAGCGCTGCAGCCGCTCCTCTTCCTGCACCGCCCCTTAGCCCCACCTGGCCTACAGCTTTGCTCAGCGGTCCCAGATTCTCCATAAGCCTCGGTGAATAACGAACTCGCTCGCCCGTGATCGGATCATACAAATCGTTGGAGATATAACCATTCTTGAAGTCATATCGATCAAGGCTATGATAGTTTTTTCCACCGAATGTATCACTCACTTTATCAATCAGACTTACGCCATCATTCGCATCTGCGTAATTGGAATCAATATAATACGTAGAGCCTACGTGACGATCATATCCGCCTAATGTTCCGCTAGCGACCAGATCGCCCGGATTGGCATAATTGATGACTTGGCCATCGAGTTCCCCTGCCTCAACCCGCCGACGCATCTCAGGAGTCAAGTTGCCCATAACCGACGGTGCACTGAATGTAACCGCCGGAATACCTGTATAAGCGGATGCATATTGCGCATCCCCACCGCCAAGAGAGTGTCCTGTCAGCGAGAAGTTCAAGTCACCGTACTTGTCTTTCATGCGATTCGCATAATCCTCGGATTGATACATCTGGTTAGCCCAGCCCGTAGGGGAGATCGTCTTCTCGATATCCTTGGCCCGATCGCCAGCCCAGTTCTGTGCGTCGGCTACCCGGTCACCTGCCCAGCTCTCCACTTTGGAAATACCTGTGGAGTCTTTGATATTCTGAACGCCTCTATCGAGCCAATCCGGTGTCAGGTTGTCTACAAATCTTGCCGTGTCTTGTTGCCCTTTACGGATCAACTCTCCGCCCCCGATGCGCGCATCCATGACAAAGTCAGGTACGGAGCGATCCAGAGAGGCACTTCCTTCCGTTCCCCGATAGGCAATAACCGCTTCCTTCGTCTCCGGGTTGTAGAACGTCACGGCATCGAAGCCGGAAAATGTATTGCTCTCTGTGCCCTCCAGCACTTGCCAGCCGGGGAGCTCTGTCAGGCGGTCACCTGCCTTTTGATCCTGATAAGCTAGCTCCGACAGGGTTTTATACGTTTCATCATCGATGTTCCTACCGTTACTCAATCACTGCACCTCCCTTTTATTTGGCGTATGGATCATGTCCTTTAGCTTTAATGACTTCCTCGAGCTCAGGACTGATCACGAGATTTTTGGTGATTTTTTTCTTGTAGTCGTATGAAATGCCAAAGTTCTGATCCTCATGGTCCTTCACATGCCCTTTAAGCCCAATCTGCGACATTGCCATCTCTGGCAGCAGTTCCTTGCTAGTGATCACTACATCCAGATCAAACTTTTCTTTAAAATGCTGCACCACAACCTTCTCAGCCTCCTGGTACAACGCCTGCTTCTCACTCTCGGTCATCTTCTGACACCCTCCCAGCAATATAGTGAACACCATCATCAGTGCGAATAAACTTTTCATCCCTCTTGTGCGCGGAATAGCGATTCCCCCTTTTGGCTTAAACCTATGTAAGTAAAGAGCGCCCCCCTCACCTGTTACATGCATCATAGTACAAAATCAACATAAGGCACATCGGCTCACAGGAGCGTTTTCCTGAAACTTTTTTCCTAGATGATTCATCCCTATATTTGGGTGTATATTACCCGCTTCTAAGACCGTTGTATCACCCTAGCCCTAACTTTTTCCATCTTCATATGAAAAAACTTTCTTCCCAACACCTTCCGGTGTCAAAAAGAAAGCCTGATTTGTTCGTCATGAAGCACGCACTTACCGTTTATTCGAGCACCATCCGCAGCGCAGTTAGCACGACCCCGATAATAAACCCGGTCACCGCACCGTTGATCCGAATCCATTGCAGATCCTGACCCACTTTATCTTCGATCATCGAGATGAGTGAAGCATTATCCATTTTATCTACATTTTCGCGTACGAGATTCCCGATTTTGGAGTGATTTTTCTCCAGCAATGTGGTGACACCTTCCACAATCTTGGCATTCATGCTTGCCATTAACGTTTCATCCGCACGCAGATCCGCCAGAACATTTTCAATGGCAGGCAGCGCATATGTATCCACATAACGGCCATCCTCCATCGCCGCCAGCGCTTTATCCCGCAGCTCTGTGAGTTTGTTGAGTACAGTCTCCTCAGCGTCCCAGCCATCCAGCAGGTTATTTTTCCAGCCGTTCAGGCCATCCTGCACAGCTTCGCTCACCGCAAGTCGCATGGCCTGTGTGTGCAGGGTGCTTAGTACTTTGTAACGAAGTGCACTGCCTTCCCTTTTCATATCCTCTACCCGGTCAAAAAGATACCCTTGAATAATGCCGCCGAGACGTTCTTCATTCAAATAACCCATGAACGCATTCATCGCAAATTGCATGAGTCCATTCATTTGGATACCGCTAATCGCCTTCATGCCGCTATCACCCAGGAACAGAATGGTTTCCGGCTTCACCAGCCACTCCTCCGCCTGCTTCAATGCATAATCCAAAGCCTGGGCATCATACCCTCGCTCTGTCACCTGTACAGCAGCCCGTTCCAGGATCGGCCCAAGGTCAAACGCACCTGCCTGGGACTTGATCTCTTTGGCAACGATTGGAGCGATCTGCTCCAGCGGCAGCCCTGCCAAGATTCGTTTACACAGCGTATCAATCATCGTTTTGATGCCATCACTATGCAATTCCCGCCCCAGCGTATCCAGAACAGTCTCGGCAGCTTTGAAGCCAGCAATTTTCTCCGTAATGCTATCCTTGTTAAGCAGATTATTCTCGACTGCCGAGACAAGACCTTCCGTCATCTTATCCCGGTTCTTCGGCAGCAGCGCCGTATGGGGAATCGGAATGCCAAGCGGATGGCGGAACAGTGCAGTTACCGCAAACCAGTCCGCTAGTCCACCCACCAGCCCCGCCTCAAATGAACCCACCAAGAGTTTACCCACGGGTACCCCTTGAAATGGCAATGATGCTGCAAAACCCGCTCCCATAATTACGAGAGACCAGGCTGCTGCAGTTTTAGTTTGTTTAGGTTTAGCCATGATTATCTTGCTCCTTTATTGTTAATCGCACGGCTCAAGTGGTCATTTGATATAACCGTGCATTATTGGTTTGAATTATGTAGAACGTACGACTCCATGGTTAGGATAAGATTCGGCTGACCGTTATCCTCTCAAGGTCGTTAACAAGGATCACTATTTTTGATATGTATCGTTCGTTTTTCGTATACTTCATCTTATCACCCACAAGCGTCAAAACCAAACCTGCGCTTGCCGAAAAAGGATCAAACAGGGGCTTTTCACGCGGTAGCTTCCCCCACGCTTATCCAAAGAGAGGAAAACTTTAGTATAATAGGTGTGACATCCTGTTAGTGCCCGATTGGCTGCCCAATCTCAGGGTAATAACTTCATATTGAACCGAAGAATCAGAGGAGGAATGACAGATCATGAAGCACGTTCAGGACACAACTACACTTCATAACGGAATCAAAATGCCATGGCTTGGATTTGGCGTATTCAAAGTGAAAGACGGGGATGAGGTTGTAGATGCCGTCAAAACAGCGATAAACGCTGGATACCGCAGCATCGATACCGCGAAAGTATATAACAACGAATCCGGTGTCGCTCAAGGCATTCGTGAATCTGGCATTGCCCGTGAGGATTTGTTTATTACAACAAAAGTATGGAACAGTGATCAAGGCTACGAAAGTACACTTACAGCCTTCGAAGAGAGCATGCAACGTCTGGAACTTGAATATCTCGATCTTTATCTGATCCACTGGCCTGTCAAAGGCAAATATAAAGACACTTGGAGAGCACTGGAAAAGCTCCATAAGGAAGGCCGTATCCGCGCAATCGGCGTGAGCAACTTCCAGATTCATCATCTGGAAGACCTCATGATGGATGCCACTATTAAACCCGCAGTCAATCAAGTGGAGCTTCATCCGCTCCTGACCCAAACGGAGCTGCGCGAGTATTGCAGTAAACACGAGATTCAGATTGAAGCCTGGTCTCCGCTTGGGCAAGGTAATCTGATGGAGCATCCCCTGCTCCAGGATATCGCTGCCAAGTACGGCAAGTCTCCGGCACAAGTCATTCTGCGCTGGGATCTGCAGAACGGCATCGTGACCATTCCGAAATCCGTAACCCCTGAGCGCATTCATGCCAATACCGAACTGTATGATTTCGAGTTAACCGCTGAGGAAATCGAACAGATCAACGGCCTGAACGAGAATAAACGATTCGGTTCCGATCCGGACAATTTTAATTTCTAACCTATTGAATTTAACTACACCCGCCTTCGTTTCTGGAGAGCGGGTGTTTTGGTATCCTTCTGTGCCGGCTATAGTCACAGGATTCGTTGTGAAAAATGAAGACATAGCTCTCGGTGAATGAAGTTAACAATTTTTTTTTGCCAGCTTAGAACTATTTCGTCTGCTCATCAGTCTAACGGGTATCAAACAACTCAAGCACTCTACACAAATCCGGGCCTGGAATACACGAGGACTTGAATATTATTTAGGTTGATCAGGGGGGAACAAGATTGATTAGACTGAACAGCAGAAAAACAAAGGAAGAACAGTTCAGCGAAAAAATAACAACGATTCAAAACAAATTATACAGACTGGCATACTGCTATGTGAAAAATGAACAAGAAGCGCTGGACATCGTATCCGAAGCTACCTACAAAGGTTATATTGCCTATGGCAAGATGGATTCCATGACCTATTTCGATTCCTGGATGTCCCGAATTGTGATTAACACTTCCATCGACCATATCCGGCGCAGCAAACAAGTGACTTATATGGAAGATCACGCACAAGAGTTCGCAGCTCCGGAACGAGGGGCATCAACGGAAGAGAAGATGGACCTGTATGATGCACTGGATCGGCTCGTTCCCGAAGATAGAGCCTACATTATATTAAAGTTCTTCGGTAATATGCGTTTTCGAGAGATCGCTGAAGTGCTCTCACTATCGGAGAATACCGTTAAGTCAAGATTCTATCGGATTATCAATAAATTAAAAATGGATTTAATTGAAGGAGAGGTTGGAGATCTATGACAGGTAGAGAACATTACGAAAATATTGAAATTCCAGCTCAACTTACAGATGTTATTCGTCAAGCCCAGCGAAAAGCGGCTGCTCGCAAGAAATCATCTCGCCTCATTCGCTATGCTTCTGCTCTAACAGCATGTGCAGCTTTTCTGTTCATCGTCAACATTCCTACCGTTGCAAATGCTATGGTCAAAATACCCGTGGTCGGAACGATTGTTCAAGTATTACAATTCGGCGATGGCGGTAAGATTACCGATGGAGTAACCGTGGGTTCGGAGGCAACGGAAAATACGCTTAAAATTAATTTCAGTACCGACGATCAAGATCAGACAACGGATGCACCTTATTATAAGGTAGTACACAAAGCAGCACCCAATCGTATCCTTTTCACCTTCAGCGGTGCACGTTATATGGATATAGAGAAAGTCAAAGCCAACTTCACGACTCAGTCTTTAGTGAAAGATGTTTATGGTTCTATGATTCTAGACGACTCCTCCGTCGGATTCGTTGTTGTTTTAAAAGAAGGCGTACAGTATTCCGTCACGGAATTCAAGAACCCTGGATATTTGGAAGTGAAACTGACCTCTGACGGTAAACCGGTCACACCTCGAAAGGTGTTCTCACTCCGTACAGAACCAATGCCTTTTGGAGAATCGATGGGTATATTAAAAGAAACTTATCCGGATGAAGATATCTCCTTCCTCAAAACATCCACTGGTGAATTCACTGGAGTCATTGGTGATTACAGCACTGCGGAAGAAGCGGAAAATAAGCTCAAAGAACTTGCTCAGCAGCCCGATTATCATGAGGAATTTCATGTGGACAGCTGGATGAGTAACGAGAACCCGAAGTGAGCAGTATTCGCCAGCAACCTGCTGAACATTCACAATGAACATCACGGCGATATAAAAGCAAGAAAGAAGAGTACTCAAAAAAATAACCGATTCAGATGTTAAAGCATCTGGATCGGTTATTCCAATTTAGACTGTTAAACATAAGTTTACGCTTTGGACACCAGCTTGAAATCATCGAAGTGGAAGCCCGGTGCAACGACACAAGTGACCAGTACCGGCTCATCGCCCAGTGGACGTGCCGTCTGCCATACCCCTGCAGGAACAAGTACCTGCGGAGATTGTCCCGCAGCGATATCCATACCGAGAATCAAGACTTGCTCATTCTCCGGATTCTGGCCATTGCCACCCAATTTCAGTTCAATTGGACTGCCGCTGTGCCATAACCACAACTCATCCGAAAGCACCGTGTGCCATTCGGAAACTTCATGAGCATGCAGCAGGAAATACGTTGAACTCGCCGAGAAACGCGGACCCGAGTAGGCATCCGGCAAAACGGATTGCGGGATTTGATACGATGCCTTCCAAACTTCCTTATACCAACCACCTTCAACGTGAGGCTGCATATCCAGCGCAGCTACGAGCGGTGATAATTCGTGTGTTGTCATAACCTGTTTCCTTCCTTCCAACTCATATTCGGGGATGCTCCCAACTAGAGCTTACCTCGCTCTCCCTACTCTAAAACAACATTTCCGTTTTGTCACCTTTACAATAGACAATCTTCTAGTAGTTCACCCGTATCCGTCATTTTTTATCTCCAACCAATGATATCGTATTTATCCCAAAACCAATCTCACTCTTAATGATAGCGTTTACAAAAATATCAACTTTCCGTTATGATATGGATATCAACGCGAGGCCTGAAGTAGAGTAGAGAGGAGTTGCATAATGAGTCTCATTGAAGATCGGATTGGACCGAAGTATCGGATTGGGGATCATGCCTTTACCATAGAACATATGCGAAGACATGACGGAAGCGCAATGCCACAGCCTCATGCTCATTCCTTTTACGAATTATATTACCTGCTCGAAGGTGAACGTGTATACTCCATGAATGGACAGATTCTGCCTGCACGGAAAGGCGACCTGGTTCTCATCAACCCGCATGATGTGCACACGACTTCCAAAGGAAGCAAGCCTGGCTTCGAACGGATTCTCATTGGTTTCTCACCTGCTTTTGCCACGGGTATGGAGCTAGGCATCTGTGGTCTGCTGCCTTTCGAATGCTCTAGCCTGCTTCGTCTCCCTGAGTCAGATCAGCCTGAGGTTGAACGCATATTATGGCAGATGTTACAGGAATGCAAAGAGCGACGCCCTCATTATGAGGTCGCTGTACGTAGTCTGCTGGCCCAGCTTCTCATCCATATTCATCGGGCGCAGGAGGTTATCCGGGAATCTAGTCCAGGGTCATTACACCCGATGCAGGACAAGATCAGCGAGATTGTAACGTATGTAAATAAAAACTATACCGAACCGCTCACATTAGAAGGCGCAGCCGCCCGTTTTTATATCAGTCCCTCTTACCTGAGCCGAATGTTCAGCCGACTTACAGGGTTTCGATTCAGCGAATACTTACGTGTCGTTCGAGTTCGCGAGGCACAGAGAAGGTTGCTTTCGACCCAGGAACGTGTTCAATTTATTGCAGAGAAGGTAGGATTCGAGCATACCGCTCATTTTAACAAAACCTTTAAACAAGTCACAGGCACAACACCGCTACGTTATCGCAAAGAGCATCGGTGAAATCCGCATGCTACTATGCCCTGTACTTGCTATATACAAAACCGAGTGGGCAGCCCTGATCCAGTCCAATATGGTTGCTTTCTATCTCTGGCGAAAGCAACGACGACTGGATATATGACTGCCCTACTTCGGTTACTTATTTCTCTTGCCGCTTAAGCTGCTGGAATAATGCTACGCCAAGACCATAAACCACTGTTTATCTACGAATAATGACGCCACTCCGGACTTCGGGACTGACAGATATCTGGCGCCCCTCGGTATCTGCATCGCTTTCCCGGCAGACGATACCTGCAGATTCATGCCCCGTGACCATCAGCAGCTTCCCATTCGCTCCCACACCATGAATGTCCTCTAGCGCTGCGCCTTTGCAATTGTGAAGATGAATTAGCGGACCTTCGGTAATCTGTGCGTGCAGCCCCGTAATCTGCAAATGTTTCGCCTGAGCACACTGGACACCTGTACGAGCTTCTACGCTGTAACGTTCAATACTTACACTGTCCAAAGGCATCTCCGGCAGACCACTGACAAACAGTGCGCTATCGGCACCCGCGCAGACCACATCCGAGATGCGAATATCCCGGAAGATCGGTGTCTCTTCGCTGACCTCTTTGGCCAGATCCCCACCTCGGGCAGATCCCTCCTGATTGGCATAGAAAAAGGAAAACGAAATGGCTTCCATAATGATATCCTTCATATAGATACGCTCAATCTGAATATCTTCTACGACACCGCCGCGTCCGCGTGCACTCTTGAAACGCAGACCGATATCCGTACCGATAAACGTACAATCTGTTACCCGTACATGCCGTACACCGCCGGACATCTCACTTCCGATAACAAAACCGCCATGACCATGGTATACCTTGCAATCCCGAATCGTGACGTACTCCGATGGCAGCCCCAGTTCGCGTCCCTCGGCATCTTTGCCTGATTTCATGCAGATTGCATCGTCACCCACATCAAATATGCTCTGTTCCACCAGAACATGGCGACAGGATTCAATATCCAGTCCATCTCCGTTCTGGGAGAACCACGGGTTACGTACGTTTACCTTACGAATGGTCACATGTTCACATGCCCAAGGGTGCAGGTTCCAGGCCGGTGAGTTCTGGAATGTAGGCCCCTCCAGCAGAACCCGTCTGCACTGGCGTAAGCTGACCATGTTCGGTCGCAGGAAATCACGGATATCTTCATGTGCATGGATATCAGTTACCTTTTCCAGGTATAGCTTCTCGGCAATTGCCCCGCCATCCATCGCAGATTGGGAAGGCCACCAGATCTGTTCCTCCGAGCCGGACGTTTCCACAACACCACCTGTGGCAAGCAATCGTTCCCACTGGGTGGCTGTCATCTTGGAACGTTTAACCGGACGCCAGGCTTCACCACCCCCATCCCAGATCCCTTCCCCCGTAATCGCAATATCTTCAAGACCGTCTGCATCAATTGGAGACTGACAGCGTACGACCTGCCAGCCCTCAAAGGTGGATGCGATGAGCGGATACATGTCAAAATCCTTACTGAAGGTTACCAGCGCCCCGGCTTGCACATGCAGTTCGATCTGACTACGAAGCACAATAGGTCCCGTGAGCCACACCCCAGCGGGGATGATGATCTTGCCTCCACCCGCGTCTGCACAAGCAGCAATAACCAGTCGGAAGGCCTCTGTGTTATCTGTAATACCGTCTCCAACGGCACCATACTCCGTAATATGAAAGTCATTTCCAGGGATAACGGGCAGTTCTACTTCGTAAGCTTCAAGATCAGCTGCACGGTCTGACCCTGCTGACATCGGGGAGCGGTATATATTCATGGTATGAAGTCATCCTCTCTCTACTGTAGTTCTCTCATTTCATCATATCAACGGCACGATAGGGACGGGTTGAGCTTTTTTGCCAGGTACAGGGTGAACTTGATGTTATTTGTTATTTCGTTTTCTATCCTGTTCATGAAAAAAGTACATCAATTCCAGTTTACAATATACATCAATTCCAGTCATTGTAAATAAACTAGGAGTATCGATTCATTTTTTTGTCAGCATTCGTCACAAGAATTTTATCTATCTAACATATATATAACGTAATTTTGGTCTATAGCCCTATACACCCTATTACTTATGTCATGTTTTATTACAGACTAATTGCTATTAGGAGGATGTCTATGTATGATTAAATAACTACTTTGCAATAATACCTTTTTATTCCTTTTATTTTCTATCGCAGAAAGGGTGTGTGTTCTTGATTGAATTTAAAAGTGTGCAAAAGCATTTCGGTCATTTCCATGTCCTCAAGGATATTCATCTTCGCATCGAAGAAGGAGAAGTCGTTGTTATTGTCGGGCCCTCAGGCTCTGGCAAAAGCACACTGCTCCGCTGTATTAACCGTCTGGAGACGATTAGTGAGGGCGAACTCGTTGTCAGCGGCATTCCCCTGCATCAGAAAAAGGTGGACATCAACCTTGTCCGCCGCGACATCGGCATGGTATTTCAACACTTCAATCTGTATCCCCACAAAAAAGTCATCGATAACATTACCCTCGCACCCATTAAGGTGCGCAAACAACCCAAAGCTCAGGCAGCAGCAACAGCTATGAAATATCTGGAACGGGTTGGCATTGCTGATAAAGCAGACAGTTACCCTTCCCAGTTGTCCGGTGGACAGCAGCAGCGTGTAGCCATTGCGAGAGGACTTGCGATGGAACCCAAGATTATGCTTTTTGACGAACCTACCTCTGCCCTGGATCCCGAGATGATCGGAGAAGTCCTTGATGTAATGCGCTCCCTCGCCCACAACGGCATGACGATGGTTGTTGTTACCCATGAGATGGGCTTTGCCCGCGAGGTGGCAGACCGTGTGATTTTCATGGATGAGGGCCGAATCATAGAAGAGGCGCCCGCAACATCCTTTTTTGACAACCCCCGAGAAGAACGAGCACAACAGTTCCTTAGCCGCCTGATCCATCATTAGCCCATAACTCTCTACTTTCACCAAAAGCATAACTATATAAGTTGAACTAAAGATTTTACACAGTCCACTCCAATGTCAGAATAACCTGGAGAGTAGCGGTTATCCCCAGATTTTTTGAATTCTCTTTCCAAAGGGAAAAATAGTTCAATCATTTACGCGCACTCCACATTTTGAAAGGGGTCTTAAATTAATGAAAAACAAAATGAAGTTCCCGTCTTTAACGTTAATGTTGGTGCTTATGCTATCGCTTATATTGTCTGGCTGTAACACGGGTACAGATACGCCCGCAACGAGCGGCGGGGGCGATGCGGAAGCGAAAGGAACGATCGAGCGGATTAAGGAGCGCGGCAAGCTGCTTGCTGGTGTGAAGTACGATACGAAACTATTTGGACTCAAAGACCCGGCAAGCGGCGATGTGGAAGGCTTTGATATCGATATAGCCAAGGCGCTAGCCAAGCAGATTTTAGGAGATGAAACCAAGGTTGAGCTGAAAGAAGTGACCTCCAAAACACGGATTCCGATGCTGCAGAACGGAGATATCGACATCATTATTGCCACAATGACCATCACGGATGAGCGGAAAGAGCAAGTGGATTTCAGTGATGTGTACTTCGAGGCAGGACAGTCCTTGCTGGTGAAAAACGACAGTGCCATCACCGGACTGGAGAGCCTGGATGGCGTGAAGGTGCTTGCCGTGAAGGGTTCCACGTCTGCCCAGAACATTCGCGAGAAGGCACCTAAAGCCGAAGTGCTGGAATTTGATAATTACCAGGATGCATTTACCGCGCTAAAAGCTGGCAAAGGTGAAGCGCTGACGACCGACAATATCATTCTTATCGGCATGCAACAGACGGACAACAACTACAAGCTGGTTGGCGGTAATTTCACAAGCGAGCCTTATGGTATGGCGATCCGTAAAGGTGATTCCGCTTTTGTAGAAGAAGTGAACAAGGTGCTGAAAGAACTGAAGGATAGCGGTGAGTATGACACACTGCATGAGAAGTGGCTAGGCAGTAAGCCTGAGTAACGTGTAGTACACATCTGTTGAAGACGTAGGGTGTTCAGACTTATTGCGAGGAATGTTATAGGCCTCGATGAACCGAAGAAGTTACACGCAACTATGCACTTCAAGCATCTGCCGCATGCGAGGTTCGCATGTAGCAGATGCGCTGTTGTTTTATTTTCACACCTGGAGAACGGGGGCTCTTGTTATGGGCACATTGGATTTTGGCGTACTGTTCAGGCACTCGGGCCGGTTTATGGAAGGATTTCTGAATACGGTTCAAGTGAGCGTTATGGCCCTGATTGGCAGCTTTGTGCTGGGGGCCATTCTGGCGATTTTTCGGATCTCTCCGATCAAGCCGTTGAACTGGTTCGGTGCCGCTTTTGTTGAGTTTATCCGTAACATTCCACTGCTGCTGGTCGTGTTCTTTTTCTATCTTGGACTACCTGCGCTGGGCATCTCTCTGGATGGATTTGTTGCAGGCACACTGGGACTGACGATCTACACGGCTGTGTTCATTGCAGAAGCGATTCGGGCAGGCATTCAAACTGTACCTCGCGGACAGCTGGAGGCTGCTCGATCCTCCGGGCTGTCTTATGTACAGGCCATGAACTTGATCATTCTGCCACAAGCGATCAAAATTGTTCTACCCTCTATTGGCAACCAATTTATTAATCTGGTCAAAAACTCTTCCATTCTGGCGGTGGTGGCCGGCATGGACTTGATGTATTTTGCTGACATCGTGAACTCGGATACGTTCCAGCCGCTAAGTGTATACACCATTGTTGCCCTATTCTATCTGACGCTGACCTTACCGCTCAGCTTCCTGGTGCATTATATGGAACGCAGATTTGGACAGAGTGATGCGGAGGCACGCAAACCCAAAGGCAAACCGAAGAAAAATAAACCTGCCGGGCAGGTTACGATGTAGGGCAGATCATAGCACTCGGCTTATGTATTACACAGATGAAACATATATCGCTCACCGAAGGAGGCATCGGATGTATGGACTTTAGCGGGGCCTATGAATGGCCTAACCTTCGTTTTCTGCTGCAAGGATTTTGGGTGACCCTGCAAGTCGCGGGCTTATCCATTGTGTTCAGCTTTATACTGGGTACGCTGCTCGGTACGATACGATTCACACGGATTCCCGTCCTCTCCCAGATTGTGGCGGTCATCGTAGATACCATTCGTAACCTGCCGCTGCTGCTCATTATCTTTTTTATCCATATCGTACTGCCTCAGCTTGGTATTAAATTGCCCGCCTTCTGGTCAACCGTAGTGGGACTGAGTTTGTTTGAAGGTGCCATGATTGCAGAAATCGTACGAAGCGGTCTTAAATCTGTGGAACGTGGTCAGGTGGAAGCAGCACGCTCGTCCGGCCTAAGCTACATGCAGACACTCAGCGGCATCATTATGCCACAGGCTCTGCGCCGTATGTCTCCGCCCATGGTCAGCCAGTTCATCTCCCTATTGAAGGATACGTCACTGGCGATCATCATCTCCCTGCCAGAGCTGATGCGCAATGTGCAGATTCTCGGCGGTCAGAGCTTTGATTACATTATCCCCGCGCTACTGCTGGCAGCCGTGCTGTATTTCATCATCAACTACTCTCTCTCCATCGTCGCGAGAAGACTTGAGGCACGAATGAACTAGGGAGGATAACCGTTGTTTTATTTCAGTCGCTTGTGGCAATGGTTCGAAGTTCAAAAGCTCCGGTTACACCTAATTCTCGGGATCGGAGCTTTTGAATTCTAACGATCTCAGATGAGCTTATTTAGCCATTTTCGAAGCATTTTAAATTCTAACGATCCGTAGGAAGCTTATTTTGCTGATTCCGGCCATTTTCCACGCCATTTGGAGCAATTTCAGCAAAATAGCGTCACTGGGGATCGTTAGAAATTTTTTATCTACTTTTTTGTCCAAATAAGGCTTCTGGTGATCGTTAGAATTTCACCACTGTGCGGTTACGCTAACTTCGGCCCTTTTTCCCGAGTTATTCCACCTTCACCAATGTTATAGGAGAGTAGAACAGCTTCAAAGGTTCGCAGCCCCACACATTCTAAGCCGTGTTACTTACGAATCCGTCTTCGCTTCCAACGAACTTAAGACGTTCTCGCAGCTTCTCCACCCCTGCTCATTCTTATTCCAACCTATCTTCTGATGGTACCTACCTATACTTCTACATGTTTTCTACCTGCGCTCATCTTCTTTGCCTGCTCTTCAAATAACTCTCCCTCGTATGTCTTACCTCGTGCATTCTATAAAGAACCCTATACCCTTACCTTCACTCCAACGTCACTCTTTCCATCCTCACTCTTCGCTTAAATCGCAACCATTTGGGTGCACCACTCTCTTTCATTAGATAGCAGCACCATTACATCTTAGTTCCGTCTGCAACAGTGATACAGGCAGCTTCGCAGGCACAAGTTTCAGCTTCACTGCCATAGCCGCCGCTGTGCCCGCAGCCTCTCCGGTTGCCATACAGCTTGGGGTCAGCCTGGTTGTGGCATGAGCCTCATGTGTCGTGGAGATACAGCGCCCGGCAGCCAGCAGATTACTCATATTAAGCGAGATGAGACAACGATAGGGAATATCATATGCACCGTCACCTCGAATAAAAGCGGCAGTCACGCCTTGTCCGGAGGGATCGTGAATATCGATAGGATAACCGCTTCTGGCGACCACATCGCCAAACTTCCGCCCTGCTACTACATCCTCCTGAGTCAGCGCATAATGTCCAATGACACGTCTGGATTCACGAATACCGATTTGTGGTGCGACAGCGGAGATCGAAGCTCGTTCGAAGCCCGGAACATCATTCCGCAGAAACTCGGCGATCATCAGAACCTGCTTCCGCCCTTCCTGTTCAGCTTCGGTTAAATCCACAGCATTGGTGGCATCAAGCCCCTGCACCCGGGTACAGTTAATCAACACTTCATCTTCTGCTGGTCCGGTAAAAAACAACACCTGGTCACGTTGCACAGGTACCGCCGCTTTCTTCCAGTGGGAGTAAAAACCACTCACGCCCGTTAACGGAATCTTGTCCAACTCGGCAAAGGGGGTTTTCTCATAAAAATCCTCCGGATGCTCCTGCATATACTGCTTCACACGCCCAAGGTCTACGCCGCGCATACGAAATTTCATTGTCATGGGCTGAGACTGGCTGTCTTCCTCCCGTCCCTTCGCTATAGCAGCACCAGCCAGATAAGCCACATCTGCATCACCGCTCGCATCGACAAATACGTTCGCCTGAAGCTCCAGCTGACCGGATTTGTTCGTAACTCGCACCGCCTCTACTCGGTCATCCACCGCAGTAACACCATCTACGAAACTGTGCAGCAACAGCCGAACTCCCGCCTCCTTCAACATTTCTGCGGCAACCACCTGATAAACAGCCGAATCATACGGTGTCACGCTATGCACAAAACCAACCGTATCACGCAGATGCCCGGGGGAACCGCCCCGCGCCTGCAAGCGATCTACAATCTCCTGTGCAATCCCCCGAATAACTTGCTCGCCCTGCTCGGTATGAAACGTCATCCACGGATAGACCATAGCAGCCGTTGACATCCCGCCAACAAATCCGTAGCGTTCCACCAACACCACGCGAACACCCTGCCGCCCTGCTGCAATCGCCGCCGCTATTCCTGCGGGACCGCCTCCGACAATGACAACATCCGCCGTTTCTCTTTTCACATACTGCCGTTCACCCATAAGTCACCTTCCCCCTTCCGATTCTAACTACTCCTTCAATCCCGTCATCGCCACACCCTCAATGAAACGCCGCTGCGCCAGGAAAAAGACGATCAATAGCGGCACCGTCGCCATCACGGTTGCACTCATCAAATACTGCCAGGCTGTGCCCACCTCATCCGTGAACAGGGACAATCCCAGCGGTAACGTCATCAGCTCTCTCGAATTGATAAAAATCAACGGATCAAAGAACTCATTCCAGCTCGTCACAAATGTAAAAATAGTCAGCGTTGCCATACCCGGCTTGGCAAGGGGAAGCATAATCTGCCAATAGATCCGAAAACGGCTACAACCATCAATCATCGCTGCTTCCTCCAGCTCGGTGGGCACCGTAATAAAAAACTGCCGCATCACAAAGATGCCAAACACACCACCCGCGCCAAAGATCGGCAGTAAAATTAGCGGAAGATGCGTATCAATCCACCCCAGCTGCCGCATAAACAGAAACATCGGAATGGCCGTCACCTCATGTGGGATCATCATCGCGCTCAGCAAAATGAGGAAGACCACATTCCGTCCCTTAAACGGAATCTTGGCAAAGGCATAACCCGCAAGCGAAGCAAAAAACACCGTGCCAAGCACCACCAACGCAGAGATGTACACACTGTTCCCGTAAAAACGGTGAAACGGAATCAATCGAAACACATCGATATAATTCTGAAATTGCAACGTGTCCGGTATCCACTGCGGCGGATAGGTAAATATGCTCTGCGGTTCCTTGAGAGATGTCGAGATCATCCAAATCAACGGAACAATCATGATCAGCGAAACTGCCGTCAGCACAAGATATGTGCCTGCAGCAGTACCGAACCTCCGTCCTGTCAACCTAGGCATCGCCTTCACCAAACACCCACCTCTTTCGGAGCTGCCATTGCAGCAGCGTCAGAATCAGCACAATCAGGAACAGCACATACGCAAGGGACGAAGCATAGCCGAACTGAAACAGCTTAAATGCTTTTTCCCAGATGTAGTAGACCAGAACTTTCGTGCTGTTGCTCGGCCCGCCCTGGGTCATGACATAGATCTGTCCAAATACTTTGAGCGACCCAATGACGGTCATCACGACGGTCAGAAATACGGTCGGCGTGATCATAGGCAGGGTGACGTTGAAAAAAGAAGCCCTTCTGCCCGCGCCGTCCAGTGTCGCCGCTTCGTACAGGGAACGCGGGACTTGCTGAAGTGCTGCAATGAACAGCACCATGTTCAGACCCACATTTTTCAGCACACTCGTCACAATGACCGCAGGCATCGCCAGATTCGGATCGTATAGCCAGGCAGGGCCCTTAATACCGATCATCAACAACAGCTGATTGATTAACCCCGACTCTGTTGCATACATCAGCTTCCACACGATGGCCCATACAATTAATGACGTCATTACCGGAACGAAAATGGCCGTTCTGAACAGGCCGATCCCTCGAATGTTTTTGGAAAGCAGCAGGGCGAGCACCAAAGCGAGTACGATATTCAGCGGCACCAGACCTGCCGTAAAATAAATCGTATTGCCGAGCACTTCCCAAAACATGGCGTCCGTCATAATATCCCGGTAATTGTCCAGTCCGATAAAATGGTGATCCCCAAGCAGCGGCCAATCCGTCAGGCTCATATAAAACGCAAGCCCCATTGGGAACAGAAGCAGCAAAGTAAAGCCCAGCACCACCGGTGAAATAAACAACCAGCCAGCAATCTGCGCTTCCCTGGCGAGCGGCCCTCCGCGTCTCCGCTTGTTGGATCGGCTCACGAGCCATCCCTCCCAGTCAGACGATCTATTGCATTGCGGAAGCTACTCACCGCTCTACGCAGCTCATCCTCCGTTTTGCCTGTAACCATGGCCCCGAGCATAATAGCCTTGATGCCGCTATGGTGAAGCACGGAAATATCCTCCGGCACCAGCTTGCGCTGGGAAGGGACAAGTACGGGTACTCCAGCCTGCAAGACCAGCTGCCGATAACGAAGCACGTCCGCGAAGCTCAGCGGGGTGCCGTATTCATTGCCGGGTACAATTGAAGCCTCCAGTGCAGTAAAACCATAATGTGCAGCAGATGCCACCAGAGACGTATCATACTCGTTGTTAATCGCAAACGTAGATTCCAGCCCAAGATCTTGCAGCATAAAAGAAGGCAGATGATGCGCATAGATCGAGTAGAAGTCAAAGCCCATACCCGCCAGTCGCTCCACATCTTCTCTCCGTGTCCCTTCAATACTGCCGGATGGCACAACGCCGAGCGGACCTCCGAACTCTGAGCGGATCGCTCGAAATACCTCCGTGTATTCATCCAGCGAACCAAAGTGGTTGCCGCTTGCGCGATGGCCCACATTATAGTGCACCTTCAGGGCATCCGCGCCTTCCTCCAATGCCGCCCGAGCCAGTGCGAGATCATTCCCGGGCAGACTGACGATGAGCGACAGCGGTTTTTCACCCAGCATCGTCTGTAATCGCGCCGTCTTTGAAATATCCTCTCTATCCCAGAGATGACCAGCCTTCTGCGAATTCTGCATAACCTTGCACCTCCTGTGCCTGTTTCGTCTCCTATGTCTGTTCTTCTTCTGTATCTGTTCCGTCCTCTGCGGCAGCTGTATCTTTTGCATATCCGGCGACGGCTTTGTAAGCTCGAGCCGCTCCTCATTTTCCTTTTACGATCTGTTACGACCTGTCACGATCTGTTCTTCCCTCCAATAGGTCCTGCTTGTTCTCCCCTGTTACGGTTGTTGGTTTTGGCTGGTTTTGGTTGGTTGTCGGTTTGTCCTGGCAATGTCCCGTTTCATCTATGACTTGTCACTGCTTTCACTGCCTTTACTGCTTTCACTGCCTTTTCAGGGCTGTAGTATGCGCTGTACTTCCGTTTGCATTTGTTTCAAATTATCCTCTGGCGAGGCTGTACGGGCGAACAACCGGTCGAACCCTTGCAGCACCGCGTTATCAATGTCCTGCCAGCGGATATGTCCCGGAATCAGACGGGCTTTCGGCATTTCATCAATGACCGCCTGCACGATATGCTCTTTACTTGGGTTGTTCGGCTGCTGGATGAAGGCGTCGGAGTTCAGCACCGACGTACGCGCAGGCACAAAGTACGTCGCGGTTGCCTGCGTTCCCTGTTCACTGGCAAAATACTTCAGCAATTTCTTCGTCTCCTCCGGGTGCTTGCTATCCTTAAACATGGCATAACCCGCCTGCCCCAGCATCGGTACGCTGCCCTGTGAACCGGACGGCATAGGCGCAATGCTCCATTTGAAATCCTTGATCTCCCTTGCTTTGGACACATAACTGTAGTTATCGAAGAACATGCCCACATTTCCTGCATCAAAGCTCACCTGCTCCCCCGCTTTCGGGTGGGATTCGTCGGTAAACATCATGCGCTCCAGCATGGCGAAGGTCTGTACACCGTACGGATCATTCCAGGTAAACGCTGTCATATCTTCATTGAACGGCCCGCTTCCGTTAGACCAGGAGTATGAAGAAAGCACGGCCCAGGTCTTCCAGTCCCGAAAAAAGTTAGCCCCATAGATGCGATTCGCCGCATCCTTGCTGGTTATCGCTTTGGCAGAAGCCTCGAACTGCTCCCACGTCCACTCGCCTTTGGCAGCCAGCGTATTCGGATCGGTCAGCCCAGCCTTGTCAAACAGCGTCTGATTATAAAACATCACCACAGGCGGTGTGGAAAACGGCAAGCCTAACAGTTGATCTCCCTCACGGAAGAGATCCAGCGTGCTGGGAATGTAATCGTCCAGCTTGAATTGTGCATCATCCTTGAACGCCGACACGTCGGCCAGGATGTGATTGGACTTGAATTGTGGTATCATGCGTTCCGATACCCAGGCCAGATCAGGAAGCGATCCGCCAGCGGCAAGCACCGATATTTTCTGCTGATAGTCGGCAAAGGGTACCGATTCCATCGTTACCTTAATGCCCGGATTCTCTTTGGTAAAGCCATCGATCAGCTTGTTGTACACATCAATGTGTGCCTGATTGCCCCACATCATGAACTTCAGCTCTACCTTGTCGTTCTCTCCACCAGAGGCGTTAGAACCCCCGCCCATATTGGTGCTAGTACACCCGATTAGAGCTGTGATCATAAGCGCGAGAATCAGCATCAGTCCTGCCTTTTTCATGGAAATCCCCCTTATGGACGTTATGGTATTCCTGTGCCACCCCAGTATATCGAAAGCGCTGCTTGCTCCTAAATCACGTCAGTTGCAGAAATGGTACGTTTTTTAAAGAGATTTACTCGTGGCTCTGTCCCTGCCCTCATACAGTACTCGCCTAAATGCTCTCTATACTTCGCTCGTCCAAACTCTTCTAAACCAAGAGGCATTGTACTAGTGCTAATCCCTTGCCTTTACTCTCTGTTTCTTACTACTCCCCACGCTGTACACCATATCCGTCACGGTACTCCCCTGCCGTACACCCCATCTGCTGTTTAAAAACCAACATAAAATGTTTCGGACTCTGATATCCAGATAACCGGGCAACGTCATAGATTTTGAGTCCGGTGTTGGCCAGCAGCCACTTGGCACGTTCCATTCGAGCCTCCGCGATATATTCCGAATAGTTGATGCCCGTCTCGGTTTTGAATAATTGGCTCAGATACGTCGGGTTCAGATTGACCAGTGAAGCAACCGTCTGGAGCCGCAGATCACCATCGGGATGCTGGTGGATATGCTCTTTCACGCTACGAATAATTTTGCGAGGTTCCCCGTGTTCCGGGTTGGCTGCGCCAGAGGTTTCGGGGATGGGAAGTGTGGAGAGACCATACCTACGGTCCAGCAGCGATTGTATTTTTTGCAGACATTTCACCAGTTCATGACGTTCGATTGGCTTCAAAAGATAACTTAATACCCCGTGTTCCATCGCCCTGCGTGCATATTCGAACTCCCCGTACCCGCTGATGATAAGCATCAGCAGATCAGGGTACATCTCTCTCGCTAATGAAACCAGCGTCAATCCATCCATCTCGCGCATACGGATATCCGTGATTAGTACATCCGGCACTTCACAGCGCAGTACCTCCAATGCCTCGGCTCCGCTTGCCGCTTCCCCCACCACCTGAAACTGAGGGGATGCCTGTACAATCAACTCTCGTAACCCCTGACGAATCACCGTTTCATCCTCCACAAGCAGTACTTTATACATGCGTATCAATCCCCTTTCCGTTGAAGGTGAATGGATAAAGTCACAACCAGCCCTTGTCCGGGGCTGCCATCAACCGTTAGTCCGCTGTCTTTTCCATACACCAGATGCAGCCTTTGAGCGATATTGTGCAACCCCAGACTTTCCCCGGCATGACGATGCAGAATGGGATTAGCGGTTGGGTACACGTTTTGTCCAGAAACGGTCTGCCCAGAGACAGAAGCATTTAACCGATCCAGCTCCTCCTGTTCCATCCCTTTGCCATTGTCCCGAACACTGATGAGCAGTTCCTGATCGAATAAAACGGCAGATACCCAGATCATGCCGCCATTATTACCACCCGTGCTGCCGCCTGCTAGCCGTCCTTCGATCCCATGGCAGATTGCATTTTCCACCAGCGGTTGCAGGATCAGCTTGGGAACAAGACAGTCGTTAACCTCTTCCTCCATGTCATAAATAATCTCCAGTTCACCGTTGTAACGCACTTGCTGAATTCGTACATAAGAATCGACAAACGCCAGCTCTTCCCGCAGCGTCACCATGCGATCTGCCTTATCAATGGTGTATCGAAGTAACCTGCCAAGCGCTGTCACCATGGCAGATACTTCGGCATGCCTCTGGCGGACAGCCATCATGTTGATCGACTCCAGTGTGTTGTATATAAAATGAGGGTTCATCTGGCTCTGTAGCGCCGACAATTCAGCCTCCCGTTCCTGAATTTCGAGCATATACACCTCATGGAACAGACGGTGGATCTCCTCCATCATCCGGTTAAATCCCCTGCTGATCTGCCCCAGTTCATCACTGCTGTACTGAGTAACCCGCTGACTGAAATCCCCCTGTTCCACACGAATCATATGATGTTTCAGACGGATAAGCGGACGTGTGACCCTATACGATACGAGTACGGCGAGGATCGCTACAGCCGCCATACAGAGAAGAGCAAGTCCCATCGTAAAGGTCAGCATCTCCCCAGACTCCTTTTGAATGACCGTAATTGGCGTCAGACTGATCACGGACAACCCTGAATATCCTGAATGATGCTTTACATGGAGATAAGATCTTCCCTCCAGCTCTATCTTCTGATTGTCTGCATAATCCTGATGCTTTCCATGAGATAACAAAGGAGCATAAGCGGATAAGCCGTCTGTTGACGTTTTTTCAAAAATAAGACGTTGCTGGCTGTCCACGATCATCAGACTTGCCTTTTGCTCAAAATTCAGGTTGGATAATAGCTGTCCAAATGCCTCCAGCCGGATATCGATCAAAATGTACCCCAGCCGCTGTAGCGTTCCCGGATCACGCAGCTCTCTGCCCACGCTGATGTATTCCGCTTCCTGACCTCTTACGTAGTAGCCGGGAATATGCGGAGGAAGCAAGTGCCATATGCCTTCGGTGCCCCTCAGTTCGGCAAACCATTTCTCTTGGTTGCCGTCCCAGACGGGTTTGACCGCAAGGGAGTCCAGATTGGAGAACAGGATGCCGCTGTTGCTGATCAGATGAATGCCTCGAATCTCTGGCCGATCATAGGCTTGAGCGGACGTATACAGCTTCATTTTCTGATAATCATCCGACTTCGCCCACGTCCCTGCACCCATCGCCCCATCGTACTTCCGCAGGATTCTAAGAACGGTCTCGTCATAAAGCGGCAAGAGCGACAACCGCTCAAAATCCTTGAGCATTCGGTTCAGATTGGTGTTGATCTGCCTCACCATATCAATGGTGAATTGCTCCGTCTTGCGATCCAGCGTCTGCGAAAAATGAGCGTAGCTCATCACCCCCTGCAAGCTAAGCGGCAAGAGCGTCAATGCCAGAAAAAGCACTAGCAGCTTGGAGCGCAGGTTTATGCTTTTTCGGATTGAGCTGAAACCTATGAAATCTCGAATAGAACGAACAAAGTTCAACGTCCTTTCTGCCATTCACTTGTCCCCCTCCTTCGTTTCATTGTATGAGCCCTCGCTGTTGTTCGATGAAATGGTTCAATCCGTTGGAACCAACAGATGCATCCATTCCGGGTGAATTGAGGTCATCATATCCAGTTTAGAGATGTCGCGACGATCCTGTAAGCTATGGATTTAGTACGGAATTTAAAGAGGAATTGGATGGAAGGCTGTTATGGGAGTAAGTTAGGGAAGCGTGATTTATCTTTCGGAAAACATTAAAAGCCGAATGCAATTAAGCAGTCGGCTTCTTTTGGGTCACATCAAAAAACCGACTGCATTAAGCAATCGGTTGTCTCTTCATCATATGTTTATATTGGAAACGATAATATTCGTTGATTAGCTCATCCAACACCATGGACTGCTCGAGGACTTTGTTATCCTGCATGCCATGATTCTCCGCCAACCGACGTAACTTCTGCCTATCCCGTTCGATTCGATCCTTGATTTGCATCGGTTCACTCATAACATGCACCCCCTCGTTTTACATCATTTTAGGATACATTGCCAAAAAATTCATATTTTATTCCTTTGCAAAATCTAATGATTGTTTGCAAAGATTTAGTTTCATAACTTAAGTATTTTAAAATATGTCCATTAATCAAAAATACATACAACATATGGATACGCGGTCTTATGTTTTATCCACATATCGTGATCCATCCACATTTCACAGAAACGCCAAGTCAGGATTCACCCCATCACCCATTTTAATAAATGTGTCATATGATCCGCTAAAGGTGTTTTTACCTTGATGAATAAAACCCATTGGTGTCGAATGCAATCCCTGTCATATCAATCGTTTTTTTCTAATCGCTGCAAGGGTGATGGCTGTGGCGATTCGGTGTTAATTGCTTAAATAATCAAAACAAAAAGAAATAGACCGCCCCCGCTAAGGTAATGATCTATTTCAGCTACCTATGCACAGCCACAACCCTTAGAAGCGGCTGTTGTAAAAAGTAGGGATGTTAGCGCATCCTTGCTCTTTTTTATTATCTTCAATTTAGCACAGTTTGTTGCACAAGTTAACTCTTTACTGGTAATTATTGTCGTACAATTTTGAGTAAGGGCAAGTGGCAAAGCTGGTAGATGATCTCCTTCTCATCAGGAATACCTTGTATTTCTGACGGACGTTTAACCACATTTGCGATCAGATCAAGTCGTTTTGCCAGACCCATTTTTTTGTTGCTACAATTTAGAAAACAGGGCTGTCCCTAGCCAATTTTATGACTTATGGGACAGCCCCTGCCTTATTTATTTCGTAATGAATTTGCTAAATACAACATTAACATCCCTAAAAATATCAATAATATTCCTTCAATTTTATACGACCAAATCTCTGAGTTTATAAAACTACCAAAGATATCAGAGGTATCAGACTTTACATTTTGGTATTCTGCCAAAACCAACATAGCTTTGTCCATACCCCAATCAGTACTTTGAGCAATAAACTGAAATCCAATAACAAATAATATAATAGAACAGATAAGGGGAACTAAGGAATTCATTTTACTTTTCAAATTTAAATTCTCCTTTGGTAATATAGTATCGCTGTTGTATGCGTTATCATATTACCAAAATTGTTAAATTAAGTCTAGTTACCAACCAGTAGTATCTTGCCAGTAAAAGTATAACCCCGTTGGTTCTTTATACTCATAAGTACCGATATAAGAATCAGAAAAAAAGCCTTGTTTCCATATCTGAAACGAGTAGTAGTTGTATGTTGGTGCACAGTATATGGTATATTTTTTATTCGCAGGAATTTGGATTGGGCCGTATGTTTTGTTAAAGTTACGAGTTGCCTGGTAGGTCGTGCCTAGCTTCGCAGCAATCTCTGCACCTCCCAACCCTGCTTTCGAAGAAATTTCAGCAGAGAACGTAGTAGCCACACCATCAACAACAGACAAGGACAAAGGTGCTGGACCTTTTCCAACCGCACGCTCAATAACGTTTCCAGTAATTTGGGTCATATCAATGTTTTTCAGATAGATATCTCCTAACGCAGAAGGAAGCACCTGATCGCTTGATAGATTGGAACGCGTCTTATCAAAAGGAACATAATACCCCGCAATAATTGTTTCAGAATCAAGTCCTTGTGAAATAGCCTTTTCTTTAAAATTAGGATCAAAAATACCTATTGTACTTGTTTGAGAAATATCATTATTAATCACTATTTCAGGCGTATTTGTACTTAAAACTTGTCCTTCAGATGAAGCAGCTGCCACCGTTGAACATGCGGAAGAAATCATAAGTGCTGTTAATAAAATTTTCCCATAATTTTTCATAGATAAAACCTCCATTTTTTTCATAATTGATAATGGTAACAAAACAATTATATAATTGTTTTCAAAATATACTTATATATACTTTTTATGAATAATATAATAATCATTAATTTCTAACTGGTTATTAGAGGCTCATCCTCCTTACCATCCAAACACTACTTTTAGTTTGACTACGTTTTCTTTAATGCCACAAATCTTTTTTTCTTTATGTTCACTCCTAGAGTAAATCGATTATAATCATTAATTAGCTCATCTAACGCCATAGACTGCTCAAGCACTTTCACATTCGGGATTCCATATTGATCTACCAAGCGACTCAACTCTTGCCGACCTTGCTCGATTTGGTCTTTCAAGATACTTAGTTCTCTCATGGCATGTACCCCTCTAAGACATTCTAGAAAAACAATCAATATGAGTAAGCTATTAGTTTATCTCATGACTACAAGTGCTTTTTAGAACATAATATGTTTTGCATAATATTGTAAAAAGAATTCTTTAGAAAAGGCATTGCGCTCTACCTAATCCTTTCTCAAAACACAAAACAGCCTACCTCAAAAGCAGATAGGCTGTTTATTTTATTTAATATTTATCGTCTTAAATAATTGTGAATACGTCTCTTGCTGAGACAAACTAGCTTGCTGTCTGTAAGTTCCGTATAAATCAACACATTTTACTGTCATGTGATCGTCTTGGTTCAATGAGGAAAGAGATAAGTTATAAAGTATTATATCTACACCGTTTTGGTAATCTTGGCTATTACATTTGTACTTTGCAAGTTCATAATTAAACAACATATATCTATGCGTTATAACCCGTGAATTGCACCCTTCATCTAAATAAAATCGTTTGATTTTGTTTTCATATTTTTCTAAATCAAACTCAATTTTAAGGGATTGTTCATTAGCAACTTCAAGAATATTAATAAAAGCAGTTAACGTTTCCTCAGAGTAAGCTTGCAAGTAATTAAGATACTCTTGCATAAAATCTTGATTTCCAGACATCAAATTAATTGTTATACGATTTCCTTGAGCCCATCTCTTAAATTTGGCGATTATAACCCTTTCTTCTTCTGATGGATCAGGAATATCAACTATTCTCTCATAAATATCTGTATACTTTAGGGCCATTGCATATTCTTTACGTTCTTTAAAGACACTTGCTTTTAGCAGAATCGCATAAGCTTTGTAAGTGATTAATGGATACTCCGTAATACGCTTAGTTCTTCCTCGCGACTTAAATCTTAATAGGGCATCAGATTTTCTTTCTAACTCTTCTGCCAACGAATAAACTTTTTCCCATAAGTGCATTGTACTATATACATTAGCCAATTCCTTGATTGCATCTAATTGTACTTCTTCATTCAGCTTCTCTACATAAACTTCTAAACGAATGGCTGCATTAAGGTTATCAAATTTTTTCAAGTTTATATTAATCAAAAATATACGATACTGGCACATAGCCAATCGTTCAGAGTGTTGATATTTTTCGCATTCAGACACACATTGATACAGAATAAGTGCTGCTTGCTTCATTCCTTTGTTATACAAATCTTCAGCTACTTCAAACAACTCATCTATATATGAATGATCATCTGTCACATGAGTAATGACTTGTTGAATAATATCAAGCTTATCAAGCTCAGCACAACGATATATAAACGGTTCTAATCGTCTCCAATGGGGTGCAGACTCAATAAAACATTCCACACCATACATATCATAAAAGTACCCCTGTTCCAAACCCGTTGCAGAGGCAATCTGGTCTAGCTGGTTCATTGACATAAGTCTGGTTCCTTTGATGATAGCACTTAATGTGCCCACATTAATGTCAGCGATTTCTGAAAATTGCTGTAGTTTATATCCCTTATTCTTCAAGTGATTTTCAATATAGGAACGTATATTGGACATTTCTTCACCGTCCCTTCCCAGATATTTCATTATCAAAAAGTCGGCAAACTTAACTTTTCTACTACACTTTTGTACCTTTTTATCTGTGTTTCATTGGCTTCGCTCCGATACTCTCCGTACATATCCAAACATTTAATACACATCAGATCATCATTACTTGAAGAAGAGAGATTTAAACACATAAGTAAGGCATCAATTCCAAGTAAATAATTACATTGATTTATTTGATATTTTGCCATTTCATAATAAAAAACTCTATACCTATGGTCTATCATTTGATAGTTATAATTATCTTTATTATGAAAGTCCTTATCAAACAAATTAATCCGATGTTCAAACTTTTTCAAAGCATGATCAATATTAAATCCATACTGATTAGCTGCTTCCAATATATTTAGCAAACCAGTTAATATCTCTTCCGAATTATTCTCTAAATATCCCAAGTAAGGAAAGATTACATTCTCTTGACCTAGCAATATTCGTATTGCATATTGATTTCCCTCTCCCCATTTCTTGAATAGATCTATTATGTTTTGATCCTCTTCTGTAGGATTCTCAACCTCAACTATTTCCAAGTATTTTTCTGTATACTTTAGGACATTTTCATATTCCTTACGGGCATCATAAACGCTTGCTATTAATAAGTGTGCATAGGCTACATATGTAAAAAGAGGATAGCCTGTTAGTCTTCTTTTATTTTTTCGCCTACGAGATTGCATTTCTAATTGAAATTCAACTTTCCGTTCCAGTTCCCGTGCCCATGCATCAACCTTATCCCACAAATGTATCGTCATATACACGTTAGCCAAGTCTTTAATTGCATCCAATTGCACTTCTTCATTTAATTTATCAATATACGGTTCGAACTTTACTGCTGCATTAAGATTATCATATTTACTCAGTGTTTTATGAAGCAAGAAAATGCGGTATTGACAAAGGGCCAACCGCTCCGAGTGTTGATACTTCTCACTGCCGGCCACACATTTATATAAAATGAGTGCCGCTTCGTTCATGCTTTTATTAAAGAGACTCTCTGCCACATCAAATAACTCATCAATATAGGATTGATCATCTGTCACATGAGTAATGACTTGTTGTATAATATCTAGCTTACCAAGTTCAGCACAACGATATAAAAACGGTTCTAATCGCCTCCAATGGGGCGCAGATTCAATAAAACATTCAAATCCATACATTTCATAAAAGTAGCCCTGCTCTAAATCCATTGCTGATGTGATTTGGTCTAGTTGATTCATTGACATAAGTCTGGTTCCTTTGATGATCGCACTTAATGTACCAACATTAATTTCAACAATTTCTGAAAATTGCTGTAGTTTATATCCCTCATTCTTCAAGTAATCTTCAATATAGGAACGTATATTGGACATTGTCTTCATCGTCCTCCCCAGATGTTTTACTATTGAAAAGTTGGTACACTTAACTTATCTATTAGTTTTGTATACTGCTCTTCCTGGGTCTTACTGGCCTGATCTCTATATTTTCCGTATAAATCAATGCATTTGATACACATCATGTCATCATTGCTTGAGACAGAACGTTCGAAACTAGTAATTAGATGTTCTATTCCCAGTTCAATTTGGTTTCGACTTAATCTGTATTTTGCTAGTTCGTAAAATAAGCGTATATATCTAAGATTCAAAGTCTCCTCGTTGTATGTCCATTTTACATAATTTTCTACTTTTATGTTATTTATATGAGTTTTAAATTTATCTAGTTCCCTGTCAATATCGTATGAGCACTGGTTAGCAGCCTTTACAATATATACGAATGCCGTTAAGATTTCTTTTGGATTGGCATCCAGGTAGCCTAAATAGTCATCTAAAATATTGAAATCGCCCAACAATAATGTATATAAATATCGATTGCCCTCAGCCCAGCCCTTGAATCGCTCTATCAATTCTTGCTCTTCCTCCGTAGGGTTTTCAATTCCATCCATAATATCCTCATAAACATCCGTGTACTTCAAAGCCCGCCTGTATTGTTTACGTCTTTCGGATACAGTTGCCTTTAACAAATTTGCATAAGCTCTGTAACTAAATATTGGGTAGAATGAGACTCTTGGTTTGGTTTTCCTCTTGCCGGAGCGAAAGTGTAGTTGAGTCTCAACTCTTTGTTCCAACTTTTCAGCCAAATCTAATACTCTATCCCACACATGTATAGTTGCATAAAGATTTGCTACATCCTTGATAGCATCTAATTGTACTTCCTCATTTAATTTTTCAATATATGGTTCAAACTTTATTGCCGCTTTAAGATTATCAAATTTGCTCAGTGTTTTATGAAGCAAGAAAATACGGTACTGGCATAAGGCCAACCGTTCCGAATGCTGATATTTCTCACTGTCTGCCACACACTCATATAAAATAAGAGCAGCTTCTTTTAATCCTTTAGCAAAAAAGCCTTCAGCTACATCAAATAACTCTTCTATATAGGATCGATCGTCCGATACATGAGTAATAACTTGTTGTAAACAATCCAGCTTACTAAGTTCAGCACACTCGTATAGGTATGGTTCCAATCGTCTCCAGTGGGGCGATGATTCAATGAAGGATTCTACTCCGTAAGTTTCATAAAAATAACCCTTTTCTAATCCCATTGCAGAAGTGATCTGATTCAGTTGGTTCATAGACATCGGTCTGCTACCTTTAAGAATGGCACTTAATGTCCCAACATTAATCCCAGTAATATCGGAAAAGTGCTGCAACTTGAGATTTTGTTCTCTCATATATTTCTCAATATGTACGGTTATCGTAGGTACCGATCCCACGATTTCACCTCCATTATTCGAATAACTTATAATTCAATTAGATATAATAAATGTTATTTTAATCCTGTATTTTACATTGGTCAATCTATGAAAAGACAAAAAAGCTTACTCTCATTAATTGAAAGTAAGCTTTTTTAACAAATTAATATATCTCTGACTGTTTTATAAACCACCTGGACCATGACCGTAAGTTAACATTTGTATAAGTACATCACTATCAAAATTACTAATTTGACTTATATTAATAACCATACAGCTAAGCAAGATTATATATAAGATTTTCTTTTTTTTCATAAGATTTCTGAACCTCCATCATTATAAGTTTATATTGATGCTCAATTTCAGTGGTTCCCATAGGCTTATGCTTCTCGTATAGAGAGATACAATGAATGATATTTGTTTGATTATTTAATTTTATTGACTCTTCTAGACAGTGCATAAGCTGCTTCAGACCCTCTCGATATTCATGACGATTCAAGTGATAAAGAGAACGTTCTAACAAGAATGCAGCATACATTTCATATCTCATCTGCTCTGTATATCCTTTTAAACGGATGATTTCAGAGTTAATTCGATCGCTAAATTTATTCAGAAGATCATCAATATCATGGTTAAATTTATTAGCCGCTTCCAAAATATTAATCATAGCAGGTAGTAATTCTGCTTCATTATCCTCAATAAATTTCACGTAAGCAGACAAAACACTGTGGTCGCCCATCATTAACTTATATAAATAAGTATTGGCTTCCATCCAACCAGCGAATTTATCAATAAATATCTGATCTTCTTCATCCGGTTCAGCGACATTAGCAAGCTTTGCGTAGAGCTCTGTGTAAATCAACGCTTCTTCATAACGTCCCTGCTTTTCACATGCCGTGGACTTAAGCAAATTTGAATAAGCTCTATATACGAACAAAGGATAGGCGGTAAGTCTATCGCTTTTGTCTATTTTTTTCTTTGTATATGATTGCAAGATTTTCGTTTTCTGGTCTAATTCTTCAGCCAAATTAAATACCTTTTCCCAATATCGAAGAGCAGTGTACGTATTCGCCAAATCCTTAATCGCATCCAGTTGCCTTTCCTCATCCAAGCGATTAATATAAGGCTCGAAGTGCACGGCGGCCCGGAGGTTATCATGCTGATTCTGACCGAGCGAGAGAGTGAAGATGCGATACTGGCAGAGGGCCAAGCGCTCGGAATGCTGGTATTTCTCGCACTCGGCTACACATTCATATAACATACGTGCAGCTTGTTGCTGACCGCGCTCCAGCATACCTTCGGCCATCTCGAACAGTTCGGAGATATAGGAACGATCGTCCGTTACTTGTTGAATCACCCGCTGGATGCAGTCCAGCTTGTCCAATTCTGCACAGCGTTGCAGGAAAGGCTCAAGCCTTCGCCAGTGTGGAGCCGACTCTACGAAGCACTCCCCACCATACGTCTCGTAGAAATAGCCTTCCTCCAGATTCATGCCCTGGGTAATCAGATCAAGCTGCGCCATGGCGATGGGGCGTGTTCCCTTAATAATGGCGCTAAGCGTTCCAGCGTTCACTCCCGATATATCTGCAAAATATTGAAGGGTATATCCCTGTTTCCTGATGTAATCCTCAATCGTTGAGCGTATCGTAGTTGCAGGTTCCATGTATCCCACCTCCACAATTAAAATCCAGAAATTTGAATTTATATGATTAGACCAATTTTAATCCTAAATTTTACAGTGGTCAATAACAATCGTGGCAATAAATTTACATTTTTATGCAAGCACAAGAACTTCTACATCTCCAGCTTGCCTTCGCCCCGAATTGCTTATAGAAAAAATCCATTAGAAGGATGGACAGGAACATGATACAGTTATTCCAACTTCAATATCCTACTATTTCCATAGGATTATACAACACGGACAGACACGAACTGCCAAGTTCAGTGTGGAATGATCCCCCCGTTTTAAACGAGCACGAAAATTCCTTCATCCCCAAAACGACGGACACATGGCCCACTGCCATCTCCCCGACCTTTCAGGTATAGACTTCGTTTGGCTACGCAGTAACCGTATCCCCGGGTAATTCGGTCTTTCTCTGAATTGCCCTTTTCCTTTTCCTTTTCCTTTCCTCTTCTTCTCTTCCTTCACCTATCACATGCTGCTATCACTTATTGCTATGCCTTAAACCCAATGCCTTTAAATACGGTACTTAGCAGTAATTCCACAAACGTATCATCCATCGGCTCGCCCGTGACCAGCATCCGGTAAAATACAGGCCCATAGATCATGTCGATATACATCCCAATGTCCAGACCCTGCTTCAATTCGCCACGTTCCACGCCTTTCTCCAGAATGCCCCATGCTTCACGCCGGCGAGGCTGAATATATCTGCTGCGGTATTCTTCCGCAAGGACAGGATCAGACTGCCCTTCTCCAATAATCTGTGTAATGACTTTCCCTTCGGCACTTGTCAAAAATTGAACCAGGTTCCCTGCATGAGCACGCAAATCCTCATATACAGACCCCGTATCCGGCACAGGCAATCTGGCCGTTAACGCCGACATGTACCCGTCCAGCATGACAGCACCTTTACTCGGCCACCATTTGTAGATGGTGGCTTTGCTTACCTGTGCGCGTTCGGCAATCTTTTCAATTGTCACCGCGGCGAACCCATCTTCCAGCAGCAGTTCATACGCCGCGGCAAGAATGGCATTCTGGGTTTCCATGTTGCGCGGACGTCCTCTTTTTGCAGTCATTGCTGACCCCTCCATTGTCATCATGTATGTAAGCTCAACTAAAGCATTTATACAACCACTTCAATGACAAAATAACCTTCCATTCGCTGTTATCCCCAGGTTTTTTTCTGTCCTCTCCGTTATCTGTGTAAAAATAGTTGAGCTAGTATAGCTACAAATTAAATTAACAAAACGATACGTTCATTATACTAAAATACAGCGTCAATATACATTTTTAAGCTCCCAGCAATGTCATTGTGTTTCCGTCATCTTTATGTAAATCACTTTGTTCTGAAACTGCCTATTTACAATACTGAACGTATCGTATATTATTTAGATGCAATTAGTAAACGCAACGTTCATCAATTAAACCTACACATCATTCTCAGTGAAAATGGCAATTGAATGACCATCATACACTTTTATTGGAGGTTGATCTTATGGATACCAAACAGAAACCAAGCACCAACCAGACTCAGACGACCGTGCCTGCCTGGATTATTTTCCTGCTCGCTGCTTCCTGCGGTCTGATCGTAGCCAACCTGTATTATGCTCAGACCGTTCTTGGGCCGATCAGCAGCACTACAGGTCTCTCGTCTGCCGCAGCCGGATTAATCGTGACGCTGACACAAATCGGATATGTCATTGGTCTGCTGTTCATCGTACCGCTCAGCGACATTATCGAGAATCGCCGTTTAATGGTACTGTTTCTCATTGTACTTGTACTAGCGCTGATTACCGCCACCTTCTCCACCAGTGCTTTCCTCTTTCTGACGGCGTCACTGCTCATCGGTATTGGTTCTGTCGTTGCGCAGATTCTGGTGCCGTATGCGACTTATCTGACTTCCGAAGAGCAACGCGGACAGGTGGTCGGCAATGTGATGAGCGGTCTGCTGCTCGGCATTATGCTCGCACGTCCTGTCGCCAGCTTTATCACCAGCATGTTCGGCTGGCAAGCGGTCTTTGCATTCTCGGCCGTGGTAATCGCGTTGCTCATGCTGCTTCTGTCCCGGGCACTTCCAGCCCGTCAGCCTGATCCCAACCTTACTTATGGACAATTGATTATCTCTCTCGGTACACTGCTTCGCACCTTGCCGATGTTACGGCGTCGCGCGTTCTATCAGGCCAGCTTGTTCGGCGCATTCAGCCTGTTCTGGACGACGGTGCCTCTCCGGCTGGCAAATGATTTTGGCTTGTCGCAGCAAGGCATCGCCTGGTTTGCCCTCGCAGGGGTAGGCGGCGCCATTGCCGCTCCGATTGCCGGAAGATGGGCAGACCGCGGTTTTACCCGAGTGCTCACCGGAGCCGCTATGGTCATTGCCGCAGCCTCCTTTGGTCTGGCCTATCTGTTCCAGAGCCATTCTACAGCGGCCTTGATCCTGCTGGTCGTGGTCGCCATTACGCTGGATATGGCTGTTTCCGGTAATCTGGTGCTGGGTCAACGCATCATCTACTCCCTTGGGAACGAAGCAAGAGGACGTGTGAACGGCTTGTTTATGTCGATCTTTTTCATCGGTGGTGCCATCGGTTCTTCACTTGGTAGCTGGTCTTATGTCCATGGCGGCTGGAGCCTCACGACACTCATTGGTCTGATCATGCCACTGCTCGCGCTGCTATACTACTTCACGGAGAAAAAGATTACAGCTGTCAGCACATAACCTGTACCGGCACCTTTGTCTTTTCCTTGTCCGTACCAGTCTATACTTTATCTATACTTCTATCTTTACCTTTCCATGCCGCCGCTGCTCCTCCATCCCATCTACATCTCCACCACCATAGACAGAGCATCCCTCTAAAAAAAATCCACCTATACAAAGCAAGGGCAGGGGCCATCCCTAGGATAGCTTCTGCCCTTGCTTTAGCTTACACTTCGATTTTACATTTCGTCGTCCTACAGTTCGCCTTACATGAATCCAGCTTTCGGATGCTTGGCTAACAGCAATTATTTACGTAATCTGCGTGCACTTAAAGCATGATGACCGTTCTGCAAAAAGCTGCTGCGCGTGTTCTTCATCATCTCGATCCGCTGCTCGGCAAGACGGTCTGCCGCCACATAGGTAGCGATGTCTTCGGTGCGGGAGCTTTCGAAAATTTTCTCCAGCGTAGTGTAAATCTCGCCGATCTTCGCCCAAGCCCGCTCCGCATGATATCCGTTCAGCTCATCGGCAATGTTGATCACACCGCCTGCATTAATGACATAATCCGGTGCGTACACGATGCCTCGCTGATACAGCTCATCCCCATGCCGTGGCTCTAGCAGCTGATTGTTGGCACAACCCGCGATCACTTTGGCTTTGAGTGTCTTGAGTGTATCATCATTAATCGTGCCGCCGAGTGCACATGGCGCATAGATATCACATTCGACACGGGTAATGTCCGCCGGATCAACCGCCTTGGCGCCAAAACGTTCCACCGCTAGCTTCACGGAATCCTTGTGGATATCCGTTACGATAAGCTGTGCGCCTTCCTCGTACAGATACTTGCACAGATGCATCGCTACGTTGCCTACACCTTGAACGGCAATTATTTTCCCTTCCAGCAAATCAGTGCCGAATGCTTCCTTCGCAGCAGCCTTGATACCGCGATACACACCCCAAGCGGTTGCAGGCGAAGGGTTGCCGGATGAGCCATAGCTTGCTGAGATGCCTGTGACATAATCGGTCTCCTGATAGATCAGATTCATGTCTTCTTCTGTCGTTCCCACATCCTCGGCGGTGATGTAACGGCCGTTTAACCCTTGAATGTAACGACCGAAGGCGCGGAACATCGCTTCATTTTTGTCACGGCGCGGATCTCCGATAATTACCGTTTTGCCTCCGCCCAGATTAAGGCCGGATACTGCATTTTTATATGTCATGCCCCGAGCGAGACGCAGTGCATCTTCAATGGCAGCTTCCTCTGAAGCGTATGTCCACATCCGTGTACCGCCTAGCGCAGGCCCAAGTGTTGTATCGTGTATGGCGATAATGGCCTTCAAACCTGAACTTCGATCCTGGCACAGAACCAATTCCTCATAATCATGCTGCTTCATTGCTTCAAACCAACTCATGTGCTAACCGTCTCCTCTAAACCATTTTTGCGATAAACCGCAGACTTCCTATGAACGCTCCACCCTCTATTGTACCCATATCTACCCAGTTTGTGCAAAAGGGACATCCCTCACCATAGCAAAAAGAGACTCCGCCTGTCACCTTGTGACGGGCTAGCCCCTCCAACAACTAGATATCGATACATGGTCAGATCAATTCATGTGCCCGTGCGCTCATACCCACCTCGCTCTACCCACTATTCTAGGATAGCGTTTCGACCACATTAATCGGATGCAAAGCCCCGTCCACCGCAAAAGAAGCCTGTCCTGTCTCTTCCGAGACAACCAGTACTACCGCATCGGTCAGCTCGCTTAATCCGAGCGCGGCCCGGTGGCGTGTACCCAACTTTCGCTCATGCGCTTCGGCTTGGGATAAAGGCAGCACATTGCCAGCTGATACAATCTGGTTGCCACGAATGAGAACCGCTCCATCATGCAGGGGCGCACCCGGTATGAAGAGTGATTCGAGCAACGCATGGGTTACTTTGGCATCCACTGCTACACCGGAATGAATCATCGGCTCCAGCGGTACCTCCCGTTCAATCACAATCAGCGCTCCATATCTGCGGTCGGACAGATGCTGCACGCTGGACGTCAGTTCTGCAAACTTCTCGGTAAATGGAGACAGATAACAGTCGAGATAAAAAGAAGAGGCCAGCACTTCAATGTGTTTGATCTCGGCACGAATCTCCGCAAACTGCCCCAGCAAGCAGACACTGTCATGGTCAAAACGCGATAATGTCAGGTTCATTCGCTCGGCTACGCGATACAGGTCAGCCTTTAACTTTTGCCGCATCAGGGAACTGTCGCAGTCTGCTTGTCCTCTATGCTGATTCATCTTGTGCCGCCTCCCTCTTCTTGAATTCATACTCGTCTGCGTCCAAACTTGACTGCTTTTTGAATCATCCGCTCTCAGGCTACAACTCCATGATTAGTACCCATACCTTACCCACAAAAGGGAAGATTTATGCAGACTTAATCAACGAGAAACACAAAGAAGCCGGGAATACGGCCCGGCTTCTCTGCGACAATTCTCCAACATATCGACGATTGATCATCTAGCTTACTTTTATTGAGCCTTGCCGTACGAACCAGCTTTAAATGTCGTTGGATCATACCACTTATATCCTGTAGCCGGAGCAGCCCATGGCTCGACCTTTGGCTCGGTAGAGTTCGCTGGTGTCTCCATCGGCAACAAACTTGTTGCTGTATCGAGTGTCAGACCCGGCACTTGGGACAGGCTGGTATAACTCTCTTTGACCGCCAGCCATTTCACCGTATTCACGAGGAATGTAGCATCGTCCGCTTCTTTGAAACCATCGTAGGTCTTTTTGGTTGCGCCGTTTTCTTCACGCAAATATTTCGGCGTTGCATCTTCGACTGGAGAAGAATCCCCGATGAATGCGGCCTTCCCTGCGCCCACTTTGGCAATCGCGGCGTACGCACCTTCTGCTCGTCCACCGCCATTGTATACGCCTTGATCGACGGCGTTATTCCATTTGGACACGCCCGCTGGAACATAAACCAAGCCTTTGGCTTTGTTCGGGTCCATAATGGCAATCGTTGATCCGGCGTGCATCGCTACAGCTTGTACACCTGTCGTGATACCAAAAGCCTGTGACGGTGCTACGATATCTGTGGCGTTCACATCACCCAGCGCGTTATAGCGGAAACGAACACCGAAGTTGCTTCCGAGCCAGTCCGAGCTGATCACACCCTGCATCGCCGGGGATTCCGCTTCGGCGGAGGACATACCTTTGGCTGGATTCAGGAAAGCACCGCGGCGGTAGCCGTTGAATACTTCGGAGGAATCCCAGCGGTTTTTGTTTCGGTCTGCATTATAGTGATCGGAGATGAAGAAGATACTTCCGCCATTTTGCACGTATTGCAGGAGCGCAGCCTGCTCCGTAGCCTTGAATGGCACGTTGGCTTCGCCAATGACAAACACGTCATAGTCTTTCAATCTGTTATAGGTGTACGCTTGTTCACCAAATGTATACGGGATGCTGCGTTCCAGCTGATCCACGGTAAAGCCTGCGTTTCGCAAACCATTCGCAAAGTCTGAAAATGCTCCATCGATAATCCAGTCAGCCGCACCTGCGGTCTGAGCATGCGTGTTATCAAACAGCACTTTTTTGCCGTTACCGCCCGGAAGAGGTGTGCCCGGATTCGGGTTTGGCTCTGGGTCAGGATTCGTGGTACCTGTAGAGAGGGTGATTGATGTTGGATTTTTGACACCGGCATAGCTGTTATACGCGCCAAGTGTTCCCGTTACGATAATTTTTTTACCTACCAGACCAGGGTTCGAAGCCAGTCCGTATTGCGTACGAAATGAAGAAGATACCTGCACATCCAGCAGTTTGGCGTTCGAGCGCTCGGATGCCGAATCTGCGATCAGCACATTAAAATCATTGGCATACGGGGAGGTGAACTTGGCCGTCAGTGACCCGGTCGCATGTCCCACAACATAACCTTCAACGGTTGCCGTGCCTCCACTGCTCTGGGCAGCAATGGCTTGTGATACGGTAAGTGGTGCTGCTGCTTGAACCGGAGCCTGAACCCCCGGTGCGAGTAACGTTGCTGCCATCATGATAAAGACCAGGAATGCCCCGATCCAGTGCTGCCTTAACGCCTTTTTCATATACCCTTTCTCCTCCTTCATATCGTTTGCTGTCTGTTCACCTGTGTTTCCTTCAGGTGGCTTGTTTGTTTGCTTCAATCAAGCTTGTCCCTTTTTTAATTTAAAGCTTCACATGATGAATTCCTCTTTGTTTTTGTAAAATTTTTGAAAAATATTTCTGAATTCGAATTTGTATTCGAGCTATTCTCGGGCTATTTGTTATAGCCTTATGATGAAATACACCGGGAATTCGGTGAATAAGTTGCGTTTCAACACGGTTAGGGATTGCATTTTACCCGCGTTCGATGCATAATGTGAGTATATGTGATAATGATTATCATTATTGAACTTGTTACATGTCCGATCTGATCTAACTACGGCAATCAACGCTTACGACTATATAGATAAAGGGGAACGAACATCGAATGAACACAACTCTGCAAAAGGCTGTCCTGCAGCTTGACGATTATTTGGATCTTCTGAACCTGGCGATTAACCTGGGTGACATGAGATGGCAAAAGGAAATCATCCGCAAGCTGGCCTACACCTATCCTGCAACGACATGCAAGCAGCCACAGTAACACAGTTGTTAACACGGTCATCTTCAAGTTTACTTCTGCAATGATCGGCAAGAGTAATCTGCAAGAGTAATCTGCAAAGTTGCTATTTACGAACTGAAATAACATACAAGTTACAGTTGGACACATAACTGCCTGCGAGGAATTCATACTTTTGAATTCGGTCGTGGGTTTTTTTGCGTGTATACGGTGCGGTACAATAGGATGCAATAATATGCAGTATTCATTCAGTAGGAGATGAGTGACGCACTCTGAGTAGGATGAAGAACCTGAAAGCGAGCAAAGGAGCGTATACACATGCAGCTTGAAACCGAAAGATTACTTATCCGTGAGATTGTAGAAAGTGACTGGCCGCATATCCATACGTATACTTCGATGCCCGAAATCACGGAACATACCGCATGGGGGCCAAACACGGAAGAAGATACCCAGGCCTATGTACAGGATGTGATTGGTATGCAGCTGGCTGAGCCGAGAGAAGGATATGAACTTGCGATTGTTTTGAAAAGAGAAGCCCTGCTCATCGGCGGCGCAGGGCTGCACCTTGTGGATCAGACCAATGCTGAGATCGGCTACGTCCTGCATCCCGCCTATCAGGGAAATGGATATGTAACCGAAGCCTGCCGCGCACTGCTTCATTTTGGATTCAGGGAACTTGGCATTCATCGGATCTATGCCAACTGCCGACCAGAAAACCTTGCGTCTGAGCGTGTCATGCAGCAAATCGGGATGCAGCGTGAAGGTCTGCTGCGGGAGCACTGGTTCTATAAAGGGGCTTATCATGACTCGGCACTCTACTCCATGTTGGATCGGGAGTTAGAGTAAATAACTTTTGTAGGGGAAACGGGGTACTGCGTGTCGGGACTACACACCTTGTGATGCGATGACATGAGGAGTGATGCGACAAGCTCGGTTATGTGGTGGTGTGTTGTAATGCACAGCGGGCGATTGGTTTCGTGATGATGTGCTGATGAAGTGCGATGCGATGGTGCGTGGGGATGACGTGCTGTAATCTACTGCGATGCGATCGGGTGCGTGGGGATGATGCGCTGTTAGCTACTGCGATGCGATCGGGTGCGTGGGGATGATGATGTGCCGTTGCATATTTAGGTATGTTGGATTGACATGTTAGTGGGCCGAACAAGGTACGCAAGCAGTAGCCAAAATTTCTAACGATCACCAGAAGCCTTATTTAGGTGTTTTTCAGCCGTTTAGAATTCTAACGATCTCCAGCGACGCTATTTCACCAAAAAACCGCAATAAAGCTGCATTTACCAGTGAATTTCGAGAAATAGCGTCTCTCCTGATCGTTAGATTTTCTAATGGGCTAAAATACATAAAATAGGGTCATCTGAGATCGTTAGCCGTGACCAGACGAGTAAAGTGGTTGGTTGGTTGGTTGGTTGGTTGTGGTCACAGCAAAAAGACGAAACAGCCGGTGCTGCTTCGTCCTTTTTACTGTTCCGTTCAATTCCATTTCATCCCGTTCCGATCGTAGTTCTCCCCACCGTACGTTCTCTCTAGTTATCCGTCTCGCTCTACCTACTCCGTACACCGTTCACGTGACTCATTACGTTCTCCACCCCATGATTTTCCGCACGCTCTATTACTCCACGGGTTCCCCTCGATACTCCAGGTTTCTCTTGCTTCACTCTCAAGTTTCTCTCGGTTCTCCCCAATTCCCTCATGTGCAGTCTGTATTTATTTCTCTAGCTCTTCACTACTTTGGCTATCTCGCCCACTATACTCACCACTTCGCCATCTCCCGTTTACGACCCCAATCGCCAGTGTAAATGACACAACATCCTGTTTATGGTGTAAGTGGTATGCCACAATAATCGATATTCATGCTTTAACGCTCACATTAATGCTTTACAGCTCATATTATTGCTTGATTCGCTATTTAAAGTCTGCTGCAACATCTCCTACAGACGGCACAGCTCTTTCGGGCAACTCGGGAACGAAGGGCATCCACACATGCAGCGGAGCGCGGCCATGTCCCGGATCATTAATTTACCGTCCATCATGTCCAGTGTACCTTGTTCTTTCCATGCTCCAAGCATACGGGTAACACTTTCCCGAGTCGCGCCAATCATCTCAGCGAGTTCGGTGTGATTCAGCTTCATCTCCAGCACGATACCATCTGGAACAATCTTGCCATACGTGTTGCTGGCACGGATCAGTGTCGAAGCAAGTGCGCCTGCTTTGCCGTATAACAACAAGTCTCGGAATCTCGACTGGGTAATCCGCTGTGCAAGTGCCATCCATTGCAGAAATTTAAGCGCAAGTTCCCCGTTTTTGCTGATCACACTTTCGAGATCTGTCAGCGAGATGATAGCCAGTTCCCCTTTTTCCGCCATCTCTGCACTGTAACTGTGATTCAATCCGCCAATGCCGCCAAACTCACCGATCAAGTCCCCTCTTTGCTGAATCGACAGAATAATCTCTTTGCCATCCTCCGTCGATTTGGTCAGCTTCACACGTCCCGAGCGAATGTAGTACAGATATCCGGCTTCATCACCTTCCAAAAAGAGACTGTATCCCGCCTTCACCTTTTTAGGCTGCATTTTCTCTTCAATCAGACTCCATTGATCCGGTGTGACAAACGACAGAATACCACCCGTTCTCTGTGTCATTTTGCCCGCCTCCGTCTGTGTCCGCTCTACTTTTTGGGTGATTCTTTCCACAAATACTGTACCCATCATTTTCGTCCCCCTCGGTAATTCCTTATGATTACATCATATCGTGAAAGGGTCAGAAAGGTTATCAGGGGATTACCTGATCTTTGGCGGGAAACTCCCCCAATTCGCTGTGAGAAAAGTCACACATCCCCAATAAAGGCCTCGTTTGCGAGTGATCCGATCTTAAATTGTCAATCTTTTACGTTAGTGCTAGCATACAGTTAAACACCAATGAGTCTTCAATATTGTGAATATTCCATTTTATAAATCTTCAATCTTATGCATCTCCAGAACAGGAGGAATACATATGTTATCGCTGGATAGTAATCTTTGGGTAAAACTATCAGGTCCCTACGGGTCAGCAGAAAATGCACCCCGCTTATTGCAACAACTACAGCAGCAATTCAGCCAAGAGGTTTTTGACGAACTGTTTCAGGAATATCTGTTTCATCAAAATACGATCTATACGGCTACGTACGCCGTCATGCCTTTTCTGTCACGTCTCGCATGCATGACATCCGATGCAGCAGTGCGCAAGGAACTGTTTATCAACTGCGGTGTGATAGAAGCAAACCGCGAGGAGCAGCACCAGACGCCCTATCCACCATCCTGGGTTGAATTGGCTGATGCCGTAGGCAGTTCATTCTGTACACAGATGTACAATGATTATGTAGAAGCTATTGATCAGCTCAGATCTCTGACGGAGCAAGTACTGACTGATGCTGCTGAGGCAACCACAGATGATATGGAGAAACGATACATCCTCATTGCCGATGCCGCATTCCGCGAATCCTATATCGTTGCGAATATGCTGATGACATTTACGGAAGGGGATGAGTATGTAGCCGAGTGCCCAGACTGTAAAAGTGAAGTGTATATATGGCCTGATGAACACCATAACGTTCCCCTTCATGCCTATGAACAAGATCCTGTTTTTCAACCTGATCAGCAGGCTCAGGCTATCATTCCCGCTCCTTCATTAACAGATGAGGAAACACAAACTTTAGCAGAACGGGCAGCAAGGATTGGAGAGCAGAAACTTACGGCACATCTGCCTTATCTGGCTGGGAAAACAACATGTCCCTCTTGCCGTGAGCATATCGCTGTATGGCCGGCGTTACTAAGCACATTTACAATGTAGAAAAGTAGAAACGTGTACATTTTCTGATCTGTAGGAGAGTCATCCTAATATAAACTCATTCAAAAACTCATTCAAAAACACACATTCAATCATGACAGTCGGCTAATGTTGCCGGCTGTTTCTTTCGTATATTGCATTCCCCGAGCGATCCAGCACCCACGTTCAGCATTTTCCAGAAGTGAAATAGGGGTTTTCCCTGAATTACAAGGCCCTCGAAACAGTCTACAATAGAACTAACATCGTAATAACCTGATTGTAATCTCTTTTTCCATCCAACGAGCCTTGAGTTCAAGGTTACCCATATGTTGTGACAACAAAGAATGACCATGATAATAAGGAAACGTAATGAGTGACGAGTTAATCGTCTATATGATTCGAGAAAAAGGAAGTGTCCCTCATGCATGATGAAATCTCATCTGCCGTTCAGGAGATGATGAGCGGCCTGTGTCAGAGCACCGCCGGCGATTTTTGCGGAATGGCCTGTGTGTCTGAATCGATGCTGCGCTGGAAATATACCTCCGGGGCAACCAATGAACGTGTGAAACGGATGACTATGCGCCCTGGACAAGATCTGGTAGGCACAGCGCTCAGAACCGGACGCACGGTCATGCTGGATGCGCAGTCCCGTGGAGAATACACCCCGGAGCGCTGCCCGCTTATGCTCGCTGAACGACTTGTATGTGCTATAGCTGTACCGATGTTCAGCGAAGGCAGTCTGCCAAGCGGTGTATTGCTTGTGGGGAGCAGAACCCCGCGCACGTTTTCCCCCGAGATGGTGATGCAAACCGAACAAACAGCCAGACAATTGGAACAATATGCATGAGCAGGATCAGAGCGCGGAGCATGTCTGCACCTCGTAAGCCATGCTCCATCTCCCTTTTATCGTCTATGTACCTTCAATGATCTTTACAAGGAATAGGAGACTTTTCGGATATTACACTCTGAGAAGTCTCTTTTTTGGTATGATAGAGATAGATGAAGGAAACGGACAGGGGGAAACGAAAGTGATTCGACTATTAGTTGTGGACGACCATGTGGTTGTGCGCTCGGGGCTCATTGCCTTGCTTGAAGGAAAGAACGATATACATATTGTTGGAGATGCAGCGGACGGCGACGAGGCTATCGCCAAAGCACAGGAGCTGAAACCGGATGTCGTTCTGATGGATTTCAGCATGCCACCGGGCAAGGATGGACTGACCGCTACAGCGGAGTTGAAAAAGTTAATGCCGGATATCACCATTTTAATTCTAACGATGCATGATGATGAGGAATATCTGTTCCGTGCAATCCATGCGGGAGCTTCAGGGTACATCCTCAAGAGTGCACCACATGAAGAATTGCTAGCCGCTATTCGTTCTGTAGCAGACGGGAGTGCCTACCTCTATCCAAGTGCAACCAAACGATTAATGAGCGAATACCTGGACAAAGCCAAACAAGAAAATGCCGGGCCGTATGACACCCTTTCGGAACGGGAGAAAGAGATATTGTCCTGGATTGCCAAGGGATATGCCAATAAGGAAATTGCCGAGCATCTGGTCATCAGTGTAAAAACCGTGGAGTCCCACAAAAGCAATCTGATGGAGAAGCTTGGACTGCGTACCAGACCGGAACTGGTGAAGTTCGCGATGAAAAAGGGGTTGTTGAACTTTGAGTAAGCCACGCAAAAACAGACTCAGCGGATTGGCCGATCAACCGGTTCAGCTACTGCTCAGCGAGATTGACCAGCACATCTCCGACAACGAGTTCCGAAGCAAACTGAAGGGTTCACTGCATCAACTCAGCGATCTGAAGTTTGCCCTTGATGAATCCTCCATCGTAGCGCTGACGAATCGCTTGGGTAAGATCCAATACGTGAACGATAAATTTTGCGAGATTTCACAGTATAGTCGCGAAGAGCTGATTGATCAGGATCACCGGATTATCAATTCAGGGTATCATGGCAAAGCCTTTATGAAGACGTTATGGGACACGATTTCTTCAGGCAAAGTATGGAATGGCGAGATACGGAATCGTGCGAAAGATGGCAGTCATTACTGGGTGAACACCACCATCGTTCCGTTTTTGGATAATGACGGAGAGCCTTATCAGTATTTGGCTGTGCGCAGTGAGGTTACCAAGCTGAAACGAGTTGAAGGCGAGCTACAGCAGATGATGTCGCAAGTGATGAACATTCAGGAAGAAGAACGTCGCCGCATCTCTCGTGAACTCCATGACGGGATTGGACAAAGCCTGTTCTCTCTTGTGATTCAGATGGATCGTCTGCTCGCAGATCAAGCGAACCCCGGTGTGGAGGAACTACGGAAACAAGTTACCGGTATTATGGAGGATGTACGGGGCATGGCTTGGGAACTGCGTCCTTCTGTGTTGGATGATCTGGGCGTCGTTCCTGCGATTCGAACCTATATCGAGAACTATAACCGTCATTACGGCATTGAAGTTACTCTGGAGTGCAATTTGCGCAAACGGCTGGAGATGAACCGGGAAATCGCCATCTATCGAATTATCCAGGAAGCCTTAACCAATGTGGCCAAATACGCTGACGTTGCCGAGGCACGAGTAACCGTAGAAGATACGGAAGAGCTCACGCTCGTGGTTATCGAAGACCACGGTACTGGATTTAATGAAGGTACTGCTGGGAATGGTGTTGGATTGTTCAGCATGGAGGAACGCGCACGCGGTGCAGGGGGTACGTTACGTGTATCATCGGAACCCGGCGAAGGAACAACCGTTACGCTTCTGTTACCTAAGACAGTGAATCTCTAACAGATTCATGACATACTTATGCCAAAGATGAATTGCCGACTGCCCGCAGATAGCGAGCAGTTTTTTTCTCATCAATCCGACAAAATGAAGGCATCCCATCATATATTTTCAACAATTACAATAAAATCAGTTGACTGTGGTTACGTTTCGTCATTAAACTATGAATGCTGCAATGATACTGCATACAGGAAAACGTAAAGGATGGTTCAAACATGTCACAGAAACGTTCCTCCAAAGGCGGAGAGATTCCACAAATGTACAATCTGGACGAGATGGATCGCAAAATCATCGCTGCCTTGCATGAGAACAGTCGAATTTCTTATACAGACCTCGGAACACAGATCGGATTATCACGCGTAGCCGTCCAGGCTCGCATCAATGCATTATCGGAAAAAGGAATCATCGAACGTTTTACCGTTGTCATTAACCCCGGCAAGGTTGGGCTACAGGTCTCTGCCTTTTTTAATGTCGATGTCGAGCCGCGCTTTCTGGACGAAGTTGCGGAGATGCTGGACGAAGAGCCAGCCGTGACCAGCCTTTATCATATGACCGGCCCAAGTACCCTGCATATGCACGGCATTTTTGCAGATATGGAAGAGATGGAGCAATTTCTGCTGGAGAAGCTCTACAAGATGCCAGGCATCGTCAAGGTAGAATCACAATTGCTCTTGAAACGTTATAAAAGCCGTATGGGCATGAGACTCTAGGAGGATATCAGCATGAGTTGGAAAGATTACAACGGTCTCGTGGTCGGTATGGTACGAACCGGAATTTTGGGATATGGCGGCGGCCCTTCGGTTATTCCGCTAATCCGTTATGAGGCTGTCACCCGTTACAAGTGGGTCAGTGATGATGAATTTGGCGAGATTCTGGCGATTGCCAACGCTCTGCCGGGGCCCATTGCAACCAAGATGGCTGCTTATCTCGGGTATAAAACGAAAGGTGTGCTGGGCGCTATTGTGTCCGTAATCGCTCATATTTTGCCGACAAGCATTGCCATTATTGCTCTGCTCGGTTCGATGTACGCCCTGCGTGAATCCAAAATAGTTGCAGGCATGGTAGCTGCCGTGCGGCCTGTCATTTTTGTAATGCTTGGCATGATGGCCTATGAATTTGCAATGAAAGCCTGGAAAGGGCTGGGTAAGTGGTTTGCCATGTTATTCGGTGTGATTGCCTTTGCGGCATTGCAGCTGTTAAACATTCATCCGGGGCTGGTGATTACAGTGTTCCTGGTCTATGGCTTCTTCCATTTTGGTCTCGTACAGCGTTTAAAATCCAAAGGTAACTCCGACAAGGAGGTATCGTAGGATGCTTCAGACATGGTGGGAATTATTTTGGGGATTTTTCGTAGCGAATATCTTGGGATATGGAGGCGGCCCCGCTTCCATTCCATTGATGCAGGAAGAGATTGTGAATCACTACCACTGGATGACTACCGAACAGTTTGGTGACGTCCTGGCAATAGGCAATGCGCTCCCGGGCCCGATTGCCACCAAAATTGCTGCATTTGTCGGATATCACGTCGCCGGTTGGTTTGGTGCGTTAATCGCCAGTGTGGCTACTATTGTACCGTCGGCAACTGCACTCATTCTGTTAATTCGTTTATTGAACAAACACCGGACTTCACCTAAAGTCAAAGGCATGACCCTGCTTGTGCAGCCGGTAATCGCTGTACTTATGATTCTGCTCACTTGGGAATTCGGTCAAGTATCCACGGGCTCGATCGGAATCTGGCAGACGCTCGTCATTGCGGGGATCTCCCTCTGGGTCATGACCAAAACCAAGCTGCACCCAGCTATTCTGATCCTTATTGCTTTTGCCTATGGTGCATTGGTACTGTCACATACGATGTGACGGGATGAGTTCGCTTACTCGACCTACTGGCTTACTTGAATATGAAAGCGATATGCGATCACTTCTATGGAAGCGATATACGATTACATCAGGATATAACTTAAAAAGGTGATATCAGCTTGAATGCTGACATCACCTTTTTGACATGTACTATTTTTGATTCATAGTCCCGGCTTCAAAAGACAGGATTACTTCGCTTCAACGACTACGGTAACCTTGGTTCTTACTCCTGCATAGGAGACCGTGATGGTTGCTTTACCTTTACCATTCGCCTGAATGATACCATCTTTTACGGAAGCTGTTGCAATACGGGACGATGTCCAGAGAGCCGGTTTGGATACATTCGCCTCACTGCCATCCAAATAGGTTGCCGTAGCTACAACGGTTGCCTTATCTCCCGCTTTCATAGTCAAGGTCACTTTATCTGTCTGTAAGTACTTCAGTGTATCGACATCCAGAGCAATCGTAACTGTTTTGCTGCCGTATTTTGCTGTGATTCTTGCTTTACCTGAGCTGAGTGCTTTCACTTTGCCTTTGGTCACTTGAGCCACTTTGTAACTATTTGATTTCCATTCGGCTTTGTCCGTAACATCCCGCTCACTACCATCACTCAAGATAGCTGTTACCTTCAGATCAACCGTTTCTCCTGATTTCAGGGAAAGATCCGGTTCGGATGCTTCAATCCGTGAAATCACATCAACTTCAACCTGAATCGTGATTTTCTGCGAGCCGTATTCGGCTGTGATATTCACTTTACCACTGCTATTTCCTGTGATTACGCCTTTTTTCACATCAGCTACACGGGCATTGCTGGATTTCCAAGTTGCATCAGCTGTGACGTCCTTGGTATTACCTTCCCCATCCGTGCCTGTCAGGATAATGGATTGTGTTTCTTTTGCCGACAGCACGACAAAGTTCACATCCGCCTCCAGGCCGCTCGCCATACCGACTTCTACAGGGAGTGTCAGCGTTTTGCCTTCGATCTTGGCTGTAATGGTCGCTTTACCTATCGCTACCCCCGTAATAATCCCTTTGCTATCAATCTCAGCGATTTTCTCGCTGCTGCTGCTCCATGTTGCATTGTCGGATACGTCCTTGGACGTTTCGCCATACACCGCAAGCACTTTGGCAGACGTGGTTCCGCCAACAGCAACGGTTGCTTTCTTTTTGTCCATCTCATACTTGTCCGGAACATCTACGTTCACCGTGAATTTAACCGTTTTACCGCCATAGGCTGCGGTAATGGTAGCTGTACCCGATTTGTAAGCGATCAGTTCACCGCCAGATACATATACAATATCTGCATTGCTGGAAGTCCACGTTGCTTTGGACGTTACATCTTCCTTGCTTGCATCAATATATTCGGCGTTTGCTGTCAGCTTTTTCGTTCTGTTGTTACCGGTAACACTCATAGCCAGTTTATCGTTCACATCTTTGATATCCAGATATCTTGCTGTATCCACATCCACGGCGATCTCTACCGTTTTGCCACTATACGCGGCCTTGATCGTTGTTGATCCTGCACTTACTGCTGTAATTTGGCCTTTGAACACTGTTGCAACTTTATCATTGCTTGACGTCCATGTCGCCTGATCCGTTACATTCACATCACTGCTGTTAGGATACGAAGCCGTAACTTCAACAGTAGCCGTTTTATTGGTCTCACTTAAACGGAAGAAAATACTCTGTTTCCCCACGCTAAGCTTGCTGGTGAGATCCACATCAACGTCTACAGATACCGACTTCGTGCCGTATTTACCTGTAATTTTGGCAGAACCTGCCGAATAACCTGTAATACTGCCTTTCAGCACATCTGCAATCTTTTCGTTACTCGACGTCCACTCTGCAAGATCGGTTACATCTTTGGTCGTTCCATCGGGATAAGTGGCTGTTAATTTCACACTTTCCTTCTGTTTAAGAAGCAGAGTAACCTGACTCTTGTCCACATCCACACGTTTAACAACTTCAACATTCACATCTACCGTAATACTCTGGCTACCCAGTTTCGCCGTGATCAATGCCGTACCTGCGCTTTGACCTGTTACTTTACCGTTTACTACGGTAGCAACCTTCTCATCACTGGTTGTCCATACAGCCGTGTCTGCTGCTTCTGCGTTGGTGGAGTTGTCGCTATAGGTAGCGGTCAAGGCAATGTCCTTCGCTTCTCCTTTGCGTAAATCCAAGCTTTGTACATTTTTCGTAAGGGCTTTGACCTTCTTCGTTACTTTAACCTGAATGTCCTGAGTGAGCCCTTTGTACGTTGCCGTCAGCGTTGCTGTACCTTCTTGCTTCGCCGTAATTGAACCGTTATATGCAGTTGCTATTGAAGTATTACTGCTACTCCAGGAAGAGCTTATTGTAACGTTTGCCGAGGTATTATCTGAGTATACCCCCGTTATAGTCACTGATCCTGATTCGCCAACTTCGAGCGACATTTCATTCTTGGAAACCACAATTTTAGACAGTTCTTTCTCTGCCGCAGCAGCCAAGCCTACGTTGGAAATACTCAGCATCAACACCAGCATCATCACCATGTACTTGGTCAATCTTGGCTTTAACATCATTTCCCTCCGATAATCGTCAATTTTTTCCTACTATATATTGTCGGCAGGAACTTTCCAGATGTTTAGACTTTCAGGAAAATTTCAGGTGATTATATGGAAATTCATACTACTGTTTCATTTAGCGGAGTCCAATTCATAATGATACGAACGGCGCATAACCTGAATATAAGGATATATTCAGGTACAACATCATTTTTCAGAATCGGAGGAAATCTGTGTGAATCAGTCATTTGATTACATCAACTACTGGGAGCAAACTTATTCTTCGGGTGAAACATCCGGCAGAGGTTCCTATGGCGTGTTGGCCGAATTCAAAGCCGAGGTTGTTAACGCGTTAATCCAGCGTGAGGGCATTCATCGGGTTATCGAATTTGGCTGCGGAGATGGGAACCAGTTGAAATATATGAACTATGGCGAGTATCTGGGTATGGATGTGGCAGCTTCATCCGTAAAACACTGTGTGTCGTTATATGCCAGCGACCCATCCAAAAGCTTCATGGTCTACACACCCGGCCTATGGGTCAACCGCGGTTTTCTCCAAGCCGATCTAACGGTGTGTCTGGATGTGTTGTATCATATTACGGATGAGACAGACTTCCGGGCTACTCTTAACGATGTTCTCCATACCTCAACCCAATGGGTCGTTCTCTATACAAGGCTGAAGGAGAAAGGGAATTCCGGTGTGCAAACCATACAAGATCGGAATGTGTTCCATTATCTGTTTGACTATCCCGAATTCAAAGTACATGAGATCATTCGCCAGCGATATCCCGAGCAGTCCTCTGCCGACTTTGTCATTCTGAAACGTTCACCTGTGAAGTAAAATCTGCTTTTGAAGAAAATGGCGAAAATAGAACCGCCCTGTAAAGGGCGGTTCTATTTCTTGCTTCTGTTCAACCAGGTAGACGTTTAACGATACTGTTTAAGATACTATTTTACATACATCTAAATATGCCTTTGGAGTTTGACATGTAGTTCTACCGATGTCGCAGTTCCATACTCCAGATAGCTTACAGAACCGTTGAAGTTTAAATAAGCCTCATAACGCATACGAATGGCGGGTAAAGGTGATCATGTCCAGAACATTCTCCTTTGGAACCCACCTGCACTCACTTGTTTCCTCAGAAGTCGTTAACTCCCCACCTTCTGCTCTGCACACAAAATCAAACATGACTTTTGTAGGAACATCCGTTACACCGTCATACCACTTATGAATAGCTGTATTAGAAACAACACTTATTAAATGGATTATTGTTGCGATGATTCCACTTCCTCCTGGATTTCACGAATGACGCCATCCATCAGGTTCTCTCCAACTTCAGTTATTCCGCCAGGATACACCCATCCATCATCATGGGTTTTGACCAACAGGATATTCCCCTGTCCATCTTCTACAATTCCACCTGCTGATACGATATGTGTCGGGAATGACAATTAGGAACCTCCTGCTTCAAGTTAAAATAAACCCTTACTACCGCGCAGCTTCGCCAGCGCCTCCATATAGAAATAATCGCCGTAAATGATCGGCACATTAATGCCACGCCCCTCCGGGTAGTGCACCGTCCCCTGCATGATCAGCCCTTCCTCCGCTGCCGATTCGCCGGAGCTGTAGTGCTCATACAAGCCGCGGACGATGCGCTCTCCCGCTGCAGCGTAGATTGGCCCGCGCGGCGACAGCTTCGCGAGCTCGAACAGGCCGCTCGCGGCAATCGCCGCAGCGGACGAGTCCCACGCCGCCCGATGCTCCGCAGGCGCGCGGAAATCCCACACCGGCACGATATCTTCGCCAAGCATGGCGAGGAAGAAATCGGCCGCTCGCTCCGCTGTCTCCAGATATCGGGCTTCGCCCGTATACCGGAAAGACAGCGCAAACCCGTGCAACGCCCAGGCGGTGCCCCGCGCCCAGGCGGATCCGGGAGCATGGCCTTGGCCGCCATGCTCCCGCAGCTTCTGCCCCGTGTGTGGATCAAACTCCACCACGTGGCAGATGGACCCGTCTGCGCGGACGAATTCGCGCGCCACGGTGTCCGCATGTGCTTCCGCCAGCCAGCGGAAGCGAGGATCGCCGCTCTGCTCGGATGCCCAGTAGAGCAGCGGCAGGTTCATCATGCTGTCAATGATGGCAACGCCGCGCGTGTCCATCATTGACGAACCGAAGTTCCATGCGCGGATGAACTCACCGCGCACATGAAAGCGCGCAGCGAGCAGATTCGCGGCCAGCAGGCCGCGGCGTCGCCCCTCCTCGCTGCCCATCTGGCGGTAGCTCGCTACGCCACTAAGCAGCCAGATGAAACCCAAGTCGTGATCCACAGCATCCGGATCACGCAGACAACCTTCGAGCTGCCGCTCACAGCTATCGGTGATGCGCAGAAGCTCCGCCGCAGCTTCGTGACCCGGATCATCTCGGTATACTAGCCATAACAGCCCAGGCCAAAAACCGGCTGTCCACCATTCCGGATCATTCCTGTCGTACACACCATTGGTTGAAATATGAGGAAAGGTATCCTTGATTCGTTTCGCATTCCGAATCGTCTTGACTGCTCCTTGTCGCCATGCTTCCTCCAGCCATGTTGCCGATGTTGAAGTGTCCATGATCTTGTTCCTCCAGTTTCTATGCGAGATCGCATCGCATGCATACATAGATGAATAGCTTGACTGCTTCCGTTATTCTTTAGTTCTGTCCCAATCGAACGGTAAAAGTCAGTTGCTGTGCACCGTAAACTTCCATTCGGGCCTGCTTCAACAGACCGTTGCGTGACGCCACTTCCTGTTGATCCAGCTGAATCACAGCCCCGGCATCCTGTACCGTGGATTCAACGTACGCTCCCCGGTACACTGTACGCACGCTTTTCTCCGTCTGGGTAATCACAGCCTGCTCCTCGCCATCGCAGAACATCAGCGGAATCAAGGCCCCCACCGCCTCAATCTCACCTTCGAATTCATACGTCACCGTCAGTTCATCGGCTCGTTGCACATAACGGGTGCTTATAGACTGTATTCCAGGTAAAGGCCCCGTCCAGGTGATCTCAAAAGCATTTCCCGCAGTGTTTATCCGGGCATGCTCAGCATTTTCTCTCATAGCTTGCTCAAAGATGTTCTCCCCAGCGCTTGAATTCACATCTGCTACCGTCACCGTTTCATGCAGTGTATGATCTGCCTGCATTTCAACCCGTTCAGCCCCATGAAGCTCTAGCTTATACACTATCGAACCACCGCCGCTAGCCGGATGGATTCCCGCATCACGGTCATAGTCGCTACCAGACGGGATGCCTTCGGCCAGACTATGCCAGACCCCGTCGTTAGTTTTCCAGGCAGGGCAATAACTCAAAGGACGAACAACCCCTTCTGCAAATTCCGTGAATCCTGCCTGCATATGGCTAGCCGCAGACGGGCCGATTAAACCTGGTAGGCCAGCCTGCTGTATTCGCACCAGTCCGGGAATCGTATACGGATCATTCAGTGCGGTGTGCAGAACGATCTGCTGACCTGGCACAGAGGACAGTATCGTTTCAAACCAGCCATCCGCCCGTAGTACCCGGTTTCCAATCTCGGAGGGAAGATAAGAGGGCGTCATATCCTCCTCTGGATCACATAGACAAGCATGCGCCAGCGCGGCTGCCGTCCACAGATTGTAACAAGTGTGATTCGTGTAAATTTCATATCCGTGTCGCTTCTCGGGTACATATTCGTTGCGTACGATTTTCAGCCGTCCATCTGGCATCAGCCAGCGCTCTACGGCTTCAAAACAACGATTGGCCGCTCGTGCAAACGCCCCGGCTATCACAGAATCCCCCGCTTGCAACGCCAGCTTGGCATGCACCGAGCATACATAAGCAGCGGCAGCTTCATTCCATTGGTGCTGGGAACTACGACCACGAGGTGGTATTTCTCCTAGCGGAGACAACATCAACAGTGAGCTAAACGCACCGTGACGCATCTTCTCTCGCAATGCATCTGCTACTTTTCCTTCATACCCGGCATCCAGCATCACTTCAAGATGATAACGGGTAGCGATATCATAGGAAAACGGACAATTGGGCCGATCCAGCGGCCCATCCTGGTACAATCCAAGCCCGGTAAACCGTGGCAGATGGTACGCTTCCAGATAACGATCCATCCATGCCGTATCCTCACTTGCAAGCTGCTCACTCCACCGCAAATATTCGCCCGAGATCATGATGGCATTCCAGTTAATCATGCGATTGGCATTGTTCATCTTGCTCATTGTAAACACGTAGTCACTCTCAGGATGAATGGTTTGCAGTGCCTCAGCCCAGATGGCTGCCTGTTCAGGTTGATGAGGTGCCAGTAACATATAAGCTCGCATCATGAGCACTGGGAAAAAATCCGGATGATTGTCCGGTGCACTGCCGTTCACTACTGCATCAATGCTCTGTGACAGGGCTGCCGATGCAGAATCCAGAAGCTCCATATGCCCTGCATCCACTAGTACAGCTGCCGCCATAGCATAAGCTGGCGTGGAATAATAGCGTTCTGTGCCTGAGTATGGATCAATAATAGCTCCATTCATATCTTGAACCTTCGTGTAAGCGTTGACAATTTGTTGAACGAGTGCCAGCTTGCGCTCCCGATTCCAGCCATCTGCCGGTGCGGGGCCTGCCTCTGCTGCCAAAGTCCGATACTGTTCAAGCTCCTTTTGCCATGGATATGTCGATGTGGCTGTATAACTACTCACGTGGACTCACCTCGGTTTCTCCTTTATGGGGTTCAATAATAAAATCAACCTGACATACAATCCCCGGCATATCTAGATTAGCTATCCCGTGCGCCTGCTCCCCTGCAACACCTGGCGTATCTCCACCATCCGTACTTTCCAAGACCTCCAGAGTTCCTAAGAAGTCTTGGGTTTCCGAAACTCCCGTCGACATTAACGCATCTCCGACTCTTTCTTCCTTGCCCTTTGTCGCTGTTACTTCGTTCCCTTTCCACACAAGGGATGTACGATAAAATGTAACAGGTACCTGATCATGATCCACGGTGTGTACCGCTTCCGTCTCGGCCTGCCACTGAATGGCATCATATATCATGTACATATTAGCGCGTGAAGCCTGCCACTTAAGCTGGCCATCCTTTTCCATCACCGGACATATCCGGCTTATCCAACGTTCAACAACCCGCAATCTGGCATATGGCTGCTCTACTGAGAATTCCACAGAGTCATCCTCTGCGCTAGCCCTCCATTGAAACCGATCTATAACTCGTAAGCTTGCCACGGCCCCATCTTTTTCGATCCTCCAGCACACATGGCGTGTGAACTTCTGCAACGATTTCACCTCAGGATATGCACGAGTCAGATCCAGACCGGCCTGCATTCCATGTCCATCCGGCTCAAGCTTGAACTCCAGCAGTTTGGCTTCGGCCCGTCTGCCAGAGCTCTGCTCACAACCTTGAATCATAGGCACGTTATGCCCGGCAGACGAAATATGAAATAACCGCTCACGCCCTGGAGCAAAATACGCCTGAGTGTACACCCCTGCTCCAGGGTCACACAACATATTTTCACCGCCGCAATGGATAATCACTTGTCCCAGATCATTATGATTGTGAGGTTCATCATTATGCCCGCCTTTGAACGAACACGCTGTCTGAATCCACTCCTTGCCTGAACGCTGTCTGCCCTCTTCTTCGCGTGCATTTGGTACATGCAAGACACCCTTCGCAACCATCCATTCCAGCTGTTGAAAAATAAATCCGCCGTTCGCCTGTACAGCCTCTTCTTCATGCACACGTTCATACACTGCCGGATCGCTCCACATCACGTTCCGCAGCAGATGGGCCCAGCGACGACAAGGATCGTCTGTCAGCTGCGGGATGTGTATCGGCAGATCCACCTGCATCCCGAATCGTGCAGCTAAGCGGGACAGCAGCCCCGATGGAATCTCTTCATGCTCCGAGCTATCCGAATAATTGACGAATATGCCACCTGACAGATGAATTCGCAGCGGGAATGCTGCTATAGCTGCTATTTTGGAACCTGTGAGCAGATTCAACGCTCCTTCACTGTAGTCCAACAACATCTCGGCATAATAGACAAAATAACCGAACCCGTAGACCCAGTATCCAATCCCTTCGGCACAGCCACCGTCCTCGCCATATCCGTTCAGGAACGCTTTCATACAGCTAAGCGCCTGCCGGGTGGACTCCAAGAGCATCATTGTATCCTCTAGCAGCAACATGGCAGCCATACCGCAGCACCCTCCGCAGACAGCAGACCAGTTGTGATCTGCCGTCTGCCAGTGATACGCCCGCTTTTCCCTGTATAACGGCGTAAAGATACGCCGCTCCGCCTCTAGGCTGATCCGTGTAACCACCAGAGGGTCGAGATGATGACGATGAATCTCCACAATTTCAGCAAGCATATGTACCGTTTCTGCGGCAAAGAGGTCAATATTACCCTCCACCTGCTCCGCTTCTCCCGTTCCCAGATGTGCCGGAAGACACCACGTATATTCATCACATACCGCCCATAGTATTTCTTCAAGAGCATGGATCATATCGGGGGCATTCGAATCGAGCGCAAGCAAGGAAACGGCTGCTAATCTACCTCGTCGGTCGAAATAAACATGCTCGTAAGCCTGGCGATCTCCCGTCGTGCCAAACTGTCGAAACAATTGAAATGTCAGGAGAGGCAAAGATTCATTTAATGCCCGCTCTCCATCTGTCTGCAAATCTTTGAGCAGCTCAGTTAATGCCGGCCTAGACAATCTCTCCCGGAGTTTACCCGCCATAAATTCCCTATTTCCTTGACGGTAACCTCGCTTTTTAACGTGATTAAACACCTGTTGAATCCGTTGTTCATCTGGCCAGTCGATCTTCCCAGCTTCATCTACATCATCACTTGTACGCATATGCATATGTTCATTGCCAGTATCGTGATCAGAGCCTTGCACAGCATTCACCACGTTTCGCTAATGGAATGTAAGATAAGAGTTACAAGTCAACAAAATGTAATACGATAAATTTACGAAAGACTATAGAGATTCCATTATCCATTAAAAATATCATACGAAAATCAATGTGCTGAAATACAGAGATTTCTGCTACTCGCTACACAATAGCAAGTGGTGATTGCTGTACAACGGACAACCACTGGCGTGCAATTAACTCATGCCCCGCCGCAGTAGGATGGACGCCATCCCACAGCCAGTAGGAAGCATCAGCCTGTTCCAGAGCTGCATTGAACGTTTGCTGCAACGGAACCCATACCGCCCCGATCTGCTCAGCCATTTCATGAACTTGCTGCTGGTATTCTGCCATAAGCTTCTCCCAGCCCTCCCATTTCTCCAACGTTGCTCCCGTCTTCAGAATGAAAGGTTCCATCAGAATAAGCCCGGTATCCGGTATAACCTCCCGTGTTTCCTCCAGCAAGTGACGATATGCCCGGGCAAAACGATCCGTGTACCCCCTTGGTTCTTCATTCATGAAGCGCCAGGCATCGTTAACCCCAATCAGGATACTGATCAGATCCGGCTTCAGACTATACGTGTCTTCATTCCAACGTGCATACAGATCGGATGCCCGATTTCCGCTAATCCCTCGGTTATAGAACATTTTTTGCTTACTCGCCAGCTCCAAGCCCAGTCGGCTTGAGATCAGATACGCATACCCGTGACCAAGAACATGATTCAGGTCCTCATCACGTGATCTTCCTCCGTCTGTAATGGAATCCCCTTGAAACAAGATCGTGGATGGACTTGGTTTCATCTTAGACACCGTTCCCTTCTCTCTAAACCTATGATGATATCCTACTGCTTATCTACCACTAAAATGGACTATTCCATGCCTCTTTCTCCATCTTATCCCTTTTAGCTTCATTAGAAAATAGCGTTTTCATCACGATCACATCTTCCTATCCCATGAAGTAACGTAATATCATCATCGAGACAATACCCACAAGCACCGTGCCGAGCAGGCTGCGTGTCCAGATGGCAACAGCAACTGTAGGCAGTGCTGCCCACAAGGCTGCATTCTCTGTAATTGGCACAAGGCGGCTGCCTGACATAAACAGTTCCTGACCAATGAGTGAGGCCATAACAGCAACAGGCACGTATTCAAGCCAGCGCATCAGCCATACCGGAATCTGTATTTTACTGAAGAGCATAAGTGGCAATACCCGGGGGATAAACGTAAGCAGTGCCGAGCCCATAATAATCCAGAACACATCCCATCTTACTTCCATCGTTCCATAAACACTCCCATCGTTGCGGCAACAACTGCTGCTATGATAATGCTCAGACTCCCTAGTGAAGCCATACTTGCTAAGATGACACACACAATTGCAATGATCGCTACATTAATATGTATTTTTTTGCTTTTGCGATGTACCAGTTGAAGCACAATTAGCCCGATAAACATAGCTGGCAATGCATAATCAAGTCCTAACCGATCCGGGTTTGTGATCCAGCGTCCAAAATATGCTCCAGCCATATTCGCAGCAAACCAGTTCAAATACGCCGTGATATTCAGGCCATGCATCCAGCGTTCACTGAGCGTTTTCCGACCAATGGCTCTTGTCATCGCCACACCGAATGATTCATCCGTAAGCAGTGAGCCGATCCACATATTTTTAAGCGGTGTCAGATGTCTGAAATACGGAGATACAGCTGCGCTGAGCAGCAAATGCCGCAGGTTCACAAAAAATATGGTGAAGATGATGGCTAATGCTGATCCATTTGAAGCCAGCATACCTGCTGCAATGAACTGGGCAGAACCTGCATACAGAATTAGACTTAACAATGCGGTTTCGGCAAAACTCAGCCCTGCAGTCATCTCGATAACCCCTGCCGCAAAACCAATACTTAAATATCCAAGCAGTGTAGGCACACAATCACGAACCCCCTGCATAAATGTCGCATCATCCCGAACTTCTACATCGTTCTCATATCCGGTTGACCTTAGTGCATTTTGTTCCAAAATCAAGTACAACTCCTCTCTAATTTTAATCATGTGCAACCGATATATATCGATACATACCATTCTGGGTCAGAGAATTCGAATCATGAATGCAGAATCGGTTCGCACATTAACTTAGAAATATACCACATTTTATGTCATTTCGGGAGAGTTGACAGGGGGAGAATGTACTATGAAGAAAGTGACGCAGCCAAAGGGGAAACGAACGATGCAGATGAGAGAGAAACTGATACTTTCATTCGCCATCGTGCTGCTGATCCCGACCATTAGTTTAGGCATCATTTCATTTAAGACAGCAGATGCCAAGGTCGAAGAAAAAATGTTTGAGAATGCCAATAGCAGTGTAAGCGTGCTTAATCAGACCATTGATCAGATCATTGGAGCTACACGCAAAAATGTGGATTTCCTGGCAAGTCAGCTCGATGCTGGTAATGTCGGAGCTGTTCAGGGGGACGAAACCAAAACCATTCGTACCTTACTTGATGCATACAAGGATACCCATAGCGATGTGGAACTCGCTTCCGTCGGAACAGATAAGGGTGTCTATATCAACTCCCCGGTGACCGCCGTGAACAAGCCGGGATATGATCCCCGTGAACGTCCTTGGTTTAAAGCTGCTTCCGAGAACAAAGACGTGCCTACCGTAATTACACCTTACATCTCAAGCAATACAGGTAATGTTGTTGCTTCGGTTGCTCAGACGACTGGTGACGGTCACGGAGTCGTTTCGGTAAGTCTATCCCTTGAAGCTCTTTCCCAGACGGTTAACAATACCAAAATCGGGAAAAGAGGATATATCTACATTATTGATAATGCGAATAAAATCATCGTACATCCAACCGAGAAACCAGGTACCGAAGGCACGATGGAACCGTATAAACAAATTTTTGATCAAAAGAATGGCGACCTCCAATACACGCTTAATGGCAAAAATGAACATGCCTTCTTCGTTACCAATGAAACAACTGGCTGGACGGTTGTCGGTGTTATAGACAATGATGAGGTCACGGAAACGGTTCGTCCCATCCTGTATACTACACTTATTGTTATCGCGATTGCGATTGTAGTCAGTTCCATCATTATTTACTGGATTGTACAAGCCATTACGAGACCGCTCAATCGACTTGTCAAAGCCTCCAACGAGATCAGCGATGGCAATCTGACCATTGAGGTTGCTGTAAAAGGACAGGATGAATTCGGTAAACTCAGCAACAGCTTTAACAAAATGAGTCAATCTCTCCGTAACGTTATTCAGGATGTGCGTCATACGGCTGACGAGCTTACAGCCTCTTCCGCACAGCTTGCCATTAACTCGTCTGAGACAACCAAAGCCACGGAGCAAGTAGCTCTCATTACGGAGCAGTCTGCAGCTGGTATTGAAAAGCAGGCGAACAGCCTGAAACATACCGCGCAACAGATGAATGAGCTTGCCGGAGGGGTCGGACAAGTAACCAACAGTACACAGCAAGTATCCGAAGCTGCCATGCAAGCAAGTGAACTTGCACAACAAGGGAACTCGACCATCAAAACTGCCGTATCAGAGATGGGCTCCATCCAGAACTTCGTGCAAGGTATCGCAGAGACGGCCTTACGGCTGGATCAGCATTCCACTTCAATTGGTGAGATGGTGTCTGTCATTACGGATATTGCAGCCCAAACCAATCTGCTTGCGTTGAATGCTTCCATTGAAGCAGCCCGTGCAGGCGAGCATGGACGCGGCTTCTCCGTTGTAGCAAGTGAAGTTCGCAAACTTGCGGAGCAATCCAGCGTATCCGGTCAGAAGATTGTTGAGATGGTTAGCTCCATTCAGCAAGAAATCTCCCAAGCGAATAAGAATGTCAATCTGGGTCAAAAAGACGTGGAGAGCGGCATTCGAGCAGTACAATTTGCCGATGATGCGTTTGTGCAGATCAGCGAGGCTGTGGGAATTGTCAATCAGCAGCTTGAGAATATCGCAGCTGCATCAGAGGAGATGTCGGCAAGCACTGCAGAAGTAGTGCAGTCCATCGACAACATTCATACCATATCGGAAACGAATGCAGATGGCACAGAGAATATCTCTGCTGCGACAGAAGAGCAAGTGGCTTCCATGCAGGAAATATCTTCCTCAGCCGATTCACTTGCACATCTGGCTAGTAAGCTGCAGAAGCTGGTGGAGCAATTTAAGCTATAACTGATGATCATCGTCAAGTTATCGCCATCTGGTGAGCTCATTAGAGCATATCACCGCAAAAAAAGACCCTTTGCTGATTCTACAGCAAAGGGTCTTTTTTATTTGGATAGCCATTCTTGCTAAACCCAGTATCGCCAAATTAAGCTCATCTAAGATTGATAGAATAGCAGTTCCGTTATAATATGTGTCAGGCTGAGAATGGACTAGCTATTGTCCAATATTGAGATGTTAAATCGATAATGCTAATACGGGGAGTGAACCCTATTTGTTTATTAATTAGATGGTCGGGTCTCCCCGTGGTAACCACGCTCTCCGTAAGGTTCAAGTTTCTCAAACCATCGTTCCAGACATTTAGCCAGTGCGTCCTTCGAATCAGCGTAGGGATTATCATCCTTTTTCAACACTTCCAACACCTCAATCACGAAGGCACTCTCACCGTATTCATTCCACTCTGTCTGCAAACGTCGGTTTAAATGGCTTCCCATTTGCAGCATAAATTGCTGTCCGTTAATCGTCTTCAGATTCGGTGTGCTGTCGATGTACACTTTGCCATTTCGTTCATTCCGGATCTGGTACACGCCTGCTTCTGTTTTGACCTCTTTCGCTTGCTCCTGTAACTCTTTACGCCGATTCATGCGCTTCTCTCCCTTATCTGCTGTTCCTTCACGACCTTGCTGTTCCTCAACTTGTGATGATGTTCCGGATAATTGCTCGGTTTGTTCACCCGGTTGCCTTCCCTGCCCTCTGTCGTCACGTGTTTTCTCTACCGAACTACCCAGCCAATATTGGCTGCCATCTTCCTTGCGCTCCAATAGACCGTAATCCACCAGATACCTCCGGATCTCAACATAGTCGTCATGCACCCTCTTCAAGAGCGTGTTCACCTGTTTTTCGGTGTAGTGACGGTGTGGCTCAAATCGTTTGATGATCTCCGTGAGTACAATATACTTATGCTTTTGCTGCATATGGAACGTGGTCATCGGGCCGCTCTTACCTTCCGGAAAATATTTATGCAATACATGTTCACGTTCCTCTTCGGATATATCAAAGGAATGCTGAATCGTATGTTCTTGTTTTATGATTGGCGATACCCATGCTGCCGGCGCATGAAGATCTTTATTTTTCAACAGTTCCATCAACGCCAGAAAGATCTTGGCCTGCCTCTCCTTTTCCTTCAAAACAAACCGGTGGTTTCGAATAGTAGACGCACTGCCGATGCCCAGAGCCTGCTGCACTTCTGCATCCTTTTTCCCTTCATAGAACTGAGCCAGTAGACCTCGCTGCACATCGGACAACCCCGTCACGCTTTTATCCAGTTCCAGCAAATATTCAAATACGGACCCGTGCACCTTCTCGATATGAACACGCATGTACCGAACTGCGTCATACAGCACTCCCTCTTCGGGATAAATAATTCCAGCTTCCGTTGTATAACCACAACAGATACATGAATAGGCCACCCCCTCCTCCACATATCCACGTTTGATCTCTTCGAGAGAAGCTGTCTGTAATCTTGAATCCGAGGCTTTCATCGGTCGCCATCCTTTCCCAAATCTTTCCAATGTAATTTGAATTGTTTTTCAATAAAATGGGTATCAACTTTTCTATCTCATTTTTTGTTTTCTTTTGTCATTTATTCATTAATTGTTTGTTTATTTACAGATATATTATTATTATGTTTAATTATTGTCAAACAAATAATCGAGATCAGAAATAAGAAACGCAACTATTAACCTTTTGCTAGAAAAAAAAGACTGCCGGTTCATCACCCCGACAGTCTTCATACCCATTTCCCTATTCAATTCATTACAGTTTGAATCGTTCAATCATGCTCTGCAGATCCTCTGCCATACGTGACAAGGCCGCTGATGATGCAGCAACCTCTTCCATGGTAGCAAGCTGCTCCTGGGCGGCAGCCGAGCCATCCTCAGTCCCCGCAGCAATCCGGTTGGACAGAACCATCGTTTCGTTTACTGCTTTGTTTACATGTCCCATTCCCTGATCAATCTGACGGGAAGCTGCAGCGGCTTCCTCGGCCTGTGCCGCAACGGTTCGGACCGCATCACGAATCGTCTCGAAGGCTTCTCCTGCTTCTTCGATCATCTGCGAGCTCTTCACCATGCCTTCACCTGTACGTGCAAAAGTAGACTGTACGGCATGTGTCTTCTCGTGCATCTCCTGCATAAGCTCGTTAATTCGCTCTGCCGAAGCGCCGGAACTGTTCGCAAGCATTTTCACTTCGTTTGCAACCACTGCAAATCCACGCCCCTGCTCGCCTGCTCTTGAAGCCTCAATAGAAGCATTCAGTGCCAGAATGTTCGTCTGCTTGGCGATGGCGGTAATCTCCGCTACGATCTCCAGAATTTCATCATTCTTCGCTCGCAGATCATCGATGACAACCTCCATAGCTTTGCTCTCATCATTCACCTGCTGAATATAGGATACGGCTTCCTGCATCTTGACCATACCCGCTTCCGATTTCGAGGATGCTTCGATCGCAATACCCTCCGCATCTCCTGCTCTTGCAGAGATCTCCTTCACCCCGAGTGACATTTCACCGACTAATTGTTCCGTTGCTGCAAGACTTGCATTCTGCATTGTCGTTCCTGCTGCAGCATCCTGCATTAACTCGGCTACCTGCTCGGTTGCTTTGGAGGTCTGCTCGGAGCTTGCCATCAACTCCTCGGATGATGCTGCCAACTGGCTGGATGTATCATGTACTTCTCCGAGTACATTACGCAGCGAAGTCGTCATGGTATCAAAGCTTTCCCCTAGTTGACCGAATTCATCTTTACGCTGCAGGCCTACACGAACCGTTAGATCCCCTGCGCTTACTTGAGATGCCGCTTGCGTTAACTGCTGCAATGGACGGTGAATGCTACGAATAATAAAGATCATCAACACGATCCCCACAATGACTGCTACACCTACAAGAGTGATCGCACGGATCATGATGGGCTGAACGGACTCCGCCGCTTCGGAAGGGATCATCTCACCTACAATTTTCCAGCCCGTCGCCGCATTGGTATAGAACACCGCCTCCATCGCTTGACCATCATATGTATACTTCACGGTTCCCTGATCTTTAGTGTACATCTCGTTAATGTAACTTTGATTCGACTGTGTACCGGCTTCAATCTTGTAATGGAACAAAAATTTTCCGCCATTATCCAGCATATACAGTTTTCCTGCTTTGCCGATATGGATCTGGTCAACCGTCTCCTTCAGATGATTCAGGCTTACATTGGCACCAAAAACACCTTTCCCATCTGCCAGTTTGGCAGCCGCCGTCACGACCCATTCCCCAGTCGTTGCGGACTGGAAAGTATCCGAGATAATGGGCTCAGATTGTGATAGAGCCATTTTATACCACGTGCGTTCGCGTGGATCATAGATCTGATTCCCCGGATCGGGAGACTTCATCCAGCTTCCATCCTCTGCTCCTGCCGTAAGTACACCCAGTTCTTTATGATTTTTAGACATCCGATCCATCTGAGCTTGAATCGCAGGTGACTTGTTAATAATGTCTTCGGATGTCATTCCCGATGCGATCTGTGCAGCGTTGTCCTTCTCCATACTGAGCATCTGATCGATTTGCAAGCTAAGCATTTCCGCTTTGGCCTGTGCCGAACGAGTGATCTCCAGGTTAACCTGATCTGCTGCCTTAAGATAAGCCAGCCACCCTACACTAAGACTCGGAACAATCAGGAACAAAAGCAATGCGGCAATCAGCCGTTTTTTTACCGTCAACGTAAACCAGGACTGGAATCTGATCTTCATTGTACGTCCCGTTTGAAGTCTTTTTTGAAACCCTTTTTTCATTATCTATCTATCTCCCATCCTTAAGTTCAACTCTTTTTATCGGAAAATTCATCACGAAACATTATGTATCAATACTAAATAATCACAAATGACCTGATCCTGTTACTTAGGCATACTCTGTTTTTGACCCCTTTGTTGGGATCGTTTACAATATTTATATGTTGGATTTTTATGAAACACTTGGAAGGGGAGAGTTCAAATCTTACGCAAGTTTCACACGCAAAAACTTGTATCTAGCTGTGTCTATTCACCTATGTTTCGTATTCTATTAGCACTCATACTATGCGCAGGCCCAGTATTGGGGCTGGCTAACCACTCTACTGTTTCTGCAGCGCAGAACACACAATCTGTGCACATTGAAGTTAATGGAGAACAGCAATTCTGGCAGAATGCTCCGGTTATTTTAAAAGGCACAACGTTTGTTCCTTTACGTGATGTCGTTCAATCTGTCAAAGGGAATTTGAAATGGGATGCCCGTACCAAAACAGCAACCATCACCGTTGGCAGGGACAAGCTGGTGCATCAAGTTGGCAGTAAGTCCATCAAGGTCAACCAGGTTTCTCTAGCTGTTCCGGTGAATTCACGCACTATTAACGGCACATTAATGATTCCTGTCCGTGCTATGGCGAATGCTCTTAAGGCTGATATTAAGGTCCAGCGAACACCTTCGGGCCAGATCCATGTTGGTATTTTAACTGATAAGGTCAGCTTGCTGAATCCTGAAGTGGCTAGCGTGGATACGTATCTGCGCGAGATTAACTATCCGGGTATGGCTCTAATTGCACGAGATGGAGAAGTACTGTTGAGACAGGGGTATGGTCTTGCCGATGAACAAACAATGAACCGTCCCGATCACAAGACCCGGATCGCCTCCTTGAGCAAGTCGTTCACAGCAGCTTCCATCTTAAGTTTGGCCGAAGCGGGTAAGTTGAACGTTCAAGATCCGATATCCACCTATATTTCGGGTATCCCGAAGGGAGATCAGATCACCCTGCATATGTTGCTGTCCCAAACGTCGGGACTGCCTTCGGCCTTTGGCCGCGGTGAAGGCACTCCGCTTGAGGAAACGGTAGAAGAAATTCGGCACAAAACGTTGAAGTTCGAACCTGGTAGTGCCTATCTATACAGCAACAGCGGTTACGTTCTACTGGCGTATGTTGTGGAACAGGTATCCGGCATGAGTTATGCCGACTATGTACAACAAACCATTTTGGGGCCTCTCGGCATGAAAGACTCGGGAGAGGCATCCCGCAGAGTGCATACCAACAGCGGCTTTGTGCAGCAAGGTAAAGGATGGGCGCCTGCACCTTACTATGTTTCACAATCCGGGTCAGGAACCATTTATTCGACCGTGGATGATTTGCTGAGATGGGATCGGGCTTTATACACCGACCAGATTTTAAGTCAAAAAACGATTAACACGATGTACGAGCCCTACTCCAATAAAAATTACGGCTACGCCTGGATTCTCAAGGAAAATGGAATGAAGCACACTGTCTTCCATAATGGAAGCGGCGGCGGCTTCTCTACAGCATTTTCACGTAATCTGTCCGACAATATTACCATTATCCTGCTCGGTAATCATGCAGGCATGGATATGACCTCACTGCTGAATGATGTAGAGGCACGAACGGCCGAAGCCTTGCAATTATGATGGTCGCTTAGAGCAAAAGCATCCTAATGGTGCCACCCATTTACTCGGGGTTGAAAGTTTGCATTTGGGATTGAGGGTTGGGTGGGGTTTTGGGGTTTTGGGGTTTTGGGGTTTTGAGGTGTCGAGATTGTGAGGTTTTGAGGTTTCAGGTTTCGAGAGCTTTATAGTTCGGTGAGGGTTGGTGGGGTGAGGGTTCGAGGTTCGGTTCGGGTGTGGTGGGTTGGTTCAGTTGGGTAGGTTGAGGTTTTAAAGTTCGGGTGAGGTTTTAAGAGTGGAGACTGGATTTAAAGCCGTCCCCCACCCTCTTATTTATTCTAACGATCACAGATGAGCTTATTTAAGCGATAAAGAGCCTTCGAGAATTGTAACGATCACCAGTAACCTTATTTCGCTAAAAACACATGATCAACGCCCATTTTCACGTCAATTTCTCAAAATAAGCTCTCCTGAGATCGTTAGAAAATAAAATCATGTAAAATAGCCCAAATAGCGTCTCTGAAGATCGTTAGATTTTAGAATCCACCAAAACAGATCAAATATCATCATCGGGGGGCGCTAAAATTAGATAAGGTTTACATGATCAAGCTCTCTATACGTTCAATAATGAGAGTATGATATAACGCAAAAGGACGAAGTATAAGAGCTTCGTCCCTTTGTTATTTTTAACCACCTACTCAAGGCTAAGCTACCCCACACTACGAATTCTCCTCATCGCCAGCATTCAGCTAATTCACACTAATCGACATCCAGCGAGACGGGTAGGTTGCCCTCAAATGGAATCCGGCCGATCAATGCTTTCGCTACACTGTCCATGGCAAGAGGTCGGCTCTCATAAGCTGCGATATACGTCTGCACATCGGGAAGCTTCAGCAGATCGTATGGACTGCGAAGTGCGGCTACAGCCAAAGGTTTACCAAGCTGTTGAAGCCAGCCGATCAATCGACATTGCGGATCAACGGAAGGGCTGCCTGCGTTATATGTGCCAATTACAATTTGTGTAATATCCTCCGCTTCTGCGGCCTGGATCAGACGAGCTGTGGATATGGCAACTTCATCCGCTGGCACCATCCAATCCACGACCTCCAGACCTTGGGCAGACAAAGCCGCTCCGAGTGTTGCTGCACCGTCCAGCTGTTCATCCGCGATACTTGTCACTTCTGCTGCAACAGTGATCACGAGTGTTCGCTCTCTTTTTAGCGGCAGCATATGTTGGTTATCCCTGACCCGTGTTATGCTCTTCTCACTAATCCGCTGAGCCACCTTGTGATGTATCGGATCATTACGCCGAAACGGAACAGTTGATGACGCTACAGCATTTGTAGGCTCTGTAACGGGGTCTGGACCCATAGCATTCAGCAGCTGCTCCACATCGGCAGCATCGTTCTCCCTCTCAAGCACCCCACGCTTTGCTTTAAACGTCAACAGACGTGTAACCGACTCGTTGATCCGGCGCTCACTGATCCGTCCGCTATCTACAGCATGTATCAATGCGTCAAAAGCTTCCATCTGCAACTGTGCCGTATGACTGATCAGCACAATATCCGCTCCCGCTTCCACCGCCATCACCGCTGCATCAACTGTGCCATAATGAACCGCGATGGCATTCATCTCCATGCAATCGGTGACAATAATGCCTTCATACCCAAGCTCCTTTCGCAGCAATCCGGTTAATACCGAATGGGATAACGTGACGGGCAAACGCTCTGGCTCCAGTGCTGGAAAATAAATATGAGCAGACATCATGGCATCCACGTCTTCCGCTATTGCTGCACGAAACGGTGCAAGTTCAACCCGGTTGACCCTTGCCCTGTCATGGGTGATGACAGGAAGATCGAGATGGGAATCGGTATCCGTATCGCCATGGCCAGGGAAATGTTTGGCTGTAGCAGCAATACCCGCATTCTGAAAGCCCGCAATGGTTGCTGCACCGAATTCGGCTACCTTTTCCTCGGATTCCCCAAATGACCGCACACCGATAACCGGGTTGTTCGCATTGTTATTCACATCAAGTACAGGGGCAAAGTTCATATTAATGCCCATCGACCGCAGTTCCATTCCACTGATACGTGCCGCCTCATAAGCATCTTGCACCGATCCGGCCGCAGCAATGGCCATCTGTCCAGGCATCAGCGCGATACCCTCTGTAATTCGGGCCACCATGCCGCCTTCCTGATCAATGGCGATCCAAAGAGGCACATTACCACTCACTTGCGCAATGTTCTGCAAACCACCGGATAGCCGCTCTACCTGCTCAGGCGAAACGACATTTCTTGCAAAATAAACGATGCCGCCAATCGGGTAACGTTGAAGCAATGTTTCTACCGCTCCCTCCGGCTCTGTTCCATGAAATCCACATAACAGCATCTGTCCAATTTTGTCACGCAGGCTCATCTGTCCAAGTCTCTGCTTCACCCTGTCCTTCATGCGCTGCATACCACGCCCTCCTCCCATGAACATCAATCCTTGACCTCAAGCGGGGTCATACTTGTCTATGCTCTCATTTTACTTTTCCCATGCTCTCCCCGTACTCTCCTGTGCTCTCTTATGCTAATCTCTGCACATGCTCGTCCATAATTTCATACATTTCATTATCCTTTCATCTCTGCTCTGTTCCTGTATCCCTGTTCACTTTCATACATCTCTACTTGTCAGCGTCCTTTTCCTCTATTCGTATATCAAAAAAGGTTTCTGTCGTTCCCGCCACATTTGCTCCTGCTCACGCCAAAGTGCCATTAAACCGGATAAGCGGTTAATGTCACCAATGACATCACGAACCTCTGCACCCCCGGTAAGCAAATCAATAAAATATCCGGAGCCTTCACGCGGAGGTTCAAGCCACTCAAACTGCTCGGAATATCCCACTGCGATCTCATGCAAAAGCAGCAAACCCGTTTCCACCGAACGAAATTCCGTTTCATTCGTAACAAAAATTCGCACACCCCCGCACAGCTCACCTGCGTGTTTCGAAAAGCCTGGCGTCATATACACCGGGTGAAAATGAACCCCATGCAATCCATGTGCCTGCATCGCGTCTGCCAACTGCTCGCCGTTGATCCATGGGGCACCAATCCATTCAAATGGCCTTGTCGTACCTCGCCCTTCCGATACATTGGTACCTTCAAACAGACAAATCCCCGCATATGCCCGCACGGTATCCACAGTTGGTATATTAGGTGATGGCATCATCCAGGGTAGGCCGGTTTCTGCAAAATTCATCCCGCGCCGCCACCCTTCCATTGCAATCACTTCCAATGAACATGGTTCGGAACACTCGGCATTGACGAGCAGGGCTAGCTCACCAATGGTCATTCCCGTACGGATAGGTGTGGTCCAGGCGCCTACGAAAGATTGATATCCCTCCTGTAGTAAACCACCCTCTACCTCCATACCGCCAAGCGGATTAGGCCGATCCAGCACCAGCAGACGTTTTCCCGCTTCGCCGCACGCCTCCATCATCCGGAATAACGTTGATGCATACGTGTAATACCGCACACCCACATCCTGAATATCAAAAAGGATCGTATCCACCTCGGCCAGCATGAAAGGCAACGGCTTTTTTTGTGTACCGTACAAGCTGTATACCGGTATGCCGTAACGAGGATGCACTGAATCTGCAAAAGGGACACCTGCCTGCAGCTCTCCGTTCAGTCCATGCTCACATGCGAACAGTACCGTAAGCCGGGTATCCGGAAGACCAGCACATATATCGACCGTAGACACAAATTCAGCCGTGACCCCAGTCGGATTCGTCACCAAGCCCATGCGTGCACCACCGGATAACCAGGGATGAGTGCCTCCCCCAGCCAGCACATCCACTCCCGTTTTCACTCTCATGATACATGACCTTCGCTCAGCCACCCTGTCTGCTGATGGTCGTTCCCGCTGGATGACGAGATAGATCCTTCCTCAGGCTTGATCAGATTGAGTGTAGCTTTATGCTGATAGATGGCAAACATGCCTGCAAATAATGCCCCGAACCCTACAACCGTTAGCACAAGTAACGCTGTAAGCAATACAGCCTGAAAACAGGCTGCTACCGTATAACCCGGATAACGAAAAAACAGTTTCACACTCTCGCCCATTGCCCGAAAAGTGCCCATTCCCTTTTGCAGAATGAGCTGCCAGGTGTAGAACTGTGAGATGAGTGCCAGAATGACAAAGAACGTCTGAAACATCCCTACCGCTATGCCCGCCATACTGCCACGTCCGCCATAATACCACCAGGTTGACCAGAGGATGAAACCGAGTAGTGCAAACAGCAGCCCTGTAACGCCTCCTGGAAGCAATCCCCTCAACGTACCTTCCCACAGATCAGCCAGTCCATTCCGACGCTCTTTCCGCTCCAGTCGATGATGTACCGCATAGCAGACACCAAACAAGATTGGCATGTAGATGACAGCCAACAGCAGCACAGCTACCGGTATCGGTGCAAACATCAGGATCGGAACAAGCAGTACGGAGCTCCCGGCACTGTACAACGCCACTGGAATAATATCCCGGTAAATTTCTACCCCCGATTTGACCAGCACTTCACTCAGTTTACGCATAGGTGTTCTCCCCTCTGTGATTACTACAAGCTGTTATTCATCAAGAGCATGATATAAGCTTCTTATCACGATGGATTCTTAGTCGCGACCAATCGCTATCTCCGTCTCCGGATCAAAAAATTGTGCTTTGCGCATATCCAGCACAAAAGTTTTGTCCATGCCTACGTACGCGTGTGTCTCAGGGTGAACCTTAGCCGTTACAGTTCGGCTCCCCAGATGGAAGTAGAGCAGATTCTCCGACCCGAGATGTTCTACTACCTGAACACGTGCCTGTAATGTGTGATCCTTCGGGATATTAAAAGCGGCATCGTCGCCAAAAATATGTTCCGGGCGCAGTCCAAGAATGACTCGTTTACCCTGATATACGCTTAACCGCTGCAGCACATCATCAGGAAGCGTAAAGGAGGCACCTTCCACCTTAACTTCTGTGCCTTCAATATGAGCATCAATAAAGTTCATCGCAGGCGAGCCAATAAATCCGGCTACAAACATATTACGCGGACTGGCATATAACTCTTTCGGTGAGGCAACCTGCTGAATGTCCCCATGATTCATCACGACGATCCGCTCCCCAAGTGTCATGGCCTCCACCTGATCATGCGTAACATAAACGATGGTCGCACCTAGCCTTTTATGCAGCTCACCCAGCTCTACGCGCATCTGCACACGCAGCTTGGCATCCAGATTCGAAAGTGGCTCATCGAATAGAAACACTTGCGGATCACGCACAATCGCCCGCCCTACAGCGACACGCTGACGCTGTCCTCCAGACAATTCACGCGGCTTACGCTCCAGCATAGCTTCCAAACCCAAAATCGTAGCAGCATTTTGTACCTGCTCGTCAATATAGGACTTCGGTTTCTTGAGGTTTTTCAGACCAAAGGATAAATTCTCCCGAATAGTCATGTGCGGATACAATGCATAATCCTGAAAGACCATGGCGATATCGCGATCCTTGGGATGCAGATCATTCACAATCCGATCCCCGATAACGATATCCCCACTGGTTTGTTTTTCAAGCCCTGCGATCATGCGCAGTGAGGTAGTTTTACCGCAGCCCGAAGGACCGACAAACACAACAAATTCCTTATCCTCTATAACAAAGTCCGAACCGGCGACTGCCGTGAACGTTCCTTTATGGTCGTCTTTGAACTCTTTGCGCACTTGGCGAAACTCCACGCGTGCCATAGGTTGATCCCCCTTTACATTGTCACTTTCCCAGAACGGAATGCATTCAGATTTACGATCCGCAAACCCAGTCCCAGAGTCCACGTTCAATCATCATATTTATCCCTTCACCGCACCAATCGTAATCCCCTGCAGGAAGTAACGTTGAAGTGAAAAGAACAGAATAATCATCGGCAATGCGCCTATTGTAGCTCCTGCCATCATGGCACCGAAGTCAGTGGATTCAGCAAAAACAAATGAAGCCAGTCCGACCTGAATCGTACGCATTTCATTGGAATTGGTGATCAGGAAAGGCCAGAAAAATTCATTCCAAGACGCGACAAAGGTGAAAATTGCAAGCACCGCAATCCCCGGTTTGGCCATCGGCAGAATAACCTTCCAGAAGATACCGAACTCACTACAGGCATCGATTCGGGCAGCATGGATCAGCGATGTTGGCAAGGTGGACATAAACTGTTTCATCAGAAAGATATTGCCCACACTCACCGCTGCTGGCAGAATAATTGCCGTATACGTATCCCCGAGATCAAATACGTTGACCATCAGAATGTAGAGCGGAATCAATGTTACCTGCGTAGGAATCATCATCGTCCCAAGCAACACCCAGAATACGGCCTGACTGCCCGGGAATTTCAGTTTAGCGAATGCATATCCCGCCAGCGAGGCAAAGAACACATTGGTCACTGTCAAAATAACAGAGATCAGCAGCGAGTTATAAAGCCAGCGCCATGCATCTGTTTTGGCAAAAAAACGTTCATACGGCGACATCGACAACTGTTCCGGAATCATCTGCGGTTTAAACGAAGCCGACATCGTTGTATCCTGCACGGATCCCACCAGCATCCAGTACATCGGAATGATGGTAACCAGCGCCCAGCCAGCCAGTAGAACAGATGCAATCACAAGCAGCATCTTTTTTCGTGTTGAATTCATACGTTGCATTCACCCCCGGATGCCTAATGAAAGCCATATTTAAACACGTAATACGTTTACTTCATCTTTAATACTCGATATCACTGGCGAAATATTTGAATTGAATAACCGAGATGACAATAATGATGAGCGCCAGCACAAAAGATTGCGCCGAAGCCAGTCCGAACTCGTAGAACTTGAAGGCTGTTTCATAGATTAAATAAGCAATGGTTGTCGTCGCAAAGTTCGGCCCGCCTTGAGTCATCAGATATACGGAGATAAAGACCTGAAATGACGTAATTACACCCGTGACGAGCAGATACAGTGTGGTTGGTTTCAAAAGAGGCCACGTAATTTTGCTAAACTGTGTCCATCCGCTTGCATGATCGATATCGGCAGCCTCATACAGCGATTTCGGGATGCCACCCATAGCTGCAAGATACAGAATGATGCCTGCACCGTGAGATCCAAGCCAGTTCATCAGAATGAGGGAAAAAAGCGCGGTACCCGACTGCCCAAGCCAGATCACCGGGTCAAGACCAAATAAAAGGAGGAAGCGATTGAGCAGCCCAGACTCCGTCGGGTCAAAAATAGCGAGCCACACGATCGAAATCGTCACTCCCGATGCTACCGCAGGCAGATAAAGTGTGGCCTTGAAGAACGTCTGCCATTTGCTTTTCATCTGGAAGATGAAATACGAGAGCACAAATGTTATCAGGATGTTGACTGGTACTGTACCGACTGTGAAAATGACTGTATTTTTAATCGACTTCCAGAAGGTTTCATCCTTCACCAGACGTTCGTAATTGTCCAGTCCCACCCATGTTGAGCTCATGATGTTGTACTTCTGAAAGCTCATAACAAGAGCCGTTAATACGGGATACAGCGTAAAGATGAGAAACAGCAGGACAGGCGCCAAAATAAACAAATACGCCCACCCGTAATCTCGCCAGAACCGGACAACCCGGGAATGCCGGGGTGCAGGTTCCGGCGCAAGGGCGGTCTGCATGGCAAATCCTCCTCTCCGAATCAATCTGTTGTTGCCTAATGATGAGATGGTTTCAACGTATTGCCCGTTATTTCCCAAACATCTGCTGACCTTTTCCTTTGAAGTCTTCTGCAATCTGCTTGGGTGTTTTCTCACCGGAGAACAGAGCCTGAATGTTAGGTTTCACCACCTGTTCCTTGAACTGTTTCTGCTGTGAAGCCTTGTCGATATCCAGCTTGAGCACAACCGGCATCGCGATGTGTTTCGCCATCTCTTTGGCTGCATCCAAGTTGACCTGCTGCCCTAGCTCCTTGCCTTTGAACAGATCAGCTTGAGACTGTCTTACAAAAGGAAGCGCCAGCTCGTTAGCTGAGTTACCTGCTTTGGCACCACTTAGTGCCTCCATCACGAGGAACGTATTTTTGGCATGCTGCTCGCCCTTGTCCTTCTTCTGTTTAAAGGCCACATACCCTTCGCCACCCATCGTCGTTGCCGCAGGCTGATTGTCATTGTGCGGCACAGGCAGCAATACAAAATCAATCTTTTCTCCCTGCACCTTGCCTGCATCAATATCTTTGTTACGGTTCTGAATCATAACATCGTAATAAGGAATCGCCTTCGAGATGATTGCCGTTTCACCCGCATAGAACATGTCTGTCCGCTTCGCCGGGGCAAGTGCTGCCGTTTCCTTCGGCATATATCCCTGATCCATCAGATTTTTAATAAACGAGAGTGTGTCCAGAATGCGCGCATCGTTCCACTGGAATTTTCCGCTTTCGTCCAGCACATCAATCATGCCATTGTTACGGGATAACATTTCGATAAAATCAAGAGAAGTGCCATCGGTTACCAGTGCATACTGTTTACTTCCATTGTCGAGTGTCTTCGTTAACTTAGCAGCCGTTTCATTAAAATCTGACCAGGTCCAGCCGTTTTTTTGGATCGCCTGCCAGTCAATGCCGGCTTCTTCCAGAATGCGTTTGTTACCACCCCAAGCCCACTGGAACTGGTAGAGAGGCAGTCCGTACTGTTTTCCTTGAATCTGACCAAGCTCCAGCGTACCAGGCAAATAGTCATCTTTGATCTCAGGTGTCAGGTAACTTCCCAGCTCCAGAGCCAGTCCGGTATTCACATATGTACCGTCCACACTATGGAAGTACAGATCCGGCGGATTCCCGGCGTTTAATGCAACATCAAATTTCTTGGGGCCTTCAGCCCAAGAGAGCATTTCTGTTTTAACGGTGATATTGGGGTGTTCCTTATTAAAATCGGTAATCAAGCCCTTCAATTCATCCTCATATGTGCCATGTACCGGGTATGTCCACACCGTTACGGTGTCATTCGCGTTGGGATCATTCGATGCTGCACCGCCGCTGTTGCCACAGGCTGTAATCCAGACCATCATTAACACCATTGCCAAAATAAGACCCTTCCTCTTCATATCCTTCATCCCCTTTTGCATATCGTCTTCTCTCGTCCCATGCCCCTTGTCATGATTCCTTACCGATGAAGCTTTTTGATGATGCGTCTTGATGATGTTTTCTAGCGATTCTTACTGAGTAATTCGTAACAATGCTCTTCTGGTGCCTTCTGGTGCTTCTTGCATCTTGCATTCCCTTACCGTTTCCTCACAGTTAGCGTGCAACCCGGAATCTGCACCTCCTTAGAGATCGACCTGTTGAAAAAGTCTGATCATACTGAATGCAACATATACGTTAGTTTTATTAACATGAATCGTATTGAATCTTCCTAAATTGCTGATTGAATTCATTATATGAGCTGTAAAATAAAAATTCAACAATAATTTTTATTATAAAATTTAATTTTACTTTTTTGAATTCAGCCTCTATACTATGAAAAAAAAGAAAATAAACCCTACCGAGGTGAGCACGTTGCGAGTATACGCAGGAATTGATGGAGGCGGTACCAAAACTGATGCAGCAATCATTTCCGAATCCGGGGACATTCTGGCAACAGCCCGTGGCGGTGCAACAAACCCACATAGTGTATCGCCTCAAGAAGCCGTAATGGAGTTACTACGTATATTGGATCTTCTATTTTCATCCAATATACATTTTTCATCTCATTGTGAATGTATCTGTCTTGGAATGTCAGGTATTGCCGAAAACCAAGAGCGGCATTGGATTGCTTCTCATGTACAGGAATATATGAAAAATAAGAAAGATACGTTGGACTCCAGTAGTACGGCATGTGCTGTCTGGGTTGTTACAGAGGGAGAAATCGCAATGATGGCCTCTCTCGGGCAACCTCACGGTCTGCTCGCTATTTCAGGAACTGGCTCTATCGTCTATGGCATTACACCGGAAGGGGAAGTATGCCGAGCAGGGGGATGGGGACATCTGCTCGGTGATGAAGGGAGTGGTTACCGAATTGGCCAGCGAGCCCTGCAAGCGGTGATGCAGAGCTACGATGGCGTTCTACCGCCAACCATGCTGACATCGCTTGTGCAGCAAGAACTTCAAGTGAAGCATGCGCCAGGCCTGAAGCAGCTTGTTTACCAGCCCGATTGGACCAAATCGAGTACGGCTTCCATCGCTCGCCTGACAATAGAGGCTGCTTCGGCAGGGGATGAGGCAGCACGTGTACTTCTAATAGATGAGGCTCGCCAACTGGCGGAAACAGCCAAAGCACTCATCCGGCAACGCGTTTCCTTTCACACTGCTCCTATGGCACTTTCCGGGTCCATATTCCGCCATTCTCCCCTATTTCGGGATACCTTTGTGCAACAGCTTGCCGAAATGTATGAATTACAGCAGACCGTCTGTCCGGAAGATACTCCTGCTCCGGCAGTGGGTGCAGCACTGCTAGCAAGACAGAAATGCCATTAGGCAGAATGATGTTAATAAAAAAAGGAGGGCTTACGGATGAATCATACACTTAACTCTTTAGTGACGGAACAGCCTAACCCGCAGACAGATCATATCGATCAGCTGCCTTCAGCAGAGATCATGGAATTAATCAATCGCGAGGATCGCCAGATCGGCGAGCTTATTCAGCCGTTGATTCCAGTCATTGCCCAAGCAGCCGACCGTATTGTCGTCAGTTTTCAATCTGGTGGAAGATTGTTTTATGTAGGTGCAGGCACGAGTGGTCGACTGGGTATTCTGGACGCATCGGAGTGCCCGCCTACTTATGGCACTCCATCTTCCATGGTACAGGGCATTATCGCTGGCGGATTTCGGGCGGTCAAAGACCCGGTGGAAGGTGCGGAAGACAGTGAGGAAGCCGGAGGCATTGACCTGCAGCAGCATGGACTCCATGCGAACGATATTATCGTTGGCATTGCAGCCAGTGGACGTACGCCGTATGTCCTCGGGGCGATGAAATACGCTCGTCAGATCGGTGCTGTAGTGATAGGTCTGAGTAACAACGCGGATACACCTATGAGCACACTGTCGGATATAAGCATTGAAGCAGTTATGGGGCCGGAAGTGGTGATGGGATCAACCCGCATGAAAGCAGGTACCGCCCAGAAAATGATTTTGAACATGCTGACAACCACGGCAATGATCCGTCTAGGTAAGGTATACCGTAATTTCATGGTAGATCTCAATCCATCGAATGAAAAGCTTGTGCATCGTGCGAAACGAATGATTCAGCTTGCGACCGGGGCGAATGAAAACGAAATCGAACATGCCTTCACCGCAGCCGACGGACATGTCAAAACAGCCATCGTCATGCTAATGGCTGATGTTGACGCAACGGAAGCCGCGCGCAGACTGGAGCATGCAGACGGCTTTGTTCGCCATGCCATTAACAGCTCAGGTTAATCGAGACGGGTACCACCACATCTGCCACCTGCTACCTGCCTTCTGTCTGATGGAGCATCAATAAAGAGCAAGTGCTTGTTATTCTAGAAGCAGGATCAACAAGTCACATGATGGTTATAGGCGTGCTTTCTGGGCGCCGATATAGGGTTTAACATGAGAGAAGCCGTGCCGACAGGCGGGATTTCTCTTGTTTTATTTTCCCCATCGTACACTTGCACTTCACATCAAAAAAAATCCCTGATGCAGCATGTGACTGCAAGGGATTTCCTTATGATTTATGCTGCTGTTATCCATCCATTCTAGCTCAGCACTCACTTGTGCTCCAGGATAGCCTGTCTGCTCTTCTCTAGATACTGCACCGACTGATGATAATCCCGACTGGCAATAGCCAGATACAAAATATCAATGACGTTAAGCTGTGCAATCCGTGAAGATGTTGCCCCGCTACGAATATCACTCTCTGTCGATGTAATCATCAGAGGAACATCCGCGAGACTGCTGAGCGTGTTGCTACCCCACTTGGTAATGCTGATTGTCCCTGCACCGCCTTCACGGGCATGCTTCAAGCAGGAGATCACATTGGAGGTCTCGCCTGAATACGAGATGCAGACTACGGCATCATCTTCGCGCAGTGTCGTTGCAGAAGAAATCTGCATATGTGGATCGGCAAACGAAAAGCTGGTACGGTTGATCCGCATGAACTTGTAATGAGCATCCAGTGCAATCAGGTTGGACGCCCCCACACCGTAGAAAAAAATGCGATTAGCCGCATTCAACATATTAACTGCCTGCTCTACAAGCCTTGGGTCCAAAATATGAACCGTGTCCTTGATCGATTGAATATTGTTTGTAGATACGTGCTGGATAATACTCTCCATCGAATCCTGAGGTCGAATCTCCGTATATTCATACTGTTCATCAGTCTGTAAATCCCCGGCAATTTTGAGTTTCAGCTCCTGAAACCCTGTAACACCAAGTGATTTACACAAGCGAATAATAGCAGCAGGACTGCCCCCGCTTCGTTCGGACAGCTGCGCAACGGACGACTGCACCGTCTCTTGGGGATGTTCCAGAATGTAAACTCCAATCTTTCGTTCTGACGGAGTCAGATCATCCAGCAATGCACGTAAACGTATAAGTCCACCTTTCATGCCTTCCATCCGCTCCTCCTTTCCGTACTGTCATCTTGTACAAGCATTTTATCCTATAATGATTGACGAGTCTAATTAGAAAATAACGGATATGGCCATAGGATAGCCACTAAAGGGTCAGATGTCCCGAGACTACCGCACGCTTCGCCCCTGTAACACCAGGAAGGGTATTCGTCCTGCCCATCAAGGCCTCGTGCCCAAGCAGTGCAAATCCCATCGCTTCTCTGGCATCATCTGGAATACCATAATCTGCTGTACGCTCCAAGCGTATGGATTCAGGCAGTCTTTGGCGAATCATCTTCATTAGTGTGTCATTAGAAGTACCACCGCCACAGGTAAGCATTGCCGAGATCGACATCTTGGGCAGTACAAAATCCTCCACGGCACGTACAATCGTTTCTGCTGTAAACCAGGTTGCTGTAGCCAGCATATCTTCCAGCGATAAGGAACGCGCTACTCCATATTCCATCAGTCGCTTCGTATAATCTGCACCATAGACTTCACGCCCTGTGCTCTTAGGAGGTTGTCGGCGGAAATATTCGTCCTTGAGGCAAAACTCTGCCAGTTCCGGATGCACGGTTCCCTTGGCTGCCATGCTTCCATTGGGATCATAGTGTTGTCGTCCTTCCGTAGCATATCGAACCAGCGCATCCATCACCATATTCCCCGGGCCTGTGTCAAAAGCTGAAACCTCTACCTCTGATGTTCCTGCCGGAAGAACCGTCACATTGCCGATGCCCCCGATATTCTGTACCAGACGCCCCTCTGCAGCACTGCGGAGCATCAACGCATCCGCATAGGGGGTCAGTGGTGCTCCTTCCCCGCCTGCCGCCATATCCCGGGCACGTAGATTGCCGATAACCGGCAGTCCGGTTCGCTCACTCACTACAGCACATTCACCAATCTGCAGTGTGGAGCTTACATTCAGATTGCCTTTGCCAGACGGGCTTGGAAAAGCAGAAGGTATAGGGGCATGCCAGATGGTCTGCCCATGCATACTGATCACATCCACCTGCCCGGTTGAGACACCAGCTGAACCTAGCAGTTCCTGTACACTATGTGCGTACCATTCCGATACACCAAAATGTGCTGTTGTCAGCTCATCTACTCGTGCCGTATCCGGGGAGCACAGCCGAATCAGAACCTCTCTAAGCTCGTTTGTATACGGAGTACAGATGAAATCAACCAGTTCCAGCCGTTGTATCGTCCCGTGCTCATCTGTCTGTATATGCACTAGTGCTGCATCCGTTCCATCCAGCGAGGTTCCGGACATCAATCCAATCACAAGATGCTCCCGCTTGGAACGATACTTTTCCCACATGGGGTAACTGCCAGTATACCTGTGTGTATCCATACGTTTGCCAACCTCCTCTAAACCGGGTACTTACGAGCCCAACCAATCCTGTACATATTTCAATCAGTATATGGTATAAAATTTCACCAGTCAATTATGTTATGAAATTTAATTACACTTCTTGAGCATCTCATTATCTCAAACGAACCCTGGTAATGCCCTGCATCTCTCAGCCTCACATCATCAAAGGCGTTAGAGCTGAGAATAGCTTCACGATGTTATGACAGAAAAGCAAAAAAGACGCATTAAGCGCCTTGATCATTTTTCTTAAACCAATAGCTTCAAATCCATTCTTCAAAAGAATAACGCACCCCCTGGGGCCAGCAGATCAATATCTGTCCCAGGTCGAACGTGTCCACCGAGCAAACCTTGTCTCAGCCGTTCCGTCTCTGCCAAATCCGTATGCACGAGCACGTTGTGCCGGGCGTGGACCCCGTTCAACATCTGCTCCACATCAGCCCAGCCTTGATGAACCTTGAAACGAACCTTTTTCACCTTGCATACGCCGTACTTCTCCGGGTTTTCGAGCAATTGATGTGCAAATGTACCTGCAGCCGTATGTCCAGTAAGCAAAACTAAATTCTCAGCTTCAAGCGCCCACATCTTGTAATACCAGCGTGCTAATGAAGACTGCATCATGCCATCCGGAATGAACCAGAGCGAAGCTTCGTGTTCTTCGAGCAGCCTTGTCCGCCCTTCCACCGTACTGACCCTATTCCATCCTTCTCCATTCAGGAATCTTGCAATCCTGGCCGCAGGCATATCTCCGGTGATCTCCCCTTGCCGCTTTCTAAGCCAGAAAGATGCACGATGCAATTGCTTCATACCATCCACAAGCTTCTGTTCCACAATCAGCGGTACATCTGAAAAACGTTGCTGTGCCCACAAAATCAATTCCTGTCCTCTACCAACCGCAGGCATCGGTAAGAGCACCTTGCCACCATGACGAAGTGCCTTCCTAATAGCACTTTCCAGCTGCAATATTTTGTCTGCCTGTGTGTCGCGATCTGTTCCATAAGCAGCGTCAACAATGGCTAGATCCAGTCTAACGTGGGTATCCTTATCCTTATGTCTTCCCCTATGTGTATCCCTAAGCTTATCCCGTTCCCATTCTATTTTTTTATGCTTGTAGCTACTCTTACTTTCATGTTCCTGTTTCGTTTCTCCACGCTCACTACTGTCCCTGTCCTCACCCTGCTCCATCAACTGCATTCCTGCTTGGAGTAGTGCAAGCCCAACGACTTGTGCGCTCCCCGCAATGGACACCTTGTTAGGTAAAGGCATCCCTTGACCTTGCGTTCCATTCCCAGTTCTGGTTCCGCCAATAACAGATGCAACAGACGTTAACTCACCCCATCTCTGACGCATTAGATCGGCTTGCCTGAATCCTTCAGCCACATCGTCTGCCTGTAGCAGCATGGACTCCGAGGTGTAATCGCCAGAGTACAGTATACGCTTGCCTTCCATCTCCAGCCCAAACCAGACTGATCCAGCCAAATGTCCACTGCGCCCCCAAATGATCGATACACCGGGCAGCAATTCGAACCAGCATTCACGCTCGGCCTCATCCTCCAAAAATCGGTAGCGAACGCGCTGCTCATCGACTTCATCATATGGCAGGGGTTGACCTAAACGTTCCATATTATCGCGCCATGATTGAAAATACGTTGTTAACTGCTCTTTCGTCTCGTGTGTTGTCCATACTTCACCCGTATACCCCAGCTTATAGAGCAACGGGATTGCAACCGAATGATCCTCATGTGCATGAGATAGCAGCACCGCATTCAGTTGTGGCACAACCTCCGGTTCGATGAGCGGATATTCGCCGTTGCCCTCTTTTTTCACACCACAATCCAGCAGCAGTCGGTTATGGTTCCCGCTAAGCAAATAGGCGGAACGTCCGTGCTCGCCCGCACCGCCCCATACGTTCAGTTTGATCATGAAGCATTCCACTTTCTCTTTGAATTCAGCATCTCAATCCCCAGCAGCATCAGCACCGTCATGCCGACGGTTACCACAGCCATTGCCATACCAAGCGATACCTGACCCTGTTCAAACTGGGCAAAAATATACGTCGCCGACGTCTGCATCGACGGCGGAAGAATAAGGAGCGAGCCGACCAATTCCCTCGTCGCAATCGTAAACGTCATCATCCAGCCGGCCAGCATGCCCGGCAGAATCAACGGAACAAGGATGCGCCGCAAAATGTAAAACGGCTTGCCGCCAAACACCTGACCCGCCTGGAACAACGTGCCGTCGATCTGGGTAAAGCTTGATTTTACATATTGCACCGTGTACGGCAGGAACAGCACAACATAGGTGAGTACCACCATACCGTACGTGTTGTACAACGTCACGGGCATCCACGGGGAGTTCCAGAACAGAATCAGACCGACCACCATAACAATGCCTGGCACAGTGTTGGGCAATAGACTAAATAGGTCGATAACCCGTTGCATGAACGAAGACGACTTGCCAATTGCCAGCGCAAACCCGGTGCCTATGATGACTGCCACCGTAGAAGCCGCCAGCGACAATCCCAGACTGTTCCCGATGGCTTTCATGCTCACCGAACCCCAGGATAAAAGCTCCCGATAGTGCTCCAATGTCAGATTGTCCAGAGCCAGCCCTGCTCCTCGCAGCTTCATCGTGGAAGCTGCAATGATCGAGAAGTAGGGAATACCAATCGACAGAATCAGCAGCATGGCCAGATATGCACCGCACAACCATCCAGCCCAGCCTCGCAGGGAGTAGCGCTTCGAGCGCTGCCCTTTGCCACCAACGAGACGATACGTGAATTTCCGGCTGATCGCCGACTGCATATACCACATCACCAGACAGACGGATAGTAGCACGGACGCCAGCGAAGTCGCCTTCCCGAAATCAATGGGCCAACTGGAGATGTATTTGTGAATTTCAGAGGTCATGACATAATAACCAATCTTGCGTCCAAAGGTCGCTGGTGTGCCGAATTCCGCAATCGTTTTGACAAAAACAAGCATAATCCCCATCCCGTAAGACGAGAGCAGCAAAGGTAAAATAATGCGCCTAAACCGATATCCTGCACGCGCACCGTGCACGGCTCCCGCTTCTTCCAAATTACCGCCGATGCGAATCAACGCATCCCGTAACAGCAAATACAGGAATGGGAACAGGTGCAGACTCATGATCATCACCATACCCCAGAAGCTGAAGAACAGCTCTGTCCAGTTCGCAGAGGAGGGCACCCATTGCTGAAGGTATCCCCCTTTTTGCATAAACAGAATCCATCCCATCGAGCCGATATACGGTGGGGTCATGAACGGAATCATTAGTATGACATCCACCCAGCGATGCTCGCCCATCCGGGTTTTGGACATCATCCAGGCGAGTGGCAGTGCGAGCAGCGTTGTTACCGCCACCACGCAGATGCCCAGCCATACGGAATTCAGCAACACGCCAGATAGATGATGCCCGGTAATTGTACGAATCGGAGCCATCCAGTCCCACTGCCCGTTCGGGTACAGACTTTGCCAGAAGATCAGCATAAGCGGCATCCCAATGCTAATCGTTAGCAGAAAGAAGGCCAATACCACGCCCACTCTCCGAAATATCCGGTTGCTATCCATTACAACAGGTTTCACTACGCTCACCTCACATGACTTTCCACGTCAAGACAGCAGAATCTCCTGTTGTCCACCGTTTCTATACTTGTGTTCACTTATTTAAAAGTTTCGGAGAAACGGGCTGCGGTTTCAGAGCCATGTTCGCTCATCCATGTCCAATCCACTTTCAATTGTGGGATATCCTTTACATTGGCACGGTTCGTTGCTTCAATATCTTCGCGACCCGGAATCAGGTATGCTTTTGTAACCAGCTTCTGTGCCTCATCCGACAACAGGTAATCAATAAAGGCTTTGGCATTTTCCACATTAGGACTGGATTTCAGAATGGCTGCCGGTCTCGGGCTAATCACTGTACCTTCTTCAGGGTAAACGATATCCAATGGTTCCCCTTTGGCTTTGGCGGAATAGGCCATGTAGTCCACACCTGCTGCCACAATGCTTTTTGCGCCCGTAATGACTGGATCAAGTGCTTCCTGATTCGCTCCTGACATCGCTACACCATTCGCTTTATAGGCGTTCAGCAGATCCCATCCCTTTTCACCATTGGCACTCAGGTAACCCGTGATGAAATCAAGTGCGGAGCCGGACAAGGTTGGATCAGGAATGTTCACGGCATCTTTCCATGCCGGTGTTGCCAGGTCAGCCCAGCTTTTCGGCGGTGTAGTCACCAGTTTGCTGTTATACACGATCCCCAGTGCCGATGCACTGCTGCTAAAATAGTTCCCTTCTGCATCCGACCAATCCTTGTTCAGCTTGTCCGCATTAGCCGCTTCCGGGTAAGGCAGGGTGAGTCCATCTGCTTTCAACGCTTGTGCTGAGGGCAAGGATGCCAGAATAACCACGTCTGCAACCGGATTCGCTTTCTCTGCCTCCATACGAGCCAGAATTTTGCCTGTCGTGCCTTGGAACATCTCCACTTCAATGCCTGTCTTGGCTGTAAATCCATTTACGATATTGTCTGCCAGCTTCTGCGGTCCTGCGCTGTATAATACTAATTTACCGCCTGCTGCTTTGTTCGGCGCTTCCGCTGCAGCTGCTGCATTTCCTTCCCCTGCGGGCTGTGCTGCGTTTCCGGTTGTTGTGTTCCCCGTGCTACATCCAAATAAACTCAGACTCATCACTGCTGTTAATAAAAGCGTTGCACTCTTTTTACGTGTTGTCATACCGAACATGTTTATGCCATCTCCCTTAGATTCGTATTAGAAAAGCTGCTAATGTTTGTTCTATTTTCTATTTCTTCTGTTCCACTTTCTTATCACTTATATCTGCACATGAACGGTACCATCTAGCACTTTAGTTCGCTTTGGCGATACCCTCTAGTTGGCGGCGATGATTTCCCTCTGTTTTTTCTCACCCGGCTTCGGATTCACATGGTGTGTATCCGGCACAGAATTACTTTCCCGCTGATGATCAAACATCCGGCAGATTTTTTCCGGCGATACATAGAGCTGTACTTTCTCTCCGACGCATACTCTGTGGTTCGCATACGCCGTCCACACACTAAGCCCTTCCATCTGCACACGCACCTCGTAACGTTCTCCCACATAACTAACGCTGAGGATGATTCCGGGGTATCCCAGATCATCGTGGCTTGTTTTGTTCCAGGTCACATGTTCCGGACGAACCATGGATTCATTCGGCGTAAGCCAGTTCGACTTTCCGATAAACGAGGCGACATATGGGTCACTTGGCGCGGAGTAGATCGTTTCCGGGGTACCTTTTTGCAAAATCCGCCCCTTCTGCATTACCACGATCTCATCCGACATCGACATGGCCTCAATCTGATCATGCGTCACATACAGGGCAGTCAGTCCTATATCGCGCACCAGTGACATCATCTCAATGCGCATCTCTTCCCGGAGCACCGCATCCAGTGCACTGAGTGGCTCATCAAACAGAATGACACCCGGCTTCACAGCTACCGCTCTGGCAAAAGCAACCCGCTGCTGCTGTCCACCCGACAGCTGATGAGGATAACGATCCTCCATGCCTTGCAGGCGAACCATGCCGAGTGCTTCGTTCACCTTTTGCCGCAGATCAGACTTCTGTTTCCCGGCTTTCAGACCAAATGCAACATTTTCATATACCGTCATATGCGGCCATAATGCAAAATCCTGAAACACCATGCCCAGATTGCGCTTGTGTGTCGGTGTATCGATCCGCTTTGCTGTAGAGTAGAAGTACTCCCCATCTGCACGAATCTCCCCCGCATCCGGCTGTTCCAGCCCGGCAATCATGCGGAGCAAAGTCGTTTTGCCACAGCCCGAAGGGCCAAGCAAAGTGGTGAATTTTCCGTGTTCAAGCGTCAGATCGGTGGGCAAAAGTGCAGGCGTTTGATGAAATGATTTTTGAATTCCTGTTAACTCCAGTTTCATAAGCACCCCTGCCTGTCCTCTTTACTAAACTTTTTACGTATCTCTTGGACTACTCTCTTGTACTGTTCTCAGTCTAACGCCCGCCTTCGTGAGTTGTTTGTTATGTTTGTAAAATGAGAATTAACTTTTTAGATGAATTCTGTTGATGTTCATAGATTAAATCTATAGATAGGCATGATATGATCCTACATCCAAAGGATGAGGTCATCTTGATTGACCGGGTAGTTTTGGAAACGAAGGAGTGTGGCGAGGTTGAACCTAATCAAATTGCAAATTGTCGAGCTGATCGACAAGCATCATCATATGACAAGTGTGGCCGAGGTACTTGGCATCAAGCAGCCTACCGTTACCTTTCATATGAAGTCACTGGAGGAAGAGATGGGCGTACGTCTATTCGAATCGCGTAGTGGAAAAACATTTCTGACCGAAGCTGGACAAGCTTTGCTTCATTATTGCATCAAAATCAACGCCTTGACCCAAGAGGCTCGCCGTGTAGTCAAGGAATACGACAGCCTGTACCGAGGCAAGCTTCATATTGGAGCAAGTTATGTTCCAGCTACATACCTGCTACCGGCCATGCTTCATACGTTTTCTCAAGAGTTCCCTGGCATTCAAATTGTGTTGTCCGTCAAACCCGCTCCTGTCATCCGGGAGATGGTAATCAGGCATCAACTTGATCTGGGCATTATCTCTTCCGAGCCATTTGTTGGCCCGGTTTTGCACGCCGAAACGCTGTGTGAGGACGATCTTGTGCTCATCTGCTCCCCCCATCATGTGCTGGCCCAGAAAGAATCGTTGCAGCCTGAAGATATCGCGCAGGTGCCTTTTGCTTTACACGGGGATGAGTCCAGTACGCGGAGGCTGACCAACCAATGGCTTGCACAGCATGATACCCGGCTACGAAGTACCGTAGAGATGGATTCTCTGGAAGCCATCAAACAGCTCGTTCTACTCGGCGGTCATATCTCGTTCATGTCGCGAATGGCCGTACAGTGGGAAGAGCGGCAAGATATGATTCATGTGCTTCCCATTCCGGGAGAGCAGGCACCACGTCATATCTACACCGTGCACAACAGGGATCGTCACCCTTCTGTTCAGGTCAATCGGTTCATCGAAGTGCTGCGAGAGCTCATGGTCACGCCGCCTGTGATGCATCAGCCTATCGCTTGAACCTATATAAACTATCGCTGGCCATTCATGAAATCTATGCAGGGTTAACGCAATTGGTGCTCTCCGTTAATCAAGCTCACATTCTCGGACGGTAAAGTGGGGTCTGTACGTTAATCCAGATTAGGAGAGTGATTGGTTTTGAAAAAGTGGAAAAAGGTAACTGCCTCGTTGATGTTAAGCATCGTCACCCTGGGAAGTGGACTGACATTTCTGGACACGCCGCAGGCTTCCGCTGCTGCCAACGCCGTTCCCGCATATGAAGTGAAGTTCTTGGCGAAGCCGGAGCTTGTATTAAACATTAATGGAACACCACGCAGTGAGGTTATCCAGAGTCTTGGCCTGAATGCCACACCACGAAACATCAACGTGGAGTACTTTGATACCAACGCTCTCGGATTAGATGCTCAGGGTTGGAATGTTCGTTTTCGCAAAAAGGATGACAAAAACAACTATGAGTTAACCTACAAAAAGCGTTATCCTGTCATTAACGGAGATATTGATGCAGCGTTGACCCTTGCCAACCAGGAAGGCTTCGATAAATCAGACGATAACTACGAGGCCGAAATCGATTGGGGATATGGCAAACAGACTCTGAGTTTCTCCAATACGAAAAAAGTAGATACCACAGCGACAGGTACCCAACTCCCTTCGGAGAAAAACGCTTTGAACCTGCTATTGGACAAGCTGCCCGGTAAATTAAAAAACTGGTCTGCCTCCCACTGGGGCAAACAACAGCTTACACAGGCCCGTGCCTATGGCCCAATCTCCTTCCAACGTTATGAAGGCACGTGGAACGGTCAGGAGCTTACCCTGGAAGTATGGCCAATCCGCAACGCGGCAGGCACAGGTACGGAGAATCTCGTCGAGGTTTCGTTCAAAACAGATGATTCAGCAGCGGTTTCCGGTCTACGTAGCCAGCTGCTGCAACTGCTTCAAAATAAAAATTGGCTAATCCCTGTTGATGGTCTGAAGACTCAGACGATCTTGGAAAGATATTAATACAGGTTGCATTTATAAATCGTATTCAAATAGTCGATTAAATATAAAAAAGCTCCTATCTGCCAAAACAGAAAAGGAGCTTTTTTTGTCTAACCTTAACGGTTTATGAGGTTAATCAACACGTTTTCAAACACGTTGTTCCTTCAGCCTCAGCACTGCTGTAGCCTTTCACACAAACTGATCTAACACTTAGGTCAAATACAAAACAAAAAAAAGCCCTGCACATTGCGGGCTTTTTTACTTTTACTAAATCAT
>NZ_JBQZGE010000006.1:0-301084 GCF_052691815.1 Paenibacillus sp. TSA_86.1 | reverse complement strand
GGAGAAGCAAGCTTCTCTTCAAGTCCGCTCGACTTGCATGTATTAGGCATGCCGCCAGCGTTCGTCCTGAGCCAGGATCAAACTCTCCAATAAAGATGAATTGGTTCAGCGTCGTTAAACGCTGTCCAACTCATCGGGGTATTGAAAAGAGCGATAAGCTCATTTTGAATCTGACGATTCATTATAAATCAAAAGTTACTATCCATTTGTTCAGTTTTCAAGGAACTTGTTCGCCTATCTTTTGTCAACTCATGTCAACTGGACAGGAAACTTATCATATCATGTTAACAAGGTTTCTGTCAACATTACTTTTCTGTCTATCTTCAAAGCTATTCGACTTTCGTTCGTTTGAAGCGACAAGAAATAATATATCATGCTGTCGTTCATTAAGCAAGTACTTTATTTAACTTTTTTCATATTCATCTATATAGCTAATATATAGCTGAAATCTGCTCTTTTTAATTTGAAGTAAGTGATCCAAAAACTTTATAATAAGGTATCTTAAATTAAAGGAAGAACTCCAAGATACTGCACATGCTTAATGAATAGTAGACACAGTAACATCATCACCCAGGTACAATATGCTCTTTCTAAATCTGCTAAGTGAATGATCTGAATTGCACATCAATTATGCTTTTGGCTCTTGACCGGCAATTTTGGACTCAAATCCATGACTCGAGGTGAACAAACTTGAAACAGTGGTTAAAAAGAATGCGCAAAGGTTATGGCAAAAAGCTGGTTTCCATTCATGCCTGGAATGCCTGGATCGTTGTTATTCTCGCCATTACTGGTCTTATACTCATTGGCGGTTTCTGGCGTGAAACTCTGGGTATCGGACGTGTCTGGTTAAAATGGTTACATATCGCAGTAGGTCTCGCCATGCTTGCCCCTGTAGTGTATTACTTATTTTTGGCCAGTAAGCATTGGAAGCAGCTTCGCAATAAGCCATGGCAAAAAGCAAATACGATCATCGTGCTTGCGCTTCTGATCGGGTGGTTATTATCCGGTATTGTCTTATGGCAGTTCAAGCTGGCAGGTCCCCGGTGGTCCAACGCTGCGCTGCTGATCCATGATCTGCTCACATGGGTTGGTCTGCCTTATATCATCTACCACTCCATCACACGTACCCGATGGTTAAAAGACTCTACTCGCCGTTCGATTCAAGTCGATGAATCTTCAGCACAGATACCAAGGGTGTCCAATCCGAACATTCACTCCTCTAATGAAGATGAGTCGGAAACACGCAATACACCAGCAGCCATGTCTGCTATGCAGAAGAATCAAGACTTTAGTAAAAGCAGTACAACACAACTTTTTGAAAAACCACAGCCGGTATACACCCGTCGAGCATTCATTCGTTCAGCTGTTGGCTTAGGGCTCGCCGTGACTCTTGGGCCTACTTTTGTATCGTGGGTTGGTAAAAACCTCAAGTTTGATAACAGCATCGACAGCATGCTCGAGAATGATCCCAATCAGATGGTTCCATTGCCTCAACCATTATCCGCTTCTTCTCCTCCGATTGGAGGCGGAGCGGAAGGTCACTTTCGTGTATACACGGTTACACCCATCCCATCCTTCTCCAATGCAAATTGGTCATTTCGCGTAGATGGACTTGTGGAACGAGCACAGATCTGGAATTGGGAGCAGTTCGTCAAGCTCACACGCACCGTGCAAGTCAGTGACTTTCACTGTGTTACTGGCTGGTCCGTGTATAAGAATACATGGGAAGGCATACCCCTGAAGCATTTTCTGGAGAAAGCTGGTGTGAAATCTGGAGCGCACAGCATCAAATTTTATTCTGGCGACGGAGTATACACCGATGCCATCACGCTGGAGCAGGCACAAATGGATGATATTATAATTGCGGTTATGCATGACGGTAAACCTATTCCGGCAGACCTTGGCGGTCCGGTAAGGCTCGTTATTCCACAGATGTATGCCTACAAATCGGTCAAGTGGTTGAATCGTATTGAAGTCATTGACAGCGAGCATATTGGATACTGGGAAGAACGGGGATACGACAAAGATGCTTGGTTATCCGGTGCGTCTCAGCGTTTTCCGGATATTACTGGTTCATAAGATTCCGGGAGAGCTAAACACAGTGTGTTACCCTATCCCCGCTATACCTCCTGACACATAAAAAAGAAGCCTCCTGACACGACATGCGTGTTTCTGGAGGCTTCCTTATTTACAAGTGGTTTGACACCCGCTTTATTATTCACCATAACAAAGCAGACACAGCACCCGTTAATATTCACTTTCTATGGATTCAGCAGACGTACCAGTTCATTCTCGTCCTCGATGGTCGGAATACCGAGATCATGGGCCTTTGTTAATTTACTGCCTGCCTTCTCTCCGGCAATGACCAGGTCTGTCTTTTTCGACACACTTCCCGTTACCTTCGCACCAAGTGCTTCAAGTCTCTGCGTTGCTTCTTCACGCGTCAATTGATGCAGTGTTCCTGTGAGTACCACTGTTTTACCGCTAAAGAAGGAGTCCTCAACAACAACAGCTGGAGCTTCTGGTGCCTGTGCTTTCACACCCAGGTTCAGCATCTTCTCAATAGCAGCCTGTGTGAACGGATCAGCAAAAAAGTTAACGATACTCTCTGCTACAATACCACCCACATCTGGCAGTTCCACCAATTCCTCCGCGGTAGCGTTCATGATCGCGTGCAGATCACGATAATGCTCAGCCAGCATACGTGTGGTTGATTTGCCTGTGTTCGGGATACCCAAGGAATACAGGAACGAAGCCAGGTCTCGGTCTTTACTCTGCTCTAGCGCAGCGAGAAGGTTGCTCGCTTTCTTTTCGCCAAATCGCTCCAGCTTCACCAAATCATCAAACTGCAGTGTATACAGATCAGCCGGTTCACGCACATTCAATTCATCATATAACTGAATCGCTGTTTTCTCACTGAAGGTCTCGATGTCCATCGCGTCTCTGGAGGCAAAATGGGAAATACGAGCAACGGTCTGAGGTTTACATGCCAGTTTGTTGTTACAGAACAAATGCGCTCCGCGCTGCTCCAATGGGAATCCACATGCCGGGCATTGCTCTGGATATATGATCTCTTCCCCATCATTCTCTTCGGTCACTTTGCCGAGAATCTCCGGGATAACATCATTGGAGCGGCGAATGAAGACGCGGGAACCCAGTGCATACTTCAGGTTTTTACGCTCGATATCCCCCACATTGTTCAGCGTACAATTTTGTACAGTAACTCCAGCAAGTTCAACCGCTTCTACCCGCGCCAGCGGGGTTACTTTGCCTGTACGGCCAACATTCCACACAACTTCGTTTAGTACCGTAGTTGTCTCTTCTGCTTCAAACTTGTAGGCAACTGCCCAGCGCGGGAACTTGTCCGTGTAGCCCAGCACCTCACGAGTACGCATATCGGTTAGCTTAATAACTGCTCCGTCGATCAGATAATCAAGCTGTCCCCGGTTTTCCTGAATTGCTTCGAGCTGCTCCATAACGTCATCAAATTCATGGAAGTAGGTGAGTGATGGATTAACTTTAAAACGGTTCTCGCGCAAGAAGTCCATCATCTCCTGATGATTCGAAAACTGAATGTCGTCCGAGTATCCAATGTTATAGAAATAAGCATTCAACCGACGCTCAGCGGTCGTTTTTGGATTTAAATTGCGCAGCGCTCCTGCCGCTGCATTTCGTGCGTTCTTGAGCGGCTCGGCAGCCGTCTCATTATATCGGTTCAACACGGAAAGGTTCATAATGCCCTCTCCTTGCACTTCAAGCGTACCGCCAGTATACGGAATTTTGAGCGGAACAGACCTAATGGTTTTGACTTGTGCCAAAATGCCCTCGCCCACCGTTCCGTTTCCGCGTGTAGATGCCTGCACCAGTTCACCGTTAGTATAGGTCAGGTTCAAGGTTAACCCATCAAATTTCAGCTCAATGACGTAACCTGGGTCAGGCAACGGGTTATCCGGGTTTTTGCTGTTATAGTCATTCACCAGCTTTAATACACGCGTATTCCAGCTGCGTAGCTGTTCAATGTTCTGCGCTTTGTCCAAACTCCATAATGGGGATAAATGACGATGCGGGTTGAATCCCTTAAGCAATTCGCCCCCTACACGTTGTGTGGGAGAATCCGGCAATACCATACCGCTCTCCTGCTCCAGTGTAACCAGTTCATCATACAGAAGGTCATACTCCTTATCACTGATCTGTGGCTGATCCATCGTGTAGTACTGATAATTATGCTGGTTCAGCTCGGTAACAAGTTGCTCCATCCGGTGCATCGGGTCCATACGGGCCATCCCTCCGTTTATTTAATATATGTAGAAAAAACATGCCTATTGCGATAATCGAACATGGCAGAATCAAATCTCATGTCAGCTCAAGATTAGGCAATAGGCGGTTTCATTCTTATTCTACTTTGGTAATTGGGGCAAATCCAGCCAGCAGACGTTTCACGCCAACCGGGGCCGGGAATGCAATCTGCAGCTCGGTATCATTACCACTGCCTTTGACAGCAACAATGGTACCTGTTCCCCATTTGCCATGTTGCACTTTATCGCCTGCCTTGAATCCTGACGCACTGTCGGAAGAGACAGCCTTCGAAGCTGACGCTGGTGCTGCAAATGTGGGACGGGAGGTGCTCGTAGTCACTCGGGATGTTGGCCCTGACGCAGTTGCGGATGAACCGCTCCGGCTCTGCTGTTCAAACAGCTTGGATGCACTCGCACCGCCACCGAAATTGCTTCCACCACTTGAGCCCAGGCCACGTCCACCATATGAGCCGCCGCCCGAACTCGACCCACGACGATACCGATCTCGCGCAATCGAGGTATCTTCCTTAAGTTCATCCGGAATTTCGTCCAGGAAACGGGATGGCGGGTTCGCCGTTGTACGTCCAAACAATGTCCGCATCTGCGCACACGAGAGGAATAACTGCTCCTCAGCCCGTGTAATCCCTACGTACGCAAGACGACGTTCTTCTTCCAACTCTTCGTTGTCCATAAAAGCCCGGCTGTGCGGGAAGACGCCCTCTTCCATACCCACGATAAAGACAACCGGGAACTCCAGACCTTTCGCACTGTGCATGGTCATCAGGGTAACGGCATCGCTCTGATCCTCTTCGTCATCGTTCATGCTATCGATGTCTGCAATGAGTGCCAGATCAGTGAGGAACGAAACGAGCGTTTTGTCTTCATTATTTTTCTCAAATTCCATCGTTACCGACAGGAACTCATCAATGTTCTCTAGCCGTGCACGAGATTCGAGTGTATTTTCATTTTGCATCTCAAGGCGATATTGACTCATCTCAAGAATTTTCTCGGTCAGTTCGGTAACAGACAAATATTCCACCATTTGGTGAAGCGCAGCGATCATGTCATAGAACTCTACGAGTGCGTTACGCGTACGGCCAGCAAACCCAAGATCATCTACGACCTGTAACACACGGAAAATAGAAATTCCACGCTCTCCAGCCGCAGCAGCCAGCTTGGCTACTGTCGTATCTCCGATGCTGCGCTTCGGCACATTAATGATCCGGGTCAAACTGATATCATCATCCGGGTTGGACAGTAGGCGCAGATAAGCCAAAATATCCTTGATCTCTTTCCGATCATAGAACTTGATACCACCGACAATCTGATAGGGAATGTCCGACTTGATCAGAATTTCCTCGATCACCCGGGACTGGGCATTGGTACGATACAAAATGGCATGGTGTTGATAGGATTTGCCGTTCTTCACATTTTTACTAATCTCAGAGGTTACAAAATACCCCTCATCATGCTCAGAGTCCGCACGGTAAACTTTGATCTTCGAACCGCCCTCTTTGTCCGTCCACAACTTCTTCGGTTTACGGCCTGTATTGAGGCCAATCACTTCATTCGCCGCATTCAGGATGTTGGAAGTGGAGCGATAATTCTGCTCGAGCAGGATCGTCTGTGCTTCCGGGTAGTCTTTTTCAAAATTCAGGATATTGGTAATATCCGCTCCACGCCAGCGATAGATCGACTGGTCACTATCCCCTACCACGCAGATGCGGTGATGGCTGTCAGCCAGCATGCGGCACAACATGTACTGTGCACGGTTCGTATCCTGATACTCATCGACGTGAATGTACTGGAATTTCTTTTGGTAAAAGTCGAGTACTTCCGGCACTTCTTTGAACAGTTGAATCGTTGCCATAATCAGGTCATCAAAGTCGAGCGAGTTATTGGCTCTTAAGCGGCGCTGGTACATCGTGTACACCTTCGCTACAATGCCTTCAAAATAATCGCCTGCCTGCTTCTCATATTGCTCCGGGCTGATCAGTTCGTTTTTGGCTGTGCTCATCATCGCTTGAACAGCTTTGGGTTCAAACTTTTTGGTATCAATATTCTGATCCTTCATACAACTGCGAATGACGGATAACTGATCCGATGAGTCCAAAATGCTAAAATTCGATGTAAACCCAATACGTTCAATGTCACGGCGCAAAATACGCACACACATGGAGTGAAACGTGGATACCCAAATATCGCGGCCCTGAGAACCACCTACGAGTTGGGATACCCGATCCTGCATCTCCCGAGCGGCTTTATTCGTAAACGTAATCGCCAAAATGCCCCACGGGGGTGCTTTCCGTGTTGCGATCAGATAAGCGATCCGGTGTGTCAGCACCCGGGTTTTGCCCGAGCCCGCGCCAGCCATAATCAGCAGCGGTCCATCCGTTGCCTCTACGGCTTGACGCTGGGGAGTATTGAGCCTCGCTACGGCGTCATGTATATTTACAGGTTGCATGCATGCATGCTCCTTTCATTGGTTGGTCGTATAAGGATGCTTTGGGTTACACTGGTCACTCCGAGGACAGAGTAAGCTTTCAGTCGCTGTTATTCCCGGATTTTTTAAAACTATTTCCTAGAGGTGAATATCCGGTAATAAAGGCGAACGCTCCGCTTCACCAGCTTATCTCTGTCCTCTCCGTTCACGTGTAAACGTAGTCTCCTTATACTGTGTGGATAGGGTAGGAGATTTAGAAAATCTGAAAGCATTATTACTTAAATGAATTGAAATTAAATCAATAAAGGGACAAAGTTCTATTTTAACAGATTCAAAGGGGATGTGGGGAATGGTAAACTAAACCGGTTAGGCATTACCTTTCACGGCTTCTACCGTCTCCAGCGCTTGGCTTAAATTGCTATACACAATATTGCCAACAACAACGGTATCCGCTACTTGAGCAGCTTGTCCCGCTTTCTCCGCCGTATCGATTCCACCGCCATATATGAGGTGTGCCCGCTCCAATTGTCTGTGTGTCTCACCTACAAGTTCCATATCACCAAATGTTCCGCTGTACTCCATATATATAATGGGCAGATGGAGCAGTCGCTCTCCAGCTTGCGCATAGGCAACCGCAGCCTCTGTAGTCAGTTGAGTATCTGCTCCGGTTAACCTCGCCACAGTTGAGTCCGCATGAAGCACAATATACCCCTCGGTAATCAGCAAATCCCACGGGATCAGATAACCATAACGCTCAATAGCTTGCTGGTGTTGTCCAATAATCCACCTGCTGTCCGTTGTGTTCAGTACCAATGGGATCAGATAACCGTCAAACCCAGGCACAACCGCCTCCAAATCGGATACTTCCAGCACACAGGGCAGTTCATAACGACGCACACGGGACATCAGATCTACTGTATTTTCATACGTAATTCCTGACGATCCGCCAACGATAATTGCATCACTTCCCGACATGCATAATTGATCCAGTGCCTCATCCGTAATTTCCCGGTCTGGGTCGAGTTTGAATACGTGTCTCCACTGCTTAATCATGTCTATCAACGAACATTCCTCCAGAGGTTCTTCTGCATCCTAAAAAGCTTGTAAACTAAGTCTAAGTCAGCAGACAACAGGTGTCAATGTTCGTATAAAAGGCGAACAGAAAAACACAGACTTTTAGTTGTTTCCATTCCTAAAAAGTCTGTGTTCTGGAGGACGAATCTTTTTTGAGTCTTTTTGATTTTTTCTAGGAGGTTTTTTTGAGTCTTGATCTTTTTAAGGTTTCCAGGCAAATCTTGAATTCATCTCTTCCATTTCTTGCTCGGTCAAGATGTCCGAATACACACCGTACACGCCCCACTTTTCATAATTGGCCGCCTGCCGGGTATCATTAATGGTATGCACATACGTAACGGCTCCGGCCTTCTTCAGCTCGGCAACGAAGTTCTGGTTCACTTTATATTCCGGCATCGTTACGGCATCAATATCATTATTTTGTACAAAATCGACAACCTGGCCCTCTGTATCTTGTGTAGCGTATAACGTGTAGATGATCGAGGGGAAGCTGTAAACTTCTTTTACCTTTTCAAGCATCGGTTCATTATATATTTGTACAACAACCCGGCTTAGAACAGACGGATCATGTTTCTTCGCCGCATCGACCAACGATTGGAGCACTTGCTGGATATCTTCATCCTTTTGCTCTTTGGTATCCGTCACGATGTACATATCCGGATATTTGGACAATACGTTCATAACTCCATCGGCGTCCATTGGCTGATAAATACCCAGAATCGGTGTATTCATAAATTCATCATGGGTGAGTACTCCGGCCTGTTTATGCTCTGGCAACTCTTCATCCTGTCCCAGCATTTTGCTCATATTGGCCGTCCACTCATGTCTGGCTACAGCTACGCGATCCGAAGTAAGCATGAAATCAATTTCAAATACGCGTGTACCTTTTTCATAATTGGCAATCATAGCTTCATACGCATTGGTGTAGGGCTGTTCCCGAATGCTTCCCATCGCATGGGCAATTAATCGATAATTCGTAAATCCGTCGCGCTGCTCCTCACTCTGGCTATCATGCGCCCAAAAGAGTGTCCCCACAGTAACGAGCAACAATGTCAAAACGGCGGCAATACGTTTCATATCATCCACACATCCTTATATGTCACATTGCATTTTGGTAACTAACTACCCGAATAAAACATAAGCAAAACAAAAAGCCGCCCCAAGGCGACTCTAAGACTGTAAGATACGATAACAAAATGCAACGAAAAACGATTAAGGATCCAGCATCTTGCAAAGAATCTTATTTCAGTTCGTCTACTCCGTATCCAGCTCATGTAAAAATGCAATCAGCGCTTCTCTCCAAGGTCTCATGGCTTGAAGCCTATTCGTACGAATCCCCATATGATCCATCACGGAATACGCTGGACGAGAAGCCGGACGTGGATACTCAGCCGTAGTGCACGATACAATTTCAGCTATCTGGGCTGTCGCTTGAAAAAACCCATGTTGAATTGCTTCCTCGGCAATCGCCTGTGCAAACTCAAACCATGTGCAGCTTCCCGCATTGGAAGCATGATAAATGCCATATTTTTCGGATACAGCCAGTTCAGCGATCAGACGAGCAAGATCCACCGTATACGTAGGTGCCCCCTGCTGATCATGAACAACTTGAAGCTGAGGGCGTTTTCCCATCAGATCCAGCATCGTTTTGACAAAATTATGGCCATGACTGCCAAACACCCATGATGTCCGGACAATAAACCACCGTGTGCTCAGACTCTGAACCAGCCGTTCTCCGGCGAGCTTGGATGTGCCGTATACACTTTGTGGATTCGTCTCATCGTACTCCTGATAAGGGGTGTTACCCATCCCGTCAAAAACATAGTCTGTACTGATATAGACCAGCTTGGCTTTCACCTTCTCGGCTGCAACTGCTATATTCCGCGTACCTGCAGCATTAATTGAGAACGCCGTATCGATATCAGATTCGGCCTGATCCACCGCAGTGTAAGCAGCACAGTGAATAATAATATCAGGCCGGAAAGCACCGATAAGATCTTTACATTGCTGCTGATCCGTAATGTCCATCTGCTCCCGGTCACATCCCAGTACGTGATGGCCGTCCGAACCAAAAGTTTTTACAACATCATACCCAAGCTGCCCCGCGGCTCCTGTTACCATAATTCGATACTTCATGCGTCCGAATCACCCATTCGTTTACCATACTGGAGTTTCACATAATCCTGATACGTACCGGAATGCACTCTAGCCATCCATTCCTGGTTCTTCAGATACCATTGGATGGTTGCTTTAATACCCGTTTCAAAATGATGCACCGGTTTCCAGCCAAGTTCGTTCTCCAACTTCGTTGGATCTATCCCGTAACGCCGGTCATGACCCAGACGATCCTGTACATATTGGATCAGACCAGGCGGTTTGCTCAGCTGTTGTAGCACAGTCTCGACAATGTGAATATTGGTGCGTTCATTGTTACCGCCTATGTTGTATACCTCTCCTGATTTACCCTGATGAATAACCAAATCAATGGCATGACAGTGATCTTCAACATAAAGCCAGTCACGAATATTCAGACCATCCCCATATACAGGAATGGCTTCATCATTCAAAGCACGGGAGATGATGAGCGGAATAAGCTTCTCTGGAAATTGAAATGGACCATAGTTGTTGGAGCAACGTGTAATATTGACAGGTAAACCGAAGGTTTCGTGATAAGCTCTGACGAGCAGGTCACCTCCAGCCTTGCTCGCAGAATAAGGGCTATTGGGTGCCAAAGGTGTCTCTTCCGTAAAAAGTCCTGTCGCTCCAAGTGAGCCATACACCTCATCCGTTGAAACCTGTACGAATTTGGTGATCTGATATTTCTTCGCTGCATCCAGCAGTACCTGTGTGCCCATGACATTTGTGCGGACAAAAACATCTGGAACCAGAATACTGCGATCCACATGGGATTCAGCGGCGAAATTCACAACGACATCAATACCTTGAGCAAAAATGTCCTCCATCTGCTGCACATCTGAAATGTCAGCTTTAATGAAGGTATGCCGCGAATTGGACTCAATCGACTGCAGATTTTCCAGGTTGCCCGCATATGTCAATGCATCTACATTAATGATTTCGTAATTCGGATGTTCCCGAAGCATATATAACACAAAGTTGCTGCCGATAAAGCCAGCCCCGCCGGTAACCAGTAATTTCATGCTGTCTCTCTCCCTCTGCCTCCAGATATGGATCGTTCCTGAATGTTCTTGTCATTAGTCAAAATTCAGTTCTGCATCCCTAAGCAGGGGATGCTTCTGATCTTTATCCGATAAAATCGGTTCCGTTACAGGCCAATCGATGGCAAGTTCGGGATCATTCCATAGAATGCCACGGTCATGTTCAGGCGAATAAAATGCATCCACTTTGTAAACCACCTGTGTACGCGGGATTAGTGTGCAGAACCCATGGGCAAATCCTTGAGGAACCAAGAGCTGACGCTGATTATGTTCGCTGAGTATGACACCCTTCCATTGTCCGAAGGTTGGCGACTGTTTACGTATATCTACAATCACGTCGTAAATGGCACCCGATATTACTCTCACCAGCTTGGTCTGTGCTTTCGGATGAAGCTGATAGTGAAGTCCTCGCAGCACACCCGCCTCAGCCGACAAGGATTGATTATCCTGAATAAACGCATGGTGTATCCCATGATCCAGTAGAATTTGCTCATTATAACTTTCCATGAAATATCCGCGATGATCCCCGTATACTTTCGGTTCTAGTATAGCAGCATCCTTCATAAACAGCGGAATTAGCTTCATGTCATCCCCCCGGTCTGCCTTTGACAGTATTTCTTCATTTTGATTATGTATATGTGAGTTGCCCTTCAAGTGTTTGTTCATTCGCCTCTGTCATGCAGACACAAAAAACCAGCCGAAGCATTGTACATCGGCTGGGTTGGGCTGGGGATCGACACTCAAAAAATAGAAACTAGATACTGCGGTAATAGCATATAAGTCAACCATTGATTCTGGTTAGTGATTCCCGAGGATGTCTTTCAGATACTTCAACAAATCATCCCGCAGATCGGGACGCTGTAACGCATAATGGATGGACGTTTCAATAAAACCTAGCTTCTCGCCCACATCATGGCGCAGACCATCAAAATGATATGCGAGAATCTGGCGTTGTTCATTCAGACGTGACAAGGCATCGGTCAGTTGAATCTCTCCGCCTACACCGACGGATTGTCTACCCAATATTTCAAAAATGTCTGGAGTAAGAATATAACGCCCCATGATCGCCAGATTGGAAGGAGAATCCTCCGTTTTGGGCTTTTCAATCAAACGGCGTGCCCGGAAAACGCGCTCATCTGTACGTGTTAACATCTCTCCGTCAATAATACCGTAACGGGATACCTCACTCCAATCAACAGGTTGCACGCCGACGATGGGGGATTGCAGCTCGTCATAGACTTCAATCATCTGCTGCAAGCATGGGTGATCCGCTTCAACAATGTCGTCCCCGAGCAGGACGGCAAACGGCTCGTTGCCAATAAACTTGCGGGCACACCAGATGGCGTGGCCAAGTCCTTTCGGTTCCTTTTGCCGAATATAATGGATATCAGCCATCTCGGAAGGTTTACGCACTTCGTTAAGCAGATCCCACTTCTGTTTGTCTGCCAGATTCTGTTCAAGTTCAAAGGAGTAATCAAAGTGATCCTCGATCGCCCGTTTCCCTTTCCCTGTTACGATAATAATATCTTCAATTCCGGAAGCAACGGCTTCCTCAATAATGTATTGAATGGTTGGCTTGTCCACGATGGGCAGCATTTCTTTCGGCATGGCCTTAGTGGCAGGCAGAAACCGGGTCCCCAGCCCGGCGGCTGGAATAATTGCTTTGCGGATACGTATAGGAAACACTCCTTTGGCTGGATCAATAAGGTATGAATAAAATAGAAAGGGATTAAACAATGAATCAGGTTGGTAAAAGCGGTGCATTTCTCTATATATTACCACATTTTTTGACAATCGTTGCATAAAAAAACAAGTTTTCTCTATACCATCAACAATTCGCGAATATCCTGCTCTGATAATGTCGTTGTTCCTCCATCGCCCGGTTCAATCACCTCGGCAATCAAATCTTTCTTACGTTGTTGCAACTCCAGAATTTTCTCCTCAATGGTGCCCTCGGTCACGAGACGAATGACTTGAACCACCTGTTTCTGTCCCATCCGATGTGCTCGTCCAATCGCCTGTTCCTCCACCGCGGGATTCCACCACAAATCATACAAAATAACGGTATCTGCTCCTGTGAGGTTAAGTCCGGTTCCGCCAGCTTTGAGTGAAATGAGGAACAACTCGGCTTCTCCCTCGTTAAATCTGCGGCACATCTCTACACGGCTCTGTGCAGGAGTTTGTCCGTCCAGATAAAACAGGTTGTTTCCCTGTGCCGTAAGAGTCTGACGAATAAGATGAAGCATACTTGCAAACTGGGAGAAGATCAGAATACGTTTGCCAGCGGACAAACAGTCTTGAACTGTCTGCAACAGTTGTTCCATTTTACCGGAATCCCCTTGATATCCATCCACAAAAAGTGCCGGGTGACAGCATAACTGGCGCAGACGGGTAATGCCTGCCAAAATTTTAATCCGATTTTTCTGAAATCCGTTCTCTTCCATATCCTTTGAGGTTTCATCCTGAAGCTGGGAAAGATAAGCTGCATACAGCTTTTTCTGTTCCACCGTCAGCTCGGAGCGCTGCACTGTCTCAATCCGATCTGGCAGTTCTTCCAACACGTCCTTTTTCAGGCGGCGGAGAATGAACGGACGCACCATGCGCGAGATACGTTCGGGCGGCAGGTCACGGAACCTTCTGTAGCTAGGGAACAGTCCCGGGAATACGGCTTCAAAAATAGACCACAGTTCATCCAGAGAATTCTCAACGGGTGTGCCTGTCAGAGCAAATCGGCGCGGCGCCTGAATCTGTTTGACTGCCTGCGCCGTCTGAGACGATGCATTTTTGATCGCCTGTGCCTCGTCCAGAATCAAGGTATGGAAGGTTCGTCCCAGATACGTATCCAGGTCACGGCGCAGCAGCGGGTACGATGTCACGATCACATCCGCCTTGTCCATACCCGCCAGCATGCTGGCACGCTCCTCCTTCTGTCCTGCGGCGATCAGTACGTTCAGATGCGGAGCAAATCGTGCAAATTCATTCTCCCAGTTGTATGTCAATGAAGCAGGCGCGACAACCAGTACAGGCGGATGCGACATTCGCGTACGAATCGTCAGCCCCTCCTGCTCCGAGGTGTGCCAAGCGTCATCTATCGTTCCAGTGGTGTTGGCCAAGTAAGCCTGCTGAGGCTCATTCATGATCCAATCATTAGAGATGGTGTTGCCTGCATCAGCTGACGCCCCTGCCGCTTGTCCCTGCTCATACACAGGTCTCTCCTGTAACGATGCGGTGATGTAGGCGATACTCTGCAGTGTTTTCCCCAATCCCATATCATCGGCCAGAATGCCACCAAACCGGTAATGTGCAAGTGTACGAAGCCACTGATAACCAGTTGCCTGGTAATCCCGCAGCACAGGAGCCAAAGTCTGTGGTATAGGGAAATCCATTCGCTCAGGATCACGCAGATCATCGAGGAAACGTTTGAGCGAACCTCCCCATTTCACATGACCGGAAACCTCATCTCTATCCGGGAGTTGCAGAGCCCTTACAGCAGGCAGCCGGATATGGCTGCTCTGGATATCCTTCGATTCCAGACCAAGCGCGTCAGCCATATGAGCAAAGCTGCTCGCGCCTTCATTCTCAAGTGACAGGAAGACACCGCTTCGCAGTCGGAAAAAAGCTTTCTTTTCCACAATGCTGCGCATCAGTTCCTGCAACTCTTGCTCATCCACGCCTTCCATCTCGAAGGAAATCTCAAGCCAGTCCAGTCCTCTTCCCAGATCAGCGCGAACCTTCGGCGGTACCGGATACGTTGGCATCATCGCTTTCACAGCATTCGGCATGTAGATATCGGCCAGCTTCTCCAGCTCAGGCAACAGGTGATACATCACATCATAGATGGCGTCCTCACGTTCGCTTGCCCAGACACTTCCCTCCCGCTCCAGGAAAGAGCGGTCCAGTCTCTCAATCAGATTTCGTTCTTTGAAACGTTCGCGGATCAAGATTACTTTCTTCTCTTCCTCATTGATCAAATACTCTGCAAGCGGGTTAATGACCATGACGCCATAATCGAATTCCAGACGTGCTGTAATGCGTTCCCGGTAAAAGTCGATGTACAGCTTCGGTGACAACTCGGGTTCAGCAATCTGTTCACGCACACGGGAATCAATCGATAGATGCCCCAGCATACGTAGTTCCGGAACAACATGCTGCACGAACTCATCCACCTGCTGTGAAGAAATATCAATGCTCTCTTTAATGCCATAAGAAGTGAGCGCACTACTCAGATCTTCCAGACTTCGTATCTGCATGGGTTCCAACATATAGAGCTGCCCTTCAACAACCACCGCATCATACGCCGGAAGCAGGATCAGTTCGCGCAGTCCCGACACCTCCAGCTGATAACCCTCATTAACCCCCTCCGCGATCCGGTAAAATAAAGGCAATGCCCCTTCGCTTATGATCAGCGGTCCGTTCGCCAGCCCTGTACCCTCCATCCGGCTGTCCACCTGCAAAAGCAGCTCCAGCAAAGGCTTCCACACGATGGGCGCAATCAGGATATCCCTTCCGTCCGAAGCACCCAAATATCCGGAGATGGACTCACGATATGCCTCTTCACTTTGTCTCATGCGAATGAGCATCGATAGGATCGCTTGATCTTGGGCACGAAATACATGCATTAGCGGGTCATAATGGAACAGCTTGGTGAAGGACATGGGCTCACCCTTCTCGATACAGTTCAGGAACTGCTTCACCTTTTGCACAACATAGTGCCTTTTATTGCCTACTTTTAATTCAAGTGCCAGCTTGGCTCCACCACGAGAAACATGCACCAGTTTGCATATAAACTGTACCTGTAGCTCTTCTCGCAACACGGAGCGAGTGACGGGTGCTGTGTATTTATGCTCCCGTTCATGTGGCAATCTGCGATCCTTCGCAAACATGGACAAAATCTGGTCTGCCGTGCGGTAGGACGGTTTGTCCGCCGAGCGTCCCCAGCCTGAAGCCGAACTCGGACGACCTGCCTGGGCAAAAGGAGAAGGGGACAACGTCTGCGGCCTTTGACGCTGCGTTTGTTCCGGTTGGTGCTGATGCGGTTGCTGCTGTGCCTCTACCCTGCATGCAGATGATGATGGAGTTGAATAAGGCCGCTCCCATGTCTGCTCTTCGACCAGTGTGCCTACTTTAGATGTATTGCCTCTGCTGTCGGATAGATCGGAAGTGTCCGTATGTTCATGAATAGCGAGTAGAACAGCTGCGATATGTTTGCAATAGTCATAGTAGTTGCCATAGGCCGGGCAATTGCAATGTGCTTCAATCTCCCCCGCCTCATCTAGATCAACCTTGACTTGGTAGGCTTCTGTTCCCCGGACAACGGCTTGGTAATGACGTCCGTCTTCAATCACAGCTAGCTTGCCAATCCTGCCTGACTGTTGATATTCTTCACCGTGTTTAAATGCCGTGACCCCGCACAGCAATTTAATATCCATCATCGTAAATGGAGCCACGCCTCACACCTCCTTGGTTGCCGATGTCGCTTTTTTTATAGAAAAAACCCCAAGAGCTCCGTAAAGCAGAGATTGGGGTTGCTTATTATTTCACCAGTTGGCCGCGTGTAACGCCTAATTGGTTCGTTGCTTTCAGGGTTTTCCATACTTGCGTACCGCTGATCTCGCCGCGCAGTGCACGGTTGTACAGGTCGATAACCTCCTTCACCTGCTCCGGTGTCTCTTCCAGGAACTCTACCCGGTAACGGGATACACCCAGATCCATAAAGTTAGTCAAGTATTCAGCGCCAGACTGCTCTACTGCGTTATACACCGTGTTACGGCAGCCTTCATCCACGCGTACCGGGTGAGACATACCAATTCGGTCTTGCAGGGATGCACGTTTTTCTTCACAAGGACGGCCACAGTTTGTATAATCCGTTCCTTCACTCATAAACGTACAGTATACGCAGTGCTCTGTATGGAACATCGGCAGATGCTGATGGATGACCACTTCGGTCTGACTTGTACGAGAGTTGCCCAGCAGATCAACCATCTGTTGAATGTTCAGGTCATACGATGGTGTAATCCAGTCACAACCTGCTTCCAGGAAAAGTTCCACGGCCTTGTGATTGGCAATATTCAAGGAGAAGTCACCGATCAGCTGCGGATGCTTCGCGTCCGGGTTCATTCTGCGGTGACGCAGGTAGAAGTACAACGCACCTGTGTTGCGTACGAGTACCGCATCCGGCTCCAGACGCAGGATGTTGTTATGATATCCATTCTCGCCAGGCATATGAATACGCGGCGTTGCCAGCGCGATTTTGCGGCCTGCGGCATGCACAGCTTCCACCGCTGCCGGGAACTGCTTGATGAACTCGAAGTCGGCGTAGATCATGCCGACGCCCGCTTCCAGCGCTGCCTCCACTTGTGGCAGGCTACGGCACAGCGCGGTCAGCTCTGCCTGACCGCGAGCTACTGGCGATGCCGGTTGTACCGCATCGCCGTACACGTCCACCGCCCGTTTCACGTAGACGGGCGGTTTCGGGCGCTCGCCCGCGAGTTGTTCGACCGCCTGACGGCGAATATTGTTCAACTCGCGCATCGGGATGATGACGTCACCGTGCAGATTGACGTCCAGATCCTCCAGCTGGAACACGGTGCCACCGAGGCGTCCGAATTGCTCCTCGAGCAATTCATGGGTCATCGGACGTTTCTGGGCAATGTCCAGTTCCATCTCCGAATCCACGCGCACGGTCGTTCCCTTCTGCACGTCGGTCCACCACGTGCTGAGCGGCTGGCCCGGGCTGCCGATGACTTTTACTTTGACCGGGAAGACACGGTAAGGCTTATCGATCTCAAAGCTTTGACGCAGACGTTTGTCGAGCGCGGGGTCATTGGTTTTCCACACTTTGTCGCCGACTTTCACACGGCGCAGATCCACATCACTGCGGCCCGGTACGATGTCCACGATCCAGCCTTCGCCGGCCTCGCCTTCGATCTTCACACCTTTGCGGCGCACATCATATATACGTCCGCCTTCTTCTTTTTTCGTTGGATCACCAGCGTCAAACACAATGCCGTCTCCACGTTTCACGGGTGCATCCAGTTTCAGAACCACACCGTCACGCAATACTTGATCCACACGACCAAGATAAACGCCGCGGCTTTTCGGGAACGTGCCGTCTACCAGCTGTTTGTTATTCGTTCCGTCCAGGAAACCATGGGTGAATCCACGCGAGAAGCTCTGTTGCAGCTCACGAATTTCTTCCTTGCTTGTCCGTGTATTGTCACCGTCAAAATAACGGTCAATCGCTTTGCGATATTTGCTAACTACGTTCGCCACGTACTCTGGCGTTTTGAGGCGGCCTTCAATTTTGAAAGACGTTACGCCCGCTTCAATCAATTCCGGCATGATATCAATGGCTGCCAGATCTTTCGGAGACAACAGATAGGCCACATCACCCATTGGCTGGTGAACGCCATCTACCATCAGATCATACGGCAGACGGCAAGCCTGTGCACATTCGCCACGGTTCGCAGAACGTCCGCCCCACATCTCGGAAGTCAGACACTGACCCGAATAGGACACGCAGAGTGCGCCATGCACAAATACTTCCATCGGAAGTTTCGCTTGGTCGCCAATTTTCTGAATTTGCTTCAGATTGTTCTCTCGTCCGAGTACGACACGTTCCATGTCAAACGGCTTGGTAAACTCCACCGCTTCAGGCGACGTAATCGTCATCTGAGTAGAACCGTGAATCGGGAAGTCTGGTGAAATCTCACGAATCATTTTGACCAGACCCAGATCCTGCACGATCACAGCATCTACACCCGCATCTACGCAGGCATCAATGAGTTCCTTGGCATCTTTCAATTCATTTTCAAAGATCAATATATTAAAGGTCAGAAACCCTTTTACGCCATAACTGTGCAAAAACGCCATAATCTCCGGCAGCTCGTCCATGCGGAAATTGTTTGCTCGTGCCCGTGCATTAAACTTTTCGACCCCGAAGAAAATCGCATCCGCCCCGTTGGCTACCGCCGAACGCATGCAATCCCAGTCCCCGGCAGGTGCCAGAAGCTCAACGTCTTCTCTTCGTATTGTTGCTGTTTTCATGTAGATCCTCCCCATACCGGCCTACGCCGGTTTTCTTCCCTTGTACCCGTGTTTAGGTACACCTCATTGCTGTCAACGTCAAGTATCGCTATATCTATACATTATGTCTGTATTGCCTGAAATCGAGGCCTACAGTCTCTCTATTCATCAAATCAGCAGTAATAACTCCTGAACTAGTATAGTGTACCACTTCTGCACCCACTCTTCTACGTTTTCCTGAAAAAACCGTTTATGATTTTCATCTTTTTCCATCGACATTCCACTCACATTTAATGCACTCCACTCCTACTCTACACATCTCCACTTCATCTCAAAAAAAAAACCGGAAGGTTCTCTAACCCTCCGGCAATTTCTATGCATCTTTATTCTTATTTGATAAAAGTAAATGAGTTCACTGCTTTTTCCAACATGGCTGCCTGCACTTGCGTGCGGTTCGCATCGTTCAGACCACTTGTGATCGTATACGTTGTTCCATTCTTTTCAAACACGATCTGACGTCCTGTATATGGTACACCCTTGTCCACTTCATGATACGTAAAAGAGAACGCAGGCACCCCTGCAAAGGTCAGCTCCTCACTACGGATCAGATTGAAGCTTTTTCGAGTTTTGGCTGCCTCTGCATATGCCTCTCTCAGCTGACTAACCGTCATTTCAATCGACTTGTCCTCTGTAGCCGCAATAGAGAAGTCTCCGCCTGTGAACGTATAAACGACAGGTGAGCTTTCAAATCGGTCATTGTACGGCGTCCAGTAGCGCGGAATATCCACGCTGTAATGATACGTTTTGGACGTCCGCGTGATCGTCTTCATTTTATCGGTCAGATATGGATCTTCATCCAGCTGACCAAAGTTATCTTTTACCGTGTCAAAATCAATTTCCACACTCTTCATGATCTGTTCAAACCATGCCCGGTCTGCAGTCTGTCCTTCAGGGAAGGTATACTCCGCGTAATAGCGATACCCGTTTTTCTGCAAAAGAACGTCAAACTCGGTCTGCCATCCTGCACCGAAGTTATAGCGGAATTCATTCACCTCGGCCGTCTCACCAGAGATATCCGTCGTAAAGGAACCCACCTGCTGATAGCTCTCTGCTGTGAAGGTTTCGCGCATCCACTTTTCGAGCTGATTACTCCATTCCTTCACCGTTGCTCCAGACTTGGCAGAAGTCACCCGAAGCTGCAAATACGCTCCGTCTTTATCTTGATAGACCATATTTTTATTATCCATAGACCAGCCAGCCGGAACCTTTAATTCAATACCGTAGTCATCATTCCAAGCCGCTCGCATGCCTTCTTCTACCGTGGAAATATCTTTAATCCTTCTATCAGACTGCGCATAGCTTGGCTCAAAGGAGTTGAGCAATGAAGCATGCTTGCCCATATCTTTATAATTGGTCGCTTCATAATCCGCTAAGTACACATCATATTGACGACCGTCATGAACATACTGGCGTAACTCCCATAACACACCGTCCGCATCTTTGACGATAACTCTTGCATAAGGGTTGTTCCCTTTAGATATCGCTTCACGATCCAGTACCGTATCTCCTGCCTGTTTGGCCATCTGAACCAGCTGTGTCAGCAAGTCGTCCGCATCCAGTACAACATTCTGGTCACTCACATATACTTCGAGATAATAACTTTCGTCCGAATCTCCAAAAGTCATCATTCGTTCCTGTTCATTGGTTTGTAACACCAGCAGATCAGCCGGATAATGAATTGACCAGCCATAATAACTGTTGCCAATTCTTGTTTTCCCCTTGTCCAGATCAATGCCGTCATCATCGGTACCCTCACCTGTTTGCAGCATACGAATGACGATCTCTCCCGAACTGTTCGGCGCAAGCGTTGCACCCATTCCGGCAGCAACCGGGCGAAGAGGAACCATCAGCACACCGTTTATCATTTTGGGTGCAGCCCCCATCTCCACTTTGGCTCCGTCAATCCAGGCAATGGAACTGTCTATTTTTAAGGCCACCACATGCGGACCTTCCTTAATTTTTATCACATCATTTTTCTCTAACCCAATCTCGCTTCCAAATGCCTTCTTGAACACACCGACAGGCACCATAGTCACACCTTTAACGATGAGGGGTTTTGTTATGTTTTGTTTCTTACCGTTAATAAATGCGGTTGTACTCCCTGCTTTGACCCGTAGCTCATTCGTGATCAACTCATCGGATGCCCATACCGGCAGAGCTGTGCTTGCCAGCAACATCCCCGCTAATACCCCCGTGCTTAACACGCGTAACCATGACTTCTTCATTCCGTTCATTCGTCCTCTCTAGATTCGGGTTACTTGCTGGGCCTTATTCTTCATCCGTTGGAAGTGATTCCTCTGACTTGTCCTCCAGCGAAGATCGATCGACAAGGACTACGGTGCGGGTTACGATGTCACCATCGGTTTGCACCAGCAGTTTCACCTTTTGTCCAGGTAAATACGCTTTGAGCAATTCGTTGATATCTACGACTGAAGATACACGTTTGCCCGCCACACTGTAGATCGCATCCCCTTCCTTGATTTTGGCTTTCTTTGCCTCCATACTCAGTACACCCGTAACCGTCAACGCATCTTCCGCAGGCAGACCTACAATGGCGGACCAGCTCTCTTCCAGCTGTAATCCGAGACTCGCGCGTTTGACCGTTCCATATTTGAAAAATTGATTAATAACAAAGTTAACGGTATCCACCGGAATGGAAAACCCCATGCTCTCAATGCCCACCGCAGAGAACTTCATCGAGTTAATGCCGACAACTTCCCCCTTCAGATTAACCAGCGGCCCGCCGCTGTTCCCGGGATTAATAGCCGTGTCCGTTTGAATTAAACGGTAAGATGCTTCCACGCCGCGATTCAGGCCACTGATCACACCAACCGTAGCTGAATTACGCAACGAAAAGGAGATCGGCGTACCGATCGCAATGACTGTCTCCCCCACAACAGCCTGTGTAGCTTTAGCAAAGACCGCAGGTTTGAGGGATTTAGCATCAATTTTAACCAGCGCAAGATCACTTAACGGATCACTGAATGATTCTGTAATTTTGTATGTATTACCGTCTGTCGTTACCACGACTGGATCAATCAACTCATCTACCACATGAGCGTTCGTCACAATCCATCCGTTAGAGCGAATGATAACGCCTGTGCCATGTGCCAGATTATAACGGTCATTTGCCGACCCGTTCTGATTTTCCGTTGTTTTGCCGATAATGCCTACTACGGACGGAGATACCTTCTCGATCACTTGCGGGATGTTTGCACTTCCCTTGTATGTATACGTTCCGGATTTGGCGTCGTATTGACCACTGCCACCGAACATCTTCACCAGATCTTTGGTATTCACATACACCTGGCCGTCGATCACCTTGGCTTGCATGCCTGTCTTGGAAGATGCAGCTCCAGCCGTAGCCGCCATACCCATGGAGAGCACCATAACCATCATCATAGCTGTCGCTCTCTTTAAAAACCTTTTCATGATTTCACCTGACCCTCTCTATACATCCTTCTTGCGCGACTGGACAGCCGATTCCTGGCCGAATCTATCTTCTCTCTCATCTGCAATTCCGGTATCCCTCAATGTATCATACAAATTCTGCCTGTACAATCGTTTTAATTTTCGTTCTTTTTCGACAAAAAAATCATTTCCTCATGGTTTACAGACATGAAAAAACACCTTCCATATCCATCGTGGAAAGTGTCTAATACTGTTCATGTGTTATTGGTATCTCTACTGCACTGGTGTTTCTGTTAACCAAACCAGCCCGTGATCATCGCGTAGTCTGTCATCAAAAATACCAGCAGACTGACCACTGTAAACCCGATGGCAAACAAGTTTTTCTTCGGTGCCCGAAGCAGACGAACCAGTCCGATAGAAATCAGGATGGTAAACAAGATGACAAAAATATCAAATGCATTAAAATTCGATGTACTCGCCGTGGCAGCCTCTGCAAGCAGCATGGATAGACAGACCTCCTCACCATAGTTGAACAACTTAACGCATACCCTAAACTCTTCCTCTATGTTATCTGTACACTGTTAGTAATGCAAGCCCTATCATCCAGAAAAATGAAAAAAAATCCATATTGACCGATTAGCTCGTGAAAGCTTATCCAGTCTAATATGTAAACACTTTCATTATATCGTCTTGTTAACAGCTAATAGAAAATGTACGCAGGTAGCAGATAAGATGTAAAGAAGATCGGAGCAGGTAACAGAGGCAGTCACATGTAGTTTTATGTAGTCACTATACAATCACTATGAAGTTCCACACAGTTCCATGCAGTCACTATATAATCACTATGAAGTTCCGCACAGTTCCATGCAGTAACCACACCGTAGTCACTATGTTGTTCATGCTGTTCATGTTTTTCACGTTGTTCTATGTAGTCACTTTGAATCCCTCGAAGTTACCATGTAAGTTTTGCGCGCTAACGATCACCACGGAGCTTATTGGGCCGCTTATCACCTGTTTCAAAATCTAACGATCATGAGAAACGCTATTTTACTCAAAATCGTCGAAATCAGCGTAAAACTCGGTTTTTGGATGAAATAACGTCGCTGGTGATCGTTAGAATTCTGAGTTACCTGATTTTGCTCAAATAAGCTCTCCTGTGATCGTTAGATCACTGTCTGGTCGAGCCTGCAAATCAAGGGGAAGTTACACTAACATTAGGTACCTGAACGACCCATTTAATAAATACAATTTAGCGCAAATATATACTTAAGTTAACTTAACACATCCAACGTAGGCTACTTCTTATTCAATGTCTTACTGCTTATTAATGTTTCACAACACTTCTTACCTTACTTCTTACTTCTTACTTCTTACTTCTTACTTCTTGCTTCTTACTTTCCCCTAATGTTACAGTCTCCGTGGACTCACCTCAACTTTTTAACGCCCACTTCTCTTTCCCCCAACTCGTCCTAACACACTCCTAAACATCACATAAAAAAACCTTCCTCACCGCAGAAAAGGTAGTGGATTGTCATCCGCTGCCTGTTTCTCGGGCAAAGAAGGTTCGCATCTTTATTTCAACTCGTTACCTAATCGAACATCGCACAAGTCCGCCAACGTAGAATCCTCCACCAGTCGCAGAATGTCTGCTTCATTAGCTGCAGAGCAGTCATAGTAGCAACAGAGGCGCACACAGTACAAACTATAGCGGAGCAATGATAGTAACGTAGCCTTTAAGCAATACTCCTTACAGATAAGCCATACCAGTTACAGCATAGCTGCGCAATCCAAATTACAGTTTTGCTTCGCTCTTATCAGTCTGCCAGTTGCAGAGCTCTGCTCCGCTCCGTATCGCGCTCCAGTACAGGTTTAAGATATTTACCCGTGTACGAAGCCTCCACCTGAATAATATCTTCCGGCGTCCCTGTGGCTACAATAGTACCGCCACCGCTTCCGCCTTCTGGACCGAGATCGACGATATAATCGGCTGTTTTGATGACATCCAGATTATGCTCTATGACAAGCACCGATTCTCCCGAATCAACGAGACGATGCAGTACGTTGAGCAGACGATCGATATCATCAACATGCAGACCAGTGGTCGGCTCATCCAGAATGTAGATCGTTTTGCCGGTACTCCGGCGGTATAACTCGGAAGCTAGCTTCACACGCTGTGCTTCACCACCAGACAGTGTTGTAGCAGGTTGACCCAGATTAATGTAACCGAGGCCGACATCAAGCAATGTCTGCATTTTGCGATGAATCTTCGGAATGTTCTCGAAAAATTGAGTAGCGTCCTCCACTGTCATCTCAAGCACATCCGAAATATTTTTGTTTTTGTATTTCACTTCAAGCGTTTCGCGGTTGTACCGTTTGCCTTTGCAGACCTCGCATGGTACGTATACATCCGGTAAGAAATGCATCTCGATTTTGATAATGCCGTCTCCCCGGCAAGCTTCACAACGTCCACCTTTGATGTTAAAGCTGAAACGGCCTTTTTTGTATCCACGCACCTTGGCTTCGTTCGTCTGAGCAAACAGATCACGAATATCATCAAAGACACCCGTATATGTCGCCGGATTAGAACGTGGTGTACGTCCAATCGGCGACTGGTCGATATCAATCACTTTATCGATATGCTCCAGTCCACGAATCTCCTTGTGTTGCCCCGGGCGTACTCGCGCACGGTTCAGATCCCGTGCCAGCGTTTTGTACAAAATCTCGTTGATCAGCGTAGATTTACCCGAACCAGACACTCCCGTTACAGCGGTGAACACCCCTACAGGAATTTTTACATTCAGGTTCTTCAGATTATTCTCTTTGGCGCCGCGTACTTCCAGCCAGCGGTCCCCAACACTTCGGCGTTCGTTACGAATCGGTATAAACTTCCGTCCACTAAGGTACTGACCCGTTAACGAATTTTCGTCATTCATAATCTCTTCCGGTGTACCCTGTGACATAATCATACCGCCGTGAATTCCTGCGCCTGGGCCAATATCTATAATGTAATCCGCAGCCATCATGGTATCTTCATCATGCTCAACCACGATCAATGTGTTTCCAATATCCCGCATATGCGCTAGCGTGGAGATCAAGCGATCATTATCCCGTTGGTGCAGACCAATACTTGGCTCATCCAGAATGTAGAGCACGCCCATCAGGCTGGAACCTATTTGAGTGGCTAGTCTGATCCGCTGTGCTTCACCGCCGGACAACGTTCCAGCGGCACGGCTTAGCGTCAGGTAGTCCAGGCCTACATTAACAAGGAAGCCCAAACGGCTGTTAATCTCTTTCAGGATCAGTTTGGCAATGGTTTGCTCTTTTTCGGTCAACTGCAACGAATCAAAGAATCGTCCCGCTTCACCGATAGACAGACTTGTTACATAAGCCATGTTGTGATCATTAATCGTTACTGCAAGGCTTTCGCGTTTCAGTCGCTGCCCTTTACATGTCCCGCAAGGCTTCGCACTCATGTATCCTTCAATGAACTCACGGATGCCTTCAGAAGCCGTTTCGCGATAACGACGCTCCAGATTGTTAACGATGCCTTCAAACGTAACTAATGCTTCCTTACGTTGTCCAAAATCATTTTCATAACGGAATCGAATTTTCTCCGAGCCTGTCCCTTGCATCAGTTTGTTCATCTGATCAGCAGGCAGATCCTCGACAGGCACATCCTGCGGAATATTAAAGTGTTCACATACCGAGCGGAGAAATTGCGGATAATACGTGGACGTGCCTCCAGTCCAAGCATCAAACGCTCCTTCTTCAATCGTTTTGCTGCGATCCGGCACAAGCAGGTCCGGGTCTACAATCATTTTGACACCCAAACCGTCACAATCCGGGCAAGCACCAAATGGGCTGTTAAAAGAGAACATCCGAGGTGCCAGCTCATCGATGCTGAATCCGCAGACCGGGCAGGCAAAATTCGAACTGAAGCGCAACTCTTCTTCACCAATGATATCAACGAGCAGCTGCCCGCCCGACAGATTGAGAGCCGTCTCAATAGAGTCAGCCAGGCGTGCCTGAACGTCATCCTTTACAACGATCCGGTCAACGACAACATCTATGGTATGTTTTTTGTTTTTCTCCAGTTGGATATCTTCCGATAGGTCACGTAGTTCCCCATTAACCCGCACACGTACAAAACCTTGTTTGGACACATCAGCAAATACACTTTTGTGCTCCCCTTTGCGCCCCGCAACAATTGGAGCCAGTATCTGCAACCGGGTACGTTCAGGGTATTGCATGATACGATCCACCATCTGTTCTACCGTTTGTGATGTTATCTCAATCCCGTGATCCGGACAATGCGGGTGACCCACACGTGCAAACAGGAGACGCAGGTAATCATAGATTTCGGTAACAGTTCCTACCGTGGAACGTGGGTTACGGCTTGTTGTTTTCTGATCTATTGAAATCGCGGGCGACAAACCCTCAATGGAATCGACATCCGGTTTCTCCATCTGACCTAAAAACTGACGTGCATAAGCTGACAATGATTCTACATAACGCCGCTGTCCTTCGGCATAGATCGTATCAAACGCTAGCGAGGACTTGCCTGATCCGCTCAAACCAGTCAATACAACAAAGCGGTCACGCGGAATGGTGATATCGATGTTTTTCAAGTTGTGCGCTCGTGCGCCTTTGATGACAATGTTCTCGCTCGCCAATGGTATTCATCCTCTCATTGCTTTTCTATTCTATATAAGTTGAACTATAGATTATTTACACGCACACTCCAATGAGTTTTTGATCTCCTTTTATTAATGGGAAAAATCTGTTGATAGGCTTATGCTTCCGATGCAGCTTTCTTGTCAGAAAGCTTTTAGGCGAACGCTCCGCTTTTTCAGGTTTTTTCTGTCCTCTCCGTTTCTGTGTAAATGATTTGTTCAACTTACATATAAACCTCTTAACCAAATTCATCGTTCCTATTAGTATTGACTCGATTTTGTGATTTCAACATGTCTTATTATCGGGTCATCGGATGCATTTCTTTACTCAACAAGAGAACGGCCAACTGGCCGTTCTCTTATCACAAAGTTTCAATCAAGAAAGCATTCTCTATCCATTTACATCTATTCTGCTCTCAGCTCCAGCAGCGCATCCCGAAGCTCGGCCGCACGCTCAAACTGCAGGTTTTTAGCTGCATCTTTCATCTCTACTTCCAGACGCTGAATAAGCGACTGGCGCTCCTTCTTCGACATCTTCTCGGCAGCACCGGTCAGATAATCGTTTTTGGATTCGGCAACCTTCGTTGCCTCAATCACATCACGCACCTTTTTGCGAATCGTTTGCGGTGTGATGCCATGTTTCTCATTGTATTCCATCTGGATGGTACGACGTCGTTCCGTCTCTTTCATCGCCTTATCCATAGAATCCGTCACTTTGTCACCGTACAAAATAACTCTACCCTCACTGTTCCTCGCGGCACGACCTATCGTCTGAATCAGAGAACGCTCGGAACGCAGGAAACCTTCTTTATCCGCATCGAGAATAGCCACTAACGATACCTCTGGAAGATCCAGACCTTCCCGTAGCAAGTTAATGCCAATCAACACATGGAAGGTACCCAGCCTGAGATCACGCAGAATGGACATCCGTTCCAGCGTTTTGATCTCCGAGTGCAGATATCTAACCTTAATGCCAACTTCCTTCAAGTAATCCGTCAGGTCTTCCGACATCTTCTTGGTCAGCGTAGTAATCAGTACACGCTCATCTTTAGCGATCCGGTCGTTAATCTCCGCAATTAGATCATCAATCTGCCCTTTCGTTGGACGCAGCTCAATAATAGGATCAAGCAGGCCCGTTGGACGAATAATCTGCTGAACCATCGTATCGGTATGCTCAATTTCGTACGGTCCCGGTGTGGCAGATACATAGATGATTTGATTCATTTTCCCTTCAAACTCTTCAAACTTAAGCGGGCGATTATCCAGTGCAGAAGGCAGACGGAAACCATGATCTACCAGCACAGTCTTCCTTGCCTGGTCACCATTGTACATTGCGCGGATCTGTGGCAATGTCACATGAGACTCATCCACTACAATCAGCATGTCATCCGGGAAGTAATCCATCAGTGTGTATGGTGTATCCCCACGTTCACGGAAGGTCAGCGGCCCGGAATAGTTCTCGATCCCTGAGCAGAATCCAACTTCCTTCATCATCTCAATATCATAACGTGTACGCTGCTCCAGCCGCTGCGCTTCAAGCAACTTACCCTGCTCACGCAACACTTCGAGACGTTCTTCCAGCTCACGCTCAATGTTCACCAGTGCCACGCGCATCGTTTCTTCCTGGGTTACGAAGTGAGATGCCGGGAAAATGGCAATATGCTCACGCTCACCGATTAATTCTCCGGTTAAGACGTCAATCTCGGTAATCTTCTCAATCTCGTCCCCGAACAGCTCTACTCGAATCGCATGTTCACCCTTGGAGGCCGGAAAAATCTCAATAACATCACCACGGACACGGAACGTGCCGCGTACAAAGTTAATATCATTCCGTTGGTACTGTATCTCTACGAGTCGTGACAAAATCTGATTACGTGGTTTCTCCATCCCAACTCGCAGTGACAACAGCATGCTGGAATAGTCATGAGGCGAACCCAAACCGTATATACACGACACACTCGCTACAATAATGACATCGCGGCGTTCAAACAACGAACTGGTCGCTGCGTGTCGCAACTTATCAATCTCTTCATTAATGCTCGAATCCTTCTCGATATACGTATCTGAGGAAGGGATATAGGCTTCCGGTTGATAGTAGTCGTAGTAACTGACAAAATACTCCACCATGTTATTCGGGAAAAAATCTTTGAACTCACTCGCCAGCTGCGCCGCCAGTGTCTTGTTGTGCGCGATAATCAACGTGGGACGCTGCAACTGAGCAATAGTCTGTGCAATGGTAAATGTCTTACCCGTACCCGTTGCACCCAAAAGCGTCTGGTATCTCTTCCCTTCCTGGACCCCCTGCACCAATTCCTTGATGGCTGCAGGCTGATCACCCTGGGGAGAAAACTCTGACTCGATTTCGAACGTTTTGTCGCTCATAATAATATCGCTCATTGCCGTATCTCACCCTATCGTCTAAAATAATAGTCACTATATATTGTCGAAGTTCCCCGAATTTCCAGTTGGGAAAACTTATAGTAATAGGAATATTTGTTCCCGTTCAATTATACCTTGTTCGTTTAAGTGATGCAAACGTGAAATCAAGATAGGAGTGGGTTAATTTATGGATATTGCGACACTTATCGGTATCATAGCCGGAATTGCCGCAGTTATCAGTGGTTTTCTGTGGGAAGGCGGTCAGTTATCCGGCCTGTTACAGAAAACAGCTGCTTTAATCGTGTTCGGGGGTACCATCGCTGCCGTAGTAGCCAGCTTCCCTGCATACCGTCTGCGCACGATTCCTGCTGCTTTACGCATGGCGTTTGGACGTCATTCTCATGATTCCAAACAATGGGTTGAAGAACTGATCGAGATGTCATCCATTGCCCGCAGATCCGGTGTGCTTGCTCTGGAACGCAGAGTAGTCGATCATCCACATCCATTTTTACAAGACGGGATCCAGATGGTTGTCGATGGTACAGACCCGGATGTCGTTCGGCAGATTCTCGAGATGGAGATTGATTCTGTTGAACAAAAGCATGAAGGTTATGCCAAAATATTTGAATCTGCCGGTGGATATGCCCCAACGATGGGTATCATCGGAACTGTCATGGGACTTATTCAGGTGCTCGGGAGCTTAACCGATCCAACAGGACTCGGACCAGCCATCGCTGTTGCTTTTACCGCTACCCTGTATGGGGTTGCTAGTGCTAACCTGATCTTTTTACCCATCGCCTCCAAAATCAAATCCAGAGGGGCTGATGAAGTTCAAGCCATGGAGATGATGCTCGAAGGCGTGCTTGCCATTCAGAATGGTGAGAATCCGCAGCTTGTCCGCAAACGGCTAGAGTCTTTTACACTCTCACACCGCCGAGTCGTACAGCCTCCATTTGCAAAGGAGGGATTGGATGAGTCGTCGCAGTAAACGGCGTGCCAAACGTGAAACTGCTGATCATCGGGAGCGGTGGATGATTACCTATGCCGATCTCATTACGCTGCTGCTGATCTTTTTTGTCATCATGTACGCCATGAGCAATTTGGATACTGGTAAATATGATGTCGTGACTCAATCCCTTCAAAGCACTTTTAATAAATCAGACTCCATTCTTGAGCTGGGGAATGGACTCGGCGAGACACCTGGTCAAACGATTACCAAGACACCTCCATCCCAGGTTCAGGGAGGGTCAGAGGATAACCAAGACCCGGCATCAGATTCGGGTAAAGATAGCCCGGATGAAAACAACCGTCCACTCACAGAACGAGAAGAACAGTTCAGGACACAGGAGCAGGAACTGCAAAATCTGTTTAATGTGATTACCCAGTATATTGAGGATAATCAACTGGATAATCAAATTTTTGTGGCGGACAAGCCCCAGGGTATCTCCATTACACTAAGTGACCGGTTTCTGTTTGACCAAGGACAAGCTGCCCTGAAAAAAGATGCTGCGCCCACACTGAGCAAACTCGCCAGTTTGTTTCGCAATCTTCAGATGGTAGTTAGTATTGAGGGACACACAGACAATATTCCAATTGGGGCAAATTCCACCTTCAAAGATAACTGGGAGCTATCCGGAGAACGGGCGTTATCGGTACTCCGCTTCTTTCTGGATCAAGGTAAACTTGACCCCGATCACTTCCAATACGCGGGTTATGCGGACACTCGCCCAACTGGAGACAATAAAACTACGGCTGGAAGACAGAAGAATCGCCGGGTCGAAATTACGGTACTTCGCCAGTTGCAGCGCTAGTTGATTGAAGCAAGTTTAAAAAACAATACATCAAGAAGCACGTACTGCGATCTTCATCCCGGCAGACGTGCTTTTTCTATTCATTTTATATTTGCATTATATTCAATAACCAGTAACCTTAACCCCGCTCCCGTTCTGTTCCCTCATTACTACGCATCCATCCCTGGCTGATCAGGACGAAGAATGACCGAACCGACAGCTAGCAGGATCACGGCCATAGCAAACAGGATCAACAGCGGCAGGGTGATGTCCGCCAATGTGCCCCCGGCAGATATCGTTTCCACAGCCTGAATCGTCCACTTCTGTGGTACAAAGTTCGCGAGCTTCTGCATATACTCCGGCATGATGGATAATGGCCAGAAGCAGCCCCCAATCATACAGGTTGGTACAATAATGAGGGAATTCAACATACTGGCATTTTTGGTTTCACGAATGAGTCCGCTGACAGTACTTGCAAGTCCCATTGATACAAGCATAAACGCACTAAGAATCAGAAAATGAACACCAAACGGAATCCCCGCATCATAATGCAAAACCCATCTACTTAAGCCAAGCACAAGAGTAACCTGGATGACCCCAATCGCCAGACTGCCTAGAAAATTACCCAGCACAATTTCATATGATCTGACCGGAGCGGTATACATTCGAGCCATGGTTCGCTGCTTTCGGTCTTCCATAATAACAGCAACTGCACTCGTTAATAACCCCATCATAAACATGATTGTAAATCCGGTGACGTTATTTAACCCCGGCTTGGGATATAATTGCAAGTTCAGCGCTTCTCCGGATACGTGATGTCTGCCGATCTCTTGCAGTAGTTGTGCGAACCTCTCCTCCTGGTTGGTCACATCAACGTTAGAGGAGGATGCCGAGGAAAATGCTCGAACTGCAGAAGCTGACTGTTCCAAACCATTCAACACCCCTTGGGCGGCTGCACGAAGAATGGTTGAACTTTCGCTGACACGCAGTTCAATCCATTTAACCTCTGTCTGCTCGCCCTGCAGCAGGAATTGTGTGTAATTTGCGGGAATCACAATTCCCATGCTTCCTTTTTGCCGAACGACGTCCGATTTGACTTCGGCTTCATTCTTCACAGGTTTAAAACTGTACTCTTTCGAGCGTGCAAGCTCTTTCATCATCCATGATCCTGCGATTCCCTGATCCATATTCACATAAGTAACAACCGCACGACTTGCCTGATCACTTCCAAAAAGAGCAACCGCACCCGTCACTACGAGACACGGAAGCAGCAGAAAGGCAATGAATCCACGTTTGCGCCCCAGTGTTCTCCTGATCATCAGCCAAGCGATATGCAAACTATTCATAATGGTATCCAACCTTTCTGTATAACACTGCAGCGGCGGCGGCCAGGACTGCACATACAACCCCAAGCATCAAAATATTGTTCATGATCTCATGCAAAGGTGCATCCAGCATCATGCTCAGGAAGCTTTGCAACGCCCAGTGATTGACCGTAAACTCGCTTATACGCTGCACAATATCGAGGGCGATTGGAGTAAATCCACCGCTGATAAAGGTCATTACAATGATGATGCTCTGCATCAACGCACTGGCTGAAGCAGCGTTTTTACTGACCAGTGCAACAATTATGCCCAAGGTCATGGAGGCCAGAGTAATCAGTACACAGATCAGAACGACCAGCCAAGGATGACCGCCCCATTCCACACCGAATAATACATGAGTCATGAGAACAATAATCATAGCCTGCATAAAGGCAAGAAGGCTGTTGCCCGCAATTTTTCCAGCAAAGATAACCCCATTGCCTACTGGAGCAGCCTGAAGACGGGCGAGCGTTTTTTTGTCCCTTTCTGTAAACAGGCTATTGATCGTTGTCATACCGGAATACAGCATAAACATCGCTAGCATTGCTGCTGCATAATATTGTGAAGCACTGTAGGATTGATCGGAATGCCCCGGGCTGCTAACCGTAATGTTGGAATGCCCTGATGCCGATTCAGTGCCAGCTTGCATCGCGATCTTCTTCATCGTTTCAGGCCCGAGTACTTTGACCATAGCTGCCTGTCGATTTAACCCGTCTGTGAAGCCAGTAAACAACGTCTGCCCCACCATATTCAATGTGTTGTCTTTCCCGAGTATCCATTGTAGCTTCGCCGTTTCTCCAGCCATCCATTGCTGAACCATATCGGTAGTCATAATTATTGCAAAATCAAGTTCCCCTCGTTTTAACGCATCTACCGCTTCGTCTTGGGAAGACAAATCTTGAGCCCTCATCATCTTCGCAACCTCAGGTGCAGTGACAAATGTTTTTAGAGCCTCTCCCACAGGAGATGACACCGTTTCAGTAGATTGCACGATCCCCACGCGTACCGTATCAGGTGTCGTTGCATTCCCCGTTCCCATCGCGCTTGATAGAGCCGTTCCTAAGATGAAGATCAACAATAGCGGCAGAATAAATAGATTCACCACCACAGATCGAATTTTCAGAATACGTCTGAGTTCAAAGATGCAAATATGCCATATGCTCATCCTATGCCCTCCTAGTCTCGGAGCGTACGCCCGGTCAGATTGAGGAAAAGCGTTTCGAGATCCGGTTCTTCGACCCGGAGAGATTGAATGGACATGTCATGTTTGCTGCAAATAAACAGCATATCCTGCAATGCTTGCTGTGCCGAAGGTAGCATAATGGTTAATGTATTTTCAGTGACTTCGACTGCCCGTACACGCGGGTGAAGCTTGAGTTCTTCCACAACACCGGCATCGATTCCCGAGGTGGTGAGTACGATTTTTTCCTCCGATGCAACGCGTTCCCTTAACTCAGCCTCGGTGCCACAAGCAATAATTCGGCCTTGATCCATAATGGCTACCCGATTACTGATCGCGGCAACTTCCTCCATATAATGACTTGTATAGATAATGGTCGAGCCCATTTTGTTGAGTGTTCGCACCGATTCCAGAATATGATTACGGGACTGCGGATCAATGCCAACGGTGGGTTCGTCCATAATAATCAGATCGGGTCGATGGCTGAGAGCACATGCGATGTTTAGCCTGCGTTTCATCCCGCCCGAGAAGGTCGATGGCGCCTCCTTGGCCTTATCTTGTAATCCGACGAATTCGAGAGATTCCTGCACTCTTTCTTTGAGCGTTTTTCCTCGCAAACCGTATAATCGGGCAAAAAAGGTAACATTATCGGCAGCGCTCATCGTCTCATATAATGCCAAATCCTGTGGAACCAGTCCAATCTTGCGTTTCACATCCAGCGGTCGCTCCTTCACCGATAGACCATCCAGCCTGATCTCTCCTTGATCCATGCTCAATAGTCCTGCAATCATGCTGATTGTGGTGCTTTTCCCCGCCCCATTTGGGCCAAGCAAACCAAAAATTTCACCTTTTTGTACATTCAGGTTCAGATGATCCACCGATAACTTGCTGCCATATCGTTTAACAACGTGATCCATTTCTAATATGTTCATGCATTTATGCCCCTTCCATTTGAGCTCTTGCCGCGATATTTCTAAGTATATTGTAACGAATGTCTACCCTTGGCGAAGGTACACAAAGTCATACATCAAAGGTGACTTAAGTCATCTCCTGATCCTGTGATTGCCTATGTTATAATCAAGGGTGCAGTATCATCTTATTTTTCAATCTTCCTAAAAAGGATGTCACTACATATGCCCATGGGATTCCTGCAATATGGCTTATTATTCGTGCCCGCTGTGCTGTTCAGTTTGACTCTCCCTATGCACAGCGAAGCAGTATACACCCTGTACATCCTCATTGCGGCTGGACTCGCGGTAGCCAACCGTTTCACTCGTTCAGGTGCTGAGCAATCACTGTTATTCTTGGCAGAAATCTTGTGGGCCGGCTGGTTACTGGCTCAATATGGACCCTTTATGTTTTTTATCTCCTTATCGGTTCTCTATGTTTATATGTATCGGTTAGACGGATCTATACGATGGGTCATGTTAGGGATTCAGTTTATTACAAGTAATTTTGCAATGCATTGGTATTATACAACTCCACCTATGCTGAATCTTGAAGCCGTGGCAGTTCAAGTTGAAACCTTCACCTGGTTCTCCGACTGCGTTAAAGTAATCATTGCCGGCAACCTGCTATTGTTGATGACGGCAGCACTCTCCTGGCAAGGGGCCAAAACGGCAAATAGCCGGGAGCAGCTGGAGAATGTGTATGACGAGCTAAGACATAAACATTATGAGCTGCACGAGACACGCGCACAGCTTCTGTTATTTGCAAAACAATTGGAGGATGCAGCCCAGGCAGAAGAACGTATCCGAATATCCAGACAACTTCATGATGATATTGGACATCGTCTGATTCGCACAAAAATGATGTCCGAGGCTGCCCTGCTCACCATACCCTTGAATACCGAACAGGGCACCGAAATGGTCAAACAGATTCGTGATCAACTCGCTGCAAGTATGGATGATATGCGTAACACGCTTCACAAACTGCGTCCTGATTTCCATGCCTCTGATGCCTATGCTTTGGATCGCTTATTAGAGGATGTTGGGCGGGATACGGGGATACAAACCAATTATGAGATCTGTGGTCAGCCATATGTTCTCTATCCAAGCACACAGATTGTTTTGTACAAAAATGCCAAAGAAGCCGTGACCAATGCACTTAGACATGGAAAGGCCTCTTCCATTGGTCTGCAGCTGGTCTTTGAGCATCAGGAGGTCTGTATGATCATCCGTAATGACGGAAGTACTCACTCCCTTTTAGATGGCGTAACGACGGGTCTTGGGCATGAAGGCATGCGACAGCGTACACAATTCATTGGAGGCACTGTCGAAATTCAGTCCACTGATCCCTACACAGTCATCACCCGTATCCCCGTTTCGAACAAAATGAGTTTACTTTAAAAAGGGAAAGGAACACCCTCATGTCAGAACAAAATCATGAAAACCGACCCCCACTTCCTGAGAAATCTTCACAGGTTCAGGTATTTCTTGTCGACGACGATTCTTTTATCCGCGAAAGCCTGAGCGTGGTGCTCGGCCTTGATGCAGATATTCATGTTACAGGCACCGCTTCCCATGGGACGGAAGCACTTGCCTGCCTTGAATCAGGAATACTAGCAGATGTGATACTCATGGATATTCGTATGCCCGTATGTGATGGAGTCGAAGGAACTCGTCTAATCAAAACCCGTTTTCCAGATATCCAAGTACTGATGCTGACAACGTTTGACGACGATGAGTATATTATTCAGGCTATACAGAACGGAGCAAGCGGTTATCTGCTCAAAAATGTCCCTCCTGCCCGTATCGTACAGGGCATCAAAACTGTTCATAACGGGGATATGCTGATCCATCCGGATGTCGCACGCAAACTCGCGGGTCTTCTTCGTACGCCAGCCTCTCCCCCTGTAAACGAGCCTCTTAAAACCTACGGTCTCACCCGTGCGGAGCTTTCCGTTGCTGAGGCTATCTCTGAAGGCTTATCCAACAAGGAGATTGCTGCGAAGCTGTTTCTCAGTGAGGGTACGGTCAAAAATTATGTGACGGAAATCCTTAGTAAGCTAAATTTACGGGATCGCACCCAAATCGCCATCTTTATGCTTAAAAAATAAAGAAAAAGGTACTTCCGTACGCCGGCAAAGACGTCTGGAAATACCTTTTTGTTTTACATCTCCACCGATCCTTTTTCGCTAACTTCAGGGGCTGCTGGTGGCAAGGCAAGTACAACCCCGTCCACACGCCGCTCTTTCCGGTGAGTGAATAGTTTGAGCGTAATCACCTGAAGCAGCGTCACCGAACGCGGTTGGACCGCCCATACCTCATGGTTATCCGGTGCCATAATAACGCCAAGCTGGTGATGCTCACCTTCGTAGATCGCACGCTGCATAAACTTGCTCTCTCCCTGATGATTACGCACCTCCAGCTTGCAAAAGGCTGGATTCATCCGCAGTGCCCGGTGCAGATCTTCGGGAGAATGAACGAGTACCCCATTCACTTTATACAGGGTTTCCCCTGCCTCAATTCCCAGTTCTGCTGCGGGACTATCCGGAATTACACTCAATACCTTGAGTCCATGTTGCGGGTGAACAAATGCAGGACTAAGTTGCTGTTCCTCGAGCGCACTATACCACACCAGAAGCTCATGTCCGGCAAAAGCAATCAATGCTGCAATCACTGTGAAAGGTGACCACCATACAGCAAGAAGACTGAACACAAGCAACGCCAAGCTGTACAGCATCAGGCGCTTGGCTGAGCGCTGGAGTTTGCGCCCAGGCAGCATGCTCTGTGTGTTCTCGCTAAGACCGAGCAAGATCGGCAGAGCCACCAGCGTATAGCCCTGGCCTGCATGAAACAGCGGAGTCCACGCCAGTTCCGTAATGCCTCCGGTTGTCGGAACCAGTATCAGCAGCGGAATCGCCCAGAAGAGTTGCATCTGATATCCGCCTACCAACTTCCCACGTTTGCCTTCCATCAGAAACGGAGAGGCCATAGATACACCTTGCATGCGAGCTAATGCTGCTTCACCCAAATGCAATAATGCAGCCAGAACGAGCAGTGCAGGCATATCTAATGCACGCACAGTCTCCACAGCCTGTCCAAGCATACCTGCAGGCTGCCAACTTGAAGCCACATTCAGAGCAAATTGCAGAATTCCCAGCGCCCCTGCTGCATATGCAAAACACAAATAACGGATACGAATCAGAGATAAGACCAAAGCTGCAATCCATATGCTAATCAGACTTCCCAACGTAAGGTGTGCACCAAGGAATAGAGATATCAGGGACACCATGACGCCGATGATAATTCCACCAAGGACAGCTCGAATCGTCTGCGTGATTGAGCTTTGCATACGCACATGGAAGAGTTTACGCTCCTGGAGCAACTGACGGTGATAAATTAAAGCAATCAGAATAACTGCTATATAATAAAACGGCTGAATCAACAACTGTAAAAATGCTTCCCCTAATGTGGTTACCCAAGGCCATACCCATTCCATTATAGTGTTTCGCTCCTCTCCTTCAGCCGGTTCAGAAAAAAAGAAGGCTGAAAATCAGCCTTCTCTATGGCTTCGACACTGCGGACGAAATATCCTTCGAGACATTTTCGATCGCGCGTTTCAGCTGTGCATCATATTGAGGATTCGCGATTCGTTCAATCAGAGATGCCTCCAGAGATTCGGCCGTTTTCTCATCAATCTGGCCGGTAACCTGAATGCCTTTTTTCTTCTGGAACGCCTTGACTGCTTCTTCCGTCTTCTGGTCGTAATACCCGTCCACACGATCCGGCTTGAAGTCAAGTCCTCTCAGCATCGTCTGTGCACTTTTCACATCCGTGCTATTGCTGTCATATTTCAGTGGAAGCTTCTCCTTATTAATCGGTGCAACCGAGAAATAATCGGGCTGGTTCACTGCAATATCGGGTTTGATGCCTTTTTCATGAATCCAGCTACCATTTGGTGTTAACCATTTGGCAATTGTAATCTTCAGCAGGCTACCGTCACCCATCTGTTTTTCGTAGCTGGTCTGTACGGTTCCTTTACCAAAGGAGTTCTCACCCACCAGTTTAGCGCCTGCCGACTGTTGCAAAGCTCCAGCCAGAATTTCGGAAGCACTTGCGCTACCCTTATTCATCAAAACGGTGATTGGATAAGGTTTAGCTGATCCATTCGATTTGCTTTGCTCCTTCTTACCGTTTTTATCTTCAACCTGAACGATGACTTTGCCTTTCGGTACGAACTGTTCTGCAATATCAATGACGACTTGCAGTACACCGCCCGGGTCATTCCGTACATCAATGATCAGGCCCTTCATATTTTGCTTCTCCAGCTTCGCCAGTTCTTGTTTAAACCGTTCGCCTGTATTCAGCGAAAACTGCGTAATGTTGATGACGCCGATACCGCCATCTTCCATATGTGCATAGACGGTTTCCAGATCAATATCATCACGTACAATCGTGAATTCAATCGGCTCTGTTGATCCCGCACGTTTCACCTGTACTTTGGCTTCACTGCCTTTTGGACCTCTAATCTTGTTAACCGCTTTGTTTAACTCAAGTCCTTGAAGCGATTCACCGTTAACCGACATAATGATGTCTTTCGCACGAATACCAGCTTTTTCAGCAGGTGAACCTTTGATTGGTGACACGACAACGACATTACCATTTTGCGAGGAAACCTCAGCACCAATTCCGGTAAATGAACCTTCGATTGATTCTTCAAACTGGGCAGCCGTTTCCTGTCCCATATAGTTGGAGTACGGATCACCGAGAGATTCCATCATGCCATTGATCGCACCATCAATCAGCTTGGTACGGTCGACATCTTTATAATAGTTGCTGGAGATCAAATCCATCGCGGTTTCAATCTTCTTCAAATCGTTTTTCTGCTGCGAGCTGCCGGTTACACTTGCCAGCAGTCCTTCGCCGGGTCTGACCTGACTGGTAATGCCAGGGTAAGTCATTAACACCAGCGTTAACAGACTCCCGCCAAGCAGTCCCAAAATAACGAACAGCAGCGCCGATCTTTTTTTCATCATCCGTTTGTCACCGCCTTTAGTTTTGAAGCGCATCCGATTCGGATTGCCCCGAATCATTCCCTGAACATGCCAGCTTAGTATATGTCTAGCTTGTACGGATTATGATTTTTCCATTCGGAGTTTAAACCAAATGTTCTCTCTTGAAACCGGGCTCTATAAATAGTTCATTGGATTCACAGCTGTTCCATTATCTCGCACTTCAAAGTGCAAGTGAGGTCCTGTCGAGTTCCCCGTATTGCCTGACTCGGCAATCGTATCCCCTTTGTTGACCGTATCTCCCTTGCTAACCTTGAATCCACCTTCACGCAAGTGACCATATAATGACCACAAACCTCCGCCATGATCAACAATAACCGTATAACCATATCCACTATACCATTCTGCCATAATGACAATTCCGCCGGAAGCCGCATGAACAGATGTGCCCACAGGCACAGCGAAATCGACACCCGCATGCATTTTGCCTACTTCACCTGTAATCGGGTGAATCCGCGGACCAAATGGTGAAGATATACGTCCACCAGAGACAGGTTTTGCAAATATGCCGCTTCCTGATGAATAGGTAACCGCACTGTTGCCGTTTGAGCTTACACGCGTTGGCTGCTTGGCTGCTGCTTTCGCTCTTGCTAGAGCTGCGGCTCGTGCTTTAGCTGCCGCTGCCGCCTGTTGCTCACGCAATTTATTTTTCTCCTGCAGCAGAGCTGAACGCTTGCCGGCGATCTGCATCAAGACCGCTTCCTGCTCCGCTGTCAACTCTTCGGATTGTTCAATTTTAGCATCATATGAAGCCAGAAGCACTTGCTTTTCCTTTTCTTTCTCGTTCAGCTGGGACTTGCGTTGTTTCTTTTGTGAATATAGGCTTTTGGCTTGCGCATACTGCCTGTCCAAATCTGCCTTTTTCTCCACCACAAGTTGCTTGTCCGCTTTATGTTCATCTAACAGATGTTGATCCTGATCCACAATCGTTTTGAGCGAATCTGCTCGGGTTAGAAAATCGGTAAAGCTGGTAGACGACAATAGAACATCCAGATAGGATACTGCTCCGTCCGTGTACATCAGACGCACACGTGATTCCAACAACTTTCCTCTTGCCACGATCCGGTCTTCTGCCGCTTGCAGTTCTTCTTTGGTTGTACGGAGTTCCTCCTCCGTATTTTCAATCTGCAATGATACACTCGCGAGTTCATCACTAACGACATTAATCTGCTCCAGGACAACCTTCAGATAATCATTGGTTTTGTTCTTATAATGCTGGGCTTCCTGCTTATTGGCAGCAGCCTTCTTCTGCTCCTGCTTGGCGGAAGCCGCCTTACTCTCCAGTTGCTGAATCTGCTGGTCAATATCACTAATGCTATTCTTGGCGTATCCGTCAGAAGGTTGAAGCGTCATACCGGCCAATAACATAAAGGCCAGCAGCGAAGCGGTTTTTTTCAAAATGATGATCCCCCATCCTATGATTTCACAAGAAAGCAACCTGCACAGGTGGTGAACAGCATGTTCTTTGCTTTCTTTCATCCAAATCCTAATAACCATTGCGTCTTTCCTACATATCGTCAAACAGCGCTCAATAATGAACCTGTTTTGTCATTCTTTTCGATATTTTTAACTTACACCTTAAGCGACTTGCGAATCGATAGCGTACTGCCCAAAATGCCCACAAGTACACCAAGCCCGATCAACAGCGTTCCCATCAGTGGCCAAATCTCGCTCAGTGGTATCAGGTTAAGCATCTGCATAAAAACATCCTGACCAATCGTTGCCAGCAATTGACTGTATCCGAAGAACAGAACCGCGACCGTAATGACGGAACCGATCAGTCCAATTAACGCCCCTTCAATAAAGAAAGGCCAGCGGATAAAGGTGTTGGTCGCACCCACCAGCTTCATAATACCAATCTCCCGGCGGCGTGCCAGAATCGTTACGCGAATCGTATTCGAGATCAGGAACATGGACATCAGACCCAGTCCCCCGACAAAAATAAATCCGATATTCCGAACAAGCTTCGTAAATTTGAAAAGAACATCCACCGTTTCTTTGCCGTAGTTCACTTTCATGATCGGCTTCTCCGGATGTTTCTCGTTTAAGGCTTCGATCTTTTGCGCGACAAAATTAACCGTTTCCGGTTCAATCACTTTGACTTCGATCGTATCCGGGAGCGGATTGTTATCTACATCGAAACCACTCAATACATTATCGGCACTGGTTCCAAGACGTTCGCGGAATTCTTTGAGTCCTTCTTCCTTGGATACAAAACGAATCTCACTGACTTCTGGCATCGCGCTAATCTCCTGCTGCAATGTATTGCGCAGGTTCTCATCCACATTCAACTCCAGAAACGTACTGATCTCCACTTGGCTATCGACCTGATTTGCCATCGAGTTTACGTTGAGCACAAGCAGCATAAACACGCCAAGAATAAACAGAGAGACGATAATCGACATGACGGATGCCACGGACATCCAGCCATTGCGGAATACGTTCTTGAAACCCTCCCGCAGATGCCGCAAGAGAGTACTAAAATTCATAACCGTATTCCCCTCTCATCTGATCCCGTACAATCTTTCCGCTTTCAATGGCGATAACTCGTTTACGCATCGTATTTACAATATCTCGGTTGTGCGTAGCCATAACAATCGTTGTTCCCCGAAAATTAATCTCGTCCAGCAATTGCATAATGCCCCATGACGTCTCCGGGTCCAAATTCCCTGTAGGCTCGTCCGCAATAATAACAGAAGGATTGTTCACAATCGCACGTGCGATGGCAATCCGTTGCTGTTCCCCGCCTGATAGCTGTGAAGGTTCGCGATTAGCCTTGCTGCGCAGCCCTACCAGATCAAGCACTTCCATAACCCGTTTCTTGATGTGCCGTTTAGGTGCTTCAATAACTTCCATTGCAAATGCAACATTCTCAAATGCCGTCATCTTCGGCAGCAGACGGAAATCCTGAAACACAACGCCGATATTACGGCGCACATAAGGGATCTTACGTGGTTTCAGCTTGCCAATATTAAATCCGTTAATGGATATTTGTCCTTTGGTTGGCACTTCTTCTCTGTACATCAGTTTCATAAATGTCGATTTGCCCGCACCGGACGGACCAACGATATAGACAAATTCATTGCGGTCGATCTTCACCGACACCCCTTGTAATGCGTGGGTACCATTGGCGTAGGTCTTCCACACGTCCTGCATTTCTATCACATCATCACTTCCTGCTCGCATAGTTAGCCATTATCATTTCGACACAATCCCGGCATTTCCTTTAAAAAGACCTGAATTTCATCAGGAAAAATCCACCCTGTCCCTCTTTTGATGGTGAAGCATGGATTCATATGAAGTTTATTGTAACAAATTTGTTACCTATTGAGTACCCGAAAGTTTTCCACTCTTGGATCATATAGATAGAGAGTGTTGCGAATTCCGGAACAACAGAAGCCAAAAGGAGCGTTCGGTTATGAAAAAAATACATGTAACGGTCATCGTCCTGTTCTCCCTGCTCTTGATCGGCTCCGCGTCCTATGGACTGCTCTATATGTACGTGAATCAGCCCAACTTCCCCAAAGGGGTTCAGGTCGGCGGCTGGGCACTCGATGACAAACCTCGCAAGCAAGTGCCGGCAGAACTACAAACGCGCATTCAACAATTGCAGGACTGGCCTGTCACAATCGAAGTAGCTGAACCAAACCCGATAACGATGTCACATACCGCCGCCGAACTAGGGGTGAGTTACCATGCAAACAGCTTCAAGGCCGCGGTAAAACAGCTGGATGAGGGGAACCTGTGGGAACGCGCGTATGCACGGTATCAATTCCCTCAGACCTTCCCACTCGATATGACCTACAACGAACAAACCTTTCAACAATTGCTTAGCCCTGCTTGGGAAAAAGAAACCTTCGGTATCCCGGCGGAAGCTGTCCGCCGAATCACCGCAAGCGATCAAGTGCAGTACATTCCGGAGAAAAGCGTGCGCCGGATCGATTGGAAAACCCTTTCTGCCCTCGTGCAGAATAAGCTGCACCGGGATTTAATTGAAGTGAATGACGGAGTCAAGCCAGATCCGATACGGATTCTTTTACCCTTATACACCTTGAAACCCGAAGTAACCATCGATTCGCTGAAGCAGGAAGGCATCGAACGCAAAATCATTCAATTCTCTACGGGACTGGGGAACAGCAGTCAGGGCCGGGTACATAATGTGAGCGCTGCAGCTCAGGCTATTGACGGGATGATTTTGCTGCCTGGGGGTGTGTTCGACTATGAAAAGGTGATTCGCAAAGCGGAGAAGGACTATGGTTTCCGGGAGGCACCGGTCATCGTTAATGGACGGCTAACGCCTGGCATTGGCGGGGGAATCTGTCAGGTATCCAGCACCGTATATAATGCTGCTCTGCTGACGGGACTGGATATTGTGGAGCGGCGCAATCATTCCATGCCAGTTAAATATTTGCCGAAAGGGCTAGATGCTACCTTTGCCTCAGGCGCCATTAATTTTCGTTTTCGAAACAGCACCGAGAAATCCCTGTTAATCCACGCGAAGGTGCAAGGTGGGCGCATGGTTGTGAAATTTTTCGGTACATTCCCGGAGAACGTCAGTTATGCACTGGAGTCCCGTACGATTGAAACGCTGAGTGTTCCCGTAAAATATGTATCCAGCAATGTGCTACCTGAGGGCGCCCAGCAAGTGCTTCAGAATGGACAGCCGGGTTATATTGTCGAGACGGTGCGCACCAAGAGAGTGGATGGCCAAGTGGTTGAATCCAAAACGATCTCACGCGACACCTACAAGGCTCAAAGCCGTCTGATTGCACGTTCAGGTCACATCAGCATGCCTGATCCACAGCAACCTTCAGTGGTGGAGGATGGCATTCGGGAGGGGAATCAGCCTTAAATTCAGGTGTACAAGTAGAACGAAGGAGATTTACACTTGGCACTCCGCGGACAGAATAACCTTCCGATCGCTGTTATTGTGTAAATGAAAGTTCAACTTAAACACAAGCCTTAAGGCTGCAGGAATGATCTGTAAGAAAAATAAAAAAACATGTCTCATACCCATGACGGGATTTGAGACATGTTTTTTCAAGATATTCTAACGAAGCCCATCTATGACAATCGTTGTTTTTCCTTAGTTCAAAACATTATAACCCAAGAATAAACACTGGATTAATGTTTCGATAATGGCTTAGCACCCCTTAGCCTAGTGCCCGCCTGTATACTCGTTTTGCTCTTCTCCCACAACCATTTTCTCGTTCCCCATAAAGAAGGAAGCAATCAACGCAAGGGCTGCTGGAATCACCGCCCAGGCAAACAGCTGCACAATGGAAGAGGATAACGCATGAGTAATGGATTCCAGCACCTGTGGCGGAATTCCTTGACGAAGTTCTGGTGACAACAGCGCATGTGGATCGGTCAGATCCATCCCGGCAGGAAGCCCACCTGCTGGCGAAGCCGATGCACCGGCTTCGCCAGCAGCACCAGCCATGCCGTCCGTCATTTTACGCGTAAATACTTGACTCTGTATAATCCCAAAGATTGTAATCCCCATTGTCATGCCCAGAGAACGCAGAAAATTCAGTGTAGAGCTCGCCGCCCCGCGTCTTTGCGGTTCGAAGGCATTCATCGCTGCATTACTGAGCACAGAGAAGGATGCGCCGACGCCAAGTCCAATCATGACCATATAGATACGGATCGTCCACAAGGATGAGTTTTCATCCAATGTAGTCAGTAAACCTAGTCCCACTGCAAGTAAAGCCAGCGTCGGAATCATAATATTGCGGTATTTCGTTTTGGTCATGAGCACACCGCCCATGGAAGCCGTCACTACGGAACCCAGCATCATCGGCAACAAGACAAGACCCGAGTTGGTTGCTTTACCGCCAAGCACGCCCTGGATAAAAATCGGGATATACACCGATGCAGTAATAAATGCTGCTCCACTGAACATGGCAATAACGTTACTTGACCAATACACCCGCTTGCGGAACATACTGAATGAGATAATGGGTTCTTTGGCCTTCGTCTCAGCATACAGGAAGAGCAAGGTTAGCACGACGAATCCAGCAAACAGTCCCAAAATCTGCGCGGAGTCCCAAGCAAACGTCTTGCCACCCAGCTCCAGAGCAAAGATCAGGCAGACTACGGCACCAATCAATGTAACAGCACCCAGCCAGTCTATCTGCTGCGACTGATGCTGGTGAGATTCCTTATAGAAGAATGCGATAAACAGAAATGCAATCAAACCCAGAGGCAGATTGATGTAAAATACCCATTCCCAAGTCGCATACTCTGTAATATAAGCTCCGAGCAGCGGCCCAAACACGCTCGAAAGACCGAAGACCGCTCCAAACAATCCACCCAGCTTGCCTCGGGATTCCGGTGCAACTACATCGAACATAATCGTAAAAGCAATCGGCACCAAGGCTCCTGCGCCAATCCCTTGAACAGCTCTATACATTGTCAGTTCAACGATAGATGTCGCGGTCCCACACAATGCAGAGCCGAGCATAAACACAATGATACCAAAGACGAAAAACTTCTTGCGTCCATACATATCGGACAGTTTACCGAAGATCGGCATGCCGGCCATCTCAGCCACCATATAGGCAGAAGTTACCCAGACAAACTTGTCCAGTCCGCCAAGTTTGCCGACGATATCGCCCATGGCCGTAGCTACGATGGTATTATCCATAGAGGCCATTAAAATGCTGAGCAGCAAACCTGCCAGCACAAATCCAATTTTGTTATTACGTGCAGCCATTGTTGTCAATCTCTCCATTCCCGTTCTATTCATATGACTGCATTAGTATATCCGAAAAGCAGTAACAAGCAATCAGTCCAAGGACCGATTGCTTTATGGCAAAACCTTCTACCTTGAAATGCCTGCCATCCACTCTGCTGTCTAGATGCCACAACAGTTAAGTTCTTGGCTAGATTCGCTCACTGTTGCCTACCTTCGCTTCCGGATCAACAGACAGTTCGCCAGAGTACTCCACAAAACGCACATTACAGCCGCGCCCAATATGGACTCGATTACCTCGAACCGTATCCACCTCGGTATCTTCCAGTACAATCTCATCTCCCTCAATCAGTTGAGCTCTGAAGGATGGTGCACCGCCCAATCCAAGTGCTTTCCAGAAGCCGCTGCGTTCCCTGCGCCGGATATCGATACGTCCCCCGCCTACTTCTCTCGCGGAAGAAGACGTATACAGACGAATCTCCACACTATCCGCGTTAAGCAGTCCGCCTACCTTGATATTACCCTGCACCTGGATGCTCTCTCCCTGTACATCTCCATCAATGGTTACCATACCCCCGATATCAATACGTTCGCCATCCACTCTGCCGCGCACATTACATTTCCCGTTCACCGTCAATTCCGGCGTAGTCAGGTCCCCATTGATTGTACTCATGCCGTCGACACGAAGCCGTGAACTAACCAGTGGACCATTAATTGTACACATACCATTAACCGTCGTACTTTCTGCACGAGCTGCTCCGTGAACTCCCAGTGATCCATTGACATCGAGAGATTGAGTGCGCAGCTCTCCTTCTACTTTAGCCATTCCATTTACCGTTGTGCTTTCGGAGACGAGGGAACCATAGATTTTCAGCGTGCCGTTAACGCTTAAAGAGGAACAATCCAGATCACCGTCCAGTTTAGCCATCCCGTCAATATTGACCCGGTGATAGGACCCGCCTGTCGTTTTGCGAGACCCTGTAACATTCAGATCATTTCTTAAGTGGCGTTCTTCCATTCGTATAATCCCCCTCAGCCCAATTTAAGTTTCAATTCTTCCATAAACGTTGCAAGCGGAATGCGAAGTACCACTTTCACCCCTTGATCAAAGTAAAGCTCCGCTCCCGAGTTCACTACCATAAAGGCAGGTACACCCATTTTGCGAATAAGTAGCAACTCACTGGCGCGGTCACGGAACCGGTAGTAGTGTTCGGACATGACATCAATCAGCAGTAACCCTTCCTGCTGGGTAATATCCCCGCTAAGAAGCAGCTTTTCAAGCACATATAACATCATAATCTGTTCCAAACCATATAATGCCTGCTGTCGTCCAGCCTCATTTAAGAGATCAAGCGAAGATAACGAAACAATGTTTCGATCCAATAATTGCTGATCCGACATCTCTACCTCTCCAAGTGTAGGTGAGAATACGTCTGCCAGTTCATCCAGTGACAGCCCATCTTTCATATGAATGATCTTGTCGATTCGCTGTAAAATCTGTTGTTTTGGAAAAAATGTTTCCTGTCCCGTAAAGGAAGATTTTCGAATAAACCACTCCTCGGGAATCAGATTTTTCCGTTTCCACCGATACAGTTGACCATATGATATACCTGTCAGATCAAGCAGTTCTTTTTTGGAGATCAAATCATCCGTCAATTTCAGGACCCCCTTTTCATCAAAGTTAGTGTAACAAAACATTGTTACGTTGTAAAGACAAGGAAATATCGAACACGTTTTACAACCCGTCATTGCGTTTGCTCTATTTTGGGTATAACCTTGAATTATGGCTGATGTAATTCAGTTTTCTTACCTTTCCCATCGCATAGAAACATCCTTCTAAACTTCCATTTATGAAAGGGGTTACTTTTTTGATATGGCACTTATTAAATGTGATTTCTACTCGGATGCCCTCGGATTAAGTACAAGCATGCACGTGATTCTGCCACAGCAGACCCATAATCAGATCGGTATGGACAACGTCACAGGTTCAGGTCTGCACCCCACCCTGTATTTGCTTCATGGGATGTCAGACGATGATTCCATCTGGATCCGCCGTACCTCCATTGAACGTTATGTCGCTTCCCTTGGCATTGCCGTTGTTATGCCACAGGTTCATCGCAGCTTCTACACGGATATGGCAGAGGGAGGACGTTACTGGACATTTATCAGTGAAGAGCTGCCGGCGCTCGCCCGCTCCTTCTTCCCACTTTCAGCTAAACGCGAAGATAATTTTGTGGCAGGCCTATCCATGGGTGGATATGGCGCCTTTAAGCTGGCACTGCGTAAACCTGATCAGTACGCTGCCGCCGCAAGCCTTTCGGGCGCTCTGGACATGGCGGCTCATCTGGACAACGAAGCCCCATCTGCCTTACCTCAGGCTGAACTGTTACGCATCTTCGGACCGCAATTTGCAGGTTCAGAGGACGATCTGATCCATTTGCTCCAGGAAAGAAAACATAGCTCCGCTCCACGACCGCTACTCTATCAGTGCTGTGGAACAGAGGATTTCCTGTATGAAGATAATCAGACATTCCGAAAAGCCTGCGCCGAGACAGACTTCGAGTTAACTTATGAAGAAGAGCCTGGAGAGCATGAGTGGGGTTACTGGGACATGAAAATTCAGGATGTGTTAAAGTGGCTACCGCTGCCTAAAAGAGACTGAGGTAAGCAGAGCCTCTCTTTACACCAGACTCTTGAAGACTACGGATTCTTGAAAACCACAAACCTGCCGTACTCGTAGCATTTTAGATATGGTATCTACACAAACATTTGCTTACCGTAAACAAATGTGCTCATCATAAAAGCAGGCTCGAAGTGACTGACACTCGGGTTACTAACAACTAACCCGGAGGCACAGTTCATCTCAGCCTGCTATTGCATTGTCATTGCCATAATCTTCATCTACATCTACACCTCATATTGATTCGAATCTGAAGTGACGTTACATTTTCGACCACGAATCCATCCGGCTACTTTTCACCACTCTGCTTTACCCTCTTCTGGCAACAACGCCTTGATCCGAAAAGCCATCCGTAGCCGCAATGTTTCTTCCGGATCTTTCAAGCTACGGCCAATAATCTCCTCGCATTTCTCCAACCGATAAATTACGGTATTCCGGTGAATGTACAGTCGTTTGGCTGTCTCTGCAAGATGGCAATGCGTTTCCAGATATACAGACAACGTATGAAGCAACATATGGTGATCCTTAAGTGTCTCGTCCTCGAAACCTTGCATCGTATCCGCATAAAACTTCCTTAGATGGTCATGAGGGATCAGACGTAAAATTTCAGATACTTCTTTCGGCTGATACAATTCAATAAAACTGGTTTTCCCCGATATACTTCCGAAATAGAGCGCCTCATTGGCCTCTTTAAAAGATAAAGGGACTTGAGTAAGCGGCTGGGCATAACTGCTGAGACCAAATGACAACCCCGATTCGTAATACATCGCTATTTTACGTTGCAGACGTTCCAGCAGCTCGATAAAGAAAGGTTTGATCAGATCCCACTCTTCTACCAGCGGCATAAGTAGCACATAGGATCGGTCATGGGTGAACAGATATATCGGATGACGGAAGTTCGCCAGCTCCCCTTGAAGATGCTCGGCAATCTGGTCCTGTTCCGCCTTGTATTGCATGAATGACGTCGTTCGCTCCTTGCCATTCAGCTTACCGACCGCGCAAAGATATCGCTGATCGCTAGACAGTCCGAACTCTCGTGCCCGACTTGCAATCTCCTCGTTGCTTGAGAAGACCCCTCCGATAAAGTTTGTAAAAAATTCATTCTGGATACGGCGCCGATTTTGCTTCAGGGCATTATCCTTCATTAGCTCAAACGCGATCACGTTGGTTGCCTGTTCAATGGTCAGAATGCCAGAACGTTCAGACGGAGATACAAAACCGGCAATGCAGAGGAAATGCAGCTGTCTATGGGTGTACACGGGAAACAAAGTTAACGTCTCACGTCCCTCCCCCAGCAGAGTAAATGCGGAGAACACGGAAGGTGCAACATGAAATTGACCTCCACCTGATAACAATTTCTCCAGATGCACTGCCGTTTTAGCAGGAACTCGGCCGAAGATCGGCTGTAGATATGGCCCCAGCAGAAAAACAGACAAACGCAGCAAGGAAGATAGTTGATCTAGCAGCTTCGGTATTCCTTGACCACTCATAATCTGCTGAGTGAACTGACGATGGGTCTGTATCGCATTATGCAACTCCGTCGTTCGCACATCGAGAATATGGCTCAGTGATTTGTTGACAATATCACCAAGTGAAGGATCGACGGGAAGTTCCATCAGAGGCAGATCTAACTCATTGGCGAGCTGAACCGCTGACTCAGGGATGCTGCCGAGGAATCTTTTGCTTTTAATACCAAACCCCGCGCATTCCTGATGCCCCATCTCACGGATCAGCTCAAGCAAGGCCGGCAGATCGTCTTTGAAGTGAAAAGCAGTTGTAATCAGCAATTCATTTCTTTTCAAGTACGGAATGATATCAGGAGCATCCATCATATTGACAGTATGGACCTCCCTATTCAAACCGTCACTTCCCCCTACCACGATTGTCCCGTTGAATACAGGTAGCTTCAGCAGGTCACTCATCTTCATCATTCTCCACCCCTATGGTTAACATGTACAACGAATTCAGATATTCTTCTACATTTTCGTGAATGATTTTTAACTTTTTTTATTTTACGATGAATTAAACGCAATGCCAAGTTAATTAATCTAACATCGGTTGGAAAGCTAGCGCTGCCGGAATGGGGGATACTGCATTTGATGATCGAACAACCAAAACCATCTGCCTTGTCTAAGCAGATCGAAGAGATGGTCGAATGGCTGGCTTCGTACGGAAAAGACAAAAAAGGCGGTGTGACCCGTTTGCTCTATGACCCGGCTTGGAGCGCGGCTCAGAAGGCAATCCAGTCTAAAATAGAACAACTCGGGTTATCCGCACGTTATGATGATGTCGGGAATTTGTTTGGTCGACTCTCCGGACGTGATCCTGAAGCAAACGTAGTGTTAACCGGCTCCCACGTCGACACCGTGATCGGCGGGGGCAAATATGATGGAGCCTATGGGATCATTGCCGCACTCATTGCAGTGGAATATTTGCTGACACACCATGGCCTGCCACTCAAACCTATTGAAGTGGTATCGTTGTGTGAAGAAGAGGGTAGCCGTTTTCCAATGACATATTGGGGCTCGGGTAACATAACGGGAGTAAAAGACCACAATGCTATTCACCACATTAAAGACATAAACGGAATACCGTTTAAACAAGCGATGCAAGCGGCAGGTTTTGGGTTAGGACTACATCCACAACCTACGCGCAAAGACCTGGAATGTTTTATCGAATTGCATATCGAACAAGGCCAGGTACTCGAGCGTGAGGAGAAATCCATCGGCATCGTCAGTCACATCGTGGGTCAACGCCGTTATAACATTACGGTATACGGCGAAAGCAATCACGCCGGAACAACACCCATGCAGTGGCGTCAAGATGCGATGTTTACCTCGGCCGAGCTGATCCGGATATTAATGCAGCGCGCCAAAGCGCATGAATCCGGACTCGTCGCCACGGTTGGACGAATGGAAGTCAAGCCGAACGTAGGTAATGTCATTGCACGTGAGGTCACATTTAGTTTGGATGTACGACACAGTGATGCGGAGACAATTCAGCAATTTTGCGAAGCATGCTTCGGCGAATTCGAGATCATCGCTTCTGAACACGGGACACAGGTCGAATACCATAAATGGATGGATGAACCCCCCATTGCGATGGATTGCACGTTAAACCAAACTGCCGAGGATATTTTAAAAACCAGGGGTGTTTCGTACAGATCGATGACCAGCGGAGCAGGACACGACTCACAGATTTTTGGCACGTATTGTCCCACAGGACTGTTATTCGTACCAAGCCAGGGTGGCAATAGCCATTCCCCTGCAGAATTTACTCATACGGAAGACTTACAACGAGGCGTACGCCTGTTAATCGACCTGTTATATAAGCTGGCATACTGAACAAACAACCAGAAATCAGGAGGCGATGATGAGATGACACAGTACCGGGAAATCCATGCACCTTTGAGAACGATTATGACACCAGGGCCGGTCGAGGTTGATCCCAGAGTTTTACGAGCTATGGCAACACCTATTCTGGGTCAGTTTGATCCGGAATTTACCCGCATGATGAATGAAACCATGGATATGTTACGACAGACCTTCCAGACGACAAACCAATGGGCCTTTCCCGTTGATGGAACTTCACGGTCTGGTCTGGAAGCCGTACTATGCAGCCTGATCGAGCCAGGTGATAAAGTGCTTATCCCTATCTTCGGCCGCTTCGGACATCTGCTGACTGAAATCGCCGAGCGCCACGGTGCTGAACTCCATCTGATGGAGTGCCCGTGGGGAGAAGTATTTGACCAACAAGCGGTGATTGATGAGGTGAAGCGGGTTCAACCCAAAATGGTGGCCATAGTACATGGGGAGACTTCAACCGGTTGCATGCAGCCACTGGATCAAATCGGCCCGGCTTGCCGTGAACTCGGGGTATTAACGGTGGTCGATGCTGTTGCTTCAATCGGCGGCGCACCCGTCAAAGTGGATGAATGGCAGCTTGATGCCGTAATTGGCGGCACCCAAAAGTGCATATCGGTACCTTCCGGTATGGCACCAGTGACTTACAACGAACGAGTAGAACGCATCCTGGCAAGTCGGAAAAAGGTAGAACGTGGTGTCGCACTTGATAGTGATCGCCGGGATGTAGCACACCCCATCCGTAGTAATTACTTTGACCTGAGTCAGTTGCAAGACTACTGGGGACCCCGTCGTTTGAATCACCATACCGAGGCAACATCTATGCTGTACGCGCTGCGTGAAGGACTGCGCATTTTGCTTGAGGAAGGGCTCGAAGCACGTTTTGAGCGTCATCGGTTGCATGAAAAAGCACTGATGGCTGGCATCCGCGGTATGGGACTGGAATTATTCAACGATAAGGCTTGGAAACTTCCGGTCGTCACCTGTGTGAAAATTCCAGCAGGCATTGATGGCGAATCTGTACGCACTACACTTCTGACACAGTTCGGGATCGAAATCGCCAGCTCATTCGGCCCGCTGCATGGTCAGATCTGGAGAATAGGAACCATGGGCTACAGCTGTCGCAAAGAAAACGTATTATTTGCCCTGTCGGCACTGGAAGCTGTGCTAATCCGGCACCAAGCCCCGATTGTGATCGGACGCGGGGTGCAAGAGGCCCTCGACGTTTACGAGCAAGCAGAGTAAAGCTCTTAGGGATTAAGATACCGCTTAGGAACAGGACCGTTTTCCAATTAGGACCAAGGTTATTTCTCTAAATACAGAAAGGATTCCGGGAACTTCCGGAATCCTTTTGTACAATTCAGACTTCGTTCAAGATACATGAAGTGCATTATGGATTGCCCATGTGCACGGGAAACATTCTCAACGAGGCTCCACACGGAAGGTGACACATGTCTAATATCAACTGGCTACGCTCTGGACTGGGCGGGCTACAGTGGCTTTTTTTCTTATTTACCAACACAGTAGTCATACCTATTACAGTCGGGGCGGCATTTGCATTGCCCCATGAACGAATTCAATTCCTGATCCAGTGTTCATTTATCCTCACTGGAATCGCATGCGCAGTACAAGCATGGCTTGGACATCAAAGATCCGTCATGGAAGGACAATCCGGGTTATGGTGGGGCGTCATTCTAAGTCTCAGCGCGGCAGCACCCTCACTGGGCATATCACTGACGGAACTAGGCGGCAGTTTAGCCGTCGGTATATTGATCTCCGGTGTGATCACTATCCTGATTGGCTTGTGTGGCCTGGCTGCCCCATTATCCAAATTATTCACACCGGGTGTCATGGCTGTATTTATGTTCTTACTCGGTTGCCGACTGAATATCATTTTTCTCGAAGGCATGCTGGGCATTTCATCCGGCTCTTCCGGTAAAGCATCTGCAATCCAGCCAGGTGTTTTCCTGTTGGCTGCAGCAGTAGCCGTTTTCGTTGCTGTCTTATCAGCCAAAGCACGGCCTGCAATTGCTCAATATGCTTTGCTAATTGGAATATTGGGGGGTTGGGTATTACACGCAGTTGTCTTTGGCAGCTTCAGCGGAAATGGCAACTCAGGAACACTGGATGCAAGCTGGTTCCCTCTCGGGCAACCAGCGGGCGGACTAAATGCTGGCGTAATCGCAATTGCTGTTATTGCCGGCCTAATCAACACGTCGAATACGTTTGGTGCCCTTAAAGGTACAGACTCTATTTATGAGCATGAAGCTTCGAGCGGCCAGTACAAACGTTCTTTCACCATCAGCGGCATCCTTGCAGTGATATCAGGGCTGCTCGGGCTTGTCCCATATGCGCCCTATGTTTCATCTGTCGGGTTTCTCCAACAGACCCGTATTCGAGACCGACTTCCGTTTGTCATTGGCGGCCTGATGTTTGCGGCCATCGGCCTGATCCCTGCTGTGAGCGGTTTACTTACACAACTGCCGCTCAGTATCGGAAGCGCTGTATTGTTCGTGACCTACCTTCGCCTATTAGGTTCATCCCTCCAGTATTTCGGACAGATTCATATGGATTCGGCGAATCTCTACCGGACGGCTGCACCTTTGTTCATAGGTATTATTGTTATGGGATTACCATCTGAAATCTTCACTACACTGCCACCACTGCTACGTCCACTCCTCGGAAATGGGTTATTGGTAGGCATTTTACTGGCCTTGTTGCTGAATCAGGTTCACTCTCGCTCTTCACTAAGTGCACTGAAGCCTAATATAAGAACGAAAGGAGAATAAACAATGAAACTTCCTAACCAGAAACCAAGAGAGGCACTGAAACCCGATCCGAAGAAAAATACGGATGCAAACCAGTCTAGCCGGTGGGGAGCGTTCGTTAATGCGGAAATCAAACTGCCAGCCACCCATGCTGGCTCACTCAGTGGACTGACTTTTGCAGTCAAAGATGTCTTTGATATTCACGGGGAAACAAGCGGAGCAGGCAATCCTGATTGGCTTCGCACACACGCTCCCTCAGAGTCCACTGCACCCGCCCTGCTTACCCTGCTAGAAAACGGGGCAAACCTCGAAGGCACAACACAGACGGATGAACTGATGTACAGCCTGAACGGAGAAAACGCCCATTACGGTACGCCAATCAACCCCATCGCACCGTATCGGATTCCAGGCGGCTCATCGAGTGGGTCCGCCGTTGCAGCAGCAGCGGGACTGGTTGATTTCGCTATTGGGACGGATACGGGTGGGTCCGTACGCATTCCCTCTTCATATTGCGGTCTCTATGGCTTCCGCCCAACACATGGAGCAGTCTCGGCAGAAGGTGTCATTCCTCTTGCACATTCATTCGATACAGTGGGCTGGATGAGCCAGGATGCAACGATTTTACGCAACGTAGGCAACGTGCTACTGAAAAAAGAGCATCTGTTGAAGGAAAGAACATCAGAAATTACATTAGGAATGACATCTAAAACAGATATGAAGCCATTCTCTCACTTCTTCATAGCGACAGAAGCATGGAACCTGCCAGAAGCTGAGGATCGTTCGCTTCTCCTTGGGACGTTAAACCAAATGGAGGGCTGGCAGCCGGATGGATATGAAACAATCGACCTGACGGAACCTGCCGAGAGTTTGGCGGACTGGTCCGCAGCGTTCCGCGTTCTCCAAGGGCTGGAAATCGCGCGTCAACACGGCGACTGGCTAACAAAAGAAAGTCCGACATTCGGCCCTGGTATCGCTGAACGTTTTGAGTGGGCCTGCTCCCTTGAGGAGTCTGCAAGCAAGGCCGAAGCGGATCTACGCGCTCGTGTAAGGCGTAACCTCGTTCATTTGTTAGGAGAACATGGACTACTGGCCATTCCAACAGCACCCGGCCCGGCTCCCCTTCTGGGACTAAAGGGTCCTGAAGCAGAGGCTTACCGTGCCAAAACGATGCAGCTCTCCTGTATCGCCGGACTCTCCGGCCTGCCTCAGGTTACAGTTCCTATTCTCCGTCCTGATGGACTGCCCATTGGCCTATCTTTTATCGGCGGTACGAATACAGATCTTAAGCTATTGCAGTGGACAGCCAAACAATTTGCGGAAGAGGTGTGATCATGAAACTCATAACGATTGAATATCAAGGGCGAGAGCAAGTTGCCTTGTACACGGATCGAGGTATCATTCCGCTGGCGTCGCTGAATGAACAGCTTGGTATGAACTGGGATACAGATCTGTTCCATTTACTGCAAAAAAACCAATTCGCCACGCTGCATAACTGGTACGACAGTCACGGACAAGAGCACCTCCCTTCACTGCCTTATCTACCGGTCAATGAAGTGTCCTACCGTGTGCTCTATCGCAGACCCGGGAAAATCATCGGTGTAGGCATGAACTATTGGGCGAAAGCAATGGAGGTATCTGGACGCCCACCCGAGGATGAACCCGTTATCTTTCTCAAGCCCCATTCATCCCTGATCGGCTCCGGGGAAGCGATTCAATTACCGGATGGAGCCGGACAGATCAGTGCCGAGGCAGAACTCGCGATGGTCATCGGACAAACATGCAAACATATTTCTGAAGAGCAGGCGTCGAGCGTCATAGCGGGTTACACCACCTCACTCGACATGACTGCCAAGGAGATTCACGCCCGCAACCCCCGGTTCATGCAACGTGCCAAAAGTTTTGACACTTTCCTGAGCCTTGGCTCCTCCCTCTCAACGCCTGATGAATACGAGAACCTGAATGAACTTGAGATTCGAACGGTGCATAATGACCAAGTTACCCATAGCAATACGGTTGATCACATGATCTTCTCTCCTGCGTACCTGATCTCTTTTCTTTCGAATGTGATGACACTCCATCCAGGAGATATCATCTTAACAGGCACGCCGGGCTCGGTCACCATTCAACCGGGCGATACAGTGGGCTGTCGGATTGCAGGGCTCAGGACGCTGGAAAATAGGGTAGAGAACTGAACCCGAACATTGTAAGGTTTTTCGAACATGAAAATACGTTTTTTGAGCGATCACTCCCTAACATTACACATAATGTCATATTTTTTCATGCAATTTCAACAGAAATTACGATAACAATCTACGTTTTTGTCAATGAATTGTACAAACAAGATGATAAAATAAGAGTTACAAAGAACAGGTAAGGATACATAACATTATTAAGTTATTTTATCTTACATGTTTTATATCATCTGTGGTGTGCAGACAGGAATGGATGGAATGACTCGTTAATTCAGAGATCGACCAGCCTTGCGGCACCCCATATCAAAGAGGAGTGGGGCAGATATGTCAACGAATTTGGTAGGACAAGTACGGGAACAGACGCAGCTACACGAAGAAATCAGCATCGACGACTCCTTGAAACCGAAACAGGAGAGCGAGAGAACAATCGGATCAGTACCCTACATGTTCATGTGGATCGGGGATGGCGTGAACCTCGGTAACATGACACTCGGAGCAAGCCTCATTGTTGCTGGTGTTGCCACGCTCAATGTGTTTCAGACGTTTGTAGCTGCGATGATTGCCATTGGTATCATTTCCGTGATCTTTGCAATCAATGACCGTTTCGGTTATCGAACAGGCATCCCCTATGTCGTTCAACTGCGCATGTCCTTTGGCATCAAAGGATCGATCATCTCCTCATTTTTACGTGGTGTGCCCGCCATTGTCTGGTACGGCTTCCAGAGCTGGGTCGGAGCAACAGCCTTGAACGAAATTGTTAAAGTGTTAAGCGGCGGCGGCTTTGACAGTATTCCAATCTGTTTCGTCTTGTTACAAGCGGTTCAGATTGTCCTGTCCCTTTATGGATTTCATGCGATTAAGTGGGTGGAGACCCTCGCTTCCGTAGTCATTATGCTGGCACTTGTCTACGTATTCAGCTTATTACTCAATTCCCACAGCACAGCCATTAGCGAAAACTGGGTAAATGCAAAAGGTACATGGGGACTTCCATTCTTCGCTTTCATTATGGTATTCCTGGGTAATTATGCAGCTATCTTCCTCAGCGCAGGTGATTATTCCCGCGAACTTAAAAGCGGCATCAGTGACAAAAAACGCAGCATGCTGTACTTCTTCCCCATCGTTATCGCTTACGGTTTCGTGCTGACCATCGGGGCAATGATGGCGGCAGCAACAGGCATTTCCAATCCAGTCAAGGCCTTTGCTGTTATCGTGGACAACCCCTATATCACTGTATTCGTTTCCGCCTTCATCGTTATTGGCGCAGTTGCCGTTAACATGGTTGCTAACATCGTACCGCCGGCTTATGTCATCTCGCTTGTTACCAAGCTCAAATATAAAGCATCTGTCATCATCACTGGCTTACTCGCCCTCTGTTCCTTCCCTTGGGTACTCGTACAGGATTCCTCGGCACAAGGCTTGAATACGTTTATTCTAATCTATTCCGCCTTCCTTGGTCCCATTGTAGCCATCATGCTAGTTGAGTACTATATCCTGCGAAATCAGAAGGTGAACACAGCGGAGTTATATCTGGAAAATGGTTCATTTAAAGGTTATAACCCAAGCGCCTTGTTAGCCATGCTGATCGGAGCCGGAGCTGCCTTCTTGCTCGTGGATATCGGCTGGATCACCGGATTCATCACGGCTGGACTTGCCTACCTGCTGCTCAGCAAATTTGCTTTTAAAGGCTCTTCATTTAAAAAAGGTACGATCTACGAGTAAATACGAATACAAACACAGGCCTGACTCAACTATTCGAGCCATACAATTCAAATACCACCAAAGAGGAGAGGGATGGATATGGAACATTATGATCTGATCATACGCGGCGGAAGCGTAGTGCTGCCAGACGGAGTCACGAGCGTTGATATCGGTGTGAAGGATGGCAAGATTGCGGCAATTGCCGCCACACTGGAGGGCGAAACCAAACAGGAATGGAATGCCACCGGACAGCACGTGCTTCCAGGTATGATTGATGTACATGTGCATTTCAGCGAACCTGGGCGGGAGCACTGGGAAGGATTTACAACCGGATCGGCCATGATGGCTGCAGGCGGCTGTACTACCTTTTTCGATATGCCACTCAACGGAATCCCCTCCACCGTCACGGAAGAAGCACTACTGGAGAAGGCACGGATCGGCAATGAAAAATCCATCGTCGATTTTGGCCTCTGGGGTGGACTCGTACCTGGCAACGAAGATGATCTGCAATCGTTAGCTGAATCTGGCGTAATTGGCTTCAAAGCCTTTTTATCTACCACAGGTAATAAAGAATTCGAAGCAGTAGATGATATGACGTTATTGACTGGCATGAAAAAGATTGCGGCCCTCGGCAAAATTCTGGCTCTGCATTCGGAAAGCGCGGCGATAACCAACTGGCTTAAAGCGGAAAAGGAAGCTGCCGGACTTTTCAGTGCTGACGACTACCTGGAGACGCGACCGATCCTCGCAGAAGTTGAAGCGGTTGAACGCGCAATCTATTACTCCGAAATCACAGGCTGTGCCCTGCATTTTGTTCATATCAGTTCCGCAGCAGCCGTGGCTAAAATCGAGGCAGCCAAAACCCGCGGCATGAATGTCACCGTGGAAACTTGCCCGCATTATCTACTCTTTAACCATGATAGCTTGCGGGAAAAAGGTACGATCGCCAAATGCGCACCTCCACTGAGAGAAGCGGAGGAACAGCAGCGGCTGGTCTCCCTCCTGACAGAAGGACGATTCGATATGCTGTCCTCAGATCATTCGCCGTGTCCTTATGAGATGAAAGACCCGAAAGATTATAACCTCTTTCAGGCTTGGGGCGGAATCAGCGGCGGACAATTCACCCTGCTCTCGGCACTGGAACTTGCACTCACACATCGTATTCCACTTGAACACGTCGCTGCCTGGACAGCTTCCAATCCGGCAGCACGCTTTGACCTGGCAGACCGGAAGGGAAGCATTGCTATCGGGATGGATGCAGACTTTGCCATCGTAAATCTACAGGAATCATTTACCGTGACAGAAGAAAACTATTACGCGAAACATAAACAAAGCCTCTATATTGGGCACACTTTCCCGTCGAGCGTGGCAGGTACCATTGTCCGCGGACATGTCGTTGTTCAGGACGGTGAGGTGCTCACCTCTGTAACTGAAGGAAGCTGGCAAAGGCCATAATGCGGTAGGGAACAAAAAGAAGAAGCATGTCAGAGAGTACAGCTCTCGAACATGCTTCTTCTTTTTGTTCTTTTTGTTCTTTTAATTCTTTTCGTTCTTTTCGTTTATTTAGTTCTTTAGTTCTTTTTCATTCATTCCATAATCACAATCGATAAGGTCCTGTCCCATTCAGATCATCGTCAGATCTTCACTGAGTACTGCCCCTAAGTGTTAACCCCGATTCTCGATCCATTGCTCCGTCTGTCCCAGCAGCTTCTCACTACGAGCAATAGCTTCCGCCACCTGATTAGACGCTGTTCCACCGTATACGTTACGAGCGTTAACTACTGCTTCCGGCTGTAATACAGCATAGATCCGATCATCGAACAGCGGTGAAAATTGCTTGAATTCATCAATCGTCAGGTCAAGCAAATATTTGCCGTTCTGGATGCAGTACAACACTGTTTTACCAATCACTTCATGTGCTTGACGGAAAGGCAGACCCTCACCTACGAGGAAATCGGCAATGTCCGTCGCGTTGGAGAAGTCCTGATTTACAGCCTGACGCATGCGATCCTTGTTCACCGTCATTGTTGCGACCATCGGTGCAAACAATTGAAGTGCACCCTCTAACGTGGCTACCGTGTCGAACATGCCTTCTTTGTCTTCCTGCATATCCTTGTTGTAAGCTAGCGGAAGAGATTTCAGCACGGTCAGCAATCCGATCAGATTGCCGTATACACGTCCTGTTTTACCACGAACAAGCTCAGGAACATCCGGGTTCTTCTTCTGTGGCATAATGCTGCTGCCTGTGCAGAACGCATCATCCAGCTCTACAAAACCAAACTCCGTGCTGCTCCACAGCACCAGCTCTTCGCTCAGACGGGACAAGTGAGTCATGATCAGGGAAGCGGCTGCCAGAAACTCTACAATGAAGTCACGGTCACTTACCGCGTCCAGACTGTTCTCATATACACCATCAAAACCAAGCTGTTCTGCTACAAAATGACGATCAATCGGGAACGTTGTGCCAGCAAGCGCACCTGCACCAAGTGGCAGTACGTTAATGCGTTTGTAACTGTCCATCAGACGCTCAGCATCACGCTGAAACATCGACACGTAAGCCATCAAGTGATGTGCAAACAGAATCGGCTGCGCACGCTGCAGATGGGTATATCCCGGTACAATCGTATCCAGATTGTCTTTAGCTTGTCCGATCAGCGCTTCCTGCAAAGCATGCAACATGCCAACAAATCCAACGACACGCTCACGTAGATACAAGTGCATATCCGTTGCGACTTGGTCATTCCGGCTACGGCCTGTATGTAGCTTACCGCCGACAGGGCCGATCGTTTCGATCAGGTTTTTCTCAATATTCATATGGATGTCTTCGTCGGATACGGAGAATTCCACTTCTCCTGCACGGATTTTATGCAAAACGGTAATTAGACCTTCTTTGATGGTTTCCACATCTTCCGCAGGCAAAATACCGCATTTGCCCAGCATCGTTACATGGGCCAGACTGCCTTGAATGTCTTCTTCCGCTAACGCTTTGTCAAAGTTAATAGATGCGGTATATTCTTCAACCAGATGGTTGGTTTGCTTCGTAAAACGTCCTCCCCACAGCTTGCTCACAGTGAGTATCCCCTTTCGTTCATGGACAAAGCCGCCCCTGCCAGAATGTGCAAGAACGGCCTGCCTTGTCAGTAATTATGATGTAGCGTGACACACACGCCGTGAATTATTTTTTGTTTTGTTCCACACCGGAATGCACTTTCAAGCGCAGTGCGTTCAGACGGATAAAGCCTGTTGCATCGCCTTGATCATATGCCTCCGATGGATCAGCTTCCATAGTAGCAATGTCCGGATTGTACAGGCTGACAGGACTTTTCACCCCTGCGCCAATCACGTTTCCTTTGTACAGTTTCACACGAACCGTACCGGTTACGTTCTTCTGACTTTCGGTTACCAATGCTTGAAGCGCCAGACGTTCCGGTGCAAACCAGAAGCCGTTGTATACGAGTGTGCTGTAACGTGTAATCAAGCTGTCACGCAGGTTCATTACTTCACGATCCATTGTGATAGATTCCATTTTACGATGTGCAGTGAACAAGATCGTTCCACCTGGTGTTTCGTATACGCCGCGGCTCTTCATGCCGACAAAACGGTTCTCCACCATGTCTACACGGCCGATGCCGTGTTTGCCACCAAGTTCGTTCAATTGCTCCATTACTTGAAGCGGGCTAAGACGCTCGCCGTTCAGGGCAACACAGTCCCCTTGTTCAAACTCCAATTCGAGATACTCCGGCTGATCCGGTGCATCCTCAGGTGCGCTGCTCAGCAGGAACATGTCTTTGTTCTCGTCCGCACTTGGATCGAACCAAGGATCTTCGAGCACACCGCTCTCATAGCTGATATGCAGCAGGTTGCGGTCCGTCGAGTAAGGTTTCGCCGCAGACGCGGTAACCGGAATGCCATGTTTTTCAGCGTAAGCAATCATCTCGGCACGTCCCGGGAACTGATTGCGGAATTCTTCCAGACGCCAAGGTGCAATAACGTTAATGTCCGGAGTAAGCGCAGCTGCGTTCAGCTCAAAACGAACCTGGTCATTGCCTTTGCCCGTAGCGCCGTGAGCAATCGCTGTAGCACCTTCTGCACGAGCGATATCCACCATGCGTTTAGCGATCAGTGGACGAGCAATACTTGTACCCAGCAGGTATTGTCCTTCGTAGAGGGCTCCTGCCTGGAACATCGGATAGATGAAATCTTTGGCGAATTCATCACGCAGATCATCAATGTATACTTTGGAAGCGCCCGTAGCGAGTGCTTTTTCTTCGAGTCCGTCGAGTTCGTCCTTCTGACCAATATCCGCTGTAAACGCGATAATCTCTGCATCATAGGTTTCTTTCAGCCATTTCAAAATTACAGATGTGTCCAACCCGCCGGAATAGGCGAGTACGATTTTTTCCTTAGCCATGTGATATGGTCCTCCCCAAGATCAATTACGTTAATTCAAACACTTTATTATATTTTATCTATCATCGCCAAATTGGCTTGTAAAATCAACCCATTGCCTCAAATCGCGACTATTCGCTCATCAAAGCGGCCATCAGGGCCTTTTGTGCATGCAGGCGGTTCTCTGCCTGATCAAAGATCAGCGAGTTCGGGCCGTCGATGACACCCGCGCTCACTTCTTCACCGCGGTGTGCCGGCAGGCAGTGCAGGAACATGTAGTCAGGCTTGGCACCTTTCATCAATTCCTCATCCACCTGATACGCCGCAAACGCCTGCTCACGGATCTTTTGCTCTTCTTCAAAACCCATGCTCGCCCATACATCCGTGTACACGATATCGGCATCTTTCACGGCTTCCTGTGCGTTGTACGTCACAAGCACTTCGGAACCGCTCTCCTTAGCAATGGCACGAGCCTGCTCCACCACATTGCTGTCCGGTTCATATCCTTCCGGTGTTGCTACTGCAACGTGCATCCCCATTTTGGCTGCACCCAGCATCAGGGAGTGTGCCATGTTATTGCCATCGCCCACGTAAACCATTTTCAGACCTGCCAGTTTACCTTTATGCTCCAGTACCGTTTGGAAATCTGCCAGTACTTGGCATGGATGAGCCGCATCACTCAGGCCGTTAATCACCGGTACATCGGCATGTTCTGCCAGTTCAACCACATTATGGTGTCCAAACGTACGGATCATAATGCCGTCCAGGTAACGGGACAGTACTTTAGCCGTATCATGCGTCGTTTCGCCGCGTCCCAACTGAATGTCATTTTTGCTCAGGAACAGTGCGTGACCGCCTAATTGGAACATACCCACTTCAAAGGATACACGCGTACGTGTAGATGATTTTTCGAAAATAAGTCCGATCGTTTTGCCTTTCAGGGGTTGGAACGGTACACCGCTTTTTTGTTTGCCTTTGATCTCAATCGCGAGATCCAGCAAGTAACGAATCTCTTCTGCTGTATAGTCCGTGAATTCGATAAAATCCCGGCCTCTCAGGTCAATCTTCTGAACCTTGTCTGTGTGTTGTACTGCCATATCTTAGTTCCTCCTCATTTCCGGTTCCCTGCACCCGCTTGGGCAGAAATTTCATACTACTTCTGCTGCCTGATAACCACGCGGCTACAGGGATTCATTCACTTTAATCTGTGCCGGGGGCCGTTATGGCCCCGGTTCAGTATTTTATTTTTTCATCATGAGAGATTATGCCTTCGCCGCCACGTGTTCTTCAATCAATGTCGCCACCAGGGACACGGCCTCGTCGATTTCTTCTTTACTTACATACAAGTTAGGAAGCAAACGAATCACATTAGGCCCAGCCGAGACGAACAAAATGCCACGTTTCTGACCTGCCAGTACAATGTCACCGATTGGCTCTGCACACTCAATACCAACCAGCAAACCCATACCGCGCACTTCTTTCACGAACGAGTTGCCCGCCAGACGATTGCGCAAAGACGTCATCAGATAGTCACCCATCTCAGCTGCACGCTCTGGCAAGCGATCCTCCAGCATCGTCTCAATCGTTGCAATAACTACAGAGGAAGCAAGCGGGGTACCGCCAAACGTCGTTGCATGACTACCCGGTGTAAATGCATCACGCAGGAAATCTTTTCCCAACATTGCGCCAACAGGGAATCCACTGCCAATGCCCTTCGCAACGGTGAACACGTCCGGTTCAACACTATAATGCTCATGAGCGAACAGCTTGCCTGTACGCCCCATGCCTGTCTGTACTTCGTCCACGATCATGAGCAAACCGTGCTCGTCACACAGTTTACGCACATGCTTTACAAATTCCGGTTCCACCGGATACACTCCGCCCTCTGCCTGAACCATTTCCAGCATAATCGCTGCGGTCTTCGGTCCAATCGCCGCTTCGAGCGCAGGAATATCATGCAATGGCACCGTTACAAATCCAGCTGGCAGTGGCAAAAATCCTTCTTTTACCTTATCCTGCCCAGTTGCCGTCAATGTTGCCAATGTGCGTCCATGAAATGATTGAGCAAATGTAATGACTTCGTACCGCTCTGTGCCTTTCACCTTCTGGTGATAACGACGAGCCACCTTGATGGCTGCTTCGTTCGCTTCAGCGCCGCTGTTGCAGAAAAAGACCGCGTCTGCGCAGGTGTTGGCTGTCAGCAAAGCCGCTGCCTTTTCCTGCCCCGGAATCTGAAACAGGTTGGATACGTGCCATAGCTCATCGATCTGAGCTTTCAACTTCGCTCCGACTTTCTCCGGTGCATGGCCCAGGCTCGTTACAGCAAGTCCACACATGAAATCGAGATAACGGTTCCCCTGATCGTCCCACAACCAACTGCCTTTACCTTTGACCAAGCTAATCGGATATCGTGCATACGTTTGAAAAAGTGAGCTTTCCGTCTGTGCCGCTGCTCCTGTTCCTGTTGCCCCCGCTACGGCTGTGCCAGAACCTGGCTGTTCGTTGCCTTTTGCCATGACCATATCACTCCTTGTCGATTCGTACACCCGTCAGGTGAATCAAAAACATAACACCAGACCACTTTGATGACAAAATAACCTTTGATCGCTCTCATCCACGGATTTCCGATCATATTTATTGAACTAAAGGCAGTTTACACCGACCACTCCGATGACAGAATAACCTTTCAATCGCTGTTATCCCCAGATTTTTTAGATTCCCTTTTCTCAAAGGGAAAATCCGGTGATAAAGGCGAACGCTTCGCTTCTTCAGGCTTTTTCTGTCCTCTCCGTTTTTGTGTAAACAAAATAGTTCAACAATGATAAGAGTGAAAACCCATAATACATGCGAACGCTTCGCTTCTTCAGGCTTTTTCTATCCTCATCGTTATTGTGTTATGAACAATTCATAAAAACACCGTGTACAAATTCTTTTTTATATAAATAAAGGCCTAAAGTCTGAATTTCGTATTGAATCTACTGCATTCGGATAATTCGTGTACCTATTGTTTCGCCGCCAAGCACACGGCTCAGGATTTTCGGCTCGCTTCCGTCCACGATTATAACCTCGCGTACTTCGCCGTGGATACATGCAATCGCTGCGCGTACCTTCGGGATCATACCACCGTAGATTTCGCCAGTCTGGATCATATCCTCGATCTCCTGAACGGATACGGATGGCAATACTTTCTTCTCGCCGTCTACGTTTTTCATAATGCCTGGTACGTCTGTCACAACGATCATTCGGCTTACACCCAGATGGGAGGCCACCGCTCCCGCTGCGGTATCTGCATTAATGTTGTATCGCTGTCCACTCTCATCTACGCCAACAGGTGCAATAACAGGCATATAGCCCATATTTACGATGCCTTGGATGATCTCTGCTTTGACACTTGTCACGTCACCGACCCAGCCGATCTCGGCGTGGTTTGATACGGGTTTTGCCTGAATCAAACCGCCATCCACTCCCGAGACACCCAAAGCCTGACCGCCTACACGCTGGATCAGACGAACGATCTGTTTGTTAATGCTACCCGCCAGCACCATTTCTACAACGTCCAGTACAGGCTCAGTAGTTTTGCGCAAGCCGTTCACGAACTCTGTTTCGATCCCAAGCTTCGCCAGATTATCGGAGATTGCCGGGCCGCCGCCATGAACGATAACCGGGCCGTTTCCCGATGACTGCAAGTCACGCAAGTCTGCAAAAAAGGACTCTGGCAATGCAGCCAGTGTACTGCCTCCACATTTCATCACAAACATCTGTTTCTCCGTACCTGCTTCCGTTGCAGTACTGCCGTTTGGCAAGGTTGAATTCACGAGGCAAAGCTCCTTCCTAATCGAATTTTAAAGGATTAACACCTATATAAAAGATACAGATAAACGCTAGCGTTCCAGATACGGATCGTTCTTTCGATCGCCGTTGTCTCCAGGTTTTTCTGATTCCCCTTTTCCAAAGGGAAAACCCGGAGACAAATGCGAACGCTCCGCTTCTACAGAATCGATTCCGCCTCTTCCACTACATTCGTTTATTTTTACATTTAAAAGTTTAATCTCCTTAAAAACATTTTTACATCTATGATGGTACGCAGCTTTCTGGAGATCAAGCTGCAAAGTTCAAGACCTTTAACACCACTCAGAATCAATATGACTTCAATACAATCTCGAAATCTTAATCAATTCTGAAATGAATCAATATGCTGATTGTGATTAATCTAACCAACAAATTGGTGAATTCACATCACTAATCAATAAAATTCCTCAAATGAGTTGAATCATGGATTAAAACAATCCTATCCATGGTATAACATCCACTTACGTACGATACGCAGCGTTAATCCGTACATAGTCATACGTCAGGTCGCAGCCCCAAGCTACGGCGTTACCTTCACCGTGGTGCAGATCTACCACAATGCGCACCGTATCCGTCTGCAAATATGCCAGTGCCGCTTCTTCATCAAATACAACAGGACGAGACTGTGCGAGTACCGAGATGTCACCGAGACGGATATCCACCGTATCCGGATTCACTGGCTGGCCTGCACGGCCTACAGCAGCAATGATCCGGCCCCAGTTTGCGTCAGCACCAAACATGGCGGATTTCACCAGGCTTGAGCCGATCACGGTTTTGGCAATTGCTTGTGCAGACTCATCACTAACCGCACCCGTAACTTCAACTTCAACCAGCTTGGTCGCTCCTTCACCATCTCGCGCAATCGCTTTGGCAAGTACCTGGCATACGTAGGTGAACCCGGCAGCAAATGCATCCCAATCCGGGTGATCCATCGTAAGCTCTTCATTACCTGCATAACCGCTGGACATTGCTACGAGCATATCATTCGTGCTGGTATCACCATCCACCGTGATCATATTAAACGTATGGTTGGTCGCCTGGCGCAGCAGGCGCTGCAACGCTTCTGCTCCGATGACCGCGTCTGAGGTCATAAATGCCAGCATGGTGGCCATATTCGGATGAATCATACCCGAGCCCTTGGCCGCTCCCGCAATGGTTACCGTCTTGCCGCCGACTACGACGGAGACGCAAGCTTCTTTTTTCACCAAATCGGTAGTTAGAATCGCCTGTGAAAATTGCTCTGCTTCGTTCGTTTCCTTGCCCAGTTGCTCCGGAAGTGCCTTGATGCCTGAATGTACCGCGTCCATCTTGAGCAATTCACCGATGACACCTGTGGATGCCACAGCCACGTCCTCTTCAGCCACGCCCAGTTCACGAGCCGCTGCCGCGCGCATCGCATATGCATCCTCTTCACCCTGTTGCCCTGTACATGCATTGGCATTACCACTGTTTACAATGATAGCCTGCAAACGTCCATTGCTCAGGCTTTCCCGAGTGACTTTGAGCGGTGCGGCCTGAAAAACGTTGGTAGTGTACACCGCAGCAGCTGTCGCAGGAATATCACAACGAATCGCTCCGATGTCGTTGCGAGATGTTTTTTTCAATCCACAGTGCAGTCCACCGGCGGTGAACCCGCCTGGCGTTACAATTGTTCCATTTTCAACTACGGTAAAAGCCTGTTGCTCCACATTTGTTCCCATATCATATCCCCCGTATGCGTTCAGCCATATGCTGATGAACCGCCTGCTTCAACTGAAACCGCCCAACCGCTACCCATGTTGTATGACTTTCTAATGAGACACCGCTTCTACACGCTTCCCCCTGCAATGTTCACTCGTCACATCCTTATGGATATACTGGTGTCATGTTCAGCCCGAGGTTTTCCTCCCATCCCATCATCAGGTTCATATTTTGAATCGCTTGCCCGGATGCACCCTTTACCAGGTTGTCGATAACCGAAATGATCGTCAAACGCCCTGTGCGTGGGTCTGCGGCAAATCCAATATCACAATAGTTTGATCCGGATACTTCTTTCGTTGAAGGCCAGATGCCAGGTTCACGTACACGTACAAAAGGTCTGTTCTCATAATATTTACGATATAAATCTACAATCTCCCGATCACTACGCTCACCCGTCAATTTCGCATACATCGTACTCATAATTCCCCGCGTCATGGGTACAAGTTGTGTTGTAAAAGTAACGGTCACCGGGCTTCCGGTAATGTTGCCGAGAACTTGCTCGATTTCAGGGATATGCTGATGTTTATTCAATTTGTAGGCTTTAAAATTTTCGTTCATCTCTGCGTAATGGTTAGTCAGGCTGGTTCCGCGCCCTGCACCGGATACACCCGATTTTGCATCAATAATAATAGTCGAGGGATCAATCCAACCTGCCTCCACCGCAGGAATCAGGCCCAGCAGTGTCGCTGTCGGATAACAGCCGGGATTGGATATAAAATCTTTGCCTTTCACTTCATCCCCGTACACCTCAGCCATACCGTATACAGCCTTCTCCAACAAATCTGCTGACGGCGCGGGATGTTTGTACCACTGCTCATATACCGATCCGTCTTTCAAACGGAAATCACCAGACAGGTCGATCACTTTCAGTCCTGTTTCCAATAAACTCGGTACGAGCTTTGCACTTACACCAGAAGGGGTCGCGGTGAATACGAGATCTGCACGACTTGCGATCTCTGCCGGATCAACACCGTCAAGTGGCCTGCGAATCACGTCCGTCAAATGCGGGAATCCATCGGCGATGGACTCCCCGCTGCTCGATGAAGAGATTACCGATGTAATTTCAACTTGCGGATGATTTTGAAAAAAACGAATCAGCTCCACCCCGCCGTAGCCGGTGGAACCGACGATTGCCACTCTTAATTTGTTATTCACTTTCGCTCCCCCTATCCTGTTGTATGCGCTACTTGTGCCTTGCTCAAGGTTTTTGTCAAAGCTTGAGAAGACAATTCCGTCGCTTCTATGCATATTTGTGTATTATTATACGACTCTAGTTATATAAATACAACACTCTATCATCAATTTAACACGGATTTCCAACAAATCCGAACGATATCTTTTTACCTTAGGGACGAACAAGGTTTCTTCTGTTAAAATACATAATAGCAGGAAACATTACATACAGAGTCTGGTTCAGATATATACCTTGATATTTCAGGTTATATTGAACCAAGCTCCGAAGGTCATTATGAGACATGGGGGACTAAAGTGCATATCGAATCCATTTTACTTGTTGTGCTCCTGGGCCTGAATATTATTTTCGCTGCCGCAGTCGTCTTCTTTGAACGCAAGGATGCCAGTGCTTCCTGGGCTTGGCTGTTGGTGTTGAACTTTATTCCGGTTTTCGGGTTCATACTTTATCTTTTGACGGGTCAGAATCTGACTCGGTACCGTCTCTTTCAATGGAAAGAGCGCAAGAAGCTTGGCTTGGAGGAACGTATTGAGGCGCAGCTTGCCCAGCTGCAGGATAATCGAACCCCGTTCTCCAATAAGGCAACAGAAAATAGCCAAGACATGATCTACATGAACCTCAAACAAAACGGTGCACTCCTGACAGAGGATAACGCGGTTGAGATCATCACCGATGGGACAGATAAGTTCCAGCGGCTTCTGGATGACATCGAGGCAGCACAGGATCATGTGCATGTGCAATATTACATTTATCGCGGGGACAGTCTCGGCAAAAGAATTCGGGACGCCCTAATCCGCAAATCGCGCGAAGGCGTGAAGGTTCGTCTGCTCTATGACGCGCTGGGTTCGCGGCGGGTAAGAAATCGATTTTTCAGAGAATTACGTGAAGCGGGCGGACTTGTTGAAGTCTTTTTCCCCTCGAAATTCAGTCTGATCAATCTGCGAATGAACTATCGCAATCACCGTAAAATCGTTATCATCGATGGTAATCTTGGTTATGTTGGCGGATTTAACGTAGGAGATGAATATCTCGGGTTGAATTCGAAATTCGGTTACTGGCGCGACACCCATCTCCGTATTCGAGGCAATGCGGTGCATGCCCTACAGACGCGTTTCCTGCTCGACTGGAACGAAGCTTCCAAACAACATGACACGCCGTACGTTCCCGCTCACTTCCCTCATATCGAGGGATCAGGCCAAACCGCGATGCAGATTGTATCCAGCGGCCCTGACGCCGAGACCGAGCATATCAAGAACAGTTACCTGAAGATGATTAATGGCGCCAAACATTCAATTCTCATTCAAACACCCTATTTCATCCCGGATGCCAGTGTATTCGAAGCGATTCGTCTTGCTTGCCTGTCCGGCATCGATGTTCGTATTATGATTCCAAATAAGCCGGATCATGCCTTTGTATACTGGGCCACACTTTCTTATATTGGGGAGCTGTTAAAAGTAGGCGCCAAAGCGTTTATCTACGATAATGGTTTTATTCACGCCAAAACACTGATTATTGATAGTCTGGTTGCTTCCGTAGGCACAGCCAATATTGACTATCGCAGTTTCCGGTTGAACTTCGAGGTCAACGCCTTTATGTATGATGAGACGATTGCAACGGCACTTGTACAGACCTTTGAGCACGACCTGCATGTATCGCGGGAGTTGTCGCTAGAGGAATACCAAAGCCGCAGTTTCATGATTCGTGTCAAAGAAGCCATATCTCGGCTGCTGTCTCCGATCTTGTAGACTCAGGCAGGGACAAAAAAATAAAAGCAGAACCTCCCTTCCCCGTAATCTGGGTAAAAAGAGGATCTGCTTTTATTATTCTACCTTATACTTCTAATACTTAGATATGCTCGCCACGCTTAAAGCCTTCTCCAAGCACCTCGTGTGCATTACTAATGATGACAAAAGCTCCCGGATCTACAGATCGGATCAGCGTTTTTAGTCTCGGCACTTCATTTTGCCCAACCACCACCATCAGTACTGTACGCTGGTCATCGGTATATCCACCCTTCGCCTCCAGCTTGGTCAGACCACGATCCAGATCAGCCAGAATGACTTTGGTTATCGCCTCCGTCTGATTGGAAATAATGTAAGCCACCTTGGAATACCCAAGTCCCATCTCAACGGCATCAATCACTTTACCGGTCACATATAATCCGATTAATGCGTACAAGGACTGCTCCAGCGACAACACAAAGGCAGCCAAAATAATCACGGTTGCATCCATGATAACAACACACAGCGAGTAACTGAGCCCACTGTATTTCTGCACAATACGAGCTAGAATGCTCATTCCCCCGGTTGATCCTCTGCCCCGGTACACAATCCCGATACCCAGACCAACGCCAATGCCTCCATACAGGGAACCAAGCAATGGATTTGCCGTCGGGATCTCCCAATGACTCGTCAAATACACAAAGAGTGGTAGAACGATGCTGCCAAGGATGGAACGTACACCGTACTGTTTGCCAATAAGCAGAAAACCTGCAATTAATAGCGGAATATTAATGGCCCATTGGGTATACGCCGGTTCCCAACCGAGCCATTCGTCTCCGAGGATGGATAAGCCCGATACACCGCCAGAAGCGATTTGATTCGGCAATAGGAATAAATTAAAGGCTACCGCAATCAAAAACGAACCCACGATAATGAAAAGGGTATCGATGATGTTCCGCCAAGGCCCATTCAGTGGGATAAACGTGGTTAACCTCTTTTTACGCTGAGGATATGAAGGTTGCTGTTCTTGCATGTTGTCGTGCTCTCCTTTATATAACGTATCCATAATCTTCTTCACATTTCATAAAAATGTTCAAAAAAAAGCCCCTGTATACACCAGCATGCGCCTGTGCGCACGGGTCCATACAGGAACTTGAGTTAATCGGTTTCTACTTTAATTTGGCTACGCAAATAACCATCGATGAATGCATCGAGGTCGCCGTCCATAACTGCTCCTGTATTTCCAGTCTCCACACTTGTACGGTGATCCTTTACCATACTATAGGGATGGAATACATAGGAGCGAATCTGGCTACCCCACGAAATTTCCGACTGATCCCCTCGGATTTCATCCAGCTGTTGTTTTTGCTCTTCAATTTTACGCTCATACAACTTCGAACGAAGCATCGTCATCGCGCGCTCACGGTTTTTGATCTGTGAACGCTCGTTCTGACAGGTCACGACCACTCCGGTCGGAATATGTGTAATCCGCACGGCGGAGTCAGTGGTATTAATGTGTTGTCCACCCGCACCGCTCGCACGGTACGTATCAATCTTGAGATCTTCGGTGCGAATGTCGATCTCGATGGTATCGTCGATCTCTGGCACCACATCACAGGACACGAAAGACGTATGTCTACGGCCCGATGAGTCAAAAGGAGAGATTCGCACCAGACGGTGAACACCCTTCTCTGCTTTCAGGTACCCATATGCGTTGTGCCCTTTGATGGACAATGTCACACTTTTGATACCCGCTTCATCCCCTGGAAGATAATCCAGCACTTCAACCTTGAAACCACGTTTCTCCGCCCAGCGTGTATACATCCGCAGCAGCATCTGTCCCCAGTCCTGCGACTCGGTACCACCAGCACCTGGATGAAGTTCCAGAATGGCATTCATTTTGTCATACGGCTGATTCAGGAGAAGCTGCAGCTCGAACTCTTCCAGCTTGCTTACAATCGCAGAAACATTGTTGCCAATCTCGGCCGCCAGTTCTTCATCGCCTTCTTCATCGGCCAGTTCAGCCATCATCAATGCATCGTCATAATCCTGTTGCAACTTCGCGTAATGATCCACTGAGCCCTTCACTGCATTCATCTCGGCAATGACAGCTTGCGCCTTCTCATTGTCATCCCAGAAATCCGGAGCCGACATCTTCTCTTCGAAGTTCTCAATCATCTCGTTCTTGAGATCTAAGTCAAAGAGACCCCCTAAGGTTTGTTAATTTCTTGCCTATTTCACGCAGGTCCTGCTTCACGCTTGGATCAATCATGTGCAATTCCTCTTTTCATTAAGATAAGCTCCCCGCATCCAGGAAGTTCGATCAGATCAAGTCTCGGATGCATTTCCTAAGGCTGCGCATACTGTTACCAGTTGGGGCGCCCGCCTTCACCTAGCGTCATATGATTATTCATATGCACCAGTCATCGGATATGCATCCTTCACTTTATCCTATTGAACATCCGGCTGCAAGGAGCCGTATAAGTCAAACGATATACATAAGACTAATCTATCTTACATTGGGCACTTCGATAAAAGAAATGAGACGAAGACTACTCTTGACCGTGACAATGTTTGAACTTTTTGCCACTGCCGCAAGGGCAAGGATCATTACGACCAATCTGGTCGGAAACCTTCACCGGACGTTTATCCGCAGGTTCACCGCTTGTCGAGATCTGGCTCTCGTCCACAACAGCCTGACGCTCCTGGTTGCTTTCGATCTGAGCTTTCATCACATATGTCGCAACTTCTTCCTGAATCGAAGCGATCATCTGATGGAACATCTCGAAACCTTCGAACTGGTACTCACGCAGTGGATCTGTACCGCCGTATGCACGAAGGTGGATACCTTGACGCAATTGATCCATTGCATCAATGTGGTCCATCCACTTGCTGTCTACCGCACGAAGTACAACAACCTTCTCGAACTCACGAACCATCTCTTCACCGATACGTTCTTCACGAGCGTTGTACTTGTTCTGTACTTTCTCGAACAGATACTCAACGATCTCTTCAGCTTCTTTACCCCACAGCTCATCTTTGGTGATAGAGCCTTCATCCAGCAATTTGCTGTTCATGAAGTCTGCCACTTCCTGCAGCTCCCAGTTCTCTGGAATGTCGTCACTGCAGTGTGCTTCAACGATCCGTTCAATGGAAGGTTTGATCATATCCATAACGATCTGTTTGATATTTTCAGACTCCAGTACCTCACGGCGCTGTTTATAGATGATTTCACGTTGTTGGTTCATAACGTCATCGTATTGAAGAACGACTTTACGTACATCAAAGTTGTTACCTTCAACCCGCTTCTGAGCTGATTCTACAGCACGCGTAATCATACGGCTCTCGATCGGTTGGTCTTCTTCAAAACCAAGACGCTCCATCATGTTCAGCACGTTATCTGCCCCGAAACGTTTCATCAATTCATCCCCCAGAGACAGGTAGAACTGTGTAGAACCCGGGTCACCCTGACGTCCTGCACGACCACGCAACTGGTTATCAATCCGGCGTGATTCATGACGCTCTGTACCGATGATATGAAGGCCGCCAACCTCGGCAACGCCCTCACCCAAAATAATATCTGTACCCCGTCCGGCCATGTTCGTTGCAATGGTTACTGCACCTGCCTGACCAGCACCAGAGATAATTTCCGCTTCTTCTGCATGGAACTTTGCGTTCAAGACCTGGTGTCTGATACCGCGACGTTTCAACATGTCTGAGAGACGCTCCGAGTTCTCAATGGATACAGTACCCACAAGAACCGGTTGGTTTTTGCCGTGGCGCTCGACGATCTCTTCCACAACCGCTTTGAACTTGCCATCAATGCTTTTGTACACCACATCCGCCATATCATCCCGTTTGTTCGGACGATTCGTCGGAATCTGTAGTACTTCAAGTCCATAGATTTTCTTGAACTCTTCTTCTTCTGTTTTTGCTGTACCTGTCATCCCCGCAAGTTTGCGGTACATCCGGAAGTAGTTCTGGAATGTGATCGTTGCCAGCGTCATGCTCTCGTTCTGAACCTCGATGCCCTCTTTGGCTTCAATGGCCTGGTGCAGTCCATCACTGTAGCGACGTCCAGCCATCAAGCGGCCTGTAAATTCATCAACAATCATGACCTCTTCGTCCGTGACAACGTAGTCCACATCACGGCGCATGATCACATTTGCTTTCAAACCCTGTACAATGTGGTGATTCAGCGTAACGTTGGCATGATCATACAAATTCTCAATGCCGAATGCTTTCTCCGCTTTCGCTACGCCGCCCTCAGTCAGCGCCACGGACTTCACTTTGATATCAACTGTAAAATCTTCTTCGGGCACGAGACGTTTCACAAAACGATCGGCTGCATAATACAGATCCGTCGATTTCTGAGCTTGTCCGGAAATGATCAGTGGTGTACGCGCCTCATCGACCAAGATGGAGTCCACTTCGTCAATAATACAGAAGAACAATGGACGTTGTACCATTTGCTCTTTGTATAACACCATGTTATCACGCAGGTAGTCGAACCCGAATTCATTGTTCGTACCATACGTAACATCACATGCATATGCATGCTGCTTCAACGCATGATCCATACCGCTGAGGTTAACCCCAACCGTCATGCCCATGAATTCATAGATTTGTCCCATCTCCTGGCTATCCCGTTGAGCCAAATAGTCATTGACTGTGACTACGTGTACACCTTTGGACATCAATGCATTCAAGTATACCGGGAGTGTTCCTACCAGCGTTTTACCTTCACCCGTTTTCATCTCAGAAATACGGCCTTCGTGCAGCGCGATTCCGCCCAGCATTTGTACATCATAATGACGTTTTCCCAGTACACGGCGTGATGCCTCCCGTACGGTTGCAAATGCTTCAGGAAGAAGTTCATCTGTCGTTTCTCCCTTTTCAATTCGAGCACGGAATTCATCCGTTTTGCCTTTCAACTGCTCATCAGACAAAGCCTGAAATTGTGGTTCCAGTTTATTGATCACATCGACCGTCTTCATCAGACGTTTCACATCACGCTCGTTCATGTCTCCGAAGATCTTTTTGACAAGTCCTAACATGGTATACCCCTTTCGTGCAAAACAGAATAGACCCCCTGCTGCCGCCATGCGGCACCATCGGATGGAATGTTGCTCCATTTACCCCCGGGGGTGACAAACAAAAAATAATATAAGATGAATCAACTCCAGGTTTGCCACGGTTACTCATGAAGCTGATCCGGTGTTCACTCGGGTCTGGTGTATATAAAACTTGCCAGAATTCGAGCCGTTGAATCATGTTCATGGTGCTGTGCCTGTCATTGATTATGATTAGCGATCATTCGTTGACAATTCTTCATCAGGACAATGATTCTCTTTGCATAAATTGTAACAGTTTGTAAGGGTCGCCGCAACACGCCGCAGCAGACTTCTTTGAACTTTGACCCCCATATAAACCGAGTTTTAGTGCAAAAAATCATAGTCGTTCACGGAAGTGACAACGCGACTGTTTTATTTCCCTAGATGTTGCAAGATGCAAGTCTTTATTGGTGGGAAATATGGAAGTTTATTTCAGAATGTATGTTTACTTTCAATAATTCTACTTCGTTTTATATATTCCTGCTGATCCCTAGTTATTAGACGCAACAGTATAGCCAATAGTTTCATTATTTTATTTCCAGCTTTAGGCGAACGATTCGCTATTACAGGTTTTTCTCTCTCTACTAGATGGCGAAGCAGCCGCTACGCACAAAAGAGCCCCATCCCTTAAAGGATGGAGGCTCTCGTTAGGTTCAATTCAGGAAGCAATTGGCTCCTGCTTATATTCGATAATGTGGTGTTGTGGTGTTCTATTCAATTGAAACGATGCTGTAAGTATATTTAGCCTTGTTCAATCAAGCCATACTTGCCATCGTTCCGTTTGTAAACAACACTTACTTCTTCATTCTCGATATTGGAAAATACGAAGAAGTTATGACCAACCATGTTCATTTGGAGGATTGCCTCTTCCACGTCCATTGGTTTTAACATAAAACGTTTCGTACGTACAACTTCCAAGTCATCGTCATCCGTATCAGTGTCCAGTTCGGCTGTAGCCACTGTGCCTGACGGATCTTCCACGAAGAGTGTCTTCAGGCTGCCTTCCTGACGGAATTTACGGTTAATTTTTGTTTTGTGTTTGCGAATTTGACGTTCCAGCTTGTCCACAACGGCGTCAATGGATGCGTACATATCATCGCTCTCATCTTCAGCACGGAGCACAAAGCCTTTCAAAGGAATCGTCACCTCGACTGTATGCAATCCTCTTGTCGTGCTCAGTGTAACGGCACCGTCAGAGGTAAGGGGTGCATCGAAATACTTCTCGAGTCTACTCAACTTTTTGTCGACATAATCTTTCAAAGCTTCGGTAACCTCGATTTGTTGACCTCGAATACTTAAATTCATAGGGCACTCCTCCTTTATCTTTGCCACTTCATTATAACACGAATGTAAGCGCCATGTAAAAACTCCCGGTGACCGAATAATGACATCTGCTCCAGTCACATCAACCAAAGTAGGTTTAACGCCATATTTCGTGATATTTCGCCATTTTCGGGCATATTGGGGTATTTAGATAAATCAATATATCAGGCGCTTGATCAATTATTTAACCGTTTATGAGGTTACTCAATCTTTTATGTAAAACGTAAAACTTATGAACACAAAAAAAGACCCCGGATCACCGGAGTCTGATGCTAGCGATAATTCAATTTGGTAACCATCTAACCATATATGTAGGTCGGATTGTCCGGATGATTATAATTTGATTACGTTAGCTGCTTGCGGTCCACGTGCGCCTTCGACGATGTCGAATTCTACGGATTGACCTTCTTCCAAAGTTTTGAAGCCTTCGGATTGAATTGCGGAGAAATGTACAAATACGTCGCCGCCATCTTCAGTCTCAATGAAACCGTAACCTTTTTCTGCGTTGAACCATTTTACTTTACCTTGCATGCACTAACATTCCCTTCGTCATCAAATGAAGTGAAGCTCTGGCCAAAACCCTAGCCCACAATTCAGATAATACCATCCAAACTTATCCATTGTCAATTGGTAAAGAAAATGTTTTCTTGGTATTTTTTGTAGATTTATAGGGAGAAATGTTGAATGCTAAAAATAAAAAAAACAGACCAAGAGGTTACCCTTCATCTTGATCTGCATAAAAGTTATTTTCTTTTATCCATGAGATAGCTGTCTGCCGTATATTTAGATTCATAGACATCTCGTTGATTTCGAGCTACATTCCGCTGAATCAACCACTGCTGAGCCTCTTCTTTTAATGCTAACATACGAGACTGGATCAGGGCATCATGAGCAAGGACATGATTTAACTTTGTTTGTTGTTCTTGGCTTGTCTTATGAGTACCACTCAACTCAATTAAACGTTCCACAATAAGCTGCCGTTCATTAACAAAGGCTTCAGTCTCATCCGACGATTTTGCATCGATATCTTTTACAAAGACATCCGTTAAGATAGTAAGCTCATCCAGCAATTGGTTTATTAGATCGTTGCTCTCCATACTATAGCGTACCTGTGGTTTGTTTATTGATCACTACCCAGGTTTCTCTCAGCTCTTGTAAATATCCTAATGCCTCTTCACCAAAGCTCTTATTCTTTTTAATGTTCGACTGAATAAGTAAATGATTCGTGTACTCATATAAGGCAAACAAATCTTTTGCTACCTCGTAGGATTGGTTTAAGGTGGACATTAGTTCACTAACAATCGTCTGAGCTTTACCTAAGTTCACATTTGCTTTGTAATAATCTTTTTTTTCTATGCCATCCAGTCCCGCCTTTACAAAGCGAATGGCTCCGTCATATAACATAATCACCAGCTGGCCTGGTGTCGAAGTCTGTACTGAATTTTGTTTATATTTCTCATAAGGAGATGTAATCATTTCAAATCCTTCCTCCTCTTTTACTTAAAGTAGCCTGCCAAACTGGAAGATTGGGATTGGAATTTACTCATTGCTTTTTCCATCGCTGTAAATTGTTTATAATATCGCGTTTCCCAATCCGTCATTTTTCGCTCCATGTTTGAGATACGATTGTTATAATCTTTTAATTGCTCTCCCATAATACTTTCTGTTTTCAAAGCCATGGAAGCATTCGTATCAAATTTGGATGTACCCACTTTTTTCGTAAACATATCCAACGTCTCATTTAACTTTTCTCTTATTTCACCAAAAATAGGCTTGCTATTCAAATCCGAGGTAGAACCGCGGAAAATACTCAACACCTTCTCCGGGTTAGCTGCTAAAGCTTGTGTTAATTTAGCTTCATCAATTTTCAGCTGGCCCTTCTCATAGTACTGCCCTGTTGTTATTCCCGCTTCGCTTAGACCTTTAAGATTGTTAGAAAGAATCAATCTCATGGTAGTTACAGTATCAGTGAGAATACCATCATTTTTCAGAATACCACTTTTGGCCTTCTCTTCCCACTTCTTGATATCATCTTCCTTCATACTCTCACGCTGTTCACTTGTCAAAGGTTTAAAGCTGCGATAGGTTTGTTCGGATATTTTGGAATTCATCAGTCCTAGTAATTCATTATACGAGTCCACAAACGATTTAATGGTCTCAACAGCCTTGGCTGGATCAGACTGGGTTGTAACTTTTGAGTTATTACTTCCGCTTAACTCCAGGAAAGTTAATTTCACTCCATTAACCGTGAGATTATCTGTAGACGGGTTAAATGTTTGAGAGCCACCTAAACTACTTGTAACGGTAACTTCTCCTTTGGTATAATCCACCTTTTTACCCGTACCAAAATCGGCAGGCACATCAAGTTTGAGTACATCTGTCAACGAACTCGCTTTGGATTGTTTATTCTCGCCCGTATCTGTGATCTCTTTGCCGTATTCTTTATGTGTAATCGTAAACTTACCGCTAATTTCATCGAAAGACGCATTCACTGTTGGCATCTGCGAGTTTATTCTCGCAACAACAACTGCCATGGTATCTGTGCTAGCAAACATAATCGTTTTATCGTTAATGTTGAGGTCATATGTTGACTGAGCACTACTTCCTGCGATATCTGCAAGAGTTGTGGCACGAGTTGCTTTCACTCCACCAGCCTGAAGTTCTGTTGAACTTTTCATGGCGGCCTTCTCAGCAAGCTTGGTCACTTTCACTTCCATGGATGCGCTGCCTGCCTCCGCATTTGCCTCCGCTTTAACAGCTGTCGAGTTCCCGCTTACTGTTGCTTTTTGAGTATTTAGCAATTCCGATTTACTACTCATATCAAAGAGTTTATTACTCATTTGTACAATTTTACTATTCAATTCTCTGTAGCTATCCCGAGTCCAATCAAAAATTTGCTTCTGTTGTTTCAATTTATCAAGTGGAACTCGTTTAGCCGTCATCAGTGACTTGACCAAACTGTCAACATCCATACCCGAAAATCCATTAATCCGTTGTACCATTTATCTCACCCTCCTATACCTTTTCATCAATCACAATTCCTGCAATTTCCATCATCTTGGCTACCAGATCAAGTGTTTTCTCTGGCGGAATCTCTCGAAGAACTTCTCCAGTTTCCTTATTAAGAACTTTAACGAGAATTTGATTTGTTTTCTCGTGAACACTCATTTCTAATGTCGTTGTAGGGCCTTGAAGCGCTTTAACCGCTTTGTCAATTGCCTTGATGAGTTGTTCATCACCAGGTGAAATATTCAAACCTTGCCGTTCTAATTTGGATAAATCTGTTCCGTTTCTAACCGATTGCAATAACATGCTGTCCTGATTACTACGAGGCTCAACTGGTGTGTTATTTGTAGCTGAAGAAGTCCCAGTCACATTGGTAGAAAGTGAAAACTGTAGATTCATCATTCATCCCCCGATGGAATTATTTATTATATTTATCGGCAATCTTTAAGTGAGAATGAAGAGGTATGTTAAATTAAACCCTCCCCTAAACAAATCCATGGTGAGTCGTGTTTAGTTATAATCACATAAAAAATGTACTCAAATAATTCTTTACATAAACAAATAATTCAAATACGATAATTGGAACTACGCTCATATTAAAGCTGTAATCGTGATTTATTATATAGGAGTGATTTACATGCAACCTTCTGATCTATATAAAAAAAAGGAATATAATATTGGTTATATTGCTGGAGTATTTGATTTATTTCATATCGGCCATTTGAATCTGCTTCGTAAAGTAAAAGAAAGATGTGATCATCTCATTGTTGGGGTCTTAACTGATGAGTTAGTTTTTCACTTCAAAAACATAACACCTTTTATTCCTCAGGATGAACGTCAAGCCATAATCCAAGCCATAAAATATGTTGATCGAACCGAACTGGTCACTATGGATAATATCGATAAACTTAAGGCATGGGAACTCTACCAATTTGACTGCTTATTTTCAGGTGATGACTGGAAGAATGAGCCTAGTTGGAACCAAGATAAAGACCGATTAAATCAGCTTGGTTCTAATATTGAATTCTTACCCTATACTAAAGGGACGAGTTCGACACAAATTCGAAAGTTAATTCAGAATTCTATTTAATATCTTTTCATGTTACAACACAAAATCGTCGGAGATCTTACATTTTAAGATCTCCGACGATTTTATTTTTGCTTTTCTTCTTATACACTTTTATAAGATTCTAAATATTTCATTGAAATTAATATAATCACTATATTTTTGCAATCCTAAATCTTTAAGTTGCTTCTCAATTTCTGAACTACGATACGTCGTAATGATAATATAAATATCCTTCCAGTTTTCAATTTCTCCAGGATGTTTGATTTCTATTCCCTCTATATTTTTCCCACTATTTTCTCTATCATTGTCGAGGAAGAATTTAACGGGCAAATCCGAATATTGGGCCAGTATTTCTCTCCCAATTTTACCCCCTCCGAAATAAGCCAATTTACGACTAACCCTCATACTGTCGATGAAAGCTGTTCGAAACAACTCTACGGACTCTTCCCCAGCAAACTGAGGTAATACTTTATACTGATTCTCCATATGTTGAGCTATGTTAATCGCATTCTGCTTTCCAAACACATCATCCTCAAAATAAGATCCTTCAAATATTTGCAAGTCTTTCCCTTTAGGTATTCTCAAGAATGCCTCAAAAGGTAGAGAAATCTCATAATTTTTAAATGTTATATAGTCAAAATACTCACTAAACGTTTCACAATAGTTGTTGATAAATGCCCTAGCTCCTTGATGAATCTTATCAATCACAAAAGTATCCGTATATGGCTTTGTAGCCATCTCAAAGATCGGCACAACTTCTGTCCCTTCTCTTTGAAGTCCCACGCAAGACGCATTGTAGTCTGATAAAATATGCTCTCTTAATAGTCCAGAGATCGCGGGTGAAAAATCATAGAACGTTTTAATCTCGAAATTTCCTTTTCGGCTTAATTGTCTGCTCTTTATTGCATCAGAATGAACAAACATAACATCCACAGGTTGACCTACGGCTCTAACGAAAGAATTTTGTATATTCCCTGAATAGCCAAGATCAAAGGTAATATCTGTTTCCTGAACATCTTTATAATACTGCGTTAATAACTCTTTAGACTCTTGATGCTTATAATTATCGTAGAATTCGTCTAAATAAATTTTCATGAAATTCTGATAGTCATATTTAGAATTAAAACGTTCATTTTCATTTATTCTGTATTTCAACATTTTTTCTTCTCTATCTTTCACAGTCAAGTCCTGAGTACAGAAGTGTAACAAGTCCATAATGCTTTTGGGACTGTATTGATTATAAAGAATTGGTAAGTTCATAAATTCAACTTTATGCTCTAAAGATGCAGGCAAAAGTAACTTTCTAGAACTGTAAACATACTTTGATTTTGGAGCTGTTTCTGTGTACTCAGTCCAAATATCATATGCTTCTTTAACCAAAAATCCGTCTCTGGCCATAAAAAGAACTCTTTGATGTGAATCTGCCTGATGCTGTATCCACTTGACCAGACCAGCCAAATGCATTCCTACTGCATAATATCCTATGAAATAAGGATCTGCATTATAGTCCGTCTCGCTATTAAATGGACGGAATGGATTATCAAAATAATAATTAGCAGCAATTGCTACCATACTTCCATATCCGGTTGATTCTAATAACTTACTCCTATCTAATATTACCCCGCTCACCTTCTCAGATAATGCGCTGCATTCACCTGTATCAAAGCCTTTTACTTTGTTCTCAAATATATTAATCGTTCTGGGAATAAACGCAGTATGAATCCCCAATTCTCCAGCTTTCAGAATATCACTATGATAATTGTCTCCGAGATGTAACATCCGGTTAGGTTCTACTTGTAAATCGTCTAAAACTTTTCTAAATAAATCTCCAGTATGCTTTAATACACGCTCTTTAGAGGACAGGAAGATTTTTTGATAATCAGCATACCCGTTTTTAGCAAGTAGTCGTGTAATCGTTTTTTCATCTAAATACATATCCGAAACAATTATAATTTTTTTCCCAGCATATAAAGCGAATTGATACAGTTCACTAATTGTTTTCCTAGGGTTCGTAAATTTGATTTCTAGATTTCGTTCTTCCTCTTTTAAAGTATTGCATATGTCAGCTGAAATTCCATATACATCTTGAATATACTCATATATCTCATCAATCGTTATATCCTGATACTCAGGATGCTGCTTTTGTATTAGAGCTCTTGTAGCTATTTCCGCATCGATCCTAACCTGCTGAAAACTAATACTAAGCTGGGTTTCTTGTTCAAAACGTTTATCCAAAAGATAAAACAAATCAGTTGGTCTATAGAAAGGTCTTGTAATTAATGTATCAAAAAAGTCAAAGCTTATATATTCATAATCTGATCGCCATATTTTCTTTTTGATCTCTTCCAGTTCGTCATTCCAGATTGTTCTGGTTGTTCTAAAGAGACGGTCCTCTTTCCTGAACTCTCCGATCTCTCCATAAGATTCAATGATCATATTAGTGAACCTTACTCTGTCTTCTTCATTCTCAAGGTTTTCTAAACCTTTTTTCCAATCCCTAGAATAATAATTTCTAAAATCATAAAACTTCTGTATAACATCTTCTGGAGCTTGAACAGATGACAGGAATAGTTTCACAAAATCGAATACTTTGAAGATATCCCCTAAATTCTTCTCCAGCTGTTGAACTGAAGCTGATTTAACGTCGGTAGAACTCCCCTTATTCTGACAGTAATAATAAACACTGTTACTAACTTTAGACATTTTCTTGGCAAAATAAAATAAAGGAAAGGAGAATGCGATATCTTCCATCATCACGATGTGTTCTTCTTGTTTTTTGAAATAGGGTACACATTGATCCCAAAGTGATTTTTTATACAACTTATTCCACATCGTATGCCAGCTATAACATCTACCTTCTTGGGCTAAAAACATGTTTAATACAGCATCACCGTGCACTATCTGATCAGGAAATGCAATATCATGCATGCCAAAAACAACCTTCTCTTTCTCTACCATAACCGTTCTCGCCAAAACGATGTCCGATTGATTTTCAGTTGCATTCTCAATGAGTAAACGATAGTAATCAATACCGATATAATCATCACTATCCACAAAAGCAAGGTACTCACCCGTAGCTTGCAGTGAACCGTTAACTCTTGATTTAAAAAGTCCTTGATTCGTTTCATTCTTTACATAAAAAATTCGGTCGTCTTTTAATTGATATTCTGTCACTATATTCTCTACATCCCCTGTTGAAGCATCATTTACTACAATGATCTCTAAATAAGGGTACGTTTGTAATAATAGGCTATCTAAACATCTTCTCAAATATTCTTCCGTATTATAAACTGGGACAACAATCGACACTACCTTCTTTTTATTCATGTTTTTATCCCCATCTTCTATTTATAATAAACGCTTTGCGTTTTCAAGCATATGATCTCTATCCACATATGCCCTTGCTAGAAAGCTCTGATATTCTTCATATTTTCTGTTCAGAGAAACAAATCTCATTTCCTCTTTTTCGAAATATTCCCACAAATGCAGTAAACCATATTTTGCTTTCAAGTTAGATATTGGAACATACTGCTCTGCATCCTTTATAAAAAAATAGGTGTATTTAATGGCTCGGAATAAAATGTACTTAGCTGGGTAATTCTCTCTCACAAACTCCTGATCAAAGAAGACTAATTTTCCGTCCTGAAAGAAGCAGTTGATTGGAATCATATCAATAAATGCTTTTTCTAAAATAATACCGTAATCTATTTGATTGTCATACCCATACAGAGAAGAGTTAGTCTGATTTGAATGATTCGATGATCGTAAAATTTCCGTGTATAAAAGGTCGAACAATGATAGAAACTGATTGGAATCTGTTTTAATGATCATTTTTAAATAATCCGACAAAGTACTGCTCTTAACAAATGGCATCTTGAGTGTACCTTCAAAAATTTCCGTTTCTATTACACTTACACCATTATTTGATATATAATCAAGATTGCTTTTTATACCCTCTAGTTGTTGCTTTCCCTCTGCATAAAGAGGTGTTTTACTAACCATGTCATTACTGTGTATTTTGGTAGCAAACCCTTCTTTACGCCCACGGTCTGTAGATACTGCAGCATAAACTACATCACAAAAATCGGAATCAATAGAACACTCTACCAGAAAAGAATTACAAAACACATCTAAAACCTTATTCTCAACAAAATCATCGTACAAATCATTCTCGTAAGCGACCAGTGATGCAGAATTCGTGTAATAAGGGATTACTCTTTCACCAACACTTGTATTCGGTATATAATCTTCAGAGTAGATAAGTTGTGGCAGTCTGTAATCAGGAAGTGGATAATAAAATTTATGATGCTGAAAACCCGCTAATTCAATAATATCAACTAGTTCCTGTTTGCTAAAAGAATATCCGCTGCTACCTGTCGGATACTGGTTTATCCCCGCAAAGGGAATACCTGTATATCGGTCGGGAGCTCCACAAAGATATTTCACACCTAACCTGTTTTCTACAGCCACAAGCAGTTTCCCACCTGGATTTAACCATCCTTTTAATATATTGAGATAATCTGAATAGATTTTTTTGTCCTTGCTGCCATTCCCTTTGTATTCAAGCGATCCTATAAGCGTTATATAATCAAACTTCTTTTCAATGGGCATCTCTTCGATTCGTCCCGCATATACCGTAAGGTTATTCCTGTTCTGGTGCCTTACATAAATTTGCTCTGCTCTATTTTTATACCGTTCTGCAGAAACTACTTCTCTGCACACGTCACAAAATAAACCAGTCAATGCTCCGAACCCTCCACCAATTTCTAACAATGATGAATCACTTTTAAAACTATACCAGTTCAAAAGTGATCTTCTCATACGAGTTAATTGATCGAAAATTTTCCATCTATGATCTTTGGATATTGACAGATCGAAATCATCATTTGTATTTTGAGCTATATATCTAGAGATATCCTGTTCCTCTGCATCCAACTCTCTCTGATCTTCATCATGAAATACATACTGCGAATTAAATACTGCCATTAATGTTATTCCACCTTTTAATTTCCCCTTGATAATGTCATGTCCCACTGACCAAAATCTTCCATTAACCTCAAATTATCAAAGATACTACAGTGTTCATTTGTATACTTGAGCTGATGGTAACTTAATATAGTATCAACAACATATTTATTTATCTCAACATTCTGAATGTACAAATTTCCCACAAAATCCTTAAAGTAATCTTCTATGGCACGATGAATATCTTCAACGTATTGTAATTCCTCTTGACTTCGTGCCTCGTGACCATATATGAACTCTCCCCCAGATTTCATGCTGGCTATCGACGGCAATAATGAGGTCATCATGGTCTCTAACATTAAATATTGTTCATACGAGTAGCTGCAATAGATGTTATGTTCCGCTATACTCTCAAATAAAGATTCGACGGGTAACATCAGTTTAGCCTCATCATTTTTATTGTATCTGCAGAAATATAAACCCTTGATTTCAAATGGAATAATTTTATTCAACAATCGCTGGCACGTTCCTGAGGAAACAAAATCTACAAAAGCATACCTTTTATCACTAGATAGCCCTAAATCGTCCATATATTCCAAGTATCTTTTTCGTACAATCTCAGAATTTCTGTAAATTACATCTTTATGGTGCAATGCATACGAGACGATATCTTTATACGTTTCCTCATGATATGGTTCAATGTCTTCCGGATTTAGATTAAACCTTCTTTGAAGCATAAGCTCGGGCGCATAAGCATGAGGAATATCAGCCACCCATCTTATATCTTCTTCATCCATTGTAGAAACAATGGTACATAACGTTCTGGAAGTTTGGAAGTAAGTTCCCACAGGGATATCTATCTTCATACTTTCTAATCCTAATTTGTATAGTTTGTGCACAATATAACCATCTCTTGCGGCGAAAAGAATGTCGTCATAGGAGTCGGTTTTCATTTCTTCTATAATCCAAAGTACATATTTAGTTATTAGTGGGGCTACAAAGGAGTATCCAAAGTCATAAGTATTCTGAATCTCAGGCCTGCTGTCAGCATGATAGAGTGAAAATGGATTATTAAACACTTTAGAAATTAATAGACCTGCCATGGAACGTTCATTAACAGATTGCAGGCTATGTTGAAGATTCCTGTACGTTGAAATCTCAAACATGTCCTGAGCGCTCTTAATTATAAAAGTCTCAACCGTATTGTGCGTCCGATACATCTTCGCTTTTTCTGCATCTGCTCCAATGTAAAGACATGTACTCATCTCTTCATTGTTTTCAAGCTCAATCTCAAACTCATGATCGCTCAAAAAAATATTAACGTACGGATTGATTTCATGTTTTTGAAGTACCTTCTCTATAAATTCTTTTGTCAAATAGGTATCTACCTTTAAAACCACCTGTTTTTTACGTTTTACTGCGTATAGCAGAAGTTCTTTCATCTTATCTCTGCTACAAGTGATACTCTCCTCAACTTCAAGCTCTATAGAGCGTGCTAGCATCGCTGTCTTGTCTGATACACCCGTTAAATTGATTAAATTTATATAAATATCATCTATTGTATAGTTCGCTTGGGTAATTTCTGATTGGGCCAGTTGTCTCATTTTTATATAATCAGGAATTTCAATGCCTCTCCTACGAAGCTTATCCTCTACAATAGTTAACATATCTTCATTAGTTAAAGTTTTCCTCATAAGTAACACATCATATATATCGAAACATATAGTGTTGTTTGCATCAATCCTTGATCTTAAGTCATCCTCATTTAGTTCACTATATCTCAATTGTTTTTCTGTATAGCCATTGTAATCGAATGATGTAAAGAGATTTCTTCCATCAACGGCATATAGTGAAATATGGTTAGTGTAACAAAAATAGCAAATTCGATCATAAATTAATCTTATATTCTTTTTATCGGCAGCAATAATAATGATGTTAGGTTGAATTTCTTCCAATTCTTCATATGAATAAATCCTTTTACCAAACGCATAACCGTAATTTTTCTGTCCATCCAGAAAACCTAGGATATTGTAATCAGCATATTCACTCATAATAAATTGGGAAATAATACTAGTTCCATATAAGACTATTTTTTTGTTTTTATATTTTTCAAAATTTTCTTTAAACGACTTTAAAACCGTTAATTTATTTGCATTAACCATGACTACCCCCTGCTCATTTTGTGTGTTCTGTTGTTATCCAACAACAAGATTACGGGCTGATAAACGCTCTAACAACTGGATAACAGTGAAAATTGGGCGCTTCTCATGAGATATAAGAGGGCTTCGTAGAGTTAGAGCCAGTCTTTATTTTGTACATAGATATAATAGTCAAATCCCATAGTAGTGAGCTGATTGGCTATCGTTTTATAATGGATGCTGCATATAATTATGACTAGATCACTTTTAGAGAGTTCATATAAGGAATCCGGCTTCTTGATATTTAGACCAAATAGGTGTGTTCCCCATTTTTCATGACTATTGTCAATGATAAACTCCGGGGGCATGGTTTTTCCCTCATGCATTAAATAGTACTCCAGCATTTGCCCTGCGCCAAAAATCACGATTGTTTTACCTGTAAACGATTGTTGGAAGCTATGAAAGTTCAACAAAAATCTTTGATAAGGGATTTCTGTGCTAATTATGCCTAAGTGCGTTGGTCGACGCTCGTCCTCAGGCGGGTACTTCATGTATTTTTCCCCATACTGATGTTCCAAATATTTATTGAAACCAATTGGAGCTGGTAACTTTAATTCATGAAAATTCAAAAGAATCTTATCTATGAAAATTTCAGTTTCATACCTTTTTGGATAATAACGATTAGGTTGATAAGAGAAGCTGGTTACATAATTTGAGGGCTCACACGAAGTTGTTGACCTTTGTAATTTTTTTAGAATCCACTCTCTGGAGAGAAGATTAGCAAAAAATATAAACAACTTCCATTTCGGTTTAGATAATTCAAGAAACTTTTCCTGTTCCCTGAAAATTTTTGCATACATTAATCTTTGGAAGAATCGGATTTTATCAACCTGTTTTTTTCTTTTCACTTCATCTTCCTCAAGATAATCTAATATACTAATATCTATCCAAATTCCCAAATTCGCGTTCCGATTCATATCCACTTGGTTCATTTGGGTAGTATGACTATTTCTGAGCCGGGCGAATCCCCCCAGATACATATCTACTTCACTTTCCTCTGTTTGCAAGAAGTAGGGGTCTGTAAACTCTATATGTGCAATTTCTTTTAATTTTTCAAAATCGGCTCTAGGCATTAGAAAGTCAGCATCGTCATCCCATGGGATAAATCCCTGGTGTCGAACAGCTCCAAGTAAAGTGCCCCCTGCTATAAAAAATGTAAGGTGATATCGTTCACATACTTCTCTAAGTTTAGAAATTAAATCAAGTTCTACAGCCCATATTTTTTTAATTTCTGTAGAGACGGTATATCCTGATTTCACTTCTTCCTCAAAAAAGGTCTGATCCTTCCAAACACTCACACGAATCCCCCTTATGCATGCTCACATCAAATTAAGTATGATCAACCATCTGGTCTATCATATATTGGTGTATTTTCAGACCACTTGTACCATCCATATTGCTAATAACCGCTTCATAAGCTTTCTTCTGCTTTTCCGAATTGATTCCCCAATCATCATTCAACGCATTCAAGAAGTCCTCTATGGTAGAAAGAATTCCTTCTCTGCATGCATACGGTAAATTGTCACCACAACTTTTAAAAACAAGCTTGGACTTTCTTTTTACATTGTCAGTTTTTGTAACAACAGCTTGATTTTTAACCGTATCAATTCGGATCAGGGAGCTATTATATGCAGTCAAAGCAATAATTTCTGTATCATTTATCTTTTTTGCGTAATAGTAATTATTTTGCCAGTCGTGGCGCTCTGATTCTCTTTCTCCTTCTTTATAAGGTAGAGATAATGGATATTCACTCATTATTCCCGTATCCGTGTCTATTTTAACAATCATGTTGCCGTATTTAGGGAACATAAGCATGTAGCCCTCAAAAGGCAGGATGTTATAGAAGCCATGGCCTCCAGAAAGGAATCCTTCAGGATAAGAGTTAAACTCCAATGCATGCCCTGTTTTCCGATTCCATTTCATAATAGAACCCTCTCCGTTAGGGATAATCCAGTAGTTTTCTCCATCATATTCCATGCCATAAAATCCATTTTCACTTTTTCCTACTCTATACAAGTTTATATTCTCTGTAATCATGTTGAATTCCAGAATGACATTCGTTTGAGCCGCAGCCATAAGGAGTAGATCCCCCTCTATAATGAATGCGTTCATGAAATACAAACCATCAATCTTGTTAGAATAAAGTGCTTTAACTTTATCAACAACTTCAGGGTAGTACTTGAATGTCCCGTTATACATATCATATCTCACTAGAGCTGAATAATTTAAAGGAAGCATATATAAGAAATTTCCATGTTGAACCATTCTTGTGAATCGAGTACGGATGTTATCAGGCCCATCTTCATAAACTCCCTTTAAGGATAGGCGAGTTTCCAAATCATATATGGTCATTTCTCTAGCACGGCTTGGTGCAAAATATAATTTATTGCCTATTTTCACATTATCATGGTATAAACGTTCATTAAAAAGTGCTTCATCAATAATGGTATCCACGATTTCAACTTCCCCAGTACGAATGTTCAAATTACAGATAGCATTAAAATGGATATGGGAAAACCACATTAAATCTCCTTCTACACATGCATCTACAAAACCTGTACGACTCTCGTCCACTCCAAAGGTGTCAATATTAAGCAAAAATATAGGTTTACCCAGCACACCAAATAAATGTATTACTGAGGAACCCTCCTCACCAATGTATGCATCCGAATACGCAACAGCTTGAGAAATATCAGCTGACGTATCTAGAATCCCTATTTTATTTATGATAAATTCTTGTTCTAGTTCACTATATTCCTTGTATAACTCTGGAAATGTGGACTGCAATGTAGCCTTAACCAAAGGATGAGGTCTCCAAAATAACACCTCATTCTCCCTCTTTTCAAAAATTGAGAACACAAGTTTCATTTTTTGGAGAGATTTTTCCTTATACTGGTATATACTAGAGAGACTCGTATTATAAAATATGACTTTCTTTCCTTTTGTCATCTCATCCATTTCAGATTTTCTTTCTCTTTCATTAGATAAAGACAACACTTTATCAATTTTGGGAGAACCTAAAGCAACTAACTTGTCTTTAGATACATAATTTCCAAAAAATTCAGTTGAACTATTGGACTGAGTTATAATTTTGTCTATGTTTTGATAACTGGGTAAAGAAAGAAGGCTTGTCGATACAGAACCTCCTGTAACATAATACGGGATGTATACTAGCATCTCTGTATATTTTTTTAATACTGAGGAATAAAATGCAGGATGGACAGACGTAACATTATTATACTGATCATATGGATTATGAATATAAATAATGTCAGGCATCTTCTGATTGAAATCATACTGCTCAAAGGAGGTCTTAGTAACATAAGATGGAAGTTCCATTCCTTCGTACTTCACTAAAGAATTTTCTGAATCTTTGATTCTCTCAAAGTAGGGGATAGGAATAACATAACAATTACAATTCGGATCTTCATTCGCAGCTTTCCATACACTCTCCATAGAATCCCACATAGAAGCTTTATATGGCAGAAAAACGACTTCATATTTCACTTTGATTTCTTTTATGACAAATTCAATCTCTTGGAGTTGACTAGATAAATTTATTAATGCACCATGTGCCTGATAATCTCTATTCTCTAAGTTAATATATACTTGGTAAACACTTTCACAGAAATTTTCCAATCGCTTTATAATCTGAGAAGCATTTGGAACAGACTGTTGCTCAATGGTTGTTCCAATATTAATTGCTCCCTCTTGACAACCTTTCAGAATTTCTAAAGCATCGGTGTGGCGTCCCATTCTAAGAAGTATCTCTAAATGAGAAACCGCATCCTGAAGTGATTTAGTCAAACTGATCAACGTAGTTAATACTTTTTTTCGCACATCCGATTCCCCTTAAACCGTATTTTCCCATATGTTCATCATGTCTTCCGAAGCAAAACTGTCATAATAGCTAAATCCTTTGCTTAATGTTGGAGACATAACCGTTTTTCTTACATCCAATATCTCAGCAAAAGAATCTGTCATATTCAAATTAATAGACTTCAAATACCAATCTTCATCCAAATGTTCCAAATCACTCATAAAATCAATAATACCTCTCTGCAACGTTTTGATCTCATTATATTTATACTCGCTATTCTCAATAAATTCAGGATTACCTTCACTGTCAAAACATCGTAGTTGACCTTCAGAAGAGGCATACGCAACCTCAAATAGTTGATATACTCTTTCAAAAAAAGAAAATGATAATTTATCAGATTCTTTATACATGCGATGTACACTATCAGAGTTTGTTATAAATTCATTTGGATGGTCCTTCAGGTCAAAGCATACTAACTCTACTTTCGCTGATAATAATTTATTGAGGTGGTAATAACTTGTCCCTTTTGTATATAAATCGAAGAGATACAGCCTGTAATTATCACTGTAGTCATCACCAACAATTTTGTTAATATATTTCAAATAATTTTCTCGCTCATTTTGTGCATTACTGAGAATTTGTAATTTATAGTCAAGAACTCTGTTTATAATTGAAGTACTATCCTCGTTACTTACAACATTAATGAGTTCACAATTAAGTACCTTATCCTGATCATCAAAAGTAACTCCTAATCGTTGCTCTAAAATTTTGTTAAGTTTCCCCACGGATAGAGTTAATACTGATCGAACAATATTTATGATATCTGCTTCAGAATAGATGGAGGCAACGGTTAATGCTCTTCTTGATGTATAAAAATAAATACCTACCGGTAACTCTAAACTGATATATTTATTTCTAATTTTCTGGTATAGCTGATGAAGAAAATACCCATCTCGTGAAGCAAACAATACGATTGAGCGACTATTATCTTTATGTTTCTCAATTAACCAAGTAAGGAACTTTAGTGTTAAGGCCGTGAAACAGTAGTATCCAAGTTCATATAAATTATCGATTTTCATCTTCCCCTTGGAGGAAGACAAAGCAAACGGATCATTAAAAGCCTTCGATGCAAAAAGTCCAAGAATGATGTTGTCATTCAACGTAATTGCTTGATCGATAATATGATTAATTGAAGATTTACTAAACATCTCGTACGAATTCGCTAAAAAGTGTGCATCTATATTGTGTTCTTTGGCTAAATGAGCATTTCGGTTACCTATAAACATTTTTTTACCTGAACCTGATATTTCATTAAAATATGCAAACAATGAACCGTCTTGAGTCGTCTTGTTCACTTCACTTGAGATCACTATGTGAGCTTCTGCCACATCTAAAATTGAACAGCTTTCAAGAAGTTTGCTGACCTGAACAGCCGTGAGAGTAGTCTCAAAAAGAAAATAAATCTGTTTTCCACGCTCTTTTGCATAGTTCAGTAAATGAACAACCGATTCTCTCTGTATTGAATACTTCATCTCTGTCAAAACTTCTAATTCCATCATCTGGTCGCATACCTGTGAACTGAGCTTTGAATGTTTTTTTTGAAGTAGCTGATAAATTTCTGTTAGAGTTGGAACTTTTCCCTCGTTCAACAATAATTGCTCTGCTTCAGTTCTCAACTGTTTAAAGTTCAAGTCATCCAAAACAATATTCATTTTTTGTTCAACTACACTAAAAATCAGAGCCGGATTCAGAACCTTTCGCATGACTAGTGTGTCCCATAGATCAAACGAAACGATGTCACTACGATCGATATGTTCTTTCAATAATTTTGAATTCAGCTCCCAATAGGGATCCTCTTGAAATTCACTTCCGCGATTAGAAGTCAGCTGATTACCCGTTAAATCGTAAATTTCAAGTCCATACTCTTCAATATCTCTTATTCGTTGGTATATTGCTTTAACAGATTTCATTTGAGAAACAATGATGATGATTTCCGCTTTGTCCACAACTGACTCGATAGACAGAACTTCTCTACCATAAACGATTTCGCCAACTCTATCATTTGCTACAATTCCAACAAAATTGAACGTATCACCTAACTCAAGTATTTTCTTCGTGTTAACTCCTAAACCATATAAAGCTATAGGGAGTTTGCTATACTCTTTGAACGCTTCCGTAAACATATGAAGAATTCGTTCGTCCATCATGTAACCCTACCTCACTATCCAACTATATAATTTAAATAGGTTACAATATTTTGAGATATCTCAATTCAGGTACCGTTAGACAGTCACTTTTTGTTCGGTTAGAGTCATATAATCAATCATTCTTTTATACATCTGTTCTAAACCATATTTAGGTTCCCACCCTAGCTCCAGCAGTTTGGCAGCCGATAGTTTTACATTACTTGGGGTAGCATAACCGAATTTATTCACAGGAGGGATATCAAATTTCACCTTAATATTTCCTCCGGAAACATTCTCAGCAACAATCTCTGCCATTTCTCTAATACTCAAACTAGCTTGTTCATTAACCACATTGTATTCTTGCCCTTCTTTACCGTTGAAAAGAATATATAAAAGAGCCTGGATTGCATCCGCAGAATAGCAATAATTGCCCATTGCAGCCCCATCTGTGTGAAGTATAATATCCTGGCCATAAAGAACACTTCTTGCAAATTGGGCAAAAACTCTATTTTCATTATCAGAAATTCCTGCCCCGAAGGTTTGTGCAAGTCTAGCAACCTTAACTGGAACCTTGTACTCAGAAAAGAAACTAAAACAAATATTTTCAGCCATTCTCTTCCCTAGAGGATAACAGTTTCTTGCATTATAGATCTCAATATGTCCCAGATCCTTCTCACTTACTCTGGTAATCCCATCATTAACACCATATACTTCCATTGAAGAGAGAAATACAATACTCTCTACATTTTTAACATGGGATAATCGCATCAGATTAAATGTACCTTGAACAATCCCTTCCGTCACCTCAACAGGCTCTTCAATCATTGCCTTTGAATTTGTTATTGCTGCACAATGAAAAACAAAATCGATATCCATTTCAATCTGTGGCAATTGACAAATATCACCTTTTATTATCTCTACTCCAACTGAATCTAATAAGATTTCTGCTTTACTTTGATCACGAACGAGGGTCACAATTTTTGTATTCCATTGATATTTTTTGTTCATGTAATCAAAAAAACGAACTAATAGTGAACCTATAAATCCAGTACCTCCAGTAATAAAAACTGTTTTGTTTTTTAATCTCTCCCAGGGTAAGTTAGCATTTTGTATATATTCAAAGTCACTTTCCAAGGTTGTATTCATCTAACCACCTAATTTCTTCATTTTATAGTCCGAATATCTGGGAGTTCTCTTCTGCTTCAAACAGTGCTCTAAAAATATAATAATCAGCCGGGGTTGTAATTTTCACATTATAATTTGATCCAACTACGGTATGAAGATCATGTCCGTAATAATTCATCAGCGATGCTGCATCAATCATCCAATTAATTCCTTCACTTTGAGCTCTATGGTGTGCTTCCATTAGTTTGTCCATATAAAAGCATTGTGGTGCTTTCGCAATTCTGGCTTTATCTCTATTTTCAACTTTAACAATTTTTCCATCATCATCTACGGAAGATATTGTTTCTATGGCATAACTGACTGTGATTGAGGAGCCTCTCTGCTTAACCATCTCAATGTTGTCCGTTATTAATTTTTTATCAATTAATGGGCGTACTCCATCATGAATTATGGCTATACTCTCTCCAGATTGATTACTTTCATTAAAAATAGCCTTCAAACCATTGTATGTGGACATTTGAACTGTCTCGCCACCAGTAACTACCTTTTTAACCTTAGTAATGTAATGCTTCTTAATTTCGTTTTCAAGCTCAATTTGCCAACCACTAACACATACCACTACAATATTATCAATAAGTGGGTGATTCTCGAAATGTTCTAATGTATAAATAATAATTGGTTTTCCATGAAGTTCTAAGAATTGTTTCGGTTTGGTCCTACTATTCATTCTAACTCCAGTGCCACCAGCCAAAATGATTGCCGTTATCATCTTTTTGTATTCCTCCTAGATTTGTTAATATCATATGTGTTATAAAAAATGGTTTACTATGAATACTGACATTTGCTATCAACTCGGGCTCAACAGAGTTCTCAAGTTACATAAAATGTGTAGATTTACCTTTAAGTTCTCTAATTTATATCGGACTAGAAAGAAAATTTCATTAGTTAAAAAGGCCCCCAGGACACACCCAATAAATACCTTTTTCAGGAAAAGAAATAAAGATGATTCCCTTTAATTAAGGAAATCATCTTCTCTATATTTTCATTCTGAAATCTCTTCAACTACTGCCAATCCTACGGCTCTCTATAAAATTTGCAACTCTCTCACCTGCACGTCCATCTTCTAATAATTCTACTTTTTTATAAAATTGTTCTAATTCCGTTTGGTACTTCATCTCATCAAATTCAACAATATTTCGCAATAACTCATCATTACTATACGAAACTTTAAAGGGTAAATCTTCCATGTTCCAAAGGAGATTACCTCGTTCTTGAATGTAGTCTTCTAAATCTTCAGCAAAGATAAAAACGGGAACTCTCATTGTTGCCGCATCAAAAGCTATACTTGAGTAATCAGAAATAAACAGATCAGAAGCTGCTATTAGATCGTATACGTCATCCCTCTCCGTAATATCAATAATTCTAGGATTATTCTCGTCACTTTCAAACTTCCGTGTTTTAATCCCTGGATGCAGTCTCACAAATATATGCCAATCACCCTTAAACTTTTCAGCCAATGTTTCTAGTAAATCTTCATAGGACAGCCGATTACCGCCTGCCAATGTATGCATGACTGTCTTCTGACTTCCACTTCGAAATGTCGGTGCATATATCAATATCTTAGAGCCCTTAGGAAGTTGAAACTCCTTTAATATTCTTTCTCGAGCAACCTCAGCTTCTCTATAAATATCACACCTTGGAGAACCGGTCTTCAGAATTTCCCCTTCATAAAAAAAAGCTTTTCTATACATATCACTGCACCATGAGGAATTAGACAAAAAATAATCCACTAGTTTCGAATCATGTTCGCTTACCAAACGGGCTATTGTAGGAAAGGAACTTCCTCTGAGTTCACCAACAGCTTTAAAGCCAATGGCTCCATGCCAAGTACCTATATACAATTGTTTTTTTCGTTTTCTGGTCTCTAACGGTTTCCTATGGTTATCAATCCAAACAGCCGCAGTTGATAGTTGATATGCTCTGTTCCAAAAATTGTTTTTTTTCACAATTATAGAATTTGGGAATGTTCGATTTGTGTCGTTAACTAACCAAACAAGTTTGAATGGCAGATGATTTGTTTTATTTCTTCTCAATAATTCTTCTGCGATATATTTGGGATTACAATTATATCCTTGCTTCCCTTCGAAACTCGATAATACAACCTTTCTATCATCGATCGGCAAAATGCGAAACAAATAGTAAAAAAAAGCTACAGTCATAGCTTGTATTTTTCTATAACTAATATATAGGTACTCGTTGAATGCCTCTCTCATGTTGCCTCCAAATTATAATAATTTCTTTTATTCCTGCAACAATTCAACTGTATTTTTCAAGCTTTCTTTAATATCAAATATAGGAGACCAATTTAATTGCTTTAATTTGTCGAGATTAAGGATAGCCTTACTCGCCTTGGAATATCCGATTTTTTCAACTTCATCTGCTATCTCGAATCTGATCTGTTTACCATTCAAGTTCGCCAAGTAAGTTGCCAATTCTTTAAGTGTAATATTTCCATTCTTCCCAGACAAGTTGTAACATTCCCCAGTTCTACTCTCCAACATTATTTTTAAAATCCCCAATACTGCATCACCGACATAACAATAGCTAAAGTATTGATTACCTTCACTTTTAAGGACAACATCATCCTGATTTATTGCATTTTTTATAAGTTGAGACAAAGCCTTGCTATCATCCATATTCATAGTCGGCCCAAAAACTCTTGCTAAACGAACCGTTACAAAATCAACATTTTTCTCTTTACTATACGCTTGGCACAACGCTTCTGAAACTCGTTTTCCTTCTGGATATCCTGCCCTTAACGTATTACAGTCAATATATCCAGAATAATCTTCATTAAATTCCTCAACGTCTCCTCTGTTTTCTCCATATACTTCGACCGAAGAAAGCATTACAAATCGCGTGCCCTTTTCACGAGCTGCTAGTTCAAGCATATTGTTTGTTCCCAACGTATTAATTAATATCGTATCAATGGGTGTATTTGAATACTCCAGTGGGTGGGTTTTACTAGCTGCATGAATAACAAAATCAACAGTCTCTATCCCCTTAAGCGTATTTAGATCATTTATATCGCATGGTATGAATTGAAATCGTACATCCTCTAAATAATCTTTAAATATAGCAATACCTTGGCTCGTTTTTCTACCCAAAGCAATAATGGATATGTTGTCCTGATAAATCTTGTTTCGATACATAATTACATCAATTAAAAATCTTCCGATCATCCCACTGGCCCCTGATATTACTATTTTCTTATTTGTGAGCTTGTTCCAGTTGAGATCTTGATCTGCTACTTTTTTTATATCCATAACATATTTCAATTTTTTCTGGATCATAAGTTATCGTCTCCTCGGAATATTACATCCACATTGACCTATTGTGTGTGCAGAAGCGCCTTGAGTATTTCCATATCTTCCATCGTCGTCAACTTTATATTTTTTTCTGAGCCCTTTGATAAATATATTTTTTCGCCCAACTCTTGCATTAGAGTACAACTAGCTACGGAATTTTCTATCCCCATTTTTGCTGCCTCTTCATGCGCCCAAAGAAGTTTACCCAGAGTATAGGTATGAGGCGTTTGAGTTCTAAACAACTGTTCTCGCGGTATATAAAAATCAGATGAACAACCATCCTCGCTTCGGAATACTGCCTCATTACAAGGTATAGCGGCTACAGCGCCCCCATAATTTTTAAATGTAGCCAAACTATCGGATATAATTTCATTCGTAATTAGAGGACGATTTCCATCATGAACTATGATGGTATCCTCTGTTTCACATGATTTTTGTATTTCTATTAGACCCTTGTAGATTGATTCTTGACCTGTATCCCCACCTGCAACAACCCACTTTAACTTTGTGATCCCATGTTGCTTAGCATAAGATAACAAAACTTCTCTCCAGCCCTCCAAGGTAACAACCATTATAGCATCGATATTAGGATCATTCTGAAAAACTTCCATTGTGTAAATTATAATTGGTTTATTATCTATATGAAGAAATTGCTTCGGAATACTCTGACGCATTCTACTGGCAGTGCCTGCAGCTGTTAATAAAGCGATATTCATCTAATACACCCCATTATATTCTCATATATATAAATTGATAATTTCCTTGATTATCATTTAATTATAATGCTGCAACGATTCTCCCCCTTTCTTCAGACCATACACTTTTTCTTTCATTCCCGCTCATCCAATGATACAGTATCCACTTGCCATATCTAGAAGCTCCGAATATCAATACATTTTTCATTTGACTTCTTTACTCTTTAACTCAAATTTATATGTTAGCTATCCATAGAGCAGCTGGATAACGTTTAGATATTTCCCTCTTCACTTGCATTGTCTCAAATTCACTATTGGAATTTTTAGTTAAATTGAAATATCTCTCATAGTTTTTATAGGTTGGGTTATTTTCCTTTAGATAGTTATAAAAGAATGCTGCATCTTCCAGATAGTTATTCCGGAAACACAAGTCTCCAAGCAACTGCATGACTTCAATGTTATTGTTTTTATTGTTATACAGGGTAGTTAACACATCTATAGCCAACTCATCAAAGTTATATTTTTTCAAGAGCTTGCTAAGTGTTATTTTATAATTTTGTTTTAATTCCATAAGTTTTTCCGCGAGTTCCTGGAATAAATCAAACTCCTCGATAACAATTAACTTCTCACACAATGCAAACAACACTTTTTCTAAACTCACACTGATTGAACCAGGCAAAGCTTTTCCTTCAATGAGCATTCTAATACTCTTTAATTCCTTGCTCCCCAAGTTCATCAATGGTTGAAGTTGAGTAAGTAAATTTACATCTTTGAACACATACGCTAAGAGTAGAAGATCTTCGCCATTTTCTTCTTTAGTGAAATCCTCAGTCCGATCCAAAACATTCTTCATCAATTGCCGATCCTTACTGTAAATCATCGCGACCGCACTAATATAAGCATCTGCCGCTATTTTGAATTTTTCCAGGTAGTGATGCAGTAACGGATGACGCAAACCATACAACATATTCATTAGGTTTTGCAAGTCTTGAATACTGTCCATTTTATAAAACTTCTCAATATTCTGTATAACTTCTTCAGCAGGCTGATTCATTCTCAACGTAAATTCCAAATAATCAAAAATAATTTCTAATGAGTTCTTAATTTCCATCGCTTGTATCTTCTCTTTATAACTTTCATTTAAATAACCATCTTGTTCATATAGTTCAGATAGCTGAAGATGAGCTCTAAAGCTCCCGCTACCTTCCGTCACCGTAGAACCCTGGTCCCCAAGTTCAAGACAGTGTAAGAAACAAACTTCAGCGTCTTTATCATATCCTGCCTTTTTATATACGACTCCTTGGATATATTTCATTTCGGTTTCGGTAGGATAAATGATCGTAGCATCTTTTAGAATATTTAATGCTTCATCGATTTGTCCAATCTCTGCAAGCGCATATGCCAATTTAGTTATTAATTCAGGCAGGTAAATGCGATCCTTACTTAATGAATATGCACGTTTGAAAAACTCTACTGCCTTCATGTAATCCTGTAATCCAAAATATGTTTTCCCCATATTAAACAAGTTATATCCTGTCGGATTTTCTTTAACTTCCAATTTCATCAGCGGAAGATTTCGATTCACCTTTTTTTCTTCAAGTTTAGTAAAATCCCCGTATCCCGAGTGAACAATTAAACCGTTAGCAATTCCACTTGTAAAGTTTTTATCAATAATGTTCAAATGTTCATGTAATCTGTTTTCATAACATAATTCAATATTATTTCTGAATAGCCTTATTGCAGTATGATTAAATGTCGTACCTTGATCTGTTGTATTTTTAATATTAAAGACATAGTAATCTAGTTCCTTTTGCAAATCTTGTTGCAATTCATGACCCGATTCTAAATACTCGTCAGCATCCAACACTAAGATATAATCAGATGCTGCATATCCAATGGATTCGTTCCTAGCTGCAGAGAAATCATGAATCCATTCAAAGGAATAGATTTTATCTGTATATCTTCTTGCTATGTCTCGTGTGCCATCGATCGAGCCCGTATCTACAATAATGATTTCATCAACAAACTCTCTAACACTATCTAAACAGCGTTCCAACACGTTCTCTTCATTTTTTACGATCATACATAAGGATATTGTTTTAGTCATAGAACCCTCTCGTCTCTTCAGTCTTATATTATATGTCGGTGGATTTTCCTGTTTTAATTAGTCGTTTTTCGGTAATTTTATTTGAGAAGTTTTGTAAATCTATTTTTAACGCAAAAAAACTGCCAAGATAAAACTTGGCAGTTTTCTATAAAACTTAAAATTAACGCAACAATTGCAGAACAGCTTGTGGCTGTTGGTTTGCTTGTGCCAACATCGCTTGGGAAGCTTGAGCCAAGATGTTGTTTTTCGTTTGGTTCATCATTTCTTTCGCCATGTCTACGTCACGAATACGGGATTCAGCAGCAGACAAGTTCTCGGAAGTTGTTCCCAAGTTGTTGATTGTGTGCTCCAAACGGTTTTGGTAAGCACCCAGTTTAGCACGCTCAGTGGAAACTGTTTCAATCGCACTGTTGATTGTTGTGATTGCAGCATTTGCAGAAGTTGCGCTGGAGATGCTGATACCACCAGTTACAGCAGCTGCTGTTGCACCAGTTGCAGAAGTAGATCCAGTAGCTGCACCAACCCCAAGGCTTGCAGCATCCATCGCTTTGATTGTCAAAGTGATGTTTTGGTCAGCATTTGCACCAATGTGGAAGCTCAGGTTAGCAGCGTTAGTTACAGAAGAAGCACCATCTGCGAAACCGTTAAGCAATTTCTTTGTGTTGAACTCAGTTGTGTTGGAGATACGAGTGATCTCTTTCGCCAACTCGTTTACTTCATCTTGCAATGCAGTACGGTCTTTATCTGTGTTTGTATCATTGGAAGATTGTACTGCAAGCTCACGCATACGTTGCAGGATGGAGTGAGTTTCGTTCAACGCACCCTCAGCTGTTTGGATCAAGGAAATGCTGTCTTGACCGTTTTTAGTAGCCATATCCAAACCGCGGATTTGACCGCGCATTTTTTCGGAGATTGCCAAACCTGCAGCATCGTCACCAGCACGGTTGATACGCAGACCGGAAGACAATTTTTCAATTGCTTTGTTTGTGTTTGTTGTGTTTGCACCCAGTTGACGGTGAGTGTTCATTGCAGCGATATTGTGATTGATAATCATTAGAAATTTCCTCCCTGAAAATAAGTTAGTTCCACATCCATGTGGTAAACGCCGCGACATTAAGGTCGGCCGCCCTGCCGAAGCAGCGTCTAAACTATATATCGACAGGAAGAGGAGAACTGTTTATAGTGAATTGGAATTTTTTTATTTTTTTTTGTTCTCTACTCCTTGAAGCAGCTCCATAAAGGCAGCAACACTTGGAGCATCTGGTGCAGCTGATTCCCGGTTAGCCTCCTGAATGGATGCATATACCTCTTTTCGAAAGATATCAATCTGCTTGGGAGCAGATATACCGATTCGCACCGTATCCCCTTCCACCGCGAGAATAGTTACTTCGATATTATCCTGAATGATAATCGATTCGCCTTTTTTGCGTGATAATACTAACATCTTAGGCTCCCCCCTTCGTTGGAGTCAGTTCTTCCGTCCAGATCAGATGTCTGGTCAGATAACTCGATTGTTGTAAAACCACTTGTTTACCTATTCTCTTCACAGGATTAACCACAACCGGAGCGAGCAAATTCATTGTAGATTTCGTTATTTCGGAATGAATGGTAACGATAGAGAAGACAGCCACGTCTTCTTCTATTAGTAATTCTTCTTTATCTTCGTCACTGAGTTCGAAACTGTAATCCTGCCTGAATTCAAATGGACTAACCACCAAAAATGAGAGTTCTTTCTCCTTTAACGATTGTAGATAACTAAAAGGCGTCTCTTCCCAAGGAATTAACGCAAAACTTGTTTCATCTTCGAAACCAGGCAAACCTCTTGGAAATTGATATATACTTTTTTCATCGACTTCAATCTTGCCCCAAGTACTTGTCTCAATAAAAATGATAAACGCCTCCCTGGCGATAATAATTTTAGATAAAAAAAGCTATAGCGGATGCTTTCAACCGTCTATAGCTCTATAGTATAACTTATAATCCGATATCTATTGAAGGCGGAGTGTACTGCACAGAACCGTATTGTTGTACATAGATATCCAACTTTCCTCGTTGGTACTCAATCTCAGGTTTGTTTACCGTGACATTCATTTCTGATTTCCCTGCCTCAAAACGAATGTCAGGCGCTCTCGTCGAAATACGGATAGCCACATTACCTGAAGATGCAGGAGTACGTGTTTCTGGAAAAGGCTTCGCTTGCCAGTTCGTTCCCACAATGTTTGCAATCGTATTGCCCGGCTTATGAATTGCTGCAAGCTCGTTCCCTTGCTGTACACGCTCAGCCATATTTTGCAGAAAAATCTGCTGAATACCTGAATAGATCCGGGCATTCATATCAAACATATTTCCTCCATGATAGGCTGAGAAGGCCTTGGACTGATCCACATTAAGGTCAATTGGATGGCTTTGTACCGTTAATTTTCCGGGCGTGGTACGAAGCTCCATCTCTGCTTTCGGTTGCCGAATGGAGTATTTCCCCATGTCTGCATCCATATGAATTACAGTAGGTGTTGTATGGATCTGAAGCATTGGAATACTACTCACCAGAGGATCTCCCCTTTTATCTTAGAAAGTCAACCAATGATTGGGAAATGATCTTAGCTCCTGTAGACAGCGAAGCATTATAAATATTTTCCTGAATTTTCGATTTAATGGATAATTCAGCATAATCCGCATCTTCAACCTTAGACTGTAAATCAGATAAATTAACTTCCAGATCACTCAGTCTGCCTTGCATTAGTTCTATACGATTGGTTTTTGCGCCGATCTCTGCTCGAATGGAAAGCATTTGGTTTGTCCGCGAATCAATATTGTTAAGTTGATTCGATAACTCCTTCTGATCTCCGCTGGCTAGAGCCTGACTAATCGTATTAAAGATGACAAACAAGTTATCGGCCTCAGAAGAGTTTCCAAACACTTCATTACCGGTCACATTGATCGGAAGCTGGATACTTTCACCAACGATATAATTAATCTTGCCTGTATCCGTAAGAACTGAGGCAGCACCGGATGTATCAAAGGATCCATCCGCATTTGTAGGAAAATCGTACGGTTTAGCCGTATAATTTTCACCATTAAAAATATATTTCCCGTTCAGTGTACTGTTTGAAATATCGATGAGCTGAGCTTTTAACTGTTTCACTTCTTGATTGATGCTGTCCAGAGCAGACTGTGGATTCGTTCCGGTTGCAGCCTGTACCGTTAATTCTCTCAAACGCTGTACTACACTTCCTGCCTGATCCATAACGGTATCATTGAAGTCTAGCCAGGATATCGCACTGTCCACATTTTTCTGATACTGCTCATTAGACGATAGTTCCCCACGATAACGAAGAGAATAGGTAATTCCAACCGGATCATCCGATGGCTTGTTAATCTTACGCCCTGTGGCCAATTGAGTCTGTGTATTGTTCATCTGCTGTGCATTTCGGTTCAGGTTAAGAATCAACTGTGAACTCAACATATTATTGGTAACTCGCATTATCTTTAGTCCTCTCCTTTCTTATTATCTGCCTACCATACCCGTAGAGTTAATTAATTTATCAAGCAGTTGGTCATATGTGGTCATAAATCGAGCAGATGCACTATATGCATGCTGGAACTTGATCATGTTCCCCATCTCTTCATCCAGCGATACACCACTAACGGATTGACGACGCGTATCTACCTGTTGTACCAGAAACTCCGAGTTGGAAGTTTGGCGCGCAGCTTCCTGAGATTGTACACCCAGTTGACCTACGATAGCGCTAAATTGGCCTCCAATGGTTGCATTACGCAAGCCGTCGGCTGATTTCATTGGTGTATCTTTGAGATTAGCAAGTAGATTAGCCAGTGTATTATTTCCTTTGATTACCGTTTCTGTTCCAGATGCATTCGTTGTTGTCCGAAGTGAAGTGGCAATCTTATTGGGATCAGCCACGATGGCTGCATTCAAGGAGATATTCCCCGCTGTAATTGCAGTCCCACCGCCAGCTGCAGTAAAGAACGGTAAAGCTCCGGTGTTCGTACCATCCATGCTGTACCCAAGCTGATGCAATCCGTTTAAACCTTTGACAGTAACCTTGAGATCACTTGCCAGTGTCCGCGCTGCTCCTGTGTATGTAACATTATCCAGGACGGTATTATCAGGTAGTACAGAACCCGCAGGGATAGTAATCTCAATATCACCGTTAGCCAGCGTATTCGCTAACTCATCCATTTGTTTACGGTAATCGCTCACCAGTGTATCTCTGGACTTGATCATGCCATGAACCTCACCGTTCGTGAGTGTGCCTGCTGTATATGCGTCATTCAAAAACGCCGAATCTACTGTAGCCTGTACAGCTCCACCAGTCACAAGTGCTTGTCCATTCATCTGAACTTGATAACCCTGTGGTGAATCCGTAACGCTGATATTCATAATTTTGGACAGCTTGTCTGCCATTAAGTCACGTTGGTCACGCAAATCGTTTGCATTATCACCAAGAGATTCAACTTTAACGATTGCGCTGTTCAGGTTAGCAATGTTACCCAGGTAACCCTGAATCTCATTGCCTTTTACTGCAATATTACTGTCCAGATCCTGATCCAGAGAGTCTAATTGGCGACTAATCTGATTCATGGCGTCGGTGAGAGCGAGCGTGGTCTCTTTAACGATGCGGCGAGCCGTAACATCTTCCGGGTTTTTACTTAGATCTGACCAGGATTTATAAAAATTATCCATAACGGTACGAAAACCTGTTTTGGAAGGCTCGTTGACAATCGCCTCAAGTTTCTCCAGCGTATCCCGCTGAATGGACCAACTTCCGAAGTTGGTATTTTCATTGCGGTACTGGTCATCCAAAAATTTCTCGCGAATACGGGTAATGGAGTCAAATTCGACCCCTGTCCCGAGTTGTCCTGGTGTTGTACTATGCAGAAATGCAAACGGCTCCATAGGAATGGATGCCTGCATATTTACTCTTTGACGCGAATACCCTTCCGTGTTGGCATTAGCGATGTTATGACCTGTCGTGCTAAGAGCGGTCGTCTGTGCGAACAAACTGCGTCTAGCCGTTTCGATTGAATGAAATGTAGATGTCACCTGGTTTCCCCCTATTTAATCAGGCACGCGTGTCGAACAGACCGATTCGCCCTGGATTGCCCTGCTTATCAGCAGGATGCTGATAAGTTGCATCCTGTTCCGGTCTCGAAGCAAACATGTCCATCGATAGATCAATAAACATTAACGATTGCTCGATCAGCTTTTGATTCAGTTGATTAATGTTTTTCAGTTCCTGTAATGTTCCCGCCAGCTTCTTCTGAACTTCAAACAATCGCTGTTTGTCAGCCGGATCAAAGATCAGCTTGGAAATCTCGGTAATATTCAGGTTCAGCATGGACTTGATGCCACGCTCCTGAAGTAGTTCATGAACAGCATGCAGTCGTTCCGTATCAAGCGGTTCCTGCAGTTTCATAAACTTAGATTCCTTATTCATGATAGCAATAAGCTGGTCCACATCATTTTTTACGATTACCTCTCGTTTAACCTGACAGAGTGCCAGCATATCGCGGTGACTTTGTTCCATCTGCTCTAAAACTGCAATTAATCTGTCCAGTGCTGCCATTACATAATCACCTATTCCTTATCAAAAGACTTGAAATACGGTAGCAACTTGTCAGCAAGCTTGCTACTGTCTACCTGATACGTTCCTGAGCCCACCTGTTCTTTTAATTCTTGAATCCGTTGCAACCGTCCCGCATCTTGCGTACGTCCTTGTTCTTCAAGCATCTTTATCGCCTCCGGAGAAATGGATACTTCATCCTTGCGGCGGCTTTTCTTGGCCTCAGCCTGCTGATTGGATTCTACATTCCTCTGATATGAATTGATGGCTCCAATTCGACTCGGTTCGTTGATTTTCATTCGAAGTGCACTTCCTTTCAAATAAAATAGAATGTTCTTTCTTTATCTTTATGTGTTTGAAATGAGTAGGATAATAAAAAAAACCGATAATCTTTAATAAGTTTATCGGTACGTTCCAAAACATTTGTTATAGCATTATTCGTATTTAAGACCACGTTCCTATTAGTTCCGTAGTTTGTCGACAGTATTGTAGGTTCGTACGCCTACTTGGTTGTTCTCCTTCTGACCTACTTCACGAGCAGCGCCAGCCAAGTCTTTGGTTAATCGAGTACGACAGGAATCACACATGTGTCCCTCTCGAATCAAAGTCCCACATACTTCACAAGGATACATCATATTCGGGGCGTTTTCGATGGAAATCCGTCCCTCCCGAATAAACTTGGTGATTGTTTTGATTGAAACTTCAGTTGCATCAGATAAATCCTGTATGTTAGTGCCTTTGTTCTCGCGTAAATATTCTACACATACTTGATATTCCTGTTCCATCTCCTTGATACAGTTCGAGCATACATCCCGAAAATTCAATGCATACAATCTGCCGCAACGAGGACAATTTCCTAAATTCATCGCTAAAACTCCCCTCTCCAACTTCCTTTTCCGAATAGTTAATATCTATACATTACCTTATTTTCTCACGTGAAGTCTATACAATATTGATAAATATAAAATGCATGAGATTGCGTATATATGAAATCTTTCTTAAAGTCGATCACCGCTATTTTAAATAGGTTATCTTACCTTATTGTATATATCCCAACGTTTTTATTACTCTGACTTTTTGAGCGATGAAAATAACATATTAAGACCGCGCTAATGTGAGTGTATAGATTTCCACCGGGATGCCAGTGTTACTTGCTGCCTGTAAAATGACATGTCCACAAGCATCTAACGTACTACCGGTCGTATAGATGTCATCGATTAAAAGTAGTCTAAACGGCTTGTTGTAATTCCTGAGCAGACTGAAATCAAATTCATCAAGCTTGATCAAAAAGGCATGTTTCATCGTTTCGAACCGCTCGGCGCGAGACTTGAAGCTTTGTTTCCCTGTGTTGATCTGGCGCTGCAACAGATCAATACAGGGCAGACGAGCGGCGGTGGCAAGGCCTGCTGCCAGCCGCTCCGCCTGATTAAAGCCGCGTTCGGCCAAGCGTTCCCCGCTCACGGGTACATACGTGACAGCGTCAGGACGCCATGGCGGCTCCCTGGTTTCCTTTTTACATATAGAAGTCAGTTCCTCACTCATCGCCTGAAAGGCTTGGATCAATAGTGCAGTTAGCAGCGGGGCGTAGCGCTCATGGCCTCGAAATTTATATAGGCTTATCCAATCTTTCATCAGATCGTTATATTGGACGGCGCTCCGATTGCAGATAAAAGAGCGGTTCTGCATCTGCGGACGCGCACAGTCCGGGCATCCAACACCACGTCCACATCGTTGACAGCGGATCGACCGAATCCATGGAATCTGCTGCACACAAGGCTGGCATATCGCCGGGTAACGTGAGGATAAAATCGCACGAGTTCCGCAAGTCAAGCATGGTGAACCAGGTGGGCCGAGCAGTGGATGGAGATGCCTGGTTATATGTTGAACACGTTCGAGGATATGGGAGATATAACGAAGCATGAAGTGTTTCTCCTTTCTTGACGAAATAATGAGTAGAAGTGGCGAGCTTAAGTATGTTGAAAGTGTTCAGTCTCAGGATGTGTGACGGCGATAGCGTTAGTGTTAGTGATAGCGTTAAGTGAAGAGATGTAATGATTTTGTTTAAAGGATAGATTATTCTGGTACAAAAATTTGTTCTTTTAGAAGATTAGTCTACCGTGCGCCTGTTCAAGTTCAGGTGGGTACATTGATGTAATTTGACTATTTGGAGGCTGGTGGATGCAGGTAACCTTTACGACGAGCAATGGCATTCATTTTACGAATCTGCGCTACGGCTTTGGCTTGAGAGCGTGTACGGCGGGATGCAGCGAACACGACACGACCTGCCGGATCGTCCAAGGAGCGCCCTGCACGGCCTGCCATCTGCACCAATGAGGCCTCATCGAAAAGTCCGTTGTCCGCATCCAAAATGAACACATCACTCCGCGGGATCGTCACTCCTCGTTCCAGAATGGTGGTTGTCACGAGTAGACGGATGGAGCGTTCCCGAAATGCAATGACTTTGGCGGCCCGCTCCGTATCCTGTGACGACGTCCCTTCGATCGGGATGTTCGGGAAATTCCGGCGCATCAGATGCACAAAAGCCTCAATCTGGGCGATACGTGTTACAAAAACAAACACTTGGGCATCACGCTGTAAGGAAGCGCGAATGCTCCTTACGATGGAGGCTGGAAGTTGTTTACGTTTGATGCACTGCGCCACGGTAGGCATGCTGATCAGTTTCGGTACAGGCAGCGGATGCCGGTGAAAACGGACTGGCACTTTCGCATGAACAAGCTTGCCCAGAGCAACCTCACGTTGTAACCGGGCTGGCGGCGTAGCGGACAAATAAACGAAGTTGCCATCCGGTTTGCAACACGAAGCGGCGGCGTGAGCCAGCATGGGATCGTTATGGTAAGGAAACGCATCCAGCTCGTCGATGATTACCAGATCAAACCCTTGGTAAAAACGCATGAGCTGGTGTGTGGTCGCCAGCGTGAGCTGAGCGTCTTTCCAGCGCTCCGAACTTCCGCCATAGAGCGTCGCGAGCGAGGTGTCCGGGAACGCTTTGGCGAGGCGCGGAGCCAGCTCCAGCACGACATCCCTGCGCGGTGTAGCGACCAGCGCTCGTCCCCCTTGATCCAGCGTGTGCTGGATTAGGGGGAATATCATTTCGGTCTTGCCGGCCCCGGTCACGGCCCAGAGCAAGAACCGCCCCGGCCCATCCCCGGCGGGCGGGCGGGTCAAAAACGCGAGCGCCGCGGCTGCTGCCGCGCTCTGCGCTGCGCTTAGCCCCCACCGGGCGAGTCCGCCGCCGGTGGGGGCCAGGGCCGTGCCACGCGATGCTTCGCCGCGTGCGGGCACGGCCCCTTGCGCTGCACTGCGTAGCAGCAGCGCACAGGCACGGCTGCGCCCTAGCGCGAGGCATGCCTCGCAGTAGGCGCACGCCGCCAGGCCGCAGGCAGCGCAGGGCACGCGCTGCCTGGCTTCGCTGCCACAGCGGTGGCAGCGGGGCGCGCTTCGCGCGCGGCCGAGCCACGCGAGCCGGCGGCGCGTGGCGGGCCCTTCGAGGGCGGCTGTCAGTTGCAGCCGCCCATGCAAGCGCGCGAGCTGCGCAGCCGCGCGCCAGCCCCCGGGCGGCATGGCGGGCTCCGCCGCCAGCAGCGCCTCGGCCTCGGCCGCCAGTAATTGGCGGCCGCTCATCCGCTCAGCCAGCCATGCTGCGCACTGCTCCAGCTGAGCCCAATACTCGGCGGGATATGACTTTGGCATCCCGCCCACCCTAACTGCATGCGCAGCAGCAGTTCCTATCCTTGCCTCCGTTTCACCCGAGAGCTGCTCGTACAAGTCCAGCTTCTTGTTCAAATAACTTTGCCACGCCTCCGTCCGCCATTGATTCATGCTACGTGCTGGCTCGAATTGATCCACCAGCCATGAAGCCTGACTTAACGGCAACTGCATGCTTAACACCAGCCATTGCTGCGCATTCCATCCACTCAACCCCTCCAGCCACCACACCACATCTACCCGGAGATCAATAGACATCACCATAGTCCACGCCTCACCCACCCGGCACACATAAAGCCCAACCTGCATCTGCCATTCCCTCCCCTTTTTAAGTCCAGAAACGCAAAAAAAGCACATACCAACCGGCGCCTTCGCCGGAGCATGTGCTTCATGTCCATTGTTTATATCACAGCTTTGCTTCTTCTCTCAGTATAACGATGATTCCACTTCAAAACAATTCCTCATTTTCCAATCTACACCTTGCCTAACTGACCTGAGCCTGCTTTATGATCAACGCATTCCGTCAAAAACACTAGCTGCCCAATCACTTTAACAAAAAATTGGATTTTTTCTTTGGAATATGCGCAACTTTTTCCAGTTTGATCAGTCTATATTTTTAACTTAAGACTTCTGACTTCAAAATGCTTCTTCCAGCGTCATCCGAAGTGATAAACCCAATAACTAACCATAGATTGCAATAAAACCCATTTTTAATTTAAAGGCAGGCTTGGCTACAATTACAAAAAAAAGACTACAGCACCATGCTGTAATCTTTCCCGTCAAAAATGTGTATCTCCACATTTGCAACATGACTAGTGTGAGAATTACCTGCTTCCGGCTTCATCACTGGCATTGCGCAGATCAATGAGACGATAGCCCTCATTTGTCTGCACTGCATGTTCAAGTTCCGCTGGCACAGCAGGAAGATAAGACAGCTCCATGCCTTGTCTTTGCATCATCTTCTCAATAATCGTGATGGTCTCCGCCTCTTTATGATCGGCGACCACCGTTAATGTGAAGCTTTTACCACGATATAATAATTCCAGACAAAGTGCTCGAATAATGCCCTCAATTCGTCCTACCTGATTGGAAGGAATGAGCAGAATCTGCTCGAAGCCTTCGGACTCCGGGCGGGAAGTATGGCGCTGGTGCATCACATGAACGGCCATTGCCGCCAGGAAGTATATAAGCAGAATCATAGTCAAATGAGCAACCATGGCAACTGCACCTCCTCGGAAGGTCATGTTCACCCATGGCGAACATCCCTGTATACAGCAGTATATGCCACGTATTCCGAAGGGTTACAGCCAACAACCAGTCGACGCTCACTTGAACAGATGTTCAACACACCCCGACACTTTGTTCATGTGCAGTGATAAAGTCCATCAACCCGCAAACCAATCCAGCGAGTGGAGAGGGCGCGAGTGAGTACAGATCTAAAAATTACACCTATTACAGCGTAACCCATCCATATTTGATGGAGTTAATAACAGCCTGTGTACGGTCGTCCACTTCCATCTTCTGCAGAATACTGCTGACATGGTTTTTAACTGTTTTTTCACTGATGAACAAAAATTCACCAATCATCTTGTTGCTCTTACCCTCAGCCATCAAACGCAATACCTCAGCTTCACGACGTGTCAGCGGGTTATTGTCCCCGGCAACAAACTTAACGCCTGCTTCCTTCGAAGCTCCTTCACTCATCGCACCTGTCTCATTAAGATACGTCATACGGCGAAGCTGCATAATCAGTTTGCCCGTTACTTTAGGGTGAATAAATGCATGCCCTTCATGAACCGAACGAATCGCATTGATCAGGGACTCTGCCTCCATGTCCTTCAGCAAATATCCGTTTGCTCCCTTACGGAGTGTTTCAAATACATAACTTTCATCATCATGAATAGACAAAATAATAACCTTAACATCCGGGAACAGCTCGCGCAGTTTCTCGGTCGCTTCAACACCGTTCTCCACAGGCATGTTAATGTCCATGAGTACGATATCCGGCTTATCCTGATTACAGAATTCGAGCACTTGAATACCATCGCCACATTCGCCGATGACCTCAATATCGTCCTCCATATTTAAAATGCGTTTCAAGCCCTCTCGGAACAGCTGATGATCATCAGCCAAAAGAACTTTAATTGATGCTTTTCCAGTATCACGGTTTTCCATCCTACTACTCCTTTCCCTTATCCACGTTTGTCGGGATATGAATGACTATTTTGGTTCCCTGATTCTCTGCGGATTCAATCTCTATTCTTCCTTCTAACAGTTCAACACGTTCCCTCATCCCGATCAGACCGAAGTGGGTATGATCCTTGCTTTTCTTCGCAAGAAGCTCCGGTTTGAACCCAAGCCCATTGTCCTGTACGACAATTTTGACGAGCTGAGCCTGGTATGTAATTTCTACGACAACATATGTGGGATAAGCATGTTTGGCAGCATTAGACAGACCTTCCTGCACGAGACGATAGATTGCAGCCTCCATTGCAGAAGAGAGACGATGTTCCTTACCTCTTGTTTCAAAAAGCGACCGGATTTTTGTTTTTACTTCAAAATCCTGCACATACTTGCGAAGCGTTGGAATCAAACCCAGATCATCCAGTGCCATAGGACGCAGATTGAAAATAACTTTTCTCATTTCTTCAAGACTTGAACGAACCTGGCCTTTCAAATCTACTATTTCGGCCTGGACCATCTTAAAATCCTGCTTAATGAGCATTCTTTCTACAATTTCCGTCCTAAGCACTAGATTGGCAAGCATCTGCGCAGGCCCGTCATGAATCTCCCGGGCAATACGTTTCCGCTCTTCCTCCTGGGCCAAAATTATTTTCAAACCTATCATTTGTCGATTCTTGGCAGACTCGATAATCCGGGTCACTTGACCCAGCTCGCCTGACAAATATTCTAGCACAACGCCCATCTGCGAACCAATCGTCTCGGCACGCTCCACAGAAGCCTCCACATTTTTGGCACGCTTCTGCAGATCATCCCGACGGGCCTTTAGATACATTTCCTTCTCACGATAAATCATCAGATCCAGCTGCAGCTGTGTCGCTTTCTCATACGCCTGTTTGATATCATGCTCCGAATAACGGACAAAGTCACGACTCACCTCTGTCAGCCGGATCCGGGAACGGCGGTAATTCAGCTCCAATTGATCTACTTTCTCGATCGTTTCCGCCGTTTCCTTCAGCACTGACTTGAGCTCCTCATTGAGCGTCTTCAGCTCATCGCGAGTGGAGTCCATGATTTCAAACATTTGATATTTGCTGTTTTCCATGACTTGTATGGCGTTTTTTATGACGCGGTCTATGGCATCGGCTTGTAAATCCACGTTTGTTCGACTCCATTTCTATCGTTTCCGGTATATATCATACCATATCACGATGAGATGGTAACGGTCTTCGTGTTCTGTTCCCATTTTACAGTCAGCCCAAGTTGCTCGGATACGAGTCTGAGAGGGACTAAAGTCCTACCCCCACTTACGTAAGGTGCAACCGTTGCGCTCTGTCTTTTGCCGTTCAGAACCAATTCTTTCTGACTTACCACCAGATCGATCAGTTTACTGCCGCGAATTACGGTAATCCGCTGATTTTTGCTGTCCCAGCTTGCCTGTCCGCCAAAGGCATCCAGTACATGTTTGATGGGCACATATGTTGTTCCATTTTGAATGACTGGTGCTGCATCAATGATTTTTTTTGTACCGTTCACCGTCATCGACTTCTGTCCAAGCACCAGTGAAGCTGTGCCCACAGGCAATCCAACTTCGCTGGATTTCGAAGGCATCGTGAACGCAATGTTGTCGAACGCAACCATTCCGGTCATCGCACGCTCATCCTGCCCCTCTTCTACGTTAACAACATATACACGCTTCAGTTTTGCCGGATAAGCCATATTTAGACCATTCAGGTCTACGCTAACCTTCTTCCATCCGTTCCAGTCAATCGCTTTGGCAAGATCGGCATATACCGTTTTGCCTTTGGCATCTGTGAATTCCGCTCGCAGCCAGTTCAGGCTCTTGTCACCCATCACATCCATCGACATGGAGGTTGCCGTTGCTGATACGTCTCTACCTGTTGAACCGTTCAGCTCCGCATAGGCGTACATTTTACCGGTTCCACCCGTCATATCGTAACTGAGTTGCAGTACCTTAGATCCAGCCTTTTCACCGGTTCCTGCCACGACTGCGGCCGACCCTGTGACACCTGCTGCATTGGTTGTGAAGTTAATCGGATAGTTCGCGTTTTCGAAATTCTCCCAGATGGTTTCGCTCGCTGCTGCAGAGAGTACAACAACCGTGCTGTAACCATCATAACGGCCGATCGCATAACCAACCTGTGCTCCATCATTCACAGATGATACCGTCAGCTGGTCACCTGCTACTTTTCCTTTAAATCCAATGAATTCCCATGTCAGAGAATCCGCTGGTACAGTCACGCTTTGCCCACTCTTCGTAGTAGCCGTAACTGGAATCGAGACGGTGGTACCCGCTTGAAGCGAACCAAGACCTGAACCAGCTGTCAGAGAAGCCAGCTCGCTGCCGCCCAGTACCGTTACTTTGATCGAGGATGCAGCTCCACTGCTCGTAGCCGTCAACGTTGCTGTACCCGGCTTCACACCTTTGATCGTTCCGTTGCTGACACTGACAATTCCGTTATTGCTTGATTTCCAGGTCAACGGAATATTGCCTGTGGCGATCGGGTTGTAATAGGTGTCATACCCTTTCGCAGAATACTTGCCTTCCTGACCTGCAAGCAACGTCTGGCTGCCGCTTACCGCAAAGCCCTTCAGCTTACCTTCAGGTGCTGTTGAGAACACGCCGAGTGTATTGACAACTTGACGCTGCTCGGTACCGTACTCGGTATTAAATGTCAGGCTGGCCGATTGTTCACCCAGCGGACGTGTAACCATGGTTGTTGATCCGCCGCCGTCCAGGTTCATGCCTTTCCATACCCCGATACTGGTCATGAACGACTGGAGTTCAGTCAGGGACATACCACTGCTATTCCCATTCTTTTCTGCTGCAATAATGTACACGTAGCGGCCATCCTGAGAATATCCTACCGCTGTTCTGGCACGGACACCACCAATTCCCGAAGAAGCGATATTCCGCGAGAAGGAAGCCGCCTGGCCTCCGTTCACCAGAATCGTATGACCACCAATCATCATTTCCAGACTACTTGGGTCAACAGTCTGTCCTGTCGTTTTGGCGACCAGTCTGTAATCTGCTCCCACTGTCTGCCCGACAGACAGGTGGCTCATGATCCATGTCGCCGCTGTACCATGGGCACGAAGGATATACCCGTCTGACGGCACAGTCATATTTAACGCCTTTTTATCCGAAATTTGCGTGATGACATTATTCTGTACGAGCACCTCCGTCGGCGTGGTAGAAGGATCATTCGGACGTTTGGTTGACGTCCATGCAGGTGTATAAATATACATGGAGTTCGCATGGCTGTATGAACCCGATCCCGTTTCAACCGTATAGTCCTCCTTATTTATCCCACGCAGGGCAAAGGTTGAACCATCCTGTGCCTTCACTGTGCCATCAAATGAATATTCATCGATCATCGGCTTGCCATCCTTGGTTACGGTGAGGGCATACATGCCCTTCAGTTCAGATGGTGTAGACACCAGAACTCCGTCAGAGACTTGACCGCCAATCGGTGACATTTCCCCGGATACGTTAAAATAATCCCCGTTCACCGCAGCCACTGCGCCGTTTTCCTTCGCCATACCGCCAGTGCTCTGTTTGCTGTTTAACTTGTTGCCTCTACCTGTCATCACATCCAGCTTCACATAAGGATTTTGCAGATCTACCTGGATCACATCTGCAAGCACATTCACCTTAGATCCTGAACGTGTTGTCGTATATCTGTATTTCATGAGCTTAGCACCCGAAGTCAGAATTTCTTCTCCGAGCTTGCTCGTATTCGTCGATGCGGCCGATGCTACCGATTGCCATGAAGTTCCAGACCATATCTGCCCGCCTGCACTCATTACGGGTGCAATCCAGATCACACCTGCCAGTGTTACAATTGCCCATTTCTTTGCCTTGTTGTACTTAACGTCTTGTCGCTGTTTCCCATGTTTCCCCAGCATGTTCGAAACGTCTCTCCCATCTTGTATATCAATCTTAGACATCACACTTATGCAGCCGAGTGGCAGTACATAGAACGACCTCTAGCATACCCTTCTATTAATAGACTGTTTTTTGTGGAAAAAGTTACGATTATCCTGAATATTAAGGGCTTTTTTGGTAAAAAAAAGACCCAGGCCTGAAGTGAGTCTCCATACCTGGGGAATAATTCTGCATATTTATATTTGAACCTTTATATCTTATGAGTTTTGAAACCGGCTCATTTCAATTACAGATAACCGATCTGATTCAACATCCGTTTTAACATCACGGCTGCTTGTTCTCTGGTTGCTTTACCCAAAGGCTTGAAGGTCTTATCCAGGTTTCCTTGGATAATGCCTGTCTGCACAGCTTTGGCTACAAAATCCTTGGATGCTTTGATGTTGTCTTTATCCTTAAACACCTTCAGCGTAACATCTGCGTCTTCCTGAAGTGCCGGTTGTTGGCCAACAGATTTCATGGCTTTGATTAACATAATCGCCATCTGTTCACGGGTAATTGGGCTGTTTGGCTGGAACTTCCCTTTGCCTACACCCTCAATAATGCCTGCCTTCACTGCAGCGCCGATATATCCATTCGTCTCAGGTCTTCTGCCAAGATCAGTAAATGGTGCTGAAGAAGCATCTGGTTTGAGTCCTAACCCTCTCGCAACGAGTTCAGCAAACTCGGCACGGGTGATATTCGTTTTGACATTATACTTGTCCAGATTATCCGAGGTAATAATCCATTTGGAAGCGAGTTCCGTTAATGCTTCTCTGGACCAATCCGATGCTTTCGGGAAACTGACCAGATGGGTAATCGGTGCGATCACGCGATTTCCATCCAGCAGACCTCTTGCTACAATCCCTGTCGAAGAGGTTCGGTAAGACGTTGGTATATACGATAACGATTGTGAGTTAGGATCAATCGCTGTCAAGGTCGTTAACAGTGTCGAAGTGTTTCCAGGCACCTTAGTTATATATTGACTTTTAATATTTTGCTCTACACTTTTTCCCGTGTTGCCGTTAAAGAGTGTAACAAAGGTTTCTGTTGCTTCTCCCAGACTCTGTGCATTGGATCTGGATAACATGAAGTCCATGGCACCTGCGGATAGTCTTGGCACAGCCTCCATCTGAACATACAACGTTGCTGTCCCTGGAGCCGTCGTGATTCCTGCACTTTGTCCCATAGTTACAAATGTGAGGTCTGCAAAAGGGACCATCCATACATTGTCTTTATATTTGACCCCGACCGTACCTGTACGGTATTTCCCTGCCAGTTGAGAGAGCTTGTGGAATGGAATACCCACATAGGCTGCTTCACTCGTTGCTGGAACTTCAAATATGATCGGTTGATTCAACTTAAAGCTATTTGAAGCGTAATTGAAGGCCTGTTCAAGCTTATTCTCATCAAGAGTGTACTGCTGTGTTGTACGGTTATAACGAGAAGCTGCTGTTTTGGCCGTTGCGGAATCCGTACCCAGAACTAACATACTCTGAGCAAAACCGGAGTTATTCGCATTACGTTCCGTTAGCCAGGATGGAAGTCCTGCCGATGTATTATCGGTTGGGGTAGTACTCGCCGACTTCTCCTGCAGCGTCAAAGGTCCGAACGCCCCAACTTCTGTATTCAATGCATCTCTAAGCTGCACACCGCCCGGTGTATACGTCACTGTGCCCGACTGTCCCGCTTGGGCAGCTTTAGAGAGTTTAATGGTCACAACAGACCCGTTAACCGAGGCTGAGCTGGCTGGAATAATCTCATTGCCAATCTGCACTCTGAATTGGGAAGGGGTCAATACCGCTTCTGATTTTAATGCGTTCCGGAAGTTGATCTGAATCGTATCTCCTTGCAGAACGCCGGACAGAATTGTACCGTTTCCGAATGTCTGTGTAACGGGCACAAGATCCAGCAACGCAGCCTGATTGTTACTCAGATCCGTCAACCGAGTTGCCCCCGGCACATAAGATAACGTCACAACTTGTGTACTTGTCACTGGCGTGGTCAGCGTTAGCGTCACCAGATCATCATCAATGTCCACGTTGTTCACAAATATCGGTTTGCCGTCTGCCAGTACCGAATATTGATTGTTCATCGGTTTGTTCAATCGACTGAGCGGCTCATTGTAATAAATCCACAGCTTATTGGCATTAACTTCAGCCTTCTGGAATACAGGTGGCTTCGAATCATTGGTGTTCCGTACATAGAACCCACTGAAACCTGCAAGCGGCTGCCCGCGGCTGTCTTTTACCGGCTCGTTGCCTGGCTGGTACGATACTCGTACCACCTCACCGTTGCTGATCGAAGAACCGAGGTTCAACGTAACCTGTGAACTGGTGTTGGTTGACATGCTGCTTACACCAATATTTTTGTCATCCGCAGTAACACTGAACTGTTTGTATGCATTACTGGAATTGATATATACGGTCTCTGGATAGTAGAGAGTAATGCTGTTTGTGTATGCCACACCTTCACGAGGTTTGGACATAATGGAATCCAGTCCATTTTCCACATCTCTTGCCGAGAAGGAGGCTGCCGCATTCAGGGACAAATCCTGAATTCTACGTGTAGTTGTTGTTGGTGCAGTATAAGCTACTTTCACCACTTGTCCGACAGCGACTCCTGTATCCAGCACAACATGTGCACTATCGCCTGAGACATAAGCCGTGCTTACACTGCGATTTTCACCGTTGACCGTCACTGCAAAGCTGGAAGGCAGCAGGTCATACGTGGATAACCATTCATCATAGGTTAGACGAATAATCGTATTACTGTACATTTTCGCTGTTTTAAGCACCGGAGGTGTCGTATCGACAGACAGGGTTCTGAACGTCCATGAGCTTGTCCCGGTTAGACCTGTGAACAGATTACCGGAACGATCCCGGAAGACGTTACCCGGAATATCGACTGTATACGTTGTATTACTCGTCAGAGCAGATTGTGGAATGATGCGTAGCTGACGGTTATTCGAGCTATTAATGATCGTTGTTGCGTTAACCGTACCACCGTTCGAACTTCTCAGGATGGCTTGAGCAGAATAGCTGGTATCCAGCTCTTTGGTGAAGGTTACATTTAGTTCCGTTGAGAGCGCAACTCCCGTTGCTCCATTCGCAGGAGACAGGGAGGCTACTGTGATTGCCGATGGATCAGAGATCACACTGAACCCCCAGTCGATTCGCTGAATCGCTGCCGTATCATTGCCAAGTGCATCACGGAAATAACCTTCGGGTACAGCTATGTATATGGTGCTGTTATTGGCCCAATTTCGAACTGGATCAATCGTTACCGTCGTTTGGGAACCATTGAAGCTAATCTGTGGAGAACTTGCGTCCACCTCTTCGAACAACGTATTTCCTTGATAGATTTGCAGCTTACCTATGCCTCTGGACATGGCCTGATCAAAGGTCAATGTGATATTAGCTGATGGTGATACTCCCGTAGATGCCGTTTGCGGCGTACGGTTTAGTAGTCTGGCCGGACTTGCAGCAGCTACATGGAATGTCCACTCTTTGTTCAGTCCTTCAAAAAAAGTCTGACCATCCGCATATACAAAAGACCGATTGCCAATGGAAACATAAAAGCTGCCTCCAGGCAATGCCTGACTTGGCGTGATGGTAATTACTTTTCCCAAAGTCGCATCTACAGCCGCATCATCAGGTGTAATAATTACAGTTGGATCGCCGACATTAATGTCACGTACTACCGAATTATCTGAAAGTCGGTGAATGCTGATTTTTTCTTGCGTTCCAGTTACTTTTCTCACCGGGTTGGTGAATTCAATCTTTAGCGGCTGTGTTCCGTCCGCCTGCGTTGCATTTAACAGAGGTAATGTGGCGCTAATTCCCTTCGCAGCCAAGTCATCTGCGGCATAAGCCGTATTTCCGCCTGTCCAGCCGGTTAACAAGCCTTGTGTCATTAACATGACAACGAATAGTGCAATCCATCCCTTACGAGCCCATTTATTCACAAACACCCATCCTTCCCCCTCAATCCTATTTCCTTATGTCTGGTGTACAGACCTCTATATGTATGTCGGTCAAATTGGGAATGAAGTTTAACCATTTGGAAATTATAGGATTTTATTTTTTTAGAAATTCAGCATAAAAAAGCCTTTGATCCCATAAGGAACCAAAGGCTTTGTCATATTCTCCACTTTTATGTTAAACATTGCTTTCGCTTACAGACCTGCCTGCGTTTTCAACAGTTCTACTTTGTCCACTTGTTCCCAAGGTACATCAAGGTCTGTACGGCCAAAGTGACCGTAAGCAGCCGTTTGTCTGTAGATCGGACGACGCAGATCAAGCATACGGATGATGCCGGCTGGACGAAGATCGAAGTTGTTGCGTACAAGCTCCACCAGCTTCTCTTCGCTGACTTTGCCTGTTCCGTAAGTATCCACGTTGATGGATACCGGATTCGCTACACCGATTGCATAAGCAAGTTGAATTTCCACCTTGTCAGCCAGACCCGCAGCAACCAGGTTCTTCGCGACATAACGAGCAGCATACGCTGCAGAACGGTCTACCTTCGTCGGATCTTTACCCGAGAATGCACCACCGCCGTGACGTGCATAACCACCATATGTATCTACAATGATCTTACGTCCTGTCAGGCCTGCATCCCCTTGAGGTCCGCCAATAACAAAACGTCCCGTTGGGTTAATGAAATATTTGGTCTTCTCGTCCAGCAATTCCGCTGGAACGACAGGCAGGATTACATGCTCTTTGATGTCTTTCTGGATCTGTTCCAGTGTTGTCTCTTCTGCATGCTGCGTAGATACCACAATGGTATCCACACGTACCGGCTTGTCACCGTCGTATTCAATCGTCACTTGTGTTTTACCATCTGGACGCAAATATTCGAGCGTACCGTTCTTGCGCACTTCCGCCAGGCGGCGTGCGATACGGTGGGACAAAGCGATTGGAAGTGGCATCAGTTCCGGTGTTTCGTTGGTTGCAAAACCAAACATCAGACCTTGGTCACCTGCACCAATGTTCTCTGTTTCACGTGCCATTTGCTCTGGATCACGATGCTCCAGCGCAGCATTAACACCTTGTGCAATATCAGCGGACTGTTCGTTGAGTGACGTCAGTACCGCACATGTATTATAATCAAAACCGTATTTGGCACGCGTGTATCCGATTTCCTTCAGCGTATTCCGCACAATAGCTGGAATGTCCACATATTCAGAAGCAGAGCTGATCTCGCCAATAACAAGCACAAGGCCTGTCGCCACCGAAACTTCGCACGCTACACGAGCATTTGGATCGTTCACAAGAAATGCGTCCAGAACAGCGTCAGAGATCTGATCACAGATTTTATCCGGATGTCCTTCAGTTACAGACTCCGATGTAAAAAGATGTCGGCCTTTAATAGACATGAAGTTTCAACCTCCCATAACAATAGTATGGCGATTGCCCGAACAAAACATAACGGCGATTCGTTCACTATACCCTCGAAGAAGCTTACAGTATAATAAGGACACTGATCCGCATTAACGAAGACAAGGATTTTTCAGGAAATGGCCTTAACAAAAAATCAACCTTTCCCTAGTGGAAAAGGTTGCATACCTCATATGCCATCTTATCGTATTTGTCAAGTGGTGTCAATTCAAGGGCACGTTACGAATGAGTTCTACAAGTGCTGTTCTGCCTGACGGATCAAGCGTTTGGTAATCTCTCCACCGACCGATCCATTTTCCCGGGATGTGAGATGCCCCCACCCTTTATACTGCCCATATGAATGGTCACTCATCTCGCCAAGCTCTCCGCCAAACTCGGTATCTGCACCTGCCAGACCCCCGCGGCTACCATAGCCTACATTCAAACCAAACTCAGCAGCAATTTCATACTTCATCTGATCGAGCATTTGACGACTTTCCGGCACAACCTTCTTATTACTTCTAGCCATTGTTCCTGCACCTCCGTTTGTGGGTTGTCTACAGGTATAGAGTGAGCAGGAACATGCCCGGCTAGCCGTATTAATGATTGTTAGAACTGGTTAATCTGAGCAATAAGCCACCAATAGAAAAAGAATAATTTCACACCAATCTGCACAACCTATTTCAACGTATATCCACCGCGTACCATGACTGTCAAGCTGTACTTGTTACCATCCAGAACCGTAATACCACGTCCGTCCCTTGGAAAAGAAAGCAGGTGATTGGTCGGCGCTGCCTGACCATTCGTCAGGTCTACCCCGTCCGTCAGATCGGCTACACCATTCGTACCCTCACTGACGATCACCGCTTTACCGCTACGTACAATGAACTCCGCGCCAGATTTACCGAGCAGCTGTTGACCCGGCTTCACGGTTACAATCTCCACGGTATCTGTTGCACCTGATACCAGCGGCGGCAGTCCCGGATCTGTGCTAGATCCGCCTGTGTTGCCTGTTCCCGTCGATCCATTGTTACCAGTGGATGTTCCCGGACTTGTGCCAGCACCCCCGCCCAGTGCCTTCTGAATCTGCTGATCCACATAACTCTTCGTCACCACCGGATCATCTGCGGTTCCCGGCTGACTTGTACCTGCACCAATAGCTGTATCGTTATATACCGCCCCTACCCACACACCAACACCAATGGCCAGTGCGGCCAGAGATACTTTCATATATGACTTCATCTGTAATTTGTTCCTCCTCTGGTAATCTATTAACTTTAACTATAGAGAAAAAGATGAGATGGGACAAGTAAAACCTCGCTCCCCTTCATGGGGAAGCGAGGTTTTCTGTGTTCATTCTCGTAATCGAAGTACGACTTAGTAAGAGCTTGCAGGAAGTAATATTCCTTATTTCACCTCTGTCGGTTCTTCCCTAGGAAGCTTTGTCAGGTCATATCCGTAGGTTTGTTCTGCCAGACGTAGACGCTGTCCCTGGAATTGATCATCCAGGCTCAGACGATACGAACCGCCACGCAGCTTCTCGAAGAAGTTGTCTTCAATGCTCCAGGTCAGAGTTTGGTTCTTACCCGCCTTGATGTCTGTGCCCAACGTCAGCTCTTTCTCATACGACTTACCCGCTTGATCCGTCAGTGTGAGAATTAGCTTATGTTCATTTTCAGCCATCTCTGTCTCTTCGTTGCGAGTGAGTGTGTAGTTCATCTCAATCTGCACAGACGCGCTGCCTGCCAGATAAGCGCGCACACTATGTGCTGTCAGATTATAAGGGTAGAGATCAATGTTGCTGAGGGAGCCTAGTACACTGATGGATACGGGTGGAACCTCGAATGCCATAGCATTAACGTAAGCTGTTGCTTCTCCTTCACCAGTTACAAACTTACCATCGGCAACCCCTTCACCTACAACCAGCTTCAAGTCCGAGAAGGTAACGGATTTTGGCAGTTTGGCCCAGAACGTCACAATGGATTTCTGTCCAGGTCCTGGCAAACGCTCCGATTGTTTTGCCGTTGCACTATAGTACTGACCGTCTGCTGTCTTATAGTAAGCTACCAGTTTGCCCAGACCGCTCTGACGCAAAGATTTATTCGTCATCTCAAATTCCGTATACACAATATCGGATGATGCCCCTGGATAACGGATCGTTCTGCGTGCACCCATCTCCGTCTCTTTATCCCCCGTACCAGATAGGTACGTTTTACCTTTGGAGATGAAGGATACCGGTTGGATCAGACCAGAGGTATTCAGTGTAATCCATTCATTCGTTTCTTCTTCACTTACCTTTTCGTTCAGGCTAAGCTCCAAACGGGACATCCGCAGATCTGATGGGATCTTCGTTAATAGATAAGCTTCCGTTGTCATACCTGCACCCAGCAGTTTACCGGTTTGCATGTAGATTAACTTCTTATCTCCATCGATCTTCGCAGAGTCAATCGTAAACATTGCTTCCAGTTCCGGAAGCTGTACCGTTTTGGTGGATGCATTGCGAATCGTCACCTTAGCGGCAATGATATCGCTATCCAGCCATGGCAAACGTTGCAGTGAACCGAACGATACACCAAATGTACCTTTGTTATTTTTGATAACGGTTTCTGTCGTCAGTCCATCCCCCTCGGACACGGACTCAGGCAGAGTATAGACTCCGACAGGATAAGAGAAGACCAATCCGTTTGCCGGAGTTGTCGTTGCGGAATCTGTGCCCTCGTTCTTGTCTTTAGGGCTCATGACATACAACTTCATCTTGCTGGTGTCGCCATCCCCTTGGAATGTTCCACTCAGCTTAATGGTCTTGATATCGCCTGGATTCAATTTCAAGTTGTCCAATGCTTTGGTTTCGATGGGATTAATCGTTCCATCAGCCATACGTACCTCGAAGGAGTATGTCGGTACCTTGATCGCCTTTTTACCTTCGTTTTTAAGTACCATCTGCATGTTTAACGTATATTCCCCATCATCTACACGAACTCTGGAGGAGCTTAACAACGTAGACAGAGGCTGTCCATCAATCGAAATAATATTAGACTGGTTTGCTGCAACACTTACATTACTTTTGCTTGCCTCAGGCAGCTGCAGAGCTGCTACAGGAAGCACACTTTTCTCTTCGCCCTGTTCCTCTACAAGCAGCAGTTCGGACTTTTGCAACTTAACGGATGCAGGAACTGAAGCCATCAGACCCAGAGACTTGTTCGCCTGTGCCTGAATGCTCACCGTTGCACTGTCCTTGTCAGGAATTAATGGATAGTTCGCACCACCCGGAGTACGCAAAATCCATTTGATGTTTGGATTCTCCAACAATTTATAGCTAATGTTGTTTAAATTGACTCCAATTTTCACATACTGATTCTTATCTTCACCTGGATAGACTTTAATTCCGGAGACTTTGACCTTCACGGCAGAGTCACTTAGACGAACCGTCTTAGGTTTACCTACAGGTGTAACAATGCTATAAGAGGCAGGCACATTAAACTTGCCCAGCGTACGTTCATAGTTAGCTTGACTGAAGTCCCATTTCACGATCAGGAAGTTCAGATCACTAATCTTCACTTCACGGCCCGCTTTCATGACATAAGTCAGCTCTACCGTGGAACCAGGAGAGATTGATTTCTTTTCCTGATCCTTCGTGATCAGTTTAGGGGAGAACACCGTGCCTCCACTCGTCTTCACCTTGCTCCAATAATCAATCATCATCAGAGGTTTACTGTCATTATTTTGATACGACAGCGTATATGTCACGACGTTACCATCATCCTGAGCCAGAATGTTCACATCCGTTAATCTTACGGTGCTGCGTGCAGTCACCTTAACAGGGGACAGGTTCCCCAGGGTATGTACAACCTGTTTTTTCGGAGCTGTTGTTTTCTTCGTTGCCTTACTATTGCTACTGGCAGCCGTTGACTTCGTTGTTGTATTTGCAGCCATCGCCAGACCCGCCGTTGAACTGATCAACATTGCACTGGCGAGCAAGCTCACAACCATTTTCTTTTGATCCACTTCCAAACCTCCCATAAGTTGCTTGTTGCTATATAGTATAAACGTTTGGGAAGGGGAGAAAGTTACGATGTTGTTGTGATTAATACATATTCGTTTAAAAAAACAAAAGGAGCCACAAGGGCTCCTCTTATTAAAACAAAATATTATTGTTGCAATGCAACTCCAGTAGAAGTGTTACCTGCCAAGTCAGTAACGTTAGTATTTGCAACTGCTCCAGATGTAACTTGGTTAGTAGCATCTGTTGCAGTAATAGTTACTGTCAAAGTAGTGTTTGAAGTCCAAGCACTTGAAACTGTAGCAGTTCCAGTTGCGGAGTAAGCAGCATCAACAGCTGCTTTAACAGCATTTTGGCTTGAAGTATCAATTGCTTCACTGAAAACCAATGTGTGAGTAGTAGATGATGTGAAGTTACCAGCTGCTGGCAACAACGTTGTTACAGTTGGAGCTGTAGTATCTTTTTTCAGTTCTACTTCAATAGCAGAAGAGGAAGCAACTGTAGTATTAGAAGCGTCTTTCAAGAATCTAGGGTTAGGGATAGCAACCGAACCAACACCAGATTGTTCTGCTGTGAAGTTAATTGTTACAATAGCGCCATTAACAGATTCAACTTTATAATCTGTGTCAGGAACAAGAGTACCATCACTATTTTTGATAACGAAGTCAGTTGCAATGTTAGCGCGCTCAGCAACTGTAGCTGCACTTGCAAGAGTTTCGTTAAATGTCACTTGCAACTTACCATTAGCCAAACCTTTAACAGATTCAATTGTTGCAGGAATGCTGTCAGATACAGTTTTTGTACCTTGAGCAATCACTTCACCTGCTGAAGTTGAAGTAGTTGCACCATCTTTAACTACTACCGTTACAGGAGAAGGAGTACCAGTACCATAAGTACCGTTCTCATTCAACTTAGTGGAGTCAGCCAAAGTAAGAACTACTTTCTTAGCATCACTTGCCAAAACTGCGTTGATAACACTCAATTCTGTTTGACCAGCTTTAACCGTGAAGTCAGAAGCTGTAACTGTGCTAGCAAGTAACTCTTTGCTAAATGCTACTTCGATTTTATTAGTAGCTGTAGCTGCAGCAGAGCTATAAGTAACTGCTGTAGCATTTCCTACTGTCAAATCACCAGAAGTCAAGTTTTGAAGATAGTTACCTGCTACGTCTTTAACCAAACGCACTTGTAATTTATCAACATTGTTAACTTTGATATTTTGTGGGAATCCAAGTACCGCAGATTTACCATCTGAAGATACGTTGATGTTAACAGATGCAGGCAATACTTGCCATCCATCTGCAGTTGTGTGGTAAGAATACTTAGCACGATCTGTGATTGCACCATCACCAGAAACAGCCATAGCTTCATTGAAAGTAACTGTGATAGTGTTGTTAGTCGTATTTCTTACAACAGGGTTAGTAACCAACTGTGGTGGAGTTGTATCTTTAACAGTCAACTCTTTTGAGTAAGGCAAAATTGAATTTTTCAAAGTGGTATCGTCATTTACACCAGTGATGTTCAAAGTGTAAGCTTTACCCTCTGTCAAAGATGTAGCAAGAACAATTGTTACAGTTTTGCGATCAGCAGAAGGAGTAGCAGTTTTCAGTTTGCTAACTTCTTTACCATCAGCATCTTTAATCACGAAGTCGCTAGCGTCAACAGAAGCAGCTTCCAAAGCTTTGGAGAACTTCACAGTGATTGTTTTGCGATCAGAATTCAGTTCAGCATTAACAACTTCTGGACGAGTTTGATCCAATACAGGGTTCACTGCAACTTTAGTGTCAGCAGCAATTGTGTTACCAGAGTAATCTTTCACGTTAGTCACATAAACGTCAGTTGCATATTGCAGTTTGTTAGCCCATGTGAATTTGAAAGTGTCATCGGAAACTTGTTGTACTGATCCAGTAGCGTAGTTCTTAGTAGAACCTTGCAACCAATAGATGTTGGAAGCCAACACTGTGTCTGGGTCAACTGGCTCGCTGAATTTCAATGTAACTGTTTCGAAAGTAGCACTTTCTACAGTAACTGTTGGAGCAGTTGTATCAGCAACTACATCAAAGTTCAACTCTTTAGCCAAAGATTTGAAACCAGCATAATCTTCAACGTTTGTAGCTGTCACTTTGTGTGCACCATCAGAAAGAGCAGTGTACAATTTAACGATTACAGTGTTACCTGTAACTTTAGTTGTACCAACCAAAGTGTTTCCGTCAACTTGGAAATTACCTGGGTTTGCGGATCTGATTGGCTCGCTGAACACCAAACGAATTGTTTTGTTACCCAGAGCTTGAGCGCTCTCAACAACAGGCAGTGTAGAATCAACTGGAGTAAACTCTTGGTCTTTAACGCTCAAAACTTTATCTCCAGCTTTTACATTGTTGAAGCTCACTTTGTAAGCTACTTGGTTAGTGAAACCAGTTTCGTTACCAGTCGCAACTGTCAAAGTAACTGATTTTCCATCAGCAGAAAGAACTGCAGATTTTACACCTTTAGCTGTATTGGTATCACGTTCAGCAATTGTGTAGTTATCTTCGTCTTCAGCAGTGTTTTTGTCAACTTTGCCGTCGAAGTTCAGAACTACTTGAGCCAAGTTAGTAGCAGTTGCACTCTCAAGCTTAGTAGCTGTAGTTACTACATAAGTAACTTTTTCAGTGAATTCTTTTTCTTTGTAAGTGAATTTCACTTCAGTTTCTTTGTTAGCTTCAAGAGCTTTATCCAAAGTTACTTTAACGGATTCACCGTCGCTGATTTTGAAAGTAACAACTTTACCAGCTTCGCTTACTTCATAAGAAGCAACTTTCAAGCTTTGAGCTTGATCAACGGAGTAAGCTGCGCCTACCAACAGTTGACGGGAAGCGTTAGCAGTGAAGTTAGCTTTAGCGTCAATCAGACCAGCGTTGATTGCTGCTTGAACATAACCTTTAGCCCATGCTGGAGCATTGTTGTTCGTTTCAGCTGGAACTTCCAGGTCAAGTGCACGAGTAAGGATTGTCGCCATTTCAGCGATTGTCACTTTACCGTTGAAGTCAAAGATTTTTTTAACTTTGTCTTTACCTTCCATGATACCAGCAGCAGTTACTGCTTCGATGTAAGGTACAGCCCAGTTTTTAGCTGTGTAGTTTTTGTCGTTGTAAGAAAGTTGACCAGTAACTTCTTTCAGGCCGAGCAATTTAGTGATAACTTTTGCGAATTGACCGCGAGTCATCTCTTGATCCAAACCTGCAGTACCGTTAGGGAAACCTTCGAAGATACCTTTTGCTTTCAATGCATCAAACTGTTGTTGCGGGGAAACTGCTGTATCACCGAATGCTACAGAAGCAAACATTGAGAATGCCATTGCTGTAGACAAAGCTACGGATAAAATTTTCTTCATAAACTTTTTTTCTCCTCCTTGGGTGTTCATAACATTGGAATTTTCTTTAATAGGGTCGCTCGTGTTCCTCATTCTATTGTCGCACCCCCTTTCCAGAGTCATGAGCAAGTTAATATAAATGATGTCTGTGAGCATATCACAGAAACTTGTTACCTAGAATAATGATAGAATCACACGTAAATAGAGTAGTTTCCTAATCCTACCTAACGTATTATACAATGGGTCTCTCGTGCCGTAAAGTAATTTTTTCTAATAAATAGACAAGATTCTTCACGAGGTCATTCTTGGTAAGTTCCCCAATGTTTTCGACTCTACATCTTAAACGCAGTAGATTTCAAAAAGTTGCGCATTCCGCAAAAAAAGTTTTGAACTTATTTATGTATTGGTGCAGTGCGGGTTTCTAGCGTGTTCAAAACCAGTTGTACCACCACTTTGCTGATTCGCCATCTGTAATAAGAAAGAGTCAGAAATGTGTGGGACGTTTATTTATACCCGCTAATTATGACGATGAAGCGACAAATTCCACATTTTCCAAAATAAAAAAAGAGAGCCATTTGGCCCTCTTTCACATGTTCAATTCTGTATATTATCGAATTTTCATTGCCAATTCAATAATCTGTGCACGCATCTTCGGATCACTGTTCAACTTCAGATACATGTCATCAATCGCAAGTCTGTTCTCACGATACGTCTTCTCATGTTTCATCGTTATGTGAGACCATTCAATCAGCTCATTCTCTGCCAGAACCAGATTATTATACGCATCATGGAAGCCCGTAGTCTGTACTAGCCCTTCCATCACTTCCTGAGAGATTTCCTGAGTCTTGCGTGTATCTTCCAACTTTTTCTCCAGAATGACTGCTTGCTTCTCGAACTGTGTCTTCGCCTTCATGTAGCCCAGCTGAGCCTTAGAATAAATCGGTTTCATAAGCTAACTTCACCCTCTAGATCATTGTGTATTTACCGCTATTGTATCTTAATCTCTAGCAAATTACAAAAATAGTTATTGGTAAAAAACTGTTTCCTTCTATTATAAAAGGTTTCTATACCATCTCATATTCAGCCGTAAAAATAACCTGCCCCTTCTCATTTAAGGGACAGGTTCTTCCTAAAACATTCTCAGATCTGATACATTAACTTAACGTTTTAGGGAAAAGTTTAGTTCCTTTTTTGAACAGTTCAACGGCAATTTTGCCTGCCTCAGCGCGAGTCAGGTTCCCTTTTGGATTGAAAAGGAATGATTTGGCATTGCCCTGCACTGGACTGCCTTCCATAATTTTCGCCTTGGATACCGCCTGCACCGAAGGACGGGCATAGTACTCAATCAGATTAGAATCCTGGAAGGATTTAGACATCGTTGCTGCCAGCTTACTGTCGTTTGCGGCAAGCTTCATGCTCATCGCACGTGCGATCATAACGGCTGCCTGCTCACGTGTAATTGGATCTTCTACACCAAAGTATCCATCACTGAGTCCTGTAATGATACCTGCTTTGGCCGCTGTCTCAATAGATGCGAAATCCCATGTATCGCTTGCTGTTGTTGGATTTACATCTGTGAAGGTTTGTATATCCTTCGAATAGTTCAGAGGAATATCCAAACCTTTGATCAGCAGGGTAGCAAACTCCCCACGTGAAGTCTGATCGTCTGCACCAAACGCGTTAAAACGCAAATTGTTCATGATTCCTTTGGAGTAAAGAGCATTCAAAATATTTCTTGCCCATGGGTGATTCGTAATATCCGAGTAGCTTTTGCTTAGCTTCATTACTTTGTAATAGCCGAATTCGTCAAAAGACACGGTAATGGTATGTTTCTTGGTATCCACAGCTCCACCAATCGGTTCCCATTGTCCAATATTACTCTTATCGGAGTAACGGAATACACTAATGGTTGAACCCACTTCATCTACAATCGATGGATCATAAGCGAGACTGAGCGTCCCCCGGTTGGAAGGCACTAGAATTCGCTCTGTCGGGAACTGTGTAAAGCTTCCTTCCAGGGAGTACGGTGTTACACCATTCGTTCCTGGTTTATATCCGCTTGAACCTTTGTCTCCAAGTTCACCAATTCCGCCATTAATCCAATACGTATCGGATACCGGAACGAAGTTACTTGTTGTCAGGTTGGAGTTAAACATCTCTGTCAAAATGGTCGGAACGGTGATAGGTGACAACCCTCCAGTACTGCGAGGATCTGCTTGTCCAATATTAAAGCCGTAATCATTCTTACGTTCCAGTACGCCATCCTTCGGATCAACAATACCAAACAGGATTTTGTTGTCCGGATAATACTTGATCACGCCACTGCTTGATTTGGTAGCCGACTGCAGAATGGTTGCTTTCGGGAACGACAATTCAAGCTTTTTATTAAATGCAGAATATTTGTTGGCCACTTTCGGTGCCATATACTGTGCATCTACACCAACGGTGCTTGTATAGAATACGTTAACCGTATCGTTAATCTTGCCGCCCTCTCGCGTAATCTGGATTTTGATCGCATTATTCTTATCTGGCGTCAAACCTACATAATCCAGAACAAAGCGGTTGTCCATATCTGGGCGTTTAACGGCTGCTTCTTTGCCGATCAACACCTGTGATGCACCTTCTGCTTCAATATCAAAGTGTACATAGTTTTTGTTAACAACAATCTGTTGTCCAACGGTTGCTACAGGAGAGAGGATACGATAAGAAGACGGTTCTCTTACAATCTCCAATCGTTGTGTCGTTCTTGCTCCCGTGCTGTTAATTAGCTCTAACGTGTATACATGGCTGCCTGGTGCTTCAAAAATATAGTTCCGAATACGGATCATGAATTGATCTTGATTCCCGGCAACATCAGCGATGTGACCGTCTGAAGTTGGTAGATTCGACTTCGCATCAACTCCAACCGGTATTGCATAGTTATAGATCAGCTTGGAACCGGAGTACAGATTCGCAATTGTTGCACCGCCGCCCTTAAATACCAGATCATATCTATCCTTACTCGTTACATACTTACCATCACGGATGATAAAGTCTGGAGTCACTTTGAAGATGTTGACCATCTCTTCAGGAGTATACAGATTCACATCATTCTTGATAAATTCGACACGAGAATCCGTTGGAACAGGGACGGGCATGAATTTATCGATGTTGGACACGTTGCTGTCCGAAATATAGATTCTTAGTTTTTTCTCAATGATCTTCGTTTTACCTGCACCGTCTTTATCTGTGCCTGTAATTGTGATTGTATTTTCCCCATATACAAGTTCTCCCGTACCGCCAATAGTCAACGGGAAGGAAAACTTACCGTTGGTGCCCGGGAAACCAGCAGGTGTTCTGGCTACACCATTCACAAATAATTGACTCGTGAATTGAGGAGATGCAAGGGTACTGAAACCAACAAACTCACCATTGACCGTTAAGGACTGGGTCGTTTTGGAGTTGAACGTATAGTTCTGCCCATCATATAAGTTGGCTACGTAAATATAGCTTTTGGAAGCATAGGACACAGTCACATCATAATGCGGATCAGGATTTGTGTAATAGAAACGCATTTTCTGGGTGCCGTTAGCCAGATTTTTTACCAAATACACCTTCGTCTTACCTGTTGCATCTACTGGAACAGTCACACCTGCTGGTGGGTCTGTAATTGTCAGCTTGGTTGTACCTGTCGGCAAATATTCGCCAACTGGAATTTCCGTGCCAATCGCCTGACTGGACTCAACCAAAATGTAGAAATCTCCTGTAGAAATCTGAGCATTGTTCAACGGTACTTTATTCGTAGTAGCTCCGCCAACGTAATCTGGCAGATAGTACATATTAGTAATCGTTTTAACACCTGGAGCGTAAGTAAACTTCCCTGTATATCCGGAACTGAATGTTCCGTGCCCAACAACAACATTAGCTATTTGACTTTTCGCAACTCCGGCAGGAGTCGTCGTTGTCTGCAATGGATATGCAGTCGTTGTTGTGAACTCTACGATCCGATATTCAGGTGTGGAACCGTCAGGACCGGGGATAACGGTTTCTTTAACTGTCCCCAGTGTCATCGTTGTTCCATTCACCGTGAGAGTACCTGAAGTTTGAAATGAAGTAGCGCTCGCTGAATATGGCAACACCACCTGCACTTCAAGCGTAGCATCAGCAGCTGCTGTACTATATGTCGGGATGTTGTTCAGAACCGAGTTGGTTTCTCCCCCGTTCAGAATGATATTCAGCTTGGAGAACGGCTGATCTTTGTCATAATAATAAACTGCACGTTCGGTAAGGATAGAATCCGAGCCGTTGGCAATTTTGAATTTTATATTGTTTAATCCCGCAGTCAGTTTTAATTGCGGCGTGAAAAATGTTCCATTTTGCAGCAAAGACGAATCCAGTTCTTCTCCGCCGTTCAAAGAAACGGTGACCTTGGTTGAATTCTGAACTTTACCTTGAACAGATACAAACTGTGTATTGACTACCGTCTGCGCTCCTTCATTCAGACCGTAAGACGTATTGGAACCACTGCTTGGATCGGTGAAAATCTTGAAATCTTGGATAAATGGAACTTGATCATACAACACATAGAACGTATCTGAACGTTCTACAGATCCCTGAGTCCCCGTGAAGGTAATCCGGTTAAAGCCAGGGAACAAGGTAATGTTGTTTGCCGTAAAGTTGTTTCCACTTGTACTGGCGTTTACTGCAGTTGTGTTGGAACGGGTGGCATCCGGCTCCCACTTCGTTTTGTTGCTTGGTGCGCTAACAGAGTTTAGTTGCTCTACTTTGACACGCATTGTATCTTTGGATACAAAAGCATAAGCACCTGTTATTGTAATTGTCCCTTGAGTCGTCTGATAAGCTCGATCTCGAGTCAAGAATCTTCCATTCGCCGAGTCTTCAATGTTGAGATCCGCTGTTTTGCTTATCGCAGTATTATCTGGTGTAAAGTAGGTAGTCAGTGCGTTGGCAGCCGAAGCAACGGATCCACCGAACAGACCTTGTGGGAACAATGAGAGCACCATGGTGACCAACATGATCCAGACCAACGGCCGTTTCTTTTGTTGCATTACGTATCATCTCTCCTCTTTTTAAGTCAGTTACCAGTATTTATCGGCAAAAAGGTTCCAATTATTTAGTAAAAATCTCAAAAAAAACAAAAAACCTTATCCGATTTCCGGATAAGGCAGGGTTTATAATATGAGATTGAACAATAGCAGGAGATCATCCATTTTGTTTGTTTAGGATTTAGAACGGGTCTGTGGGTTCAACTTCACGCGCATACGCATCAGGAAGTTGATCACGGGTCTTCTCGTTTTGCTAACAAGTCCGATGACTTCAGCACCCACTTGCAGGAAGAACATCATGATACAGATCACAACAAAGGTTACCCAGTTTGCTTCAAACATCGCTGCCGAAGATTGGATAATCGCGAGCACACCGAAGAATGCAGCAATACCGTAAATGATCAGTACAGTCTGACGATGGCTGAATCCCAGTTCACGCAGGCAGTGATGCAGATGGCCTTTGTCCGGTGAGAAGATCGGCTTCCGTTGTACCGCACGGCGAATAATCGCAAACAATGTATCCGAGAGCGGCACACCGATAATGATCAGCGGTGTAATGAAGGACACAACTGCAATCTGTTTGAATCCGAGCATCGAAAGCATTGCCAGTGAGAAACCAAGGAAGAGTGAACCGGTATCCCCCATGAATATCTTGGCTGGATGGAAGTTAAAGAACAAGAATCCGATAATGCTGCCGAGCAGCACCAGACACATCAGAGCAATCATGGTATTGCCCATCAGGAAAGACATCACTGCGATCGTTCCAATAGCAATACCGGATACACCAGCAGCCAGACCATCTAGTCCGTCAATCAGATTAATGGCGTTAGTGACACCAACAATCCACAGAATCGTCAGCGGGATGGATACCCACGTCTCGAGTGAAGAATACGCATCCTGAAATGGAATGTTGACGAAGTCTACACGGATGTTAAATCCGAATACTACAACAGATGCAGCTACAATCTGTCCGAGCAGCTTTACTTTGGCAGACAGTTCAAAACGGTCATCCAAAGCACCAATCAATACAATGATGGAACCTCCGACCAGAAATGCACTAACAAAACTCATGTCCCGAGTGGTAAACCAGGCAGAGACAAACGGAAGCAGTGCAGCAACCGTAATGATAAAAGCCAGGAAAATACCTAATCCGCCAAGACGCGGCATGATCCGGGTATGCACTTTACGCGCATTCGGTGTATCCATCGCACCGATGCGAACTGCGAACTTTTTAACAAGCGGTGTCAGAGCTAAAGCAAGTCCCATTGACACTAGAAATCCAATGATAAAGATCGCTACCATTTGAACATTCGACCCCCAATTATAATACCTGAACAAAAATTATAAATCCCCTGATCTCTTTTTTTCTATATATGAAAGAAACATTGTTTTTCACTTTTGAAAAGATATACTGTTGCACTTTTAACGGAGAGGGCAGAAATAACCTATTGAAGCGTAGCGTTCGCATTTATCACCGAATTTCATCCTTGAACAAGGATATAAAGAAATTTGGGGATAAGGGCGATCAGAGGGTTATTCTGACATCGTAGTGCCTAGTGCAACGAAAAAAATATTTTCAACTAGTGACACACGTATGTGCCGGAATGAATTATACGCTGATCATATACGAAAAGCTATCCTCAATTTCTAGCAAAAACAAGCATTTATCTCGTAATTACCTGTTTTTAACGGGCTTTTGTCACGTTTTCTTTGTCCCTCATTACTTTCAGGGCAAATTTCGGGAGCGCAAGCATACGTCCAGCCCGGCTAGGCTCACGCAACAGACGATAGAACCATTCGAGTCTTAACTTTTGGAACAACTTAGGAGCCCGTTTGCTTCTGCCCGAGATCACATCAAAGCTGCCGCCAACCCCCATCATGACAGGAACTTGCAGTGCATGCTTGTGTTTGTGAATCCAGGGTTCTTGGGTATCCGCTCCGCGAGCAACGAATAACAGATCAGGCGCAGCCTGCTGAATCGAAGCTACCACCTGTTCATCCTCAGCCGAACCGAAGAATCCATCGCGGTAACCCACAATACGAATAGCCGGATACTGCTGTTGTAACCGAACCGCCGTTTCTTGAATCACCTCAGGGGTAGAACCGAGCAAATACACGCCCCATCGATAGTTTTCTCCAACCCGCAGCAATTCATGTAAAAGTTCAAAACCCGGTACTCGCTCTGCTACAGGGTCACCGCAGTAGTTCGCAGCCCATACCACACCGGTTCCATCCGGTACGATCATCTCCGCATCCTGCATCACCTTCATCATTGCAGGGTCTTCCAGTGCAGCCATGACCATAATCGGATTGGCAGTGATGATCTGATGTGGCTGTTTCGACAAGACAGCTTCTTCAAGCGTCTTGACCGTTTCTTTCATCGTTCGTTTGGAAAAGGGGATACCGTAGATGGAAACGGTAGGAATCGTTCCGGTCTGAGTCATTGTTATCTCATCCTTTGCGGCCTAAATAGGTAATAATCTGCTTGGCAGGCTCTCTGGCCTCCTGCTTCAATGCAGTAATGCGATCTTCGTTTTGTTTTAGCCACTGTGAACGCTGATCGAGCAGTCCAGCTACCGTTTGGGCAAGCTTATCCCCATCAAGTGAACTCGTATTACCCACAGCATCACTTTCTAGCCGAAGCAGAAATTGATCGATTTTGGGATCATACGAAATGCCGACGGGCGGGACATACTGTGATGCCGCGTAGATCAGACTATGCAGACGCATACCGATCATCAGATCACAGCGGCTCACTTCCTCCAGCATCTGCTGAGGATCGGTCAGATCTTCCGTGATGCTAACTTCGCTGCCTTTACTGGTCACATCACCGATCAGTTCCATAATAAAACGGGATGCTTGCACATCATCAGGCAGATGGAACGGCATAAAGCGCAGATGTACAGCCTTCTGCGCAGCCAGTTTTTTCAAACCAGCGGCGATAGCGGTAAGCTCCTTGCGATCCGCTTCCCAGAACCGAACAGACACCCCAACCACAGGCAGCTCGGCATGTTTATCTGCCGAACCCTGTGAATGGACAGGTTGTTGATCAATAGAAGCGGTATCCGGCAGAGGTAACCCCATCACCGGATCAGGCACGACATGAATCTGGTTCCATTTGAGTCCAAGACCCCGCAGATAATCGGCGGATTGCTCGTCCCGAACCGAAACATAGGTACAAGATCTGAATACCGATTTGATCATCGGGTTAAAGATTTTACGGTTAACAGGGCCAATTCCCTGAGCATAGATAAATGTAGGCTTTTTCAACCACTGAGCCAGCTTGATGACACCCAGATAATAAGGAATGGACTTCAATCCCGTCGCATCCTGCAGCAAGCTTCCCCCGCCACTAATCAGTCCATCACTTTCCTTGAGTGCCTCGCGAACTTCCTTCAGCTTCATCCGATGAACTGCACGAACACCATACATGGAAGTTGTCCACGCTGGATCGATGGAGAGTACAATCGGTTCAATCGTTACGTTTGACCGCTGGCTCTCTTCCTCCAATGCAGTCAGGATGGATTTCAGCACAGCTTCATCCCCGCTGTTGCGGAATCCGTAGTATCCCGAAATGACTAATTTCTTAGAAGTGGTGACCATTTTTTCCAACATCCTTCCACGACTTGCCACACACCCACAGCAATGATACCAAAGATCAAGCCAAGTCCGAGTCCCATCACCCCACGAATCAGTGACAGTACAGCCGGTGTATGAATATGTGCAAACGTATCAACCATGGACAATTGACCCATCGTAGCGATAATAAGCACAAAGATGACTTTACGGTATTTTAAAGCGGCGAACACGCCAACGATAAACAGCGGGTGTCCCAGCACAAATTCTTTGAATCTAGGTCGTACTCCAAACGTATCCTCCAGCGTCGTACGCAGGAACATCTCGAATGGTGTTACCGTACCCGCATTTCCTGTACGGCTCAGATAATAATATCCAAAAGCGGCAGCAACAAGCGCCAGTATAACCATTAGAATATTGATTGGCATACGCAGCATATCTTTGATTTGTTTCACAGAGATTGAACCCGAACCACGATAGAATACAATATAAATTGCAACCAATCCAATCGGCGCAAAGTGCAACAGGCTAACACCACGGAACTGATTAATAACCAAGCTGTACGTGATGTTGTTCAACAATGCGATCATAAAAGGTACGGCCACAAATGAAAGAATCGATGTTCTCACATATAAAACGAGTGTCTGTGCCAAACGACGACCCGCAGGAGCATCCGGCTGACGCAGTTGTTGCGCATTCACCGTCCGAACAGCCAGCACCATCGCAATCGTTGGTGCGGAAATTGCCGCCAGTAAAGCGATTCCCTGCTCGAGCAGTGTAGGTTTTAACAGGAACAAACCTGCGCTACCCACCAGTCCAAGGAGGAATACCGCAATCGTAAACACAGGGGCAAAATAAGAAACCATCAGTGCAATCAAAGCGATTGCCCCAATAAGCGCGATCAGCTTCGCATAACGTTGAATGGACGAATCTTTCACCGTGAATGCTTCGGCCTGTCCAAGCTCAAAGCCATGTTTAGCCATACGTTCAACGGCATGTCCCGGCTCACCCAAACTTTTGATCAGATTTTCGATCGGATCGGTGATGGCCGCTTTGGCTGTATTCCGGCTTGGTGCAGCATTCATATAAATCATGCGAATGTTGCGATCCTTGGCTGCCAGTACAAATCGATCTGCAATGGTATCTTCTTTTAAATTCGCGTCCGCATCACTTAGTGAGTACAGACGAGTCACATTGTAATCAATCTTGTAAGCCAGCGTCTGGAACCCATCCTGCGGCTTCTTCAGATTTTCAATCGCAGCCAGACCAATATGATGTTTGTTCAGCAGCTGAGCAAACTGATCCAGACTCTTCATCTCTGCATTATCATTGTACCCTTTCACTGCATCCCCATCAAACAGGATACGTGTCACACCATTCTCTTCGAAGAACGTAAGCATACGCTCCATCGATTGTTGGTTGTATGGTACGGTGTCGGAGATCCGGGGCAAAATATGAAAACCTTTATCACGCAGCATTTTCACCGCAACCGGGTCGGGCTGCATCGGCTGCATGTTGGCATTCTCCGGCGGTGTCTGCAATATTAAGCCGCTGCGTCCTTCATACTCCCAGGGTTTAACCGGGATCTGACGTTCAGCGAACGTTTGTTCAATGATAGGGGTATAGGTCTGCGCATTTTCTTCCGACGTGAACAACACATAAGTATAGTTCGCATTGGGAGGAACCAGTTCTTTGGTCATATTCGCAAGATCCTGACCTGAGTAAACCATCAAGCGGCGTGTTTTCTTAAGCTCGTCGAGCGTGCTCTCAAACACAGCCATCGTTGTCACACCGGCATCTTTCAGCCTTGTCATCTGTTGATCCATAAAATCTTGTGGATGAGCCTGATACGTGGAGATATCCAGCAGCCCTCGATAATTGAAGACCAGTTCTACCTTGTTCGCTGAAGATTCTGTCTGTACCCGATCACGGATAACCGGGATGGATGCTACCAAACCAATAATAACGATGAGCCACAACCACTTCCGGGAAGCGTTATTCCAATAAAGCCATTTTTGACGCACTACGTGTAACCTCCTCAGTTGTTGGAACCAAATGCCCGTTCTGCTCTTATGATTCTTACGTTCAGCATGTGTTAACACGCTCTCTTATATGCCAGCACACTTGCCATTTTATTTCAAAGAAAAACCCCTCCGCCAACCAACCTTACGGTGCGGAGAGGCCTTCTGCATCTTTTTCTTACAGTACCATTTGTTTTATTGTGCGTCTACACGCGACATGACTGCTGAAGCCAAACGTTCGATCCGGCCTTCGGCATCATGCAAACTCTCACCGCGCACCGCGAAGTACACTTTGATCTTCGGCTCTGTGCCCGAAGGACGCAGGCAGAACCATGAACCATCCGCCAAAATAAATTTCAGCACGTTCTCCTTCGGCAGCCCGTCCAGACCCAATGAATAATCCAGCACATCTTGCACAGCAATGCCCGCAACTTCCTGTGGCGGATTCGAACGCCAGTCGGTCATTTTTACTTGAATCTGTGCAACACCGTCTTTGCCTTTGAGCGTGCGTGATTCCAGTTTCTCCAGGAAGAAGCCGAATTGGTTGTACAGTTCCTGCAACACATCATAGAGTGTTTTGCCTTGGCTCTTATAGTAGGCAGCGGCTTCGGCAATCAACATCGAGGCAAGGATAGCGTCCTTGTCACGGGCATAGTTGCCGGAGAGGTAACCATAACTCTCTTCATATCCGAAGAGAAAGGTATGACTTCCGGTGGCTTCGAACTGATTCATTTTTTCACCGATATATTTAAAACCCGTCAGGGTATTCATCACTTCTGCACCGTAATGTTCCGCAATCACTGCACCCATCTCACTCGTTACAATTGTTTTGATTACTGCACCGTTGCTTGGCAGCGTACCTGTCTCTTGGAGACGACTGAGCAGATAATGTACCATAATGGCACCCGATTGGTTACCGGACAAGACAAAATATTTACCATCTTTGTCTTTCACGACAGCACCCATACGGTCTGCATCCGGGTCTGTACCGATCAGGATATCTGCGCCTACGGATTCGCCCAGCTTCATCGCCAGTGTGAACGCTTCGCGCTCTTCCGGGTTAGGGGACTTCACCGTCGAAAATTCAGCATCCGGTTGCTCTTGCTCAGCGACAATGTACAATTGCTCGAATCCAATCTGCTCCAGTACGCGGCGAACCGGAAGGTTACCTGTACCGTGCAGCGGTGTGTACACGATTTTGAAATCACGGCCGATGCCGGATTGGATCAGTTCACGGCTCAGACTGCGGTTTGCCACCGTATCTACGAACGCCTGATCTTCCTCTTCACCCAGCCAGATCAGCAACCCTTGCGCTTCGGCTTCCTCCTGTGTAAGCTTTTTCACATCAGCCAAGGAAGGAACCTCTTGAATATATTGAATGACTTTCTCTGCTTCATGCGGCACCAGCTGTCCGCCTTCGTGGTTGTACACTTTGTATCCATTGTATTCCGGCGGGTTATGGCTTGCCGTTACAACGATACCACCCGTCGCTTGCAGATAGCGCACGCTGAAGGACAGTTGTGGTGTAGAACGCAGGGATGGATACAACTTGGCAACAATACCGTTAGCTGCCAGCACCAGCGCGGCATCCAGTGAGAATTCAGGTGAGAAATGACGGGAGTCATGAGCGATAACAACGGAAGGTTTACCTTCCTTGTCCCCATGCTGCTCCAGCAAATACCGGGCAAAGCCTTGTGTCGCACGACCCACCGTGTATTTGTTCATCCGGTTGCTGCCGGCACCAATAACACCGCGCAACCCACCTGTACCAAACTCCAGATTTCTGTAGAAACGCTCTTCCAGCTCTTTCGGTTGATCCTTCAAATCACGAAGCTCCTGTTTGGTTGCTTCATCAATGGAAGCATCCTCCAACCATTGCTGCAACGTCTCGGCTGCTGCTGCGCTTAACTGTTCCATATCCAATAAGCCCCTTCCGTCTATATAAATTTCTATTTACGCACGTAGCTGTTCACGATTCACCATATGTAATCAGCTTGGGTCTGACAGTGCAAACATGATTTCGCCTTCAGCGACAATTTTGTCTTCCACACGAGCCGTTGCTTTGCCTTTACCAATCGAACCTTTCAGACGGGTGATCTCCACTTCCAGGATCAACGTATCTCCAGGCACAACTTGTCCACGGAATCGGAAATTGTCGAGTCCCGCCAGGAAACCGATTTTGCCTTTGTTCGCTTCCAGGTTCAGCATTGCTGCTGCACCAACCTGAGCCAATGCTTCCGTGATCAATACCCCCGGCATTACGGGATACTCCGGAAAATGACCAATGAAAAACGGTTCATTAATGGTTACATTTTTCAAACCAACGGCACGTTTGCCATCCTCCATCTCCAAAATTCTGTCCACCAACAGGAAAGGCGGGCGATGCGGGATAATGGATTGAATTTGTTTGATATCTAGCACAATATAATCTCCTCTCGGGGTGTTTATACGAAGACTCTCCATCATAGCGTTTTATGTGCTCACTTAGGTCGTTCCGGAAAGAGATCGTTCCATGACCGCCATTGTCCCTGAATTTTCTTGATCCCATTATCATGGGTAAAATTCTGTGACAAACGCGGACGCTGTGCTTCTTTGAACGATTCTCTTCCCTCCACTTATCGTGATCACAAAAAACGGATATGATCAAGTCGATCCTCATATAAATGAGTTTCATTTTTAATGTAGTATGAAATGTTGATTTAGGGTTAACACTAGTAATATCCTTCATGACTGCAGTAGTGAAGGTTGAGATAAGGGGTCTCTCTTCGCGATGACAGCATGTCTTTCGCAGGGGAGGCCTCTTCTGACGTTAAACGTCATCCATCATTATACTGTTTTCAACACCAAAAAGAAAACTCCTGCCTGCGCAGGAGTTTTCGCTGTACTCGTTATCTTATGGAGCGAATACCAGATCATAGACATGCTTCCAGGTACTCCATTGCCATACGGAACCGATATCCTGTTTGCCCAGTACCACATATCCAGCGACCATGCCGCCAGCGAGGGCAAGAACAAGCAGAATCGGAATCAGAAACCATCTTGCGATGCGCCACCAACTCTTCTTTTTCTTCTTGACTTCCTTCTGTTCCGGCTTGCTGTTCTGCTGCTGTGTTTCTGTCATCCCATTCACCTTTATGCTCTCATATTATTGGCAAGACCCGCCATGGAATCACTGGACGTAAGCGCACGCGCCGCCAGTTGATAGATCCGCTGACCTTGCATCAGCAATGCCATTTCCTGTGTCATATCCACATTAGACTGCTCAAGAAAACCTGTACGGATCGATGCTTGTGGCACACGTGTTGCCGCGTTAGCCCCGAATACATCGTTCTCGGTTACCCCGGCGTCCAGACCAAACAGATTATCCGCTAATTGCACGAGTCCTTCAGGACGCTCGATATCCACCATCTGCAACTGCCCTGTAATGACGGCATTTCCACCCCCCTGACGAATCAGCAAGTTACCCTTATCATCAAAAGCAACCGTGCTATTCATTGGAGCCGTAATCAGCTCCCCCTGACGATTCAGAGCGAAATGCCCGGCGTCATTGACCAGCACCATCCGGTCCGGATCATTAGGATTAACTTTTGGACGCATATCCGGTACAAAATGAAATGCCCCTTGCCGTGTCCATAGTTTCTGACCATTCGCCTGAACAGCAAACATCGCGTTGCCCTCAATAGCCAAATCTGTCGGGTTGCCCGTCTCCTTCATGCTACCTTGGGACATATCTCTGGTAAGATTGACCAGACGTGTTCCAAAACCGAGGTTATATCCCATCGGTGTCGAACGTCCATCCTGCTTGTACTTATCATCTTGCTGCTGTACGCGAGTCAGGGCATCCTCAAAGCTTGCCTGTTTGCTCTTATAGCCTGCCGTATTCACGTTGGCAATATTATCGGCAATGACATCCAGTCGTTGCTGAATCGCGGTCATAGAAACCTTGGCACTGATCATGGAATTATTCATGCGGTGGTTTAACCTCCTGCTTTGCTTCGCTAAGGGCACTTGAGCCCCTCACTGTTCGGTTATAAATGAATGGCGTTATACACGACCAACTTCGTTTACAGCTTTTTCCAAACTGCGGTCATAGAACTGAATGACCTTCTGGTTCGCTTCATATGCACGGAATGCAGCATTCATGTCAACGGTTGCTTGGGAGGCATCTACATTCGATCCTTCCAGGTAACCTTGATGAATCTGAACATTATCGGCAGCAGCCATCATTCTAGCGGTTGCTCCATTATCTTCATTCAGGCTAAAGTTGCCGTCACCTTGACGAACCAACTGATTCGGCTGGTCAATAACACTGATTCCAAGCGTAACGCCTGTTGGAGCACCCGTAACCGCATTAACAAGGCGGCCTTGCTCATCCACTTTAAATTGCTCCACAGAACCTGTCAATACAACGGGTTGTCCGTTGCTATCCAGTACCTGAGAACCGGTGGAGCTGAGAAGCTGCCCCGTTCCGTTCACTTCCAGATGACCATCACGTGTATAACGGGTATTGCCATCTGCATCCCGAACCGTAAAATACGCCTGTGGCTGGTACGTTACGGTTCCATCTGCTCGTACAAATTTGCCAGAAGCATCAAACGGAACAGGCTGGTTTGTCTGAGGATCATTCACACTTAGATTGGAGGAAATTGCAAAATCACTTTTTTGCTTCGTCTCCATAAGGGCACCTTGAATATTCATGGATAAACTCTCTTCCGCGAATACACCGGAGTTGAGTCTGCCCAGCCGCTTTGTTGGAAGATTGGGATCCCCGCCTGTTAGAGTAATGAGCATTTCCGGGAACGCGCGCTTTACATTGTTCACCTGTTTGTATCCCGTTGTGTTCATATTTACGATATTTTGCGTGGCTGTGTCATGGCGACGTTGCTCTGTAATCATTCCCGCAGCAGCAGTGTACAGACCTCTTAACATGAATGAACCCCTCTCCTCAAACGCTTGTCCCTGCATTGCAGATCGCTGTTTGTCCGTTCTGTTCACCTTTGCAGTGAACCCTTTGCTCTTTATATCGGCAGACTAGAACTTTTTCTTAACTACTTGATCCAAATTATTCAGCATAATGCCTGTCCCTTTGACAACACAGTGCATCGGATCCTCTGCAACCCATACCGGTACATGCAATTCATTGGACAACAGTTCATCCAGTCCGTTCAGCAATGCACCACCGCCCGTCAATACCACCCCGCGATCAATAATGTCCGCAGACAGTTCTGGTGGTGTACGTTCCAATACGGACTTGGCTGCAGCGATAATGGATTGCACGGAATCCCATAGCGCTTCCTGTATTTCAATTGCTGACACGGTTACCGTCACAGGCAAACCTGTTACCATATCACGACCACGAATGTCCATCTCGGCCTTATGAGCAGCTGCATTCACGGTACCAATCGCGATTTTGATATCTTCCGCTGTACGTTCACCGATCATGAGTTTATATTTTGCTTTGATAAACTTGGTAATGGCTTCGTCGAACTTGTCCCCTGCGACTTTAATAGAAGAGGCGGTGACTACGTCGCCCATAGACAGGACTGCAACGTCAGTCGTTCCGCCGCCGATATCCACGACCATATTGCCGCTCGGCTGGAAAATATCCATACCCGCACCGATGGCTGCCGCTTTCGGCTCTTCTTCCAAGAATACTTCTTTGGCACCGCTGCGCTCCGCCGCTTCACGGATGGCCTTCTGCTCTACGGAAGTAATATTCGTTGGTGCACAGATCAAAATTCGAGGGTGGCTGTACCAGCTTCTCGCCCCCACACGGCTAATGAAATGTCTAAGCATGGCTTCCGTAATTTCGAAGTCCGCAATAACGCCATCGCGCAGCGGTCTAATGGCAACAATGTTACCCGGCGTACGCCCTACCATACGACGCGCCTCTTCCCCGACAGCAAGGACCCGCTTCGTATCGCTTTCAATGGTCACGACGGAAGGTTCATTGAGAACAACTCCGCTTCCTTTCACGTGAATAAGCACGTTTGCCGTGCCAAGATCAATACCGATATCCTTGCTAAACATAAAAGAGCCCCCAAAGTGATATTATTTGGTCAGCGTATCCTGTGAAAAAGTGTCTCTTATCACGTCACCGCTCGTTCGACAAAGTGCAACATATATATGTAAAAATCGGGCTGATAAGATGTCATAATTCGATCCTGTACCAGCTTTTAACATATCATACTTCAGGGGAGGGATTCAATCCATACTGTGAGCTTTTTGGCCTAGTTCTTGAAGAACTTGCTTATGATTTGGCGGAAGCCAGCACCTCACGTTTTTTTCCACTCGTTTTTTTGTACTTGATTTTGGTCGCTTCACCGCCCCGCAAATGACGGATCGACTTATGGTATTCCAAAATGTGTTTCACCTGGTCAGCAAGATCAGGGTTGATTTCCGGCAGACGCTCCGTCAGATCCTTATGCACAGTACTCTTTGACACGCCGAATTCTTTGGCAATGGTACGGACCGTATTTCTCGTCTCAACAATGCAGCGACCAATTTTGATGGTCCGTTCCTTGATGTAATCGTGCACGCTCCCGCCTCCCTACTGTGTGGATAGTTTGGTACATTATATGAGGAGCATGCCTATATATTCGCGGTTTAGAGGAGTGACAAGCTTCGGAAGTCCCATTATTTTCTGAAAAGCATAAAAAGAGCAGAGGTTATTCACCCCTGCCCATCCTGTTAGTGCGGTAAAAATCATTTATTTTTCCGGAAGATATCCTTGCGGGTTCACGGGCTGTCCTTCTTCATAAACTTCAAAGTGAAGGTGGTTCCCCAAGTTTTTACCCAGTTCACTTACACCAGCAGATGCAATGGCATCCCCTTGTTTCACTTCATCGTCCTGTTTTACTTTGACGTCAGCAAGGCTTTGGTATACGGTTTTCAGGTTGTCGCCGTGGGTAATTTCCACCACTTGACCTGTGAGCGGATTTTGCTCAACACGTGTAACCTTTCCGCTGAGTGCTGCTTTGACTTCAAAGGATTTGTTGTCACCCCGCGCCAGATCTACACCCGTATTCGGAATAAATGTGTCATTGTACTGCACCATTGCCGCCTCATGTTCTTCACTTGAAGCTTCGTTGTCATAGAATGGTTTCACGACCGAAATCTCGGACGGAGATGCTACGGGCCATACGAAATTTTCCGACTTTGCAACAACTTCCACACTTTCCTGTTCTCCGCCTGTCGCTGTTCCCTCAGTACTCGCTGCGCCTGTTTCTACTGCTTCTTTAGCAGAGTCCGGGTTCAGAGCTTTACCGCCTGTTCCCTGATAGACCCACACTAGAGTTAGTATAATGCCTGCTGCTGCGATGTAGACTGCCGGGAAAACCCAACGTTTGGACATTGCTTTTCTCCACGAAGAGGGCTGAGCAGCCGGTACTCCTTGCGTTGTTTTAGGAGTTTCTTCTTGGACTGTTTTTTTGTTGTTTTGTTCATTCATCTTGATCACCTCAGTAACAAGTGTTACCGGGTGCAACTCTTTTATACACGCGCGACTCTAATTATTTTCACGCAGCTTTCAAAGAGTGCTATATATGGGTGGTAGGGCGTGCGCCGCTCCGGGGCCAGAAAACCTTTCGACCGGCTGTTATCATCTCTCCTGTTTTGAAGCTAACATCTTGGATGCCTGTCCGAAAGAGATTCCGGTGTAGTAATGTTTCAGAATCTCGGTAGCCGTGTGCCCCTCCTGCGCCATGCCATTAGCTCCCCATTGACTCATACCCACCCCATGACCATATCCATATGTCGTAATCTGCACTGCATCACCTTCCGTTTTCCAGCTGAACTGGCTGGATCTGAGCCCAAGACGTTTGCGGACTTCCGGGCCGCTGAAGGTTTCGCCGGCAATCTGTATTTCCTTAATACGATTCCCCTTAGTGGTAGATAACACTTTCATCCAGGAACCGCTCTTTTCAGCAGTTACCGGAATCGCATCCAGGTTCATCTTTTGCAAAATATCACTGCGTTTCATCGTAATCGTTTCTCTGAAACCCGGAGCCAGCTGTTTATCCCATGGGCTATCCACACTCTTCAGGTAGGGAACAACGTTGCCCCACACATCCTCTGCATTTTCCGTATATCCATTGCTAGTTGAGAAGAAGGATGCTGTGATCGCCCGACCTTGATACGTCATGACTGCGTCACGGCTTTCACGGACAGCTTGCTGAAGTTTCTCCCACTCCTTTGCTTTACCTAGCCGGGTCCAATCGGACTTTACCTGGTCAGGAGGAATGAAGACCTGATGACGAATCGTATCCGTCACGTCTGCTGCGTCTGAAGGTACGCCACTTGTATCGTTTGCAGCGAGTCTTCTCACAATAAAAGTACGAGCAGCTATCGCTTGAGCCTTCAATGCTTCCAGTCTGAATTCAGCCGGCATCTCTGCAGCCACTACCCCCGTCACATATGTCTCAAGCGGCAACTGTATCGTTATGCCTTTGGCAGCCAAGTAAACACGTACATTAGGCTCAGGGTAGGTTACAGGCACTGCAGGTACAGGGCTTGGACTCTTTGTACTCGTACTAGTGCTAACGCCTGCAGGAGATGGCGTTGATTTGACCTGCTCGGCTGCTCGCGGCCACACCAGAATGACCGGAATGCTTATCGCCAGAACGAGCAATGCTGAAACGGCTGCTGCGGGCTGCCAACGCCAAGGAATATGCCCCCAGCGGTGACGACGGCCAAAAGCACGCATACGACGACGTTTCACCTTGCGAAAGGGATCTAACTCAATAATGGGGATATTCACATGCGCTGTAGCTTCTTGCTTCAGCTCCTCCGCAAAATGTTGCCCAGGTCTGGCATATATCGTTTCAGGCTTACCCCCCGTTATCATCTGTACCTTCGCCATCTGTAGCGGTTTGTTTCCCTTCTTCGCAGGAGCAGATTTGTCTTTCTCTGTATCCTGGATCGAACTTTCCTCTAATCCCTGTATTCCGGGCCGTGGGACAAGAGGCACTTTCACTTGTACACGAGCTTCTTTCATCCGTGTTACCCCTCCGTTGTCGATGACCAGGTCATGACTGGTTCTTTTGTCAAATCCATAGTTTAAGATATGAGTTCTCTGGATCTGATAGAACCAGGTTTAAGAGAAACGAAAGGCGTATACATCTGTTTATTACCGTGTCTCCCGTATTAGTGGATACTCGAAAACATTGCTGTTATGCAGTTTAGGCAGCCGATCCTATCAACAGGATATGCAACAGATGCTCTTTCATCTTGTGTAGAACAGATACAGAATCAGATGTTATATGGGTACATTTTAAGATCAGCTATTAATAGAATCAGGTACTTAACGCACTACCATCCCCTCCATTTGGAAATATAAAAAAGAACACAAAAAAAGCCAAGCCCGAAGGCTTAGCTTAGTCAAACCCATACGTTTACGATCTCTCTTCTATCCGAAATCCATATGTTACTGTGGATTATACGCGAAGAATGATCCGTAACATAAATGTATGTTACACCCAAGTTGGTTGTACTTTGAACATTGGAACTTCTTCCTCAACCTTTTCGCTAGGTGCTTTAACTGCATCCAGCTTAGGCTCTTCCACCGAAATCCGGTAGATATCCGCTCCAAGGCCATTAAGCTTCTCTGCCAAATGTACATAACCACGGTCGATGTGATGCACACCACCCACTTCAGTTGTACCTTCAGCAACCAGGCCAGCAATGATCAGAGCAGCTCCTGCACGCAGGTCTGTAGCTGTCACTTTGGCACCTTTCAGCTCTGCATTGCCCGTAACGATAGACGAGCGACCCTCTACTTTGATCTCTGCGTTCATCAACTGGAATTCATCAACGTGCATGAAGCGGTTCTCAAAGACCGTTTCTGTCACAACGCTAGTTCCTTCCGATGCCAGCAGCAAAGCCATCATCTGGGATTGCATATCTGTCGGGAATCCTGGGTATGGTAATGTTTTGACATCCACTGCTTTGAGTGGACGATCGGCAATAACACGTACCCCATTCTCATCCGGCTGTATGGTTACGCCCATTTCTTCCAGCTTAGCAATGACGGAACCCAAGTGATCGGAGATGGCACCTTCAACATATACGTCACCACCAGAAATTGCTGCTGCAGCCATATATGTTCCCGCTTCAATGCGATCCGGGATTACCGTATGTCTGACACCAGACAACTTCTCCACACCTTCAATACGAATAACGCCCGTACCGGCTCCGCGGACTTTAGCTCCCATCCCGTTCAGGAAATTAGCCAGATCCACGATCTCAGGTTCTTTCGCCGCATTCTCCAGAACCGTTACACCTTCGGCCAATGTTGCAGCCATCATAATATTTTGAGTGGCACCTACAGAAGCCACATCCAGATAAATTTTCGCACCGCGCAACCGTCCTTGGCTACGTGCTTCGATATAACCTTGACCCAAGCTGATCTCGGCTCCCATGGCTTCAAAACCTTTGAGATGCTGGTCAATCGGTCGTGTACCGATGGCACATCCCCCAGGTAGTGAGATTCTTGTTTGACCCAAACGCGTCAACAAAGGCCCCATGACCAGAAAAGACGCCCGCATTTTACTAACCCATTCATACGGGGCTTCACAGGAAGTAAGATTCTCCGCATTTACGGTAATCACTTCGTCCCGGTATGTAACTCCCGCTCCCAGCGATTCCAACACTTTGTTAATCGTCATCACATCGTCTAGAGGAGGTGCGTCAATAATAACGCTTTGTCCTTCTTCCCCTAAGAGAGAGGCAGCGATGATCGGAAGAACAGAATTTTTAGCGCCGCTAACTTTGACACTTCCGGTCAACCTTTTGCCACCGCGGACGATAAATTTGCTCATCATGGTTCCCTCCGCGCTTTTATTCCCTTTTCTTCATTCCGGAATACGTGAGCCCTACTGTGATAGAAAGGACTGTTGCTGTGTGTGGAATTTCGACAAATTCTGGCATGTATGCTCAGATGTCTATTCAGAAAAGAATTGGATTGTATAATTCATATCGATGATACCATGTGTTCTGTGCTTCTTGCTTAGTGGCTTTGTGAAAATCATCAAAAAGGCCATCATAGCATCAGAACAGACCCATTGGGATGATTTTTAGCCGGTACCAACCGGATATCCCGTTTATAACCTACATAATAAGTGGAAAATTGTGAATTCCCTAACTTCCATCATAACACTGTTGATTTGTGCGATACAAGCATTTTTTACATAAACACTTCAAATTCGTTCAATTAAACGTTCACATTTTTTTCTTGAGTTTTGGCCGACAACTTATACTCTAATTGTTAACACAATTAATCGATGTTATTCGACATTGAGCCACTGAAGAACCTAACAGATGATTAACCAACCATCTCAACATTAAAACAAATTTCTCAACATTTGAGTCCAAGACAAATAATCAATAACAAAGCCAGCAACGGCATGCCCCAGAATAATAGCAAGCAGCAAATGTAGCAGTCTTCCCTGAGGGCCTTTCGGCTGTCTGATTACCAAATCCAGTTTCAGATTTTGCAGTGACCACCACGTTATCGCAATACATATAAGAGAAACAACGATTGAGATCAGACTGTTGGTGCTCAATGTCTGGTTCACCTGATTCGCCAGATCATTACCCATATCTTTTACCTCCACCTTAATTGTTGCAATGATCAGCATATCATATGCCTTGCACCCATAACTTGTTAGTATACTGGAATGTTCGAAGCAGAAAAATATGCACGTTCAGCTGTCAGTTATACTCCGGATCGCAGGATCACCTGATACCTATATGACCGAGCAGCAACAATTTGGCTGTACATGATGACGGAAATCTAGTATCCAGCTTCTTGCATCTGCTGACTCTATGGAATATAGGCTGTTTCACTATCGCTTGTCAATTACATTGATTTCCACTTCAAAAAACATTTTAATTTTTATTCGCTAGGATTGTGTGACTAAAACGACATAAAAGAGCGTTACATCGATATCGATTCTGTCATTTCCTCGGAAATAATTCAACTTACTTTCGTAAAAATTGGTTCTATCAGGGGAATGCGCCCATATTACTTAAGTCCTATATGTTATTCATGGGCCGATTAAAAGGTGAATCTAATGATGTGAAACGATTCATACTATATAAAGAGAGGGCTCTCTAACCTTCAAATTCATAACTGATCTCGTAGCTATCCCTGAAATCAATTGCCTATTTCGCTGTAAAAGATTAAAAGAACCCGGCAGACTGTGCCGCCGGGCTCCATAAGTTACTTTATTTGCCGTATACGTTAATCCGGTTAACCGCTTTTTGCAAAGCAATCTCTGCACGGCGGTGATCAAAATGGTCTTGGTTGCTTTGGCTAGCAAGCCGGCGTTCTGCCCGCTCTTTGGCCGCACGCGCACGATCCACATCAATGCTTTCCGGGAATTCGGCACTCTCAGCGAGTACAACAACTTTATCTTTGCGGACTTCGATGAAGCCGCCGCCGATAGCGACCTGCTTGTTCTCTTTTCCGTTTTTGATAATGATTGGTGCAATCTGTAAAGGTGTAACCATCGGGATATGACCAGGGAGAATCCCCAGTTCCCCTTCAATACCACGAGCGATGACGCTGTTCACTTGCTGTGAATAGACGAGGCGCTCAGGCGTTACGATTTCCAACAAAAAGGTGCTCAAATTCCATCCCTCCTGAAACTATCCGAAGGATAGCTCGCTTCATAAGGACAATCCTGGAGTCAGATTATACCAGTGTTTTAGCTTTCTCCACTGCCTCTTCAATCGTACCCACGAAGAGGAATGCTGCTTCCGGCAGATCGTCATGCTTGCCTTCGAGAATCTCTTTAAAGCTGCGCACCGTTTCTTTAACCGGAACGTATTTACCCGGAATACCGTTAAATGCTTCAGCAACGTGGAAAGGCTGGGACAAGAAACGTTGAATTTTACGCGCACGATAAACGAGCGCTCTGTCTTCTTCACTGAGCTCGTCCATACCCAAGATCGCGATGATATCTTGAAGTTCGTTATAACGTGCCAAGATACGTTTAACACCTTGTGCAACGCTATAGTGCTCTTCGCCAACAACTTCAGGAGACAAGATCCGGGAACTGGATGCGAGTGGATCTACCGCAGGGTAGATACCCATTTCGGAGATTTTACGCTCCAAGTTGGTTGTTGCATCCAAGTGAGCAAACGTTGTTGCAGGAGCCGGGTCAGTATAGTCATCCGCAGGTACATAGATCGCCTGGATGGATGTAACCGATCCTTTTTTCGTTGAAGTGATACGCTCTTGCAATTGACCCATTTCGGTTGCCAGCGTAGGTTGGTAACCTACCGCAGAAGGCATACGTCCAAGCAAGGCAGATACTTCTGAACCCGCTTGGGTGAAACGGAAGATGTTATCGATAAAGAGCAACACGTCACGGCCTTCTTCATCACGGAAGTATTCCGCCATGGTCAGACCTGTGAGGGCTACACGAAGACGTGCGCCTGGAGGCTCGTTCATTTGTCCGAAGACCATTGCTGTTTTGTTGATAACGCCGGAATCACTCATCTCGTGATACAAGTCGTTACCTTCACGTGTACGCTCACCAACACCGGCAAATACGGAGATACCACCGTGCTCTTGCGCAATGTTGTTGATCAGTTCCTGAATGGTTACCGTTTTACCTACACCGGCGCCCCCGAACAGACCGATTTTACCACCTTTAGCGTAAGGAGCCAGCAAGTCGATAACTTTGATACCTGTTTCAAGCATTTCCGCTTGGGTCGTCAGTTCATCGAATGCAGGAGCAGAGCGGTGAATCGGGTTTTTGTGTGCAGCTGCTACAGTACCGCCAGTATCGATTGCTTCGCCGAGTACGTTAAATACACGGCCCAGTGTCGCTTCACCGACAGGTACAGAGATTGGAGCTCCAGTATCTACGGCTTCCATACCACGTACGAGACCGTCCGTGGAGGACATCGCGATACAACGTACCCGGTTGTCACCCAGATGTTTCGAAGCTTCGAGTGTAAGATTTACACTAACGCCGCTTTCGCTTACTGTAGTGATCGTAATGGCATTGAGGATTTCCGGCAGACCGCCGCGATCAAACTCGACGTCAACAACCGGACCCATGATGCTCACAACGCGTCCTTTGTTCATCTTAACGTTCCCCTCCTACAAGCCTGCTACTTTGGCAAAAATAAAGTTCCGTTCGTTCATCTTTGCAGTGCAAGCCTTCATTAAATAAAAAACATTTAGCCTTGTGCTGCGTTAGCACCTGCCACAATTTCCGTAATCTCCTGTGTAATCGCTGCTTGACGTGCGCGGTTGTAAGTCAATGACAGTTCGTTAATGAGCTTGGATGCATTTTTGGTTGCATTGCCCATCGCTGTCATTTTAGCACCTAGCTCACTCGCTTTACCGTTCAGCAGTGCACCGTAGATCAATGTTTCCGCATAACGCGGAAGCAATACTTCCAGCACAGCTTCAGCTGACGGTTCATACTCGTAGCTTGCAGTCGGTCCATCTACAGCTGTTAACTCAGGTGTTTCCATAGGAAGAAGTTTCTCCATTGTCGGAATCTGGGTCAACGCATTTACAAAGCGGTTATAACAAATGTACAATTCATCAAATTCAGCCAGTTCAAATCCATGAACCGCCTCATGAGCGATGGATTTGATATCTGCGAATGAAGGTGAGTCCGACAGATCCGTTGTTGTGGAAGCCATAGCTATTTCACGTCTTCTGAAATAGTCACGCCCTTTACGACCAATAACGAATAATTCGTAATCGTCCTGAGAGTTATGACGCTCTTTCAGAGTCAGATTCACCTGACGCAGAACGTTCGCATTGTATCCACCTGCAAGACCCCGATCTGACGTAATGATCAGATACGCTGTCTTTTTGACCGGACGGCTTTCCAGCATCGGGTGCTGGATACCTTGGGTACTGGAGGCAATACTCGCCACAACTTCTTTCAACTTCTCTGAATATGGACGTGCTGCCTCTGCTTTTTCCTGCGCTTTACGCAGTTTTGCAGCTGCAACCATCTCCATTGCTTTGGTGATCTGCTTGGTACTCTGTACGCTTTTAATTTGACGCTTAATTTCGCGCATACCTTTTGCCATGATTTCACCACCTTAAAGTTTTGACATAGTCAAAACTACTTCGTAAGCATAATCCTGCTTTGACAGAGTCAAAGTTTTGCATGCAGACATGCGGAATCGGTTAGACAACTCCGCAGCTACAATCATCTATTTAGACAGAGACAGCGAAGCTCTTTCTGAACTTCTCGATTGCACCTTTGAGTGCATTTTCATTGTCTGCTGTCAGTTCTTTCGTGTCACGAATCGATCCCAGAATTTCCGGGTGGTTGCTCTCCATGAACGCAAGGAACTCATGTTCAAAACGAGTAACATCACCTGTTGGAATCTCATCAAGGAATCCTTTAACTGCAGTATACAAGCTGACTACCTGTTGTTCTACAGGCAACGGCTGGTTAACACCTTGCTTCAGAATTTCCATCATACGCGCACCACGATTCAGACGAGCCTGAGTCGCTTTATCCAGATCGGAACCGAACTGGGAGAACGCTTGAAGCTCACGATATTGAGCGAGGTCAAGACGCAGGGAACCTGCAACCTTTTTCATCGCTTTGATCTGAGCAGAACCACCGACACGGGATACAGAGATACCAACGTTGATCGCCGGACGTTGTCCAGCATTGAACAAGTCAGCTTCCAGGAAGATCTGTCCATCCGTGATGGAGATTACGTTCGTTGGAATATAAGCAGATACATCGGAAGCTTGTGTTTCAATGAACGGCAGTGCGGTTAAAGAACCTCCACCCAGTTCATCATTCAGCTTCGCAGCACGCTCCAGCAAACGGGAGTGCAGGTAGAAGACGTCACCCGGATAAGCCTCACGGCCCGGTGGACGACGAAGCAACAAGGACAGCTCACGATAAGCAGAAGCTTGTTTAGTCAAGTCATCATAGATGACCAGAACGTGCTCGCCTTTGTACATGAAATACTCACCCATCGAACAACCGGAGTACGGTGCGATGTACAAGAGTGGTGATGGATCGGAAGCTGCTGCTGTTACAACGATCGTGTACTCCATTGCGCCTTTACGACGAAGAGTTTCCACAACTTGTGCAACCGTAGACTGCTTCTGACCAATAGCAACATAGATACACTTCATGCCGCTACCTTTTTGGTTCAGGATTGCATCAATGGCAATTGATGTTTTACCTGTTTGACGGTCACCGATGATCAACTCACGTTGTCCGCGACCGATTGGTACCATTGCATCGATGGCTTTGATTCCTGTTTGCATCGGCTCATGAACGGATTTACGATCCATTACGCCTGGTGCTTTACCTTCAACCGGACGGAATTCCGTTGTAGCGATTGGCCCTTTGCCATCCACTGGAATACCGAGCGGGTTCACAACGCGCCCAATCAATGCTTCGCCTACAGGCACCTGCATGATTTGACCAGTACGTTTCACTTGGTCGCCTTCACGAATATCATAGTAAGGTCCCAGGATAACGACACCGACATTGCTTTCTTCCACGTTCATGGCGAGTCCCATTACACCGCTTGGGAATTCAACCAACTCGTTGGACATGACGTTCTCAAGTCCGTAAACACGAGCGATACCATCACCAACCTCGATAACCGTTCCGACTTCGACTACATCGATATCGGTCTTGTATTGTTCGATTTGGCTCTTAATTAATGTACTGATTTCTTCTGGTTTGATACTCAAATGTCCTCACCCCAATCTACTGTACTCGTCTGTTAAAAGACTGCTCAAGACGTTCGAGCTTGCCAGCCAAGCTGCCGTCATAGATCGTATCGCCAATGGCGACTTTCAATCCGCCCAGCAGAGTCGGATCAACAAAATTCTCGATACGAATCTTTTTATTCACACGGCCACCGAATTCACGGGCTACCGCTTCTTTTTCCTCATCGTTCAAAGCATATGTTGAGTATACACGAGCGTCAGCGATTCCAAGAGAATCCCCTTCGATCTTCACGTAGTCACTCAACAATTCGTCCAACAGTTCAACGCGTCCACGCTCAATCATGAGCAGAACCGTACGAAGGACAGGTTCGGACACTTTGCCATCCAGGCTTGCACGAAGCACATTTTGTTTGGCTTCATCAGAGATGTTCGGAGATACAATAAACTTGATAATCTCGGCATCTCCAGTTAACGCACTAACTACGGCGCGCAGTTCCTGTTCAACCTCGAGCACCTGCTGCTGCTGAAGTGCAACTTCAAACAATGCTTTCGCATAACGCTTGGCAACAATCGTATCGCGGCTCATTGTCGGCCTCCTACCTCATTGAGGTATTGGTTCACAAGTTCCTCTTGTGCAGGACCGTTCTCAACTTCTTTTTTAATCAATCTGGAAGCAATTTGAACGGAAGCTGTACCCAGTTCGCTGCGAAGTGCTGCGACTGCTTTGTTCTTCTCGCTCTCGATCTCACGTACCGCATCGTCTTTGAGACGATTCGCTTCTGCCTTGGCATCAGCCAAAATCGACTCAGCCTGCTTGCCGCCCGTTTGTTTGGACTGCTCGATGATGTCGTGAGCTTCTTTGCGCGCATGTTCCAGAGCTTGTTTTTGCTCCTCCACATAGGCAATAGCCTGTTCACGAGTCTGTGCAGCCTCGTTCATCTGCGTCATCACGAGTTCACGACGCTTTTCCATAATGGAGAACAAAGGGCCGAAAGCGTAGCGACTAAGCAGCCAATATAGAATTGCAAATGCAACCATCGCAAGAATTGTATTTTCCCATATGAAATTCAATCTGTTCACTCCTTCCTGGAGGTATCCTTAAAACGTTCGCCTGTTAGGACGGACATTTCCCTAAAAAGAAGGCGCGGAGGGCTGTGGCCTTCCCCGCCAAACCTTTATCCATTTAAATTAAGCCATACCGTAGAACATGAACGCGAGTACCACACCGATAATCGGCAATACCTCGATCAAACCTACACCGATAAACATTGTTGTTTGAAGAGTAGATTTCGCTTCTGGTTGACGAGCGATACCTTCCACCGTTTTGCTGATTACCATACCGTTACCAATACCTGCGCCAAACGCGCCAAGTCCTGCAACAATTGCTGCTGCGATTAATGCCATTGCTCCCATTTGTATATCCTCCTTAAAATAATAAATCGTATTTTTTATTGTTCAGCCTGATGAAGATATCTTCTTAGGGCTTGAAACTTAATGTTCTTCGTGCGTCTCGATGCTCTGTGAGATGTATACCATCATCAAAATAACAAACACAAATGCCTGGATCGCGCCGATAAAGATACTAAAGCCTTGCCAAACCATTAACAGTGGAATAGCCGCGATCGCACCAAACACTTTGAATGTGGTCAGCTTCAGGATCGTTGTAATCAGTACCTCACCCGCGAAGATATTCGCAAATAGACGCATACCGTGTGTTAACAGCTTCGATGCCGTCTCGATCAAGTTGATCGGCAAGAACAGGGCAAACGGCTGAAGGTAATGCTTGAGATATCCTCTGGTGTTGCGGAATAATCCAAGTCCATGAGATACAAGGAAAGCAACCAGGGCCAGTCCCATCGTTACAGACAAGTCTGCTGTCGGTGATTTCCACCAAGCCAGTTCAACGTGTGGATGTGCATTCGGATCCTTGGCATGGGCCTTCTCAAAGGCTTCCACGGCCGTAACAATCGGTTGACCGAATACTTGCGCTTGTTCTACCTTATCCATCCCGGTTACTGCCTGGAACGGAAGTCCGAGCATGTTCCCTACAAAGATGAACATAATCATGGAAAGAGCGAGAGAGATAAAATGTTTACCTTTCTTCATATCCATTGTACTGGAGATCAGATTGCGGACGAATTCTACTGCCCACTCCATAAAATTTTGCAGCTTGCCGGGGTTTTCAACGGATAATCTTCGTGTCGCCAGTACAGCGAAAATAAAAACAAGGGCACCTGTAACGACCAGCATCAACACAACTGATAAATCCAGTCGAAATCCGCCAAGCATAATAATTGGAGCTTCATGCATATTTTTCTCACCCCTTTCTCGACTTGAAAGCTGCAGCACCTAATTTCATTCTGCTCTGCGGGAATAGATAATCCCTATAATCAGTAAGGAAAATTGCGCAATAACCAGACCACCTGCGACCGCATATGTATTGAAATACTGCGGAAAGCGCATCGATAAAAATATACCGAGCACAGCCAGCGCTGCTCTTGTCAAAAATCCCAGGTTCACACGCTTCAAGTTACCTTCTGCCGCTTCATCAGACATTTTCCTTACTTTGTAGCCCAGGTAAAATGCATTAATCCAGCTAATTCCTGTACCCAGAGCTAGTCCCAAAGCAATTGTCTCCACTCGTGGCATAAAAGCCGCTGCGAGAAAACAAATCATAAGTACATACATGACGAAAACAGTCATTGATCTGCGGTATCTGGCTAGTTCACTCATCACTTTCCCCCATGATTTTTTTCGCGATAAAGTAAATGCTTACCCCACCTGCCGCAAGAAAAAAGAGAACGCTTACGGCGATCCATATTCCGTTGCCTCCAATGGTCTTGTCCAACCAGGAGCCAGCGTAATATCCGGCAACAGCGAGAATGGCAATCTCGATCCCAAAAGCTGTCACGAGCCCCATTGCTTTCCATACATTATCGTCATGGTTACGGGATGAATTTGGTTTGTTCGAATCGGCCATTTTCCACGCCACCCTTGCAATCCCAGTTAATTTTACTGAATGATGAGAGCCTTTGTCAATTGATTGATTTTAGCGTTTTAAAGGGGGAAACGCCGGGCTTATGAACCTCTAAAGCCCATAAACCCGCGAAAACCGTACAGTTTAACTGTATGCTATCCCCTCCGTAAAACCGTCAAAAAATGTGAATTATTTTTTGAACTTTCTGTGAAATGATTCCGGACGATCACTTTTCACGCCAAAATGGTGCAAAATCGCATTGACAATTCTTTCCGATGCGTGTCCATCACCGTATGGATTAGCAGCTTGGCTCATGCTTGCGTACAGTGCTTCATCCGAAAGCAACGCCTTGGTCCGTTCATATACGCGTTCTTCTTCCGTCCCTACCAATTCCAGCGTGCCAGCTTCAATGCCTTCTGGGCGCTCTGTTGTATCGCGCAGTACAAGAACAGGCACACCAAACGAAGGCGCTTCTTCTTGCAAACCGCCTGAATCGGTCAGGATCAAGTGAGTGTGCGGGTAAAAGTTATGCAAATCCACTACGTCTAGCGGATCAATTAACTGAATACGGGGATGATTCCCCAAAATCGCGTGAGCCGGCTCCTTCACAGCAGGACTAGGGTGCACCGGGTACACGATGGCAATATCTTCGAATTCGTCTGCAATCCGTTTGACGGCCTGGAAAATGTTGCGGTGAGGCTCGCCTTGAGATTCACGGCGATGAGCAGTCATCAGCACCAGGCGTTTGCCTTGTGCCCAATCTAGTACCGGGTGCTTGTAATCCTCCCGTACTGTATATTGAAACACATCGGTTACCGTGTTGCCTGTGACGTAGGTACTAGACTCCGGTTTATTTTCTTTTGCAAGATTGGAAGAAGACCAGTCAGTAGGTGCAAAATGCAAATCAGCCAGTACACCCGTCAATTGGCGGTTCATCTCTTCCGGATACGGCGACAGCTTGTTCCACGTCCGCAATCCTGCCTCCACATGCCCAACCTGAATCTGTTGCAGGAATGCTGCATAGCTGGCTACAAATGTAGTCAAGGTATCTCCGTGAACCAGCACAATATCCGGCTTGGCTTCACGCAAAACTGGCTCCAGACCGCCAAGAACACGAATGGTGATCTCGTTCAACGTTTGACGATCCTTCATGACATCCAGATCATAATCGGGATGAATGTCGAAAACTTCAAGAACTTGATCCAGCATCTGACGATGCTGCGCAGTTACGCAAACAATCGACTCAATGGACTCGGGATGTTTTTGCAATTCCAGAATAAGCGGAGCCATCTTGATGGCTTCCGGACGCACTCCGAAGATTGTCATCACTTTAATTTTTTTGGACATTCGAGCAAAGCTCCTTTTCTAATCCGCATGAAAATATGCTTATTTCGTTCCGTACAGACGGTCTCCTGCATCGCCAAGTCCTGGCACGATATATCCGTGATCATCCAGACGGTCGTCCAGTGCAGCCACATAGATATCCACATCCGGGTGTGCATCCTGTACTGCTTTTACGCCCTCTGGCGCTGCAACCAAGTTCATCATCTTGATCTGAGTGCAGCCGCGTTTCTTGAGCACGTCAATCGCTGCAATGGCCGATCCGCCCGTTGCCAGCATCGGGTCAATTACAATCAGTTGGCGCTCCGTTACATCTGTAGGTAGCTTGGTGTAGTATTCAACCGGTTGCAGTGTTTCCGGGTCACGGAACAAACCAACATGTCCTACTTTTGCCGCTGGCAACAACTTCACAACGCCATCCAGCATGCCCAGTCCTGCGCGCAGAATCGGTACCAGTCCAAGCATACGTCCAGAAATTACTTTTCCTTGTGTTGCTGCTACAGGAGTCTGTACATCAATCGATTCCAGTTCAACATCTCTTGTAATCTCGTAAGCCATCAACGTGGCTACTTCATCAACCAATTCACGAAAATCTTTCGTATTCGTACGCATGTCGCGTATAAACGTCAGTTTGTGTTGAATCAGGGGGTGATCACATATTACTAATTTTCCCATTAAATTGTCCCTCCGGTAAGTTCTTCATGAGTTAAGCATTTCCAAATATACCTAGCCATCATTCACAGGCTCGATAAATCCTGTATATTATATCATCACCCACACTGAATTACACCATCAAAGGGCACCTAATCATTACAGAAAAGCGAATCCTACAAAAACAGGACCGGAAAATGATTCATCCGGTCCTGTTTGCTCGTGCTGTTGTGTCACTTGAATAGCAAAATGTTAAATACAATACCACTCCGCCACCAGAATGCTCCTTCGATCGCCGTTATCCCCAAATTTTATGAATCACCTTAGAAAGGTGAAAATTCGGGGATAAATGCGAACGCTCCGCTTCTACGGCCTCATTCTGCTCACTTCGTTCATCTGTATTCCATTTTAACAACCTTCAAATACAAACAGCACGAGCAATGTTTTTTAGCAGTAAAAGAGACAGTATTAGTATTTAAGGTCGGTGTAGAGTGGGTATTGGTCCGTCAAAGCAGTTACTTCTGCACGAGCCTGATCAAGGGTTGCTGTGTCTTTTGGATTTTTAAGTGTTTTGGCAATGATCTTACCGATGGATACCATCGCTTTTTCATCCATACCACGGGAAGTCGCCGCTGGTGTTCCGATACGGATACCGCTAGTGATAAACGGACTTGTAGGATCGAACGGAATAGCGTTCTTGTTCACGGTAATTCCGATGGAATCAAGCACATGCTCTGCTTCCTTACCTGTGATGTTCACGCTGCGTGTGTCGATCAGCATCAAGTGGTTGTCTGTACCGCCGGATACGATGTTCAATCCTTCAGCGATCAATGTTTCAGCCAGCACTTGTGCGTTCTTCACCACGTTCTGAGCATACGTTTTGAACGAAGGCTGCAAAGCTTCACCAAATGCTACAGCTTTTGAAGCGATAACGTGCATCAATGGTCCACCTTGGGAACCCGGGAATACGGCTTTATCAATTGCAGCTGCCCAAGACTTACGGCACAGGATCATACCGCCGCGTGGTCCGCGCAGTGTTTTATGTGTTGTTGTCGTTACAAAGTGTGCATGTGGCACTGGGTTAGGATGCAATCCAGCTGCAACAAGTCCTGCGATATGTGCCATATCGACCATAAACAGAGCGCCAACATCATCGGCGATGGCAGCCAGCTTTTCAAAATCAATGGTACGTGGATATGCACTTGCACCTGCCACGATCAGACGAGGACGGTGTTTGAATGCTGCTTTGCGAACTTCATCATAATCAATGAGGAATGTATCTTCTTGTACGCCGTATGCAACGAAGTTGTACAGCAAACCAGAAGCATTAACCGGACTACCATGCGTCAAGTGACCGCCGTGTGCCAGGTTCATACCCAGTACCGTATCGCCAGGCTTCAACGCTGCCAGATATACGGCCATGTTCGCTTGTGCACCGGAGTGTGGCTGCACGTTGGCATGCTCTGCGCCAAACAATTCTTTGGCACGATCACGCGCGATATCTTCAACGATATCCACATGCTCACAACCGCCATAGTAACGTTTACCTGGATATCCTTCAGCATACTTGTTCGTCAGAACAGATCCCATTGCTTCAATTACCGCTTCGCTTACGATGTTCTCGGATGCGATCAGCTCGATGTTGTTCTGTTGACGTTTCAGTTCAAGATTCATCGCTTCCAGTACTGCAGGGTCATTCTTACGCAATTGTTCCATGATTAAATTCCTCCTAATTATTATGAAGTTATAAAGCGAGCCTACAGGTTACACTCCTGACTTCGATTGCATCACCATCTTACGATCACTGTTATCCCCAAATTTCTTTGAACCCCTTTGATAAAGGGGAAAATTCGGTGATAAACGTGAACGCTCTGCTTCTCCAGATTGGTGTTGCACTCTCCGTTTACGTGTAAACATCATTTCACTTTATACGTTAGTCACAAAAAGTCGAATCGGGCTCTTCTTCCATTCGATAAACTGCACGTTCGCCTCCAACCAGTTTCGGACGTGTCAGTGCTGCCGCGACACGAGCCTCACCAATGTAACGAAGCGAGGTCCGAAAAGGAACTGCAACATGGCGTAAATGCATACCTATCATCGTTTCTCCAATATCCAGACCTGCATGAGCCTGAATATGTTCAGCGAGACATGGATCGGACAATGAACGATAGGCGGTAGATGCCATGGAACCACCAGCCTTCGGCACAGGTACAGCGCCAACCTCTGTCAGTCCAAGCCGTTCAAGTAACGCCCGTTCCATTACAAGCGCCCTGTTCAGGTGTTCACAGCATTGGAATACGGTGTCGAAACCAAACTCCTGCTGTACCTCACGAACCCCTGCAAGCAACTGCTGCGCCACATCCACTGCACCGCTTGTTCCAATCCGCTGGCCTGCGACTTCGCTTGTACTTGTGCCAATAACTACAACTTGACCGGAGCCAAGCTTCCCGGCTAATGCCAGTTCGCGCAGGATCGATGCGGTCTGTTGTTGCAATCCGGGTTGTTCCGAATCCAGTTCAATAGTCATCCTATCGCCTCCCGATAAAATCATGCCCATTCTCTTGTGCACATTCGCTCTACACATACGTTGCATGGCATCTCAGGTACTATTATAGCGAAAAATCAGATGAAAGACGAAAAAAAGAGCAGTCTGCGGGTATCGCAGAATTGCTCTTTTGCCCAGGCGACCGGCCGTTTGTTCCGGTGCTCCATTGTGGTTGTGCCCACTTCGTCGCCAGTTACACCGGATCCCTGTTTTCCCCTTCATCATAAATCAACCGACACTTAAAATCAACGGTTAATTTACATCGCTTGTTCTGTTTCTATATCTTTCCTCTGCTTGCCTGAATTATTCAAGCTTATCCAAAAGACGGGATAACGCCGTCCGAATCTCTGCCGCCGCAATGTTGTAATCATCCCGACTGCCGCCAAATGGGTCCGAGATGTCGAAACTTGGAATTCTCTGTCTAATCTCAATCGCACGCTCCCGCTCCGAGGCCAGAATCTCTTGTCCAAGTGCCCGCTTCATCTCCAATGTAGCGAACAGGCTGTCCAATTCCTCCAGGTCTTGAAGCACTTGTGCATCGTTCTCTACATACTCTTTCAGGGTGTACGTCTTCTGAATGGAGTCCGGAAACACCTGCATGACATGTTGTTTATGACTCCGGGTCAACGTCAGAATGAGGTCCGCCCATTCAACCAGTTCTGCACTGAGCTGTGTGGAGTGAGCTGGACCTTCCGCACTATGATCTCTCAACACCGCCTCGGCATGACGCGATATCGGCATACCCGACGTTGCGGCTACACCTGCAGAACGAACATGCACCTGGATGCCGCGCTCGGAAGCGAGTTTCCGCAAAAGCCCTTCTGCCATGGGGCTGCGGCACGTATTGCCTGTACATACGAATAAAATATGTTTCATTATGTTAGCCTCCCCATTGGATCAAAGATGTGATATGCCTATCCGATGATTTACACGTTTTATTTTAGAATATAAACAAAAGTCCAAAGGCAAGCAAGATCGCCCCGCCTACAGCCTCGCCGTAATCCCCCATATTCTGGCTCACCCGGCGTCCGAGAAGCAGCCCCAAGATGGACATTAAGCCACCACAGAACCCAAATGCCAGAATGGTCAGGACAAGATCACTACTGAACATACCAAGCGACACCCCGACAGAGAATGAATCTACGCTGACACTGAACGAAAATAAAATAATACCCAGCAGGGAGCGATGATCCACCAGTTTGGTTTCCCCTTCGCGGAACGCATTCAAAATCATGTGGGCACCCAGTAACACCAGCAAGCCACCTGCCGCATAGTTCGTAATATCGCCCAACAAGGAGCTGACATACTTACCCATATACATTCCAGCAAGCGGCATAATGACATGAAACAGTGCTGTGACCGTACTGATTTTCAATATATCCCGCAGCCGTACGCCCTTCATGCCAATTCCAATGCCCAGCGAGAATGCATCAAGTCCAAGCGCAACCGCCATAATCAGAATGGTTACCAACTGCCCCACATGGGCAGACACATCCCACATCCTCATACCCCCAAGTCGCGTAAAGGTTCTTGTACACGATATGCGGACAAGGACCCAAACATGACGGATGCAGGGGAAGTGGAGCAACGAAGTATCAATATACCCTTACGATGGGAAAAGCAGCTCAAGGCCCGCTTACGCTTGCCGCAAGAAAATAAAACTTGTTTCGTTAAATGTTACGACTGCCCGCGAAAGTTGGTGCTCCTGACCCGATGGGCAGGAGCGTTCAGACGGGCGGCTCAATCAACTTGAATAAGTTGGTTGCCCGCCGCCTTGAGCAGCCGATTCATGACGGCTGCTCCCAGCCCTTCGCGCGAGCAGGCTTCCGCCACAATATATGTGGCGCCCTGCTCGTCGCAGCTGCGCAGCGCGGCGTATAGCCTGCGCGCAGCTTCCTGCAGCTCGCTGGCGTCGCCCAGCGAGAACACGGCATCGGCGCGGTACTGCTCCGCGTGCTCGGCGAACGCCAGCACCGCGGTGCGCTCTCCGCGCTGCGCCGCCTCTGCGAGGGCGGCGCTAATCCAGGCCGCCACCGCTGCGGGCGGCCCCTCCACCACGCACAGCGCCCCTGCGGGTGCGTAGTGCGTGTACTTCATGCCCGGCGAGCGCGGCGCCGGGCTGGTGCTGTCGCCCCCGGACCCTTCGGCGAGAAGCGCCGGGTCCGTGGCGACACGGGCGGCCACGGCGGACAGCTGTTCCGCCGTGATGCCGCCAGGGCGCAGGATGGTGACGGTACCGTCGTCACCGGCCTGCACCACCGTGGACTCGACGCCCACCCCTGTGGGGCCGCCGTCCACGATGCCGCCGATGCGGCCATCCAGATCCTCCCGCACATGTGCGGCGAGGGTCGGGCTAGGCCGTCCGGAACGGTTGGCGCTTGGCGCAGCCACAGGGCATGCCGCCGCCGCGATGAGTGGCAGAGCCACCGGGTGATCCGGCATGCGCACGGCCACCGTATCCAGCCCGGCAGTGACCCGCGGGGACACCGCCCCTGGCCTAACCGGCAGCACCAGCGTCAGCGGGCCCGGCCAGAAGGCCGCCATCAGCGCTTCCGCCGCTGCATTAACTTCGGTGACCAGATCATCTAACTGGTCACGGTGCGCGATATGCACAATGAGCGGGTTGTCGGATGGCCGCCCTTTGGCGGCAAATACCGCCTCCACCGCTTCTGTGCTGCGCGCATCTGCGCCGAGGCCATAGACCGTCTCGGTCGGGAAGGCAATGATCTCCCCTTGACGAAGGCAAGCCGCGGCTGCCTTCAAGTCCACGAGCGCCGCTTCACGGGCGGTGCTACCCTTTTTCACACCGGAAACCGGGAAAAGTTCTTGCCCTTCCTCCGCCTCATCTTGCTCCTGTACCAGTGCTCTGACATCCCAGTAAGCCGTATTTTGTTTACCTTTGGCCGACTCTGCCGCCTCATTGCCATGCTTGTCCTCTAACGAGGTATGTGATCTCGCTTCATGCTCTCTGTTCATATATATCATCATCCCTAAACTTCAAGTAGGTTCAATTTCAGTACATATAAGTATATCATATCTGTCACGTTACAGGTTTGATCCAAACATGGGGTACTTCCACCATAAATTTGTTATATAAAAAAGGGAAGCTCCCTGCAAACCTGCAACGAAACTCCCCTCTCGTATTCTATATTCTATCTTGGACTCCAATTGCACTCCAACTTTTGGTATCAACAAATCGTTGTTAAGTGAATAAATTTGTTATCCAATCCCATAATTTCACGGCCACATCCCACAGGAAGAATCTCGCTTCGGGTGTCTCTCCCTGTACAGAAGCTTTCACTTCTACCGAATCCCCAGCCGCCGCAGAGACTGTCGTTGGTTTTGCCAATGCATCTCCAGTGCTCGCATCGATAAAACATAAAGGCGGGAACAACACACACCACCAGTTCTGCCCCTTGCCTTCGCCCAATGTAATCCGCACCGCTTCATAATCACCCGCTGGATACACAGTACCGCCATATAGCTTTGTTGGAAAAGGAACCGTGCCAAGCTCCACCTGGTAATCATAGGTCAGTCCGCGTTTCGTCAACTCTTCCCCTACCCGATTCTCAATCTCGGACAGATGCTCACGAATCACATGGCGCGCCTGCTCCAGACTTTGCGGATCCTCCAGCGTTCCAACCCACTCGCCCATCTGTGCAACCACCGCATCCCGAATCTCACGTTTCACGAGCTGATCTCCAGCCGTATCCGAGTTCGCCAGAATCCGCAGGCGGATCGACTGCTCCGGAATCGCTGCAGCGGCAACAGCCGCGTCTGTTTTCTGACCTTCCCACATCATAATAATCATCATAAGACAACCAATGATAAGTCCAATTTGTTTAACCATTCGTCTGTTCATCCCGTTCTCCCCCTCGGCTCCGATATCCAGCTGCCAACTCTCTCATGTCTATCAGTATGCCCGGTAGAGGAAGAAGTAAACCTAGTACAAACCTGAAATCTATTAAAATTTTTCATAGAAGAAGATGTATTAGCTATATACCAGGGTGACAAGCATAGACATATTCCTTATCGCCGTTGCGAAAAGAGATTTCTTAGTAAAAAGAGATCATTTCAACACTCATTTATTCTACTCTCCCCTGAAACTTCCCTTTTCGCACATACAAAAAAAGCCTAGTGTTCACTAAGCTTTCTTCGAAGATAGCAACGGATTAAAATGCTACAAGACACAATCTTTTGAAAATTATTCATCATGAATAATCCCTCCAACCCGTAAAAAACACTACTACATCGCGCTGTTCTCTTTTTTCTTTTTGATCAGACTCCGAATTCGCTGCATTAAGGATGGAGATTCTTCCTCCGGAAACAGTTCATCTTCGTCCTCGTCACCGTACAACTTAATGCTCATTACCAGGCCCATACAGGCCATGTTAATTAGCAAAGACGTCCCTCCATAACTGATAAATGGCAAGGTAATGCCTGTCAGCGGCATGAGGCCAAGGAACGCTCCTACATTTTCAAACACCTGATAGAGTAACATCCCGATAATGCCCACAATGATAATGGGCCCGGCTCGTTCTTTGCACTCCAGCGCAATCAGTACCATCCGATGGATCAGGATAAAATATAACAGGATTAACAGCGAAGCTCCCACAAAACCGAATTCCTCCGCCACCACAACAAAGATCGAATCCGAGTACGTATAAGGCACACGTCCGCTTTGAACAGAGGTTCCTTCCAGGAACCCTTTGCCCGTAATCCCGCCTGATCCGATGGCGAGCCCTGCATTTTTCGTATGCCACATCGCTTTGGCTGTGGCTTTCTCCGGCACAAGCCACGGATCGATCCGTTCAGCCCAGTGCTCACGTTTGATCTTTTCCAGGAAGGCAAACACGTCATCATGATAGAAGGTGTACGATTTGATGAAACCAATAAAGAATGCAGCTACAATCGTGAGCCCGATTAACGCATGTTTCAGCTTGATATTTCCGATCCATAACACCGCAATCAGGATGACCACATAACCCAGAGCGTTACCGAGGTCATTCTGTGCCATAACGAGCGCAAACGGAATAAATGTCCAGAGCCCAATCGGTACCACATCTCTCCAGAACCCCAGCTCCCCCCGTTTACGTTTCACAATGAGATGGGCGAGAAACAGAATGAGGATCATTTTGAACAATTCGGCAGGTTGAAACGAAATGGTCTCCGTGATCTTCAGCCAGCCATTCGCGTTGTTCACCTTACTTCCAAGTACATTAGCCAGTATCAGGAAAACGATACCTATACCGTACACCATAAACGCGTATTTCACGTACAACTTGTAGTTAATCAAACCAATTCCAATAACAGCGATAAATCCCACCACATAGAAATAGATCGTTTTCACATGATGATTCGCCAGTTTGGGATCAAAACGTGTACCGCTGTAAATGGCAAATATGCTGATAACCATTAACAACAACAAGACAAAAAGAATGATGCCATCCAGCTTTTTCACCGTTTTCCACATGGTGTTTGAGTTTCCCCCTAAGTTCTCACATCGCGCTTTACCAATAATGATCAATATTACCATTGTACCGAATTGGGTAGGAGAATGGAAATCCGGTCACAACAAAAAAAGCTTTAGAACCTACTCCCCCGCAAATGCTGGAAAGGTCGGTTCCAAAGCTGATCTGTTTTTTTACGAGCGCATCGTTATAAAAGAGCTTTTAATAGGAGCTTTATGGTATACCTCAGTATACCCTTTCATGTCATTGTTCCGGTTGCTCCTGCTGCGCAGATTTACGTCTGAACAGTTTCAAGATCAGTTCTGTAATACTTGGCTGCTCCACTGCACCCAGAATATCTTCATTCTCTTCGGTGTGTACCTTAATGCTCATGGCAATGCCCATACTGATCATGTTAATGACCAGCGATGTTCCCCCATAACTGATGAATGGCAACGTGATACCTGTCAGTGGCATGAGTCCTATAAACGGTCCTATATTGACAAAGACCTGATACAGAATCATCGCGATAATCCCTACAATCAGATACGCACCCACCCGATCCTTACACTCCAAAGCAATCAACACCAGCCTGTGGATCAGGATGAAGTACAGTAAAAGAAGTACCGATGCACCAACAAAGCCATACTCTTCACCAATCTGTACGAAAATAGAGTCCGCATAGGCCAGGGGTACCCGATTAGATTGGATAGTCGTGCCTTCCATGTATCCTTTGCCGGTAACACCACCAGAACCAATGGCAAGTTTGGCGTTGTATGTCTGCCACAATACATCTCTGGACGTCAGTTCAGGCACAAGCCACGGGTCAAATCGTTCTGCCCAGTGTGCACGTTTAATATCTTTGAGGAAACCTGTAATTTCATCATGATAATGAATATACGCCTGTATGCCAGCAACGATGGCACTTACCGCCAGTACAAAACCAATCAATGCATGTGAAAATTTGATATTGCCGATCCATAACAAACCGATCCAGATAAAAATATAACTGAGTACTGCACCTAGATCATTTTGCAGCAACACGAGCAGCAAGGGCGGCAGAACACATAAACTGACTGGAATGACATCTCGACCAAAAAACAAAGGCCTGTTCTTCTTCCTGGCGAGCAGTGTAGATAACATGACAATCAGACATAGCTTGAACAACTCCGAAGGCTGAAGACTGATCCCGCCAATGGAAAGCCAGCCTTGGGCTCCGTAGTACTCATTACCAATAAACAAGACCAGAACTAACAGTAATAGGCCTAGCCCATAGATGTATAAATAATTTTTGACGATAAACTTATAGTTGATCATGGACATTCCGAAAAAAACAACAAAACCCAACACATAAAATACGATCATATTTTTGGTGAAGCCCTCTAGCTTCGGACGACCAGACGTCGTACTGTAAATGGCCATTATACAGATGACCATCAGAATCACCAATATAAAAACGATGGAGTAGTCGATCTTTTTGAATTTGTGCAGCATGTAATTATGTTCCCCCAAGCATTCAGAAAATCTTCGGCATACCCCATTGTAGAGGATTTCACGGCAAAAAGAAAACTTACGTGCCTTACATTTTTGTCACCTGTTCCGAAGGTCGAACACCCAGGACATGCCGTTCGATTCCGGCAAGGTCAGGAACGATAATAATCTCCGGCCAATGTCCCGCCGATTCCAGCAATGCTGCCACGTCCCGAGCCTGGCCCATGCCCAGCTCAAAACCGACAATCTGCGGCGGCGCAGGCAGCAGCTTCAGCTGCTCCAGCATGATGCGATACGGGGCGAGCCCGTCCGGACCGCCATCCAGTGCGAGGCGCGGCTCATGATCGCGCACCTCCTGCTGCAACCCGGCGATATCTCCCGCCGGGATGTAGGGAGGGTTGGACACCAGGATGTCCAACCGCTCCCCGGCGAACGGAGCAAGCAGATCGCCTTCACGGAAGTCGATCTGTACACCGTTCGCGGCCGCGTTGCGCGCGGCCACGTGCAGGGCATCCGCCGAGAGGTCCCCGGCGGACACCTGCCACTGCGGGCGAAGCGAAGCCATCGTCACCGCGATGGCACCGCTGCCCGTGCCAATGTCGACGGCGCGCACGGCACCGCCGGCGCCGGCCAACACGCGGTCTGCTGCGCGCAGCACAGCTTCGACCAGCAGCTCGGTCTCCGGCCGCGGAATCAGCACGGCCGGCGTGACCTCGAACGGCAGCCCGTAGAATTCCTGGCTGCCGATAATATATTGCGCCGGCTCACCCGCAGCCTTGCGCGTGACGGCGTCTTCCCAGCGGCTGCGCAGCTCGCCGGGGAATGGCTCCGGCTGCATCATGTAGTACCGGGCGCCATAGACGCCCAGTACATGTTCCAGCAGCAGCCGTGCATTGTTGTGCGGCTCGTACACGCCGCACTTCTCCAAAAAAGAGGAAGCCTCTACGAAGGCTTCCCGGCAACTCTGCTCCGGCGTCATTACAAACTGCGCGCCCGTCACAGATTATTCTCCTCTATCCATCATCTCAGTCTGCTGAGCAATCGTCAGGGCAGACAAGATATCTTCAATCTCTCCGTTCATGATCTGATCCAGCTTGTGCATCGTCAGACCAATGCGGTGATCCGTCACACGGCTTTGCGGGAAGTTGTACGTACGAATCCGCTCACTGCGGTCACCCGTTCCGACTTTGCTCTTCCGCTCAATGGAGATTTTCGCTTCCTCTTCCATACGTTTCATATCAAAGATCCGTGTACGCAATACTTGCAACGCTTTATCCTTGTTGGAGTTCTGGGATTTGCCATCCTGACACGTTGCTACGATACCTGTTGGCACGTGAGTTACACGTACCGCTGATTTCGTTGTGTTAACCGATTGTCCACCGGCACCACTGGAACAGAATGTATCTACACGAATATCTTTATCATGGATTTCGATATCAAAATCTTCCGCCTCCGGCATCACCGCAACGGTTGAAGTTGATGTATGAATCCGTCCGCCCGATTCCGTTGTTGGAATACGCTGTACACGGTGTGCACCGCTTTCGTATTTCATTTTGCTGTAAGCACCGCGTCCGTTGATCATGAATACAACCTCTTTGAATCCGCCGAGATCGTTGGTATTTACATCCATCAGCTCAACTTTCCAGCCCTGCGCATCTGCATAACGGGTATACATCCGGTACAGATCCGCTGCAAACAACGCCGCTTCATCTCCACCAGCTGCACCGCGAATTTCCACAATGACGTTTTTATCATCATTTGGATCTTTGGGCAGCATCAGCACACGAATGAGTTCATCCAGCTCTTTCTGGCGAGCAGACAGTTCATCAATTTCCATTTTGACCATCTCGCGCATCTCGTCATCCAGTTTCTCGCCTTGCATTTCCTTCGCCGCTTCCAGATCCTCACTAACCTGTTTGTACTCATTGTACGCATCGTATGTCGGCTGAAGATCGGATTGCTCCTTGGAATATTCACGCAGCTTTTTGTTATCGCTAGCTACATCCGGGTCACACAAAAGCTCGCTCAGCTTGTCATAACGATCGGCTAACGCCTGCAATTTATCCAACATGTATAGTCACCTCACGTTTTATTTTGTCCATGCACATACTGATTTCAATACAAAATCAACATGTATTATTCGCATTACATATCTATAATTCAAAAATCCACAAACCACAGTATTCTGACTGAATCCCCTGACCGCAGCATGTCATTCCATTCTCATTCTGTTATATGATCGACGTATATCTCGCTACAACGTCATCAAATCCTTTACTTTTAAAGTGATATAAAGAAATCGCCTACCTCCTGAAGCCCTCGTCTCATCTCATCGATGGAACAATCAGTTCATCATGGGTATACGACTCTTAATTATAGCATATTCTTATGCTCCTGAACAGTAACTGTTCAGGGTGCGAGCAGCTAAATTTTGCTCCAATCTTTGCCGCCTCCTCAAGAGTTTTTCTTTCTTTTTAATATATCCATCACAGGTAAACAATCCAGTGAGACCGCAATCATACAGCATAAATGATCTGATACATCTGAATAAAGATCCAAACAAAACAGATTTGCCCCTGAATAATTTTTCCCGATATATAGCATTACGTATAATTTCCACTCAATTACTGATAATACAGAGCAATACCATATCAAAGGAGAATTTTCATGTCCTTGAAACGGCACTTTCGTTCGAAAAAAATACGAAACACCAACGAAATGAGTCTCTCAAAGGATGCTCAAGGGAATCCATTACACCACACTTTGCAGCAAAACCTTCAACAAATCCAACAAGAATTAGGGCAAAGCTCGGATATTATTGTACGTACATTTCAAGTCCCCGGTGCAGATTCCCCCGTCGCTGTTGTTTATATGGAGGGTATGACGGACGCAGAAAAAATCAATGATTTTGTCAGCCATTCGTTAATGTCCGTCAACACATTAAACAATGCTCTGCCACCTGATCCAGACTCGGGAACCCTTTTTGATTTCCTTCAATCCAGAGCCTTGAGCACTGGGGATACACAAATTCTGGACCGTTGGAGCAACATGATGAACTCCATATTGTCCGGGGCATTAGTCATTCTCATTGACGGTTCCACGAACTGTATCATCGTGAATATTCAAAGTAACAATGAACGCAGCATTATGCCGCCTGAGACAGAGATTAATATCCGAGGTCCCAAGGACAGCTTCACCGAATCCATCAGTACAAACATTTCACTGATTCGACGCCGCCTCAAGAGCCCCGATCTATGGCTGGAATCTATGAACATTGGAGCTGTGACCAACACCCAAGTGGCCATGATGTACTTGCAAAATATTGCCCCGAAACAGGTTGTGGAGGAGTTAAAACAACGATTAAAAGACATCAATATTGATGCAATTCTCGAATCTGGTTATATCGAGGAATTAGTTCAAGATGATGCCATTACTCCGTTCCCGACGGTATTCAATTCAGAGCGTCCAGATGTTGTTGTTGGCAACCTGCTGGAAGGGCGAATTGCCGTCCTCGTAGACGGCTCACCAAACACATTGATCCTACCCACGACCTTCCCACAGTTTTTCAAGGCGGCTGAGGATTATTATCAGCGATTTGACTTTACCATCTTTATGCGAATCATTCGTTATTTGAGCTTTTTAATTGTCATTCTTGTACCTTCCATCTACATTGCTGTCATGGCTTATCATCATGAGATGATCCCAACGCTGCTGGTCATTAACCTGCTAGCCCAGCGAGAAGGTGTTCCTTTTCCGATCGTTATAGAAGCTGTGCTGATGGAGCTTGCTTTTGAAATCATGCGCGAGGCTGGCACTCGTATGCCCAGGGCAGTCGGTCAAGCCGTTTCGATTGTAGGTGCCGTTGTGCTGGGACAAGCTGCAGTACAGGCCGGTATCGTCACAGCCATGATGGTCATCATTGTGTCCTTGACAGGCATTGCCAGCTTCACTTTACCCGGTTACACGCTGACCAATGCTGCCAGACTGATTCGTTTTCCGCTTATGCTTGCTGCATCCACACTCGGCTTTTACGGGATCATCATCGCCATGATTATGCTGATAGCTCACATGGTCAGTCTGAAGTCTTTTGGCGTCCCATACTTGTCTCCGTTTGCACCCTTTGACTTCAAAGAGCAGAAAGATACGATCTGGCGTTCTCCAATCAAGTCGGCGGCGACACGTCCTCACATTAAAGACATGTCCTTGCCGTCCGATGCTCAAGTGAAGAGCGGGGATTCATCGTCAACGTCCTCATATCACAACGGAAGGAATGAATAACCATGGGCCGGAGAGCAAAGCTTCTGGCGTTCCCTTTTCTTTCTCTACTTCTCCTGACAGGCTGCTGGAACTACAAGGAATTGAATAATTTGGCGCTGCCCTTGGCAATCGGCATTGATAAAGCGCATGATCAGGATACCTATCGTTACTCCTTTCAAATTGTTAACGCAAGAGAGATTGCTGGCGGGAAAACGGGACAGGTTGTCCCGGTTGTCGTGTATAGCAGCGAAGGACATACTCTGCTGGAGGCTGCTCGCAAAGTTTCCAAAAAAGTCCCTCGCCGACTGAACGTACAGCATGTCAGAGATTTGATCATTGGCGAGGAGATGGCGAAAGAAGGCATTGAATCTATATTTGACTTTATGGAGCGAGATGCTGAACCTCGACTGAGAACAAGGGTTTTTATCGCGAAGAATACTGATGCAAACAGTATCCTCAAAACGCTGACCCCCATTGAGAGCATTCCGGCGAATGCCATTCTGGGAAAATTAAAAACATCAGAACGCGTTTTAGCCGAAAGTTACGAGTCAGGCATCGATGATGTTATTCGAGGACTGCTGATTAAAGGAGGAGGGCCTGTCATTAGCGGTTTAGAGATTACTGGACCACAAAATTCAGGTCATAACAAGTCTACTCTGGAGCGGACAGATATTCCTGTACAGCTTGTTATTAATGGAATGGCCCTTTTTAAAGAAGGCCGTTTACTCGGCTGGATCAACCATCAGGATGCTCGAGGAATTTCATGGATCAACAAAAAAATCCATAATACCATTGTCAGTCTGGATTGTGAAGAAAAAAAAGACGCGATCGCCATTGAAGTGTTCAAGAGCAAAATACGAACAAAAGCTACGTTCAGAGGAGGCCAACCTGTTATACACATCCGAATACGGAATGTCAGTACGGTGGGGGAGGTTACTTGTCCTTCGATTGATCCATCCAAATCAGAGGAAATCCGCAAATTGGAGTTGCAGGTGAACGCCAAGATTAAGGAGGAAGTCGTTGGGGCTATCCAAACCGTGCAAGCTATGAAAACCGATGTGCTGGGGTTTGGAGATGCGATTAACCGGGCCAATCCGAAGGCATGGAAACGATTGGAAGATAAATGGAACACCTTATTTTCTACTTGTGAATTCGAGGTACATGTCGAGTCAAAGATCCAGCGTACAGGCAAGATTACGAAACCCTATTTACATGATTTAAAGAAAGAAAAATAGCAAAGAAGAGGTGAATCCGGTGTGGAAAAAGCTAAGATCAGCCCTGGCCAGTTATTTGCCTTAGTCCTGCTTTTTGACGCAGGAACTGCAATTATACGTGTTCTTGCTACCAAAGCAGAGAAAGATGCTTGGCTAGCTGTCCTTTTTGGGGTAGCAGGAGGGCTACTTATCTTCTCGATCTACGTTTCGCTGTATCGCTTATACCCCAAGCTTCCTCTCACAGGTTATGCTAAAGCCATTTTAGGCCAAAAGGCGGGCTGGTTTGTGGGCATACTCTACATTCTCTTTTTTATTCATGGAGCAGCGAGGGATTTGCGTGAAGGCTCCGATTTGCTGATCACCTCTGTACTGGACGAAACACCTGAAGTTGTTGTCAGTGCCGTAATGATATTGTCCATTGGATATGTTCTTAGCAAGGGAATAGAGGTGTTGGCAAGAACCGCACTAATCTTTGCCTTCGTTCTTGGGGTACTCGCGGTGACCAGCAACCTTTTGATGTATGTTTCCGGAATCATCGAGGTAGACCGACTCCTTCCGATGCTCGAAAATGGTTGGCGTCCCATCTTGGACATCACGTTGAAGCAAACCTTTGAGTTCCCGTATGAAGAGTTGGTTTGTTTCACCATGCTGTTCCCGTATTTACATAACAACTCCAGGCAAGGAACACGTGCTGGCTTTGCCGCAGTAATCACCAGCGGTTTTCTTCTCAGCTACTCCAGTGCAACCAATATCGCAGTACTGGGAACACAAATATCGAATCGAGCCACCTTCCCTCTGTTGTACACCATCAGCCTAATCAATGTCGGTGATTTTGTGCAGCGTCTGGATGTTTTTGTTGTGCTTACCCTGATTGTCGGTGATTTTTTCAAAATTGCAATTTTCCTGTATGCCGGCATTATGGCTGCTACAGATCTGTTTCAGGTTTCGGACTACCGAAAATGGGTTTCACCGATTGCATTGATTGCGCTGCTGATGTCATTAATGCTCTCCGGCAATTTTGCAGAACAGATTGAAGAAGGGGATATATTGCTTGTTACCATCTTTGTTATGTTTGGCATCGGGATTCCTCTTCTCTTGTGGATGGTTGCCAAACTTCGCAAGATTATCAAGTAAAAGACCATGACCATGTCGGAGGTGCAAACAGTGGACGAAGTTAAGATCAATGCTCAACAATTGCTCGCTTTGATGGTTCTGTTCAATATGGGAACCTCGCTGGTGGTTAGTTTGGGGACAACAGCTGAGCGAGATGCCTGGATCGCAACCTTGCTCGGGAATGCTGGTGGACTCATCCTCTTCGGGGTATACGCAGCCTTGTTCCGGCTTGCTCCCAAGCTTCAGCTCATCGGTCATATTAGAGCACTGCTTGGCAAACCGATCGGTCTGATCCTGGGCATGCTCTACATTATCTTTTTTCTGTACGGTGCTTCTCGCGATCTGCGTGATGGCGGGGATTTACTCATCAATTCGGTACTGGATCAAACTCCTCTTATTGTCGTTGAAGCCGCGATGATTCTGGCGGTAGCTTATGTTTTGGATAAAGGAATTGAGGTATTAGCCCGAACTGCACAGATATTTTTGATCGTACTTCTGCTAGTCGGCCTGTTAAGCGTAGTGCTTTTACTCTGTTCCAACGTAATCGAGACAGAACGGTTATTTCCCTTGCTGGGAAACGGATGGGGAGCTGTGTTTACCCCCTTTTTGAAGCAGACCTTTGAGTTTCCTTATACCGAATTAATCTGTTTTATGGTGATTTTCCCTTCCTTGGATCAGCCCAATCAAGGCCTTCGTTTCGGATTTGTCGCAGTGTTCATTAGCGGCATTATCCTCACCATATCCAGCATGCTTCAGATTGCCGTTCTAGGTGTAGATATCACCTCACAAAGTACGTTTCCTTTGCTGGACATGATCAGCCTGATTGATGTAGGAGCCTTTGTACAGCGTTTGGATGTCTTTTTCGTTCTCTTCTTGATTGTTGGCGTGTTCTTCAAGACTGCGATTTTCTACTATGCCTGTGTGAGTTCAATTACAGATTTATTCCATATTCGGGACAAGCGGACGATGATATACCCTGTCGGACTCCTGATATTGGTGGTTTCACTGATCAACTCCAGTAACTTTGCTGAACATATTAAGGAAGGAAATATAGCACTACAAACGGTTTTTTTACCTATGGGTGGAGCAATTCCAGTCTTATTACTGATTGGAGGATGGTTGAAAAAACGCGGCCGATGGAGAGGTACATCCTGAGCCTTGAACAACAATACCGTTATTTGCGACTCAGATAATGTTGGATGACTGGTTTACCAATGACATAGAGCAACACAAAGATCAGGGTGATCCATTCATCCACCTTCATGAACAAAAAGGGAGATGTCGCATTGCTGATCGAAACGTAGAGAGGCAGACCAATCAACAAATCCATGAGGATGACAAAACTGATGCTTAGACCTAAAAGCACTAGGAAAATAAGAAGTACTCGCATGGAAAAACCTCCGTTACGTTTGAATTTTGGGGTGTCTCCTATAGTATGATAACCCGGCTATGTTTTCATTCCATTGAAGGAACTGGCAAACTTTTTATACAAGAACACGACTAACCCCCGGATTATCGTTGCCGATATCCCGGGGGCTAGAAAGAAGATATATAGACCATGCAGCACGTTCAGTTCATGCAAACTAAACTTAAACGTTGAAACGGAAGTGCATGACGTCGCCGTCATTCACCACGTACTCTTTACCTTCCAGACGCAGTTGACCACGCTCTTTGGCGCCGTTCATCGAACCTGCCGCAACCAGATCGTCATAGGAAACCACCTCTGCACGAATGAATCCACGCTCGAAGTCGGTGTGAATAACACCTGCTGCACCTGGTGCTTTGGTTCCTTTTCGGATCGTCCACGCACGAACTTCTTGCACACCTGCTGTGAAGTAGGTATACAATCCAAGCAATTTATAAGCAGCTTTGATCAACAGGTTCAGACCGGAATCCTCAATGCCGAGTTCTTCCAGGAACATTTGTTTATCTTCGCCTTCCAGTTCGGAGATTTCTTCCTCCACTTTTGCACTGATCGGCACCACTTCTGCATTTTCAGCAGCTGCGAACTCTCTTACTTTTTGCACATATGCATTGTTTGCCACATCACCGATTTCGTCCTCAGCCACGTTTGCAGCATACAGAACGGGTTTCAGCGTAAGCAAGTGCAGGTCACGTACAATCAGACGCTCTTCGTCTGTCAGCTCCATGCTACGTGCGGGCTTGTCTTCATACAGAACAGCCTTCACTTTCTCCAGCACTTCCACTTCCATAGCAGCCTGTTTGTTACCGCCCTTCAGGTTTTTCTTGGAACGGTCGATTTTTTTCTCAACACTCTCGATATCTGCCAGGATCAACTCCAGGTTAATCGTCTGAATGTCACTTACCGGATCAATCTTGCCATCGACGTGAGTGATGTTCTCGTCCACAAAACAACGAACAACATGCACAATCGCATCCACTTCACGGATATGAGCAAGGAACTTGTTGCCCAGGCCTTCGCCTTTGCTTGCTCCGCGTACCAGACCTGCGATATCAACAAACTCAAATGCGGTAGGCACTGTTTTTTTCGGTACAACGAGTTCTGTCAATTTGTCCAAACGCTCGTCTGGTACTTCTACGATCCCCACGTTCGGGTCAATCGTACAAAATGGATAGTTTGCCGACTCGGCACCTGCTTGTGTAATTGCGTTAAACAACGTAGATTTTCCGACGTTCGGAAGCCCCACTATTCCTGCTTTCAAAGCCATGTATATGACAACTCCTCATTCATTACTTGTTCGGTATGGATAATCCTATACATTATATATGACAAACCCCAAGGCATCAAGGAACTTCGCCGATTCACCCGCAACCATCCCCATCTTCAAATCCTTGGTTCATGTGTCTATCTGTGTATCCTCTTCGGGCCACTTGTTTGAAGTCGTTTACTGGACCTGAATGAATGATCCGTTTTAGATATAGGATTTACAGGATTAAAGCCTAGCCTTAGCCCTTGTTATTGATCTCCTTGTACATCGTCAAGTCCGTCACTTCATAGCCCATCTTGCGATACAGGCTGCTTGCCCGCTCATTATGTCCAAACACATGCAGCCCAATGCGATCCACCCCGAGACTCCGCGCGGTCTTTTCAAGTGCCTCCATCGTTTCTGTACCATACCCTTTGCCGCGATAGGTTTCTTCCACCACGATATCCAGCAGAAAGGCTTCTTTCCCCCGGCGATTCTCCGTAATATTAAACCAAAGGTATCCAACAATGCCGTCCACCGGGTGCACCAGATTGAACACATATGCTCCCGGGGTGTCTAACCCTTCTGGCAGATAACGTTCATACGATTCCTCTGCACGCCCTAGCGCCTCCTCCGGCGCCCACGTTCCTGCTTCTACCTTTTCCTGTGCAAAATCTGCAATTGAACGGCTGCGAAAACTCGCAAATTGTTCCGTATTCATTGGAGACAATTCCATATTTGTATCCTCCTCATCTGGATGTGATAACTTAGGTGAGATAATTATGTATATTGGCGCACCTGATTCGTTATCTAGTTACCTTAGTGGCCAACTCTCTAGGTACTTCAACTCCTCATATTATATCTACTTTATCATATCCCTCTTATAAGTTCCCATTAACTTACGGCTCTACAATTTCAAAAGCCAACTTTTGAAGCCGTTTCTACGTTTATTTCTCTATAGGAAAGAGTACCGAATTCCACTCGACTAGAAAGGACGGTTTATTCATGCACACCAAACCTCGTCGCCCCTTCTCCAAAATAAAACTCACGATTGCTCTTGGCCTGTTCCTTGTGCTGGGCACTATCGCTATCATGAGCTTTCTGAATGCAATCGATCCGTTCCGCAAGCTCAGAATTACCATCGACAATCAATCAGACTATGACATCACCCAGATTCAGGCTGGGGCAGTTACAGGTGAAAGTTCACCTACAGACTCAGCTTCGGCAGAGAAACCAGAACAGTCAGGTTTGCTCTATACGTTGAATAAGGCTATCACGAAGGGGCAAAAAGTAAAGTTTGCTCCACAGTTAAAAATCAGAGGCGAAGGTTCTGTCTACGTTACATTTAAGGACAGTCGTGGCAAAACCTATAAAGAAACAGCATGCGGTTATACCGAATCACTGTCGGGCACTTCCCTCATCACCATAACCAACGAAAATGTCACCGTGAAGGAAAACTGTATGTAAGTTGAACGTTTCTCTTTCGACACATCAGCTTATGCTAAAATAGAAGGGCGAGCGACCGGCCAAAGTTCCTCGCCCAGAGGTCGATGGATTACTCCATCGGCTTTATCCTTTTAACCTGATTGTACCTATTAATGAGTTCATCCAGCACCATGGATTGGTGGATGACCCTGGGGTGAAGAAGCTCGCCGTACTCCGTTTTTAATTGATGGAGCTGCTGCCTCGCTTCCTCGATTCGCAGTTTGAGTTCATCACGATCCATAACACCCCTCCCTGCTGTATCATTTTAGAACATCCTGCTAATTAACAGAAATTCAAATAAACTCCAACATTGGACAATAAAAAAAACCCTTATCCGAAAAACCTTTGGACGATCGATATCGATTGTCTTTTCAAGGAATTCCAAATCGGATGATCATCAGGGTAACAACTAGTAAAACCTCTTTTTGACCTAAAGAGGATAGCGTCTACCTGTACTTACATGTGCATACACTTTTCTTCGATGTCTATGCTTCACTTTTCGTACTCTTTTATCGTCGTTCCGGACTGTACAACCTCTGAATCTTCTCGATGAGCATCTCTGCACTCGGCTTGGTACCTCGTCCAGTTACTCCATACTGCAAATCATCAAACAGGCCTAAACAATCCAGAAGCCCGTCTTTATTCACATTTTCAATTGCAAATTCCATACCTTGGCGAATATAGGTCAGGCCTTTGTCATAGTTGTTATTTCTCAAATAATACGTACCCAGCCCTGCCAACAAAATACCATATTGATCATTCGTGTATTGCTTGCTCATTTTCCCAAAGCGACTAGTCTGCTCCTCGTAATCAAGATAAGATTGGTATTGTTCAAGAACATCATCAATATTGACATTATATCGATTCGCTGTGGTCACTATCGCGCATAGTGCAGGGAACACTTCTTTTTTTCGATCCGAAATATACGTTAAATAATCTTGAATCAACTCTGTCTCACCTGACAATAATCTGAAATAGTAATTATTTCCTTCTGACCAATCCTGAAACTGAAGGATTACAATCTTTTCTTCTTCGGTCGGATCTTTGATCCAGCTGTAGTCAGCATATTTTGAAACATACTGAAGCGTTTCTTCATATTTTCCATATTGATAACTGACCTCGGCAAGAGCAAGGTAAGAATACAAAGCATAAAATACCATCTTCTTTTTCGTTTTAGACTCAACTTCTCTTAATGTTTTCTTGGCGTCATATTGGATAAAAGCTTTGATCTGCAACTGGTCAGCAAATTCTTTCACTTTGTCCCAGCGGCGTAAGGATGCATACACATTAATCAGGTCATTCAGTGCATCAAATTGATACGGCTCATCCAGACGTTCTACAAACAGTTCGAAGCGTGTGGCTAAAGTAAGATTATTCACCTGGTCATTCGAAAGTCCTATCGAAAACAGACGGTACTGGCTTAAAGCCAGGCGTTCCGAATGCTGCAGTTTCTCACTTTCTGCTACACAGCTGTACAATGGTTTACATTCCTCCAGCTTTCCTTCGCCATATAACTGTTCAGCCAATTCAAACAACAGAGGTACGTACGAAAGGTTATCAATCACATAATTAACCGCTGTCTCCATATGTGTTATATGGCCTAACTCCGCACAACGATACAGAAAAGGTCTGAGTCTTCTCCAGTCCAAGCTTGAGTCTACTAGATATTCGTTTATGTATAATTCATATAACTCGCCTTCAGGTAAACCAATTCCAGCAGTAATACGATCCAACTGATTCAAGCCTATTGGACGAAGTCCTTTCAAGGTGCCGCTTAGTGTCCCGGAATTCACACCAGAAATCTCTGAGAAACGATTAATGGTCATCCGATTCCTTTTCAAATAACGTTCTAAATGGTCACGAATTGTAGCTTTTTCGTTCACAGGGACACCGCCTTCCCAAAAATGAAGCTTAATTAATGAAATCATACAATATTTTAGTGATTAGCATCAATATTTAACTTGTAAATATTTTACTTTTATATGCAAAAAAACCGCTCCATTTTAATGAGCGGATCTTTTTGGGAAAATTACAATTACAATCAGTACGATTTCAACCAAATATCCAAGGCGACAGTATAAACGGGCTTACACTCACGAATTCGAGCGATCACCAGCTTCTAACGATCACCAGCGACGCTATTTGCCCCTTTTTGGTCACCTTGAAATTCTAACGATCACCAGGGAGCTTATTTACTTGAAAGACTGCGATTTTCGCCGGATTTTGGAGGTTTTCGCCTAAATAGCGCTTCTGGTGATCGTTAGATTTGTAAACAGCGTGAAAAGTGCAAAATAAGGTTCTGTGAGATCGTTAGAGCTTTTGAACCGATAATGCCACTCCACTACTCCACTACCCAAACTTCGATTCTGCACTCTGACTCCTCGACGACCACGACTACGACTACGTCCACGTCCCCCAACGCCCTTTTCTCTTCCATTGCGCCTCGGCATCTCCTGTAGCACTGTCACCACCGTCCCAGCATTCAGCCGACTGGGTGACGCCCTAAAATCATCACCCACTGGATAGCGTACAGCTCCCAGCACGCGGTGCCCTGCTCCACTACAAAGTGGTCAGCCACGCCTCGATTGCTTTTTTAGCATTAATTACGCCTCAGCGGCACTACCACCAGTCCGTCACCCAACCCCAACAACATTACCGCCGCTCAACCAGACGTTCAGTCCTCTTCACATCTGCAACGCTACCTGCGCTAATGCCAAACATGACGGTGCGTAGCTCGAATTCGACCTGCTCCAGCCGCTCGGACAGCGCTTCGTCGGAGGTAACGGCAGATTCGAGCAGCGAGCGGCCGAAGCCTGCGAGGTCGGCACCGAGTGCGAGCGCTTTGGCGGCGTCCACGCCAGTGTATAGTCCGCCGCTACCGATCAACGCCCCATCGGGGTTCAGCGCGCGCACGTCTTGGATGCATTCGGCTGTCGGAATGCCCCAATCGGCAAAAGCCTCCGCAGCCGCCCGGCGTACCGGGTTATTGTTACGGTACTTCTCCACCTGCACCCAGCTTGTCCCGCCCGCGCCAGCCACGTCGATGAAGGCTACGCCTGCTTCGTACAGTCGCTGTGCCGTCACGCCATCGATGCCAAAACCAACTTCCTTCACACCAACAGGCACGTCCAGCTCACGACACAATTTCTCGATTCGTTGGTACAGACCGCTGAAGTTCGTATTGCCTTCGGGCTGAAATACTTCCTGCAGCGTGTTCAGGTGCAGCACGAGCAGATCCGCGCCGGCGATATCCACGGCACGTTGGAAATCAGCCGTGCTGAAGCCATAGTTCAGCTGAACCGCGCCCAGGTTCGCGATGACCGGAATGTCCGGTGCCCAGCGGCGGACATCAAACGTGCTTGCGAGTTCCGGCTGCTCCACCGCAGCCCGGATCGAGCCTACCCCGAGCGCCCAGCCTCTGGCGTTCGCTACCCTTGCAAGGCGCTCATTGATAGCGCCTGTGGTCTTGCTTCCACCCGTCATCGAACTGATGAGCAAGGGTGTACGCATTTTTTTGCCAAGGAACGAAGTGGCCAGACGCACCTCTTCAAAGTCCAGCTCCGGTAGCGGATGATGACGAAACGCATACTTCTCCAGTCCGCTCGTGATGCCTTCTCCTGCCACATTCTCCTCCAGACAGAGGCGCACGTGCTCCAGCTTCCGTTCTCCCGTTGCCACGTCGGGTAGCAGCCGTTTGCCGGCTCGCTCTTGTTCGTTCATGATGAGACCTCCTATGTGAGAATGATGTGCAGGGTAGGCTCGTCTGCTTGGTTTTGCTTCCTGCTCCCTACCCTATGCTGAGTTGCTCTGTACCTCTTGTTTCTATGTAAATGCGGTGCAATGGACGGGGAGAAATCACTCACCGTTCCATCCACTCACACCTATTCGTTAAGTCATCCGTGTCGTTAACTACTCGGCTTATTCATTCGGTTCTTGGCCAAACCATATAGTGTGATGTCCATTAATGAACAACTCTATCCAGTATACCGTTCCTCTCAACCTATTGAAAGGACACTCCAAAACCCCATGTTCTCAAACATGACCTTATTAGAGGTTCAGAGTGACTATCTGCCTCATTGCAGTCTCGAAGCAACTAATCTGCGTTATTGGACTTCATAGCACTTGTTCTGACTCAGTCATATATCAGGGTACTTATTTATCTCATTAGAGTCTTGGAGCGCCTAGGTCCACCTCATTAACTTCATCAAGTTTCAGCACACCTGGTCCTTCCCGTACCTGCCCTACCTCCCCATCTCCGCTGCAAGTTGCTCACCCACAAGCTGACCGGACAGCGTAACAATCGGGGTTCCGCCGCCAGGGTGGGTTGTGCCGCCGACGTACCAGAGTCCCTGTACATCTTTGCTTTGGTTACCTGGGCGCATGAAGGTTTGCTTCACTGAATTGGAGGAGATTCCATAGATAGATCCTTGATGAGCAAGTGTATCCCGTTCAATGTGTTCTGGTGTATAACAAATTAAAACATCCGATTGTTTCAATCCGGCAATACCACGCTTCTCCAATTGTTCCAACACAAACTCACCATAACGATATTTCTGCTCTTCCCAGCTCCACGCTTCGGACAAATAGGGCGCGTTCACCAAAATGAACAAATTGCTGGCTCCTGCTGGAGCCATGCCTGCTTCGGAGTAACCGGAGTAACAGATGTATATCGTTGGATCGGAAGGCATCCTGCGGTCACGGAATATATCATCAAACTCCGGCTTGTACTGCTCAGGGAAAAAGACCGTATGGTGCAGCAACTGATCGTATTGTCTGCGCACCCCGGCCAGGGTGACGAAACCTGAGATGGACGGTTCATATTTTTCAATCCGCGCATCACTCATTCGTTTTCGATGCTCTGGCGCCAGCAGCAGCCGGTTTACACTCAGTACATCTCCGTTAGCCACGACCTGCTCAGCCTCCATAAAGCCCCGATCCGCATCCACACCCATCACCTTGCCATGCCGAACCGCGATCTGATGCACCTCTACCCCCGTCAGAATCTGCACTCCTTTTTCGCGCGCAAGCCGGGTCATGCCTTCAATCAGCTGATACGTTCCGCCTTTGACCCCGTAGATGCCCACCTCCGCTTCCACATGTCCCATCATGGCAAAAATGGAAGGCGACAGATACGGCGATGATCCCACATATGTGGCGTATCGTCCGAACATGGCGAGTGTATGTGGATGACTGAAATACCTGCGTAGCAGCTCATCCAGATTGACCGTAGGCCGTACCCGAAGCAAACTGCGCAGCATTTTGAGATTGTATTTGTCGGACGGATTCAGCAGCAGTTTGCCGAGAAAATGACGATTCGCCTCCGCATATAATGCAGCAGATTCATCCATAAAGGCATCATAACGGGACGCATCCTGCGGACTGTACGCAGCAATCTGCTCCTTCATCCAGCCGCGATTCCTCGAAAGATCGACCACAGTACCATCTGCAAAAATATTACGCGTCCGAGGCTCCAGTTCGTACAGCTGTACATAGTCTTCCATCGCCACACCTGCCTGATCAAATACCGAGCGGAACGCATCCGGCATCGTAATCGTGCTTGGTCCACGATCAAAATGATACCCGTCCTGCTCGATCTGCTGCAGCTTGCCGCCCACATGCGACTGCCGCTCCAGAATAGTCACCCGCAAACCTGCCGTAGCAAGGCGGATCGCACAGGACAGACCACCGAAACCTGCCCCGATTATAATGACATCCTGCTTCGAGTTCTCGCTTGAAGCCTCCGCTTGGTGCCCCTTATCCCTTTTCATCCCTTTTCCCAGAAACATTCCTGCCCCCTTACTACCTTCTCCTGCACCTTTGCTTTTCTCTGTAGCTTCTGAACCGTCACCATGTCCATTCTCCTGTACACTCCGCATCAGCTATACCGCCTGCCTTTCCATACATACCCTTTACCGGACCGCCCCGCCTGCCATGAAGCCAGACCGATCGCAATGACACACGCCATGCTGAACGGTTGAAAAAGAGCCAGCCACCACGGCTGACCTCCTACATGATCGGATACTCTTTTTACCGCCATGCCGAGCAATGTGCCTATGAACCCATACTGAATCGAGGTGTCATTTCCCGTAGCTAGGCCTACAACGAGCCCCAGCGGCGGCACAATATACATCACAAAGTACATCAGCATCGTCCCAAGCAACAGCACGTCCTTGCGCCCCATGCCTTCATACATATTTTTCTTATATCCGTTCCATACCTCTGCACCGTTCTGATACATTCGCGTACTCGTGACATCATGTACATCCGCCAGCATCACGGGATGACCGGCACGTTTCACCGCTTTGGCAAGACTCATGTCGTCCACCAGATGCCCTTGAATCGCTGCATGACCGCCAGAAGCTTCATAACTGGTTCGATGAATAAGCAAAAAAGCCCCCGTAGCGGCGACAAACATCGGACTGGTTGACCTGCGTATCATAAAAATAGGCAAATGACTGATGATCGTAAACATCATTATCGGCACGACAAGCTTTTCCATCCACGTCTTCGCGACCTGATACGGAAATCCGGTAACCAGACCGCCGCCCTGCGCGCATCCGGCAGCAAGGGTTTGCCGGATGGCATCGGGCTTGACCCGAACATCAGCATCCACGAACATAAACCAGTCCCCCTGCGCTTCCTGAACCAATCGGTGACAGGCGTGGGATTTACCCATCCAGCCCGCAGGCAGTTCTGTACCACGAATCAAACGTACGCGTGAATCTCGATCAGCGATGGCCTGAACCAAAACGGCAGTTTCGTCTTCCGAGCGGTCGTCCAGCACCAGCACTTCCATACGAAACCCCTTCGTATCGCTGGCAAGCACACTTTCCAAACATGCTTCAATATGTATTCGTTCATTACGGGCGGGAATCAATACCGACACAAGCTGATCGGGCGGCTGTATGCTTGCTGCGCGGAATGAACGAACTCTAGGCAGGCAAGAAGCGTTCCATATGGCGAATAACCATTGCACAAGCAGCCATCCGACCAGACACATCCACAGGATATCCGTTGTATTCATACTCCCGTTCATGTTATCGGTTCACCCGCTTTCGTGCTTCATCGTATTTTTCGCTAGTGGAGCGCGCACCCCGAATCAGAGGTCGTGCATCCGTCAAACTTCCTTGTCCAAGCCGAATTAGCTCCGCCCTGTGATGATCCAGCTGCTGTTCGAGCACACGCCCTAGCCGTTCTGCGATTTCTTCGCTCTTCCATGCTTTCCAATCTTCCTCAATCGGCGGGCCAGCCTGCATGGAGATTTCCGGCAGGTCGTGCTGAACCATGCCATGACATAATGTGACCGGCACGGCAATGGCCTGCGGGAAACGGCGAAGCACCAGTCCGATACCCGGACGAAACTGAATCGGCCGAGCCTCCTGATGCAGAATTTCACCCTGCGGGAAAATCCAGACCCTTTTGCCAGCAGCCAGCAACTCACTCGTATATTGCAGAGACGCTCGCACACCAGATGCACTATCCTTGTTGATCGAATACGCTCCGAGTTTGCGAAAAAAAGCATACCGCCGAAGCTGCTGCTCCTCCATCATCACATAATGATCCCCGCGTGAAGTTTGCTTCGCCGCATGGTACAGCAACAGACCATCCCACCACGAGCTGTGATTCATGAAATAAACAACCGACTGATTCGGTGCCATAGGTAGCGTCCCGCCCCCGCCGTTACCATCCATGATCTGCGGGTCGAGCGAACCCGAGAGCGTGAATGAGCGAAAACGTCTGCGTAGCAGGTAATAATGATTGTACAGCGAGAAGACTCGGTCAAACGCGCTGGACTTTACGGCGCGGATCATACAACCAGCTCCCCTCGGCAAGCAACACACCTGCGATGGCAATGATGAAGCTGCCTGTTATACCTTCTTTCAACGCGAGCAGGCCGAACAGAAGGATAAACAGCTGGTACAGCCACTTTGCCCGGAGTAAGGAACGTCGATCCTTCGGCATGGCAGGTAAAAAGAGAGACAGAAATGCACCCATGATGAACCAACTGATGTAGTTTGTCCATGGGACACCATAGAACCCGCCCGGAGCCTGCCATTCCCAAAATCCCCTTGCATGAGCGACCGGGTCAAGCACGAAATCCAGCACAATTGCCCAAAATCCGGTTTTGAGCGCCCGCACCAGCTTACCTCCCCACGTCGATCCGCCGCCACTGATCAGCGCCGAATTACCCACAACCGCAATCCATGCGAACCCAAGTGTCACCGGAACACTGAACAGATGGATGCCGAAGAAGTCGGAATAGTCGTACTCGCCAAAAGGCCAGTGTGTATGTACACCGATCCACTCCACACCCATCCCGCCCAGCCAGATGATAAAGGAAGATATCCAGAGGCTTGGACGCAGCCATTTGACTGACTGGTCGGACAGGTCAGATCGGTGATGCTGCTGCTGATATATAAGGTCAAGCACGTAGAGTGCATAGAACACAAGAAATAGTCCATTGGAAAAGGATAACGCCTCAGGCACACCAATGGTAAGCATCAGGATGGCACCAATGGCGTACCATACCCAGTATACCCACTGGATCATCAGGATACCGCCATTCGGGAAGCTTGATACCCCAGCATCGGATAACGTTTCACAATCGCACCTAACATATCCAGTTTCAATTCATCACTGACATAGGCTCGCTTCGTATATACATCGTAGTCGTTACGCTCCACAGCGTGCAGAATAGTTGAATAAAATGCAGCAGCCAGCTCGATGGAAAACGCACTCTCTGCCGGATAGGTGTCCAAACGATCCATGCCGATCCGGAACCAATCCAGCGCTGCTGCTTTCAGATCCTGAATAATCGCAATAAATCGCTCATCCACAATGCCGTCTTCCCAGTCTTGTTCGGCGTATCCGTGTTTCTCCATGATCTCCAGCGGCACATAACGCCGCATTCTTGCCCGGTCTTCGCCCACATCCCGAATAATGTTCACAATCTGCATGCCTTTACCCAGTGCGATACCGTTCACCGCCACTTCCGCACCGTTATCATTGCGGAGCACAGGCAGCAGCATCTCACCTACGGTTCCAGCAACGAGATAACAGTAATGCTCCAGTTGTTCCAGCGTTGTATAGTGGGTCACTTCCAGATCCGTTAATTGGCCTTCCATCTGACGAAAAAACGGGCCTTTATCCAGATGAGGGAAGCTGCTGAACAGCCATCTCAGTGCCGGCCAGATAAAATGTCCCTCCGCTTCTTCAAGGCGTTCAAACAAATCATGAATCTCATGGATTGTATATGTTGATTGCTCCGGCTCATCCACACTGTCATCAATCATGCGGCAAAACGCATAGATGACATATACCGCCTCGCGGCGCGGACTTGGCAGCCCTTTGAACGCTTGATAAAAAGACGAGGATCCCTTTTGCATCAACTCTTCGCATCTGCTCAATATTGCTTCATTCATTTCCCCATCTCCTTCATGAGTTGATTGACAGCCATCCTTGCACCTTGCATGACGATGGGCACTCCGCCCCCCGGATGCACCGACGCTCCAGCGGCGTATAAGCCTTGTATCTTCGGAAACGGCTTCGGCTGCGGTCGATACACACCCGACTGAAACAGGACAGGTGCAATGCCAAAGCTTCCTCCACCGTATAAGCCATCACGCGCGGCGTCAGAAGGTGTACGCACCTTTTTCCATTGCAACGCTGCACGTAAACCCGGGAATCCCCGCCGCTCTGCCTCTTCCAGCACACGTTCTGCCAGCGCCTCACTCTCGCGTTCCCAGTTCACGCCTTCAGCATCCGGTACCGGAATGAGGAAATACAATACGCCCTGTCCAGGGGGTGCAGCCGTTTCGTCCACCGCAGCCGGATTGAATACGTAAAAGGAAGGTTTATCTGGAATACGGCGCTCGTTGAACACTTGGCGTAAGCTACCCTCCAGGCTTGGTGGAAGGAAAAACTGATGCGTTGTGGCATCCTCCCACCTTTTATCTACTCCGGCGTAGATCAGCACACATCCTGATGAAGGGCGATAGGGCTTTCGTTTAACGGGTGCTTCCGGCACTTGTTTCAGCAACCCGCTCAAGTTCGGAAAGTCTCCGTTATAGATCACAGCATCCACATGTTCAGCACCGTCAGCTGTTTCAATCCCTTCGCATACTCCGTTGCTAATCTTCAGTCCAGTCACTTCGGTATGCAACTTAATCTTCCCGCCTCGGTTGAGCAGTTCTTGCTCTAGGATAGCGGGCAGAGCCGCATAACCACCCTTCACCATCCAGATACCATATTCATGCTCGGCATAAGGCAGCAACGAATAAATCCCCGGCGTGCCAAAGGGCGATCCACCGATATACAAGCTTTGCAGCGAATAAGCGTCCAGTAATTCTTCATGTTCAAAGTAATCCCCCACAGCCTTCCGCACACTCTTGTGTGCACGCAGCTTGCCCATAAGCGACATAAGCGAAGGGGTGAAGAAATCACGTTTGCGCGGAAACATCTGTTCCAGAAACGCTGCCCGGCCTGCGGGGAACAACGTGTCCATATCCTTCATAAACCTATTGAACCCCCGGCCTTCTCCCGGGAACAAGCGTTCAATCTCCGCGGTCTGCTCCTTCCGGTCTGTCATCTTGGTCATAACGCGTCCGCTGTGATAATGCACCCGGTATAACGGGTCACAGCGCAGCAGCTCGACCTTGGAGCGATCCACACCGGCCTCTTCCAGAATGCCGAGCAGCATCTCCGGCAGTAATACAATGGTCGGACCTTGATCAATCCGGTAATCACCTTCGTGTTCAAAAGCAATCCGACCACCCACGCGGGAACCTCGCTCGTACACGGTAACGTCCCATCCCTGACGGTTTAGCAGCAAAGCTGAGGTAAGTCCTCCGATTCCTGCACCTACAACAGCAGCCCGCTTCATGAGTGTCCTCCGGCTTCCACTGTCTTCACGTAGGAGGATGGCTTGGTACGTCTTCGCGCATCCTCTTCCTGAATCAATCTGACACTGATTCGGGCCGATTCGAAAATGGTTGGCAAGCCACTGCCCGGGTGCGTACCTCCACCCACCAGCCAAACGCGTTCCAATTCCTCAAACTGATTATGTGGTCTGAGATACATCATCTGGCCCAGATTATGTGCCATATTAAACGTTGCGCCCTGGTATACATCCAGCTCATTCTGCCAATCCAGCGGGGTGAACAGCATGCATTCTTCAATCCGGCCACGAATGTCTGCCAGCTCAGGAATCGCTTCGAGCCGCTTCAACATGTCTTCCTGTACGTTCGCTCGTTCCGCCTCCCAATCGATGTCTCCTGTAAGGTTTGGTGTTGGCATCAGCACATAAAGTGCAGATTTTCCTGCTGGAGCGAGTGTCGGATCAAGTCTGGATGGGTTATGAACATATAGAGACGGGTCTGCCGATAAAATTTTGTGCTTGGTAATTTCGTCTACATTCACCCGGTAATCTTCCGGAAAATAGATCGAGTGATGCGGCAGGTCGATCTCGCCATCTACACCGAGATACAACATCGCTGTAGAACAGGAATATTTTTTTTGTTTCATTTTTTCCGGTGTATATTTTTTAAGTACGCCAGGTTCGAACAGATGGTTCACTGCATGGGCAAAATCGGCATTGAGTACCACATGGTCGGCTTCGATCCGTTCGCCGTTTTCAAGCAATACACCCTCGGCGTGACCATTGTGAACAAGAACCTGTTTCACCGGTGTACTGGTGTGAATGCGCCCACCATTTTCCTCAACGACATCGGCCATCGCCTGGAATACACGATTCACACCGCCAATTGGATGGAAAAGCCCATATTGGTGTTCGATAAACGACAGAATCGTAAAGGTTCCCGGACAATCCCATGCGGACATGCCCAGATATTTGGACTGGAATGTAAATGCCCAGCGCAGACGTTCATCGGTAAAATAACGGGAAAGAATGCCGTAAACGGTGTTATTTATATCAAGCTTGGGCAGTGCGGTAATCGCATCTTTGCGTAAATAATCGGTGAGCTTGCCAAACGGACGACGGAGCAGGGGCATCACTTTGCCAAACTTCACTTCCTCGTCTCGCATGTACCGCAGGTAATTCTCTTCATTGCCGGGGAACAGCTCTTTGATCTGCGCTGCTGTATCTTCCCGATTGCGTGAAGGCGTGAATACCTTATCTCCAAAGTTCAAAGCGTACAGCGGGGTCAGTTCTTTCATATCTACATAATCAGACATCTTGCGTCCAACCATATCAAACATCTCTTCAATCAACTGAGGCATCATCAAAAAGGTAGCCCCGCGGTCAAACTTGTATTCACCAAGCTCCAGACGGGAAGAACGTCCGCCAATAGCTGGTTGTTTCTCGTACACATCAACCTCATATCCCTGACCGGACAGTAACATGGCTGCTGCAAGTCCACCCGGACCTGCGCCAATGACAGCTGCACGTTTGCGTTGTTGATTCGGTATCATGCCACTCACCTTCCTATGTAGGAACATCTCTAGTTCTCAAGCCCCTAACCTATTATTAAACCGTAACGAAACACTTCAAGCGGGTAAACCCAAAAACATTATACAAATGATGTACAAATATTATACGACAAGTAAAACATAAAATGACCCGCGGGTCAAATTAATGTTTATTTATACGTTAAGACCTGAACCATCAACAACAAAAAACATCCCTTGATCATTGGATCAAAGGATGTCCTATATGAATCTATTACATTAACATTCGCCTTATGTTCAATTATTACCCTCTCGCTTGTTCGGCACTTGGAGGCACATTCGTAAAATACTCCCGTTCAATCCAGGACTGCCAGTCTGCCGAATCTTCAGGCATAATCCATTCCGGGTGTCGGGCTTGCTTCGCACGTTCAAAACCTTTGCCGCCCAGCACAAAACGAACATGGGGAAACTCGTCCTGAATCCGGCCAATCAACTCATCGCAGGCTTCTACAAGCCCAGGGCTCGTAATCGATAGACAGACCAGCTTGATCTTCTGTTCACGCAGGATTGGAAATATCCCTTCTTCCGGTGTATTGGCTCCGAGATACAGGACTTCCGCTCCATTTTTGCGCATAAATAAAGAGAATAACAATAAACCAACCTGATGATGCTCCCCTTCCGGACAAAGAGCCAGCACTTTAGGCAAATGCGGATAGATCGGGAACAGATGGAAAAACTGATAAAATCGTTGTGAGATTAGTTGTGTCATGAAGTGCTCCTGTGCGACCGTTGCACGTCCGGCCTCCCATGCGTCTCCAACCCGCACCAGGATCGGTACGAGCACATGATAGAACATGCTGTCATATCCGTACATCGTGAAACCAAAATCAATCAAACCGTTGGCACGCTCACCTTGAAAATGATAGAGCGATTCATAGATCTGATCGGCCATCTGCGCAAAAGCCTCTTCCATCACAGGTACCGGAGGAACCATCGGTATAGGCGAAGCAGGGTCAGGACTATTCTTCTTCCGAACCTTTAACATGCGTACAGCCTCGGAAATATTGGTCTGATGCTGATCGATCTGCTCCTTCAGCCAGCGCAAGTCTGCCACATTCTCTTCTGTGTACATGCGATAACCCGATTCTGTACGCTCAGGGGTGACTGCATCATATCGATTCTCCCAAGCCCGGAGCGTGACCGCCTGAATGCCCAGCATGGCAGCGACTTGTTTGATGGAATACACATGATTACCTACTTTCTCTCCATAAACGTTCTACAAAAATAATACGTTCATTATACACAACGGTTTTACAACTGTCGATGAACACACTCTAAATTATGGTACCTGCCTGTAACAAGCATCCGTTCAGGTCTCCTGCGTCAACATCGCTACACCTGTGGTAATAAACGTCAGCAAGTACAGAAAGGGGGAGTTCAACGTTGTTCTCATTGCGCCGCCATACCTCTGACCGCAAATCTGCTCGCGGCAAATTCCCATACATACGCACAGCAATTGCACTACTTATCCTGTGGCTCATTGCCGTGATGCTCTATCAGACCTATAAACCGCTACCATCAGGAATCTCTTATGCAAGCCCGGAATACCGGGTGCAGAACGTGGAGTTCCTGCATGATCTTACGTACCCTTCTGCCGATGGACAGATGCAACATGAACAGCAAATTTTCCAGCGCATGCTTCAGGTGGTTGAAGATGCCGAGCAGTTTGTGGTGGTGGATATGTTTCTGTTCAACAACTATCAGCACAAAGGACAGAACTTTCCACCTGTCAGTCAGGAGTTTACCGATACGCTCATTGCTAAAAAAATGAAACAGCCCGAAATGGACATCTGGTTCATTACCGATGAAGTGAACACCAACTATAATTCGGCTCCCAATCCACTGCTGGAGCAGTTGAAGCAGGCCGATATTCATGTCGTCGTCACCAATGTTGATCCGCTGCGTGACTCTACACCTGTGTATTCTGCAGTCTGGCGTACATTCTTCCAGTGGTTTGGTCAGTCCGGTAAAGGCTGGATCCCTAACCTGATGGCAACAGATGGCCCGGATGTTACCGTGCGCTCCTATCTGAAATTGCTTAACGTAAAGGCCAATCATCGCAAGGTCGTCGTCAGTGAAAAAACTGCCATTGTCTCGTCAGGTAACATTCATGACCCTAGTGCATATCACTCCAACATTGGCTTTGAGGTTACCGGCCCAATCATTGGGGATGTTATTCAATCGGAGCAAGCTGTTGTGAATATGTCTGGGGGAGGTCAGCTGCCTGCCTACACTGAACCTTCCGAGACTTCCTCTTCCGAGGGATCCACTAAAAATGACGGGCCTATACGACTGCGATATGTGACCGAAGGCAAAGTCAATGATGCCTTGCTTGATGAGCTTCGCCAGACAGGCCAGGGGGATACGATCTGGATGGGCATGTTCTACATCGCCTCGCCGAAAGTGCTGGAAGCATTACTCGATGCCTCAGAGCGAGGAACCGACATCCGGCTTGTGCTTGACCCTAACGAAAACGCCTTTGGCCAGGAGAAGATCGGTATCCCTAATCGGCCTGTGGCAGCCGAATTGCACCACAAATCAAACGGTAAAATCCAGGTTCGCTGGTATAACACGACCAAGGAGCAATATCACACCAAGATGATTTATATTGCGAAGGCTGCAGGCGATCATATCGTGCTCGGCGGTTCGACCAACTTCACTCCACGGAATCTAAATGATTACAATTTGGAAAATAATGTGTGGGTTGCAGCCCCTGCAGACCATTCGTTTACGATAGACGTGGCGAATTATTTCGAGCGTATATGGACGAACAAGGATGCCGAATTCACCTTGAATCTGGAAGAGTTCCAGGAGAAAACAACCTTCCTGAAAGGCATTTTGTATAAACTGCAGCTCATTCTCGGCTTTACTACCTTCTGATCGGTGCCTTGAATTCGCTGAACTAAGGCTTATTTACACAAATAATCCAATGACAGAATAATCTTTCAATCACCAACCCATATAGCGAGCAATCGCAACCCATGTAGCGAGTTCAGGTCACAACATATCCTTTATCTAATACACTCGTCTGCACTTCTTATGTGCAGCGGGTGTATTTTCTGTTTTCTGTACTGTCTTGACAGAGGATGTAATGTGTGAAAAGATATTACCTAACGACCGTTAGGAAGGTGAATATAATGACTGCTTATACCATCCGGGACGCGGCCCTGTTTCATTTTGCCAGAGACGGCTATGAAGGGGCTTCCTTGAGAGCGATAGCTGATGAAGTCGGGATTAAGAAACCCTCGATATACGCGCATTTTAGCTGCAAAGAAGACTTGTTTATGCACACGCTGGATCATGCATTTGATGAAGTACGGCGACATACCTTGGAATATTTCCGCGATCACGCCCATATGCCGCTGGAAGCACGTTTGCGGGGGATGATGACGTGGTTTGAGCAGGAGTATCAGGATCATGCCTCTGCGAGGCTGATGCTGCGCAACTGTTATTACCCACCGCCTGATCTGTACAGCCAAGTGATGGATCTGGTGTATCCATTTCTGGACGGTATGGAACGTGCATTGTCCAGGCAATTGCAGCGAGCGATTCGCGAAGGGCATCTTCCCCCTATTCCTGCCGAGCAGGCCGCTATTGCATTTATGACCTTTCTCGATGGCATCACGGTTGAGATTATTTACGGAAGCTCACGCAGGTATAGGAGACGGCTCGATGCTTCCTGGCCTGTCTTTTGGAATGGCATACACAGCTTGAATGAAAAGGCACGCTCTAATGTGCCAGAAGGAGATTGAACATCATGAACCGCAACTGGTTATACGTTTTTGTAGGAGGCATTATTGAGATTGTCTGGGTTAGCGGACTAAAACACGCTTCGAACGCTTGGCAATGGTCACTCACAGGACTCGCCATTATTATTAGCTTCGGCTTGATTATTGCTGCTGCCAAACGGTTGCCTGTCGGTACGGTCTATGCCGTGTTTACGGGGATCGGTACAGCCGGTACGGTTTTGACCGAAATGCTGCTGTTTGGTGAGCCGTTCCGTTTGGTTAAAATGCTGCTGATCGGACTGCTGCTCTGCGGTGTCATTGGGCTGAAGCTCGTTACGGATCAGCAGGAAAACCAGAAGCCACAGGTTAAAGGAGGTATCGTCTAATGGCATGGCTTGCGATTGTAGGTGCAGGGATTTGTGAAATTTTTGGGGTCATCGGCATTAACGGGGCTTCCACACGGAAGGGCTGGCCTTATATTTTCCTGATGCTGGTATCGTTTGTATTCAGCTTCTCGCTGTTGTCTTACGCCATGATATCTATTCCTATGGGTACGGCCTATGCGGTATGGACAGGAATTGGTACAGTAGGAAGTACGGTGACAGGCATGCTTCTGTTTGGTGAACGAAAAGAAGCGAAGCGGCTGTTGTTCATTGCGATGATTTTGGTAGCAGCTGTAGGATTAAAAATCGTTACGTAACGTAATGAACACCATGCAATATAATGGAAATTGTTGAATTCAGGCAAAAAGGCGACTTCACTCGGGGAGTCGTCTTTTTTGTAGGTATGATTGTTTAAGTAAGTTTGTATATGTAGATTCGTGTAGATACGTTTGTGTAGTTACGTTTGTGTAGTTACGTTTGTGTAGATACGTTTGTGTAGTTACGTTTGTGTAGTTACAAATTTCAGGTGAATTTTTTAAGTGCAACAGGCGATTTGGGGTATAATGTAATAGGCAAGCAAACCTTGTCACTAGCTCATTGGAATGAAGGAGGGCACTTCTTGATGAAGAAATGGTTGGCACGTATCAGTGCATTTACCGGATACTCGTTTTTAATAACGCTGGCACTCTTCTATCTCTTCTTCCTTGCAGTGATCATCATGCTCGCTATATACGATTTCCAGGGAGGAACATAAGTACATAATCTGCTTGCCTGTCTTTTCCTTTTCTATTTCTTTACTTAAACTTAACTTCATTCCACTTCACTTTATGCCCTTTATTTCCTTCTCTTCTCTTTTCTTTCATCTTCTCTTCCCTTTACTTGCTCTTTTTGTTTAGACTCGCAATGCTTTGCTTGGATTTTCATTTATTCCTTTTTTACTTTTAATTTCTTTTATCGAACTGTACTACCTTCTTTAGTTTTGATTTGATATCTAATCTATTTTAATTTACATTAGTTTACTTTCATTTCTTCCTGTTCGCACTCTCCTTCGCTTTCGCCGCATTTCCCTCTTTACTTTACTTTACTTTACTTTACTTTACTTCCACTTCACTTCACTTCACTTCACTTCACTTCCACTCTACCACTTCACTTACCTTCTATTGTTTTGCTTGGCTTGGCTTACTTTCCTTCATTCGATATTCCTTCGTTTTTTTCTCTCTTTACCTTTTCGAAGTAGCGCGGTTCATGCATTTTATTTCTAACGATCACCAGTAACGCTATTTGGGCCAAATTACAGGCTTTATATTTCTAACGATCACAGGAGAGCTTATTTAAGGATTTTGATGCGAAAATGGACGTTTAGACTGTGTTTTCTGCAAAATAAGGCTTCTGGTGATCGTTAGAATTTCAAAAGGATGTGTATTGTCCAAATAAGCTCCGCTGTGATCGTTAGAATAAATTTTCGATATGTTCTTGAGTGGTCCTTGAAGCGTTCTTGAAGTATTGATGCGTTTTTGATGCGTCTTTTATGCATTCTTCCACCCACTCTCCAAAAGTACAACGTACAGCTTTACGGCTGGTATAAGGTACTTTCTTTTCTCAGTTCTTTTCTCAATTCATTCAGAGTTCATTTCTCACTTCTTTTTGCTGTTCTTTTCTCAATTCATTTTTCAATTCATTTTTCAGTTCATCTCCCAACTCATGTTGCAGCTCTCTTTGCCTCCTACACCTGCACATTTGTAATCCCTCATTCACATCGTTTATACTTAGTTTGACCATAAAGTCAATTCAAGAACTCAAGAGTTCCCAGTGAGGTGAACGTAAACTTAATGAACCCGATCCATGGGATGAACGAAAAAAGGAAACTGATCATCACCACAGCGCTCAAGCTGTTTTCTGCCAAGGGCAGTGCCGCTACCTCCATGCAGGAGATTGCCGAGTTATGCGGCATGTCCAAAGGCAGCTTATATCTGATGTTCAAATCCAAAGAAGAACTGGAAGCCAGTACCTTGGAGTATTGCTTGTACATTCTTTTGGACGAGATGTCCCAGATTGAGAATGAATCCAGCCTGACCTTCAGAGAGCGGCTACATAAACAAATTGAGGTGCTGCTGACCCATGTCGCCGAATTGAAAGAATTTTTACGTATCCAGCTACGCAGCATGATGATGGATGATGAACAGCAGCGCAAGGAGCACTGCACACCTCAGCAAAGAGATATTGAGATTCGTACACTGCATTGGTTCAAAAGCAAACTGGAGGATCTATACGGCTCCGAGATCGAACCCTATACGATTGATCTTATCTTGCTGACGCATGGGCTTTTCCTGTCGTACGTCAAAATCTGGTTTACCGAAATGCCTTCCCTTACGGTCAATAAGATGGCAACCCATCTCTTGCAGATGATGGATTATGCAGCCCAAGGCTGCCTCCAGCATCGGCCAGAACCGCTTATTCCTCTGGACCAGTGGCCTGCCTGGATTGCCGAGCCCCAACCAGATGCAGCTATGCTGCGGCATCCCGTCCATATTCTGAAAGAAATGCAGGATATCGCTTCAAGCGAGCAGCCTGCCGGTCAATCACGGAATGATGTACTTGAGACCATCGCCATACTAAGACAGGAGATCATGGAGTTCACCCCAAGACGCGCCATCATCCTTGGCATGATGCGTAACCTGGAAGGTGTAACCATCCTTGAACCATTGCACTCCGAGCTTCAGCATATTATGGATACCATGTATAACCGGTTTATCCAGGCTGACTCGTCACACACATAAACAGGAGAAACCGAGAGGAGAAGAAACCAACGTATGAAAGGGATTATTAACTTTTCACTGAACAACAAGTTTGCGATCTGGATTCTGACCATCATCATCTCATTCACGGGTTTGTACAGCGGAATGACGATGAAACAGGAGACTATCCCGAACATCAATGTACCGTTTCTGAATGTCACAGCGATTGATCCGGGCGCTGCTCCGGAAGGTATTGTGGAGGATGTTACGAAGCCGCTGGAACAAAAGCTGCGCAACCTCGATGGCGTGAAGACCGTCACCTCTACCTCCATGGAGAATGCAGCGTCCATCACGCTTGAATTCAACTATGGAACCGATCTGACCAACGCAACCGCTACGGTTCGTGAAGCGCTGAACGAGGTACAATTGCCTGACAGCGTGCAGAAACCAACCATCTCCAAATTCAGCATTAACTCATTCCCCGTTGTATCTCTGAGTCTGTCCGACAAGGACGGCGGAGATCTCGAAGAACTGACAAGACTTGTGGAATCAGATATCCGTCCTGCACTTGAAGATATCGACGGTGTAGCTCAAGTCCAAGTGTCCGGTCAATATGTCAAAGAAGTACAATTAAAGTTCGATCAAGCCAAAATGGCTGAACTCGGTCTAAGCGAAGATACCGTGAACGGGATCGTGAAAGGTTCATCCATTCGTGTACCTCTCGGCCTCTTCCAACTGGATAAATCTCAGAAAGCCGTTGTTGTTGACGGCAATATCGTCGGTCTGGATGATCTGAAAAATCTGGCGATTCCCGTTGTCCCAAGCGGAGCTGGCGCTGGTGCAAATCAAGGCACGGATAATTCCGCCGGCCAAAGCGCTGGCGCTGCTGCAAGCCCAGGTGGCGGTACTCAAGCCGGTCAAGCCACAGGTCAAACTGCTGATCCTTCGGCTCAAGCCGGGCAAGGAGCAGCCGGTGCTGCCCAAGCGCAAGGGTCCAATCCTGCTGCCGGGCAAGCGGGTAGCGGCAACGCTGCAGCAAACCCATCTGGCGCCGCAGGTGCTGCTAATGCAGCTGGAATCCCGACCGTGAAACTGAGCGACATTGCCAAGATTGAGGTCATCGGTCAAGCCGAGTCCATCTCCCGTACGAACGGCAAGGAATCCATCGGTATTTCCATCGTGAAATCCAATGATGCCAATACGGTGGACGTGGTTAAGCAGGTCAAAAGCAAAGCCGAAGAACTGCAAAAGCAATTTAAAAATGCAGAACTGACGATCCTGCTTGACCAAGGCCAGCCTATTCAGGATTCCGTGAACACGATGCTGGGCAAAGCCTTATTTGGCGCCCTGTTCGCAATTCTGATTATCTTGCTCTTCCTGCGTAACATCCGTTCAACAATCATCTCCATCATCTCGATTCCGCTCTCCTTGCTCATGGCACTGACGGCGCTCAACCTGATGGACATTACCTTAAACATGATGACACTCGGAGCAATGACCGTTGCCATCGGGCGGGTTGTCGATGACTCTATCGTTGTTATCGAGAATATCTATCGCAGACTAACACTCAAAAACGAGAAGCTGAAAGGCCGTGAACTGGTTCGCGAAGCTACTCGCGAGATGTTTATTCCAATTCTCTCGTCCACCATTGTGACGATTGCAGTGTTCTTGCCGCTGGCACTCGTTAGCGGTATGGTCGGAGAGCTGTTCATGCCATTTGCCTTAACGATGGTATTCGCCTTGCTGGCATCCCTGCTGGTTGCGATCACTATCGTTCCGATGCTGGCACACAGCCTGTTCCGCACAGGGATCAAGAATAAACAAAATCATGAAGAGAAACCAGGCAAACTGGCTGAAAGCTACAAACGCCTGTTAAACTGGACGCTCTCTCACAAAATCATTACCGTTGTCATTGCAGTTCTCATGTTAGTCGGCAGCTTGTTCCTGTATCCATTCGTCGGTACGAGCTTCCTGCCAGAACAAAAGGATAAATTCGTAACGATCACCTACAGCCCTGAAACCGGCTCACTTCGTGAAGATGTAGAAAAAGAAGCACTGGTTGCCGAGAAATGGTTATTGAAACAGCCAGGTTTGGAGAAAATGCAATATTCCATCGGCGGCAGTAACCCGCTCGCCAGCATGGGTGGAGGCGGTGGAAACTCTGCACTCTTCTACATTCAATATAACAAGGATACGAAAGACTTCACCGATGTGAAAAAACAGCTGGTTGAAGGTTTGCAAAAAGAAGTGACCAAAGGTAAGTGGAATGAATTGGACATGTCCGGCGGATTCGGTGGCAGCAAATTGAGCTTGTCCATCTATGGCGACAATGTGGAGCAGTTGAAACCTGTAGCCGAAGAAGTCCTGAAACTGGTTCAGGCGGAAAAGGACTCTTTTGAAAAAGCAGGTACCACCATCTCCGACACTTACGGTCAATCTACTCTGGTCGCCGATCAAGAAAAGCTGAGCAAGCTCGGTCTTACCGCAGGTCAACTGGCGATGGCACTGAGTCCCGTACGGGAACGTCCGGTTCTCACGGAAGTGGACATCGACAACAAAACTTACAAAGTCTATGTAGAAACGGACAATAAAACGTTCAGCAGTATTAAGGATATTGAAAATGAAACGGTAACTTCTCCACTGGGCATCCAGGTTCCGATCAAGGATGTAGCCAAAGTCGAAGAAGGTACTTCACCGAACTCCATCATGCGTATTGATGGTAAAGTCGTTGTACAGGTGACAGCTAACATTCTGGCTTCCGATGTGACCAAAGCTTCGCAGAACCTGAAAGCCAACATCGACAAGCTAGACTTGCCGGATGGGGTTGAAGTGAAATTTGGCGGTACAACCGAACAGATTAATGATACATTCACGCAACTCGGACTGGCGATGCTGGCAGCCATTGCGATTGTATACTTTGTGCTTGTCGTGACGTTTGGCGGCGGACTTGCACCATTCGCAATCCTGTTCTCCCTGCCGTTTACCGTGATCGGCATCATGGTTGGTTTGTTCATCGCAGGCGGTACACTCGACGTATCGGCTATGATGGGTGCACTGATGCTGATCGGTATCGTCGTTACCAACGCCATTGTATTGATCGACCGCGTTATTCATAAGGAAAATGAAGGACTCACAACACGCGAAGCGCTGCTCGAAGCAGGAGCTACACGTCTGCGTCCAATCCTGATGACCGCTCTGGCAACGATTGGTGCCCTGCTGCCACTGGTAACAGGACTCGAAGAAAGCGCGGGCATCATCTCGAAAGGTCTCGGAATTACCGTGATCGGCGGCCTGATCAGTTCCACACTGCTCACGCTTGTCATCGTGCCGATTGTGTATGAGTTCCTGATGAAATTCAAAAGGAAAAAAATCGTAGATTAATTCAGTTTATCGTAATCACCACGATTCAAATGTGATCGCGAGCAAAGATTTGCCCCTGACCAGGTTCTGGAATCCGTAATGATTCCCGTGGCTGATCAGGGGCATTTTTTATTTTATTAAAGATTCGGCAATCCTCCCATGATGTGGAGGCCATTACCCTGTTCCTGCAACAAGTCGTCAGCCAATTTCAATGGAATCAGCCTGCCTAAATTGCTATCACGGGACGTCATCATTGACGTGGATTGGAGAAATAGCTAAAATTTGATGCAACTGCTACTTTTACAAATGTCGTATCATTTTCTATAGAAGATTTCCAATCTGAACCGTTGAAAGGGTGGTCTGCATGGAATTGCTTCAGGATTCATTTGGCCGCGTACATGACTACATCCGTATTTCCGTTACGGACCGCTGCAATCTGCGCTGCGTGTACTGTATGCCCGCGGAAGGCATGGAATTTGCTCCGCATGATGAAATTATGAGTTATGAAGAAATAACCAAAGTGCTGAAAGTGCTCGCCCCGATGGGTATGCGCAAGGTTAGGCTCACCGGGGGAGAACCGCTGGTACGCAAGGATCTGCACAAGCTTGTTGCCATGATCTCTGCCATCGATGGCATTGATGATATTGCGCTGACCACGAATGCGCTGCTGCTGGACAAACAGGCTCAGGCGTTGAAGGATGCGGGACTGAGCCGCATCAATATTAGCCTGGACTCCCTGCATGCTGACCGATTCTCCATGATTACACGCGGTGGAGATGTGAAGAAGGTACTGAAAGGCATCGAGACGGCAACTGCCGTCGGCCTTGCACCGATTAAGCTGAATGTGGTGCTGATGAAAGGCATTAATGATGATGAAATCAAGGATTTCATTGCCATGACCATCGATCAGCCATTACATGTGCGATTTATTGAATACATGCCGATCGGGCATGCTTCCGACTCCTGGCGCAAATCCTACTTGCCGCTGGAGGCAGTGACAGACGTATGTGCTGAGGCTGGCTGGACGGTTGAGAACACCGAAGGCCCTGCCGGGAATGGCCCATCTCGCAATATGAGAGTGGCTGGCTCCCAAGGCACATTTGGTCTGATCCATCCCGTAAGCGAGCACTTCTGTGACAACTGTAACCGACTGCGGCTTACAGCAGATGGACATATTAAGGCTTGCCTGTATTGGTCAGATGAGTACAATGTTCGCCACTATGTGAATGATCCGGATGCAATGGCCGCACTTTTCCTGAAAGCACTCGGCACCAAACCGAAGAATCATGAAATGGCGATGGCACTGGAGCAAAAGATGCAATCCCATACTCCGACGGTGCGCCGTATGTCGCAGATTGGTGGATAAAGGGATGAACTCGTGCTAACTCCAATTATGGAAGACATGAATCCATCCCGACTGAAGGGATGCTGACCGATCCGTTATCTCAAACGACCGTTGCGATCCGTACTATTATGTATATCAAAACAGACGAGAACATCATGTTCCCGTCTGTTTTTGCGTTGTATTTTAATCGTAACTGCTCATTAACAAACCTTTACTGATTCAAAAGCTTCGAAAAAATGTAAGTAGACATCATGCCCCTATTAAGGCTACAATTCTTCAATGCATCTGACGATGTATAACATACACCAAGATTATATACACACATATTATAGGAGCTGACCTTATTGAACATCGTAGAAGCACTCGTTGCAGCAAGTCCATATTTTAAACTCATGCTGAAAGAACACGATATCATGATCGCCATAACCGATACCGAGAAGTTCTGGTATTACGTTCCCAGCAATGAACTTGATCTTGGCATCAAGGCTGGAGACCCCGTCTCTCTCGAAGACCCTACATTGCGCCGTGCACTTGTGCATGGGGAAACTTCAGCCAATCGTATTGACGCCAAATTTTACGGCACGGCCATTATTTCGGCTGCCACTCCGCTTTACGATGATGAAGGAAAGATCGCAGGTACGCTTGCGATAGGTTTTTCACTCCGCAACGAGGAAAAACTGGAGTACTTTACTGACCTGATTACGGGTATCAGCGGCAGGTTGTCGGATATGGTGCAGACGGTTGCTGCCCAGTCCGAGCAACTAACTGCTTCGTCTACACAAATTCTAGACAATACTCGCCTGGCAGTGATAAACTCCGGTGAGGTCAACAAAGTTGCCGTATTTATTCGTGAAATCTCGGAACAGACCAATCTGCTCGGCCTCAATGCAGCCATTGAAGCCGCACGTGCAGGCGAGGCAGGTGCCGGGTTCGGCATCGTTGCATCCGAGGTACGTAAACTGTCTACCGGAACCAAGGAAGCCACAGTGAATATCGAACGCTCTCTCAAAGATGTGCAATCCTCTATTCAGCAGATGGAGCAGGAGATCACCTCGATTGCCCAGTCCAGCAATGAACAATCCGAGCTGGTGACCGATTTCAGTGAGATTATTGATCAGTTGAACGCAACAAGCCAGGATCTTAAATTGTTCATTGAATCGATGCTTCTCAAAGCAGAATAAATGAATTCATCAGAGCTTCCCGTAATTACAATGCGGGGAGTTTTTTTGGGGTACCACGCTTGGGCACTTCCTCCTTATTTCTATTAACCCTTTCTTGATCCGTTCCGTTCCCCTCCCATCCCCCTCTCGCGATCCTGCCACTTCTCATGCATTATCCCTGATCATGTGTTCCCTGGTCTAAGCGTAAAAGAGTTTCCAACACATCATCAGTGCAAGTCCAACCATGATCAGAGCGGATAAGCGATTGAGTACAAACCGTAGATGTCCTGTGCGATCATGACTGCCGACCACCCTGCCTGCTCCAGCAAGCCCCAAAAACCACACCCAGGATACAGTTATCGTTGTCGTTGCAAAATATAAACGTTCCACCCCTTCATACTGAAGTGAGCTGGTGCCAATTACTGCTACAGTATCCAGCAAGGCGTGCGGATTGAGCAGGGACACCGAGGCGGCAAAAGCAATCTGCCGCCCCGCAGACATCGCCACTGGAATCTCATCCGGAGAACCAGATGATTTCCATAGCCCCCAGGCCATATAGAGCAAAAACAGGCTGCCTGCTCCGTATAGAATATTCGTCAATAATGGCCATTGCACCAAAATGAGAGACATGCCGCCAACGGCGACTCCGATCAGTAATGTATCACTGATTCCGGCTGTAATGACAGCTGGAAGTGCATGTTGAACTTTCTTTTGCGTTAACCCTTGATTGAAAACAAATACATTCTGAACGCCCAGCGGCAATATGAGGCCAAACGCCAGCACCACAGCATGAATAAAAACATCCATTCTTCATCCCCTCATCTCTGTCTTCAGCGTAAATGAAATCAAGACAGACGTAACCAGCCACTTGGATGGCAACGAACCCAACCAAATGATATAGTGAACGGTACATAACTTGATGAGAGGTGAACTTATCTGATGGGACGTCCACATTCCAATGTTTCTTCCAGTCACAGCTGGCAACCCAACCCTGCGCTTGATATGCCATTGTTTCGTCAGATCGAAGCCTATATCCGGCAAAAAATCACAACGGGTGAGTGGTCTGCCGGAACCCGCCTTCCTTCTCAGCGAACGCTGGCAGCATCTATGGGTGTAAACCGCAGTACACTGGTCACTGCACTGGACAACCTGACCGCAGCTGGCATGATTGAAGGACGTCATGGTGGTGGAACCTACGTCTGCGGTTCCGGGTGGCACAGCATGGCTCATGCTGCCATGCCCAACTGGAGTGAAGCTGCCGAGGAAGGTTGGTACTACCCCAATCTGCCCGAGATTCAGCAGATTAATCAAGCTGAGTTCCGCCCTGGCATTATTCGGCTGGGCACAGGTGAACTTGCGCCAGAGCTGATGCCAAATGAAGCATTCAATGAAATTCTCCAGACCATGTCCAGCCGTACGCGAACCCTCAATTACATTGAACCTCAAGGCAGTCTGGAGCTTCGGGAAGCGTTGTCCGTTCACTTACAATCCAGCGGCATTCAGGCCTCGCCTGATTCGATCCTGATCGTGTCCGGCTCTCTTCAGGCACTGCATCTGATCTCCGTGGGGCTGCTACCTCGTGGTTCGGCTGTGCTGCTGGAGAAACCGTCATATCTCTATTCCATTCATGCGTTTCAATCGGCAGGATTGAAGCTGAGCGGTATTGCAATGGATGAAGAGGGCCTACAACCGGGGCTTTTGGAACGCGCAATCCAATCCGCAAAAATGGTGAAAAGTGAACAGAGCAGCGAATCCTTACCGCTGCTGTATACCATTCCAAGCTTCCATAACCCTACAGGTAGCGTCATGAGCTACAAGCGCCGGCAAGAATTGATGTCCCTTGCTCGCCGTTCCGGCATATCCATCCTGGAGGACGCCGCTTATCAAGAGCTGTGGCTGGATCATGCTCCTCCGCCTTCACTTAAGGCAAATGATCAGGAGGGCCGGGTGCTGCATATGGGCACACTCTCCAAGGCGGTCAGCCCGGGACTTCGTCTCGGCTGGCTTGTCGGCCCTGTGCCCGTGATTCGCCGCCTTGCCGATATTAAAATGCAAACGGATTACGGCACCAGTTCACTCGCTCAGGATGCTGCTGCTCTATGGTTCGCGGATGGACATCATACAAGCCATATGGAACGGCTGCGGCCCGAGTTGCGGAGACGCAGAGACTTCATGCTGGAGCTACTACATCGTTATTTCCATGACATTGCAGAATGGGCAACGCCAGAAGGTGGGTTCTATATCTGGCTACGTTTCACAGCGGAACCCTTGTCTATCCGTAAGCTGTTCTCTGCCTGTCTGGAAGTTGATGTTCTAATCCACCCAGGTTATCTGTATGATCGGCTGGATGCGAGTCATATCCGGCTCTCTTATGCCTATGCTTCGCAAGATGAGATGGAGCGCGGACTTATAGTTCTTGTCGAAGTCGCCCGAAGCTTGATAACTTAGAGTGTGTTTTCATATCCCACCTTAATAAAAGAAGGCCAGCGCTTTGGGGTGTGTTTAGCCCCCAAGCCTAGCCTTCTATATTGAAATAACCGTACATTTGTTAAAGTTAACTTCAAATAACACAAAACCAACCTAGTACTATGATTTGAATTTTATTACGGCTGCTGTAAGTATAGCTGTTCCAACAACACCTAAAAACAATGAAGATAATAACAATAACGTGGATTCCTCATTAATGTTTTCTCGGATCATTATAAGAAGTATCCCTAGTAACGTTAATTGTATACCTAGTAGACATACATAAAGTGGATTTAGGCTTGTTACTAATCTAATAGTTACCAAAAAAAACAAGACAAAAACAATAACTGCGAGGATAATCAAAGTTGTTATCGTCATTTACTACCTCCCTTAATAATTCAGAACGAAGTATCTGAATCATTAACAATCATCCATCTATTTGCGGAATGAGACCAGCTCATATTGATTCCCCAATTACCAGCGCCTCCAGTAAGCCCGATACTATTAATAGTAGTATTATCCCAAGTATGAGCATACATTGATCTTGCAGATCCATTGTAATTTACAAAGGTTGAGTTATAGGTTATAGATGCTGCAAAACCCTTGCCCAGATAAGTGAAGTAGTCTGAGGAACAATTAAAATTCGCACATCCCCCCGTGTACTTTACTTTATCTTGAAAATCAAATGCAACACCATATTTACCGTTACCATGACTTGGGTTATTAAGCGTCTCGGTCCAGCCGTTGTGATCGGTTACATAACCCGAAGAACTTACTACCTGGACACCCGTATAAGAACCACTTGTATTGTATAGTGTAATTCCAACAGAATCAACCCCGCCTAAGTTTCTTATTTGATTGTTGCTCCATACTTGCCAACCCATATCATCGAACCAAGCAGTATTTTTCCAATATCCTCCTCCCGTTAAATTCCAATTTCGAGTAACTGCATCCTGAGTAATCCACACCTTATTCATAGTAATATCCGTGGATCCTACAGATAATAACCCAATATTCTCATTTTCCTTTTCTAAATTTGGAACGTCCAACATGTAGATATTATTTTTTTCCAAATTATGTTTAGCTTCTTCTTCTGTTATTTTACCATAGGCCACATCAGCAGCTAACTCATTTAATATCTGTTCAACTTCCAAAGTACGCTTTGTCACTTCTGCTTCGCTAAGGTTTACCCATTTGTCAGCATGCTCAAGTGCTAGTGCTTTCTTCTTGGCAACACTATCAAAAGCCGCTTCTGATACCTCATTTTGCGCATATGCCGCTTGACCACACAATAACAGTAGAGAAACTATCAATAAACTAGCAAGTTTTTTCATATTCACCAACTCCTTTTAGAATAAATGCTACCTCTTTACAATCTAAAGTAGATGTGACAAAAATCTTTTAAACCATCAAAACAATATACTCCCCCCCTTTATGGCACAAAAAAACATTTAATAACTAAAAAAGTAATTTAATACATGTATAATTTTACCTTTCCTTTGTTTTAGATTAAATGACTATATAGCTAAAAGACTTGTCGGAATTTGTATGTTATATAAACAACGACAGCACATTCACAGCAATATTCCAGCTCTTAATTAAGTTTGTTATGGTGATACAGATAGAAAAGTAGTTTTTCACCATCACACGAAAATGAATTTAACCGTTTGAGGAGCGTTGCAGATTTCGCTTCGTGCATAACGATTATAGCTGGTTGCATCACCTCTAATACCTGTTGGTCAACTGAAAATAGCCTTGAACTAATGGAATTATCCATAGTTCAAGGCTATAAGCTCTTATACCATTTTTATAAACTTTTATCCTTTTACCGCACCCTCCGCAATGCCCTCCATAATAAACTTTTGGAAGAACGCATAGATCAAGATAACCGGGATTGCTGTCAGAACCAGAGAAGAGAGAATTAACGGCCATTCCTTATTGTACTCACCAAATAGCATATTCGTGGACAGAATGAGCGTATATTTGTTCACATCCGTCAACATCAGTAGTGGCAACAGGAAGTCATTCCAGATCCACAGGAAGTCCAGAATGGCAATGGTCACTGTGATTGGCAACAGCAGCGGGAAAATAATCTGGAAGAACGTCTGGAACTCGTTACATCCATCCATCTGAGCTGACTCTTCCAGTTCACGCGGGATGGACTTCACAAACCCGTGATAGAGGAAGATCGCCATGTTTACGCCAAGTCCGATATAGATCAGAGCCAGTCCGTAAGTACTTCCTTGTACCCCCATGCCCTTTGCTACGCGAGTCAATGGAATCATGATCGAATGGAACGGCACCAGCATGGAAGCAACAAACATGAAGAAGATCAGATTGCTGAGACGACCGGAAGTCCGTGACAGCTTGTAACCCGCAAGCGAAGCACAGAACACAATGCCCCCGATGCCAAATATAGACACGATAGCGGAGTTCAGCGAGCTGCCGAGCAGATTGATTTTGTTGAATGCATCCGTGTAGTTCTCCCAATGCAGCGTGGTTGGCAGCGCGATAAACGATTGGAACATCTCACCCTGTGTTTTGAACGAGTTCACCACAGCCATGTAGATCGGCAGCATCGCCACCAGGGAGCCGAGAATCAATAACAGCCGAATCAGGTAGTTATTCAGTCGCTGCATCCTCATGCCTCCACCTCTTTTCTCTTCATGACGGTGATCTGAATGAGTGTAAAGATCAGCACAATGACGAACAGTACAACTGATTTGGCACTGGCATAGCCGTATCTGAAGTTGTTGGAGAACGCTTCTTCATAAATATTCATGGTAATGACCTGTGTAGCACGGCCCGGGCCGCCGCCTGTCAATCCATAGACCACCTCAAACACTTTGAATGCACCATTCAGTGTCAGGAAGAAACAGATCGTAACAGCGTGTGTAATCATCGGCAGTATGACGTTACGCAGCACTTGAAAAGCATTGGCTCCATCGATGACCGCTGCTTCTTTAAGGCTCTTCGGTACACCTTGCAATGCAGCCAGGTAGATGATCATCATATAACCCACACCGTTCCAGAGCGATACAATCAGAATCGAGTAGAAGGAGAATTTCGGATCACCGAGCCATTGTTGGTCGAGAAAAGAAACCGCCAGTTTCTCAGCCAGCTGCGGCAGCACCTGGGAAAAGATGAACGTCCACATGAATGCACTGATGATTGTACTGATCATGTTTGGCATGAAGAATAACGTTCGGAATAAACCTTTACTACGAGTACGTGATTCAATCAACACCGCAAGCAGCAAAGCAATTCCGTTTTGCAGAATGAGCATAAAAATAACATATTTCATCGTAAACCACAGCGAGTTGAGGAAGTCAGGATCTTCTTTGAACAATTCCACGAAGTTGCCCAGGCCGATAAAGCTGTAGTCGCGGTTTAATCCATTCCAATCGGTTAAGCTGTAGAACATTCCGCTGAACGTTGGATACAGCAGAAAAATCGCATAGATTACAAAGGCTGGCGCGGTGAACGCGAGCAGTGAAAGATACTTTTTGAACACATTCGTAGCCATAACTTCTCCCCCTTTTTGCACAGCGGATGAAGGTTAACGGGGGAACGAAGATCGTTCAGCCAGCCGTTTCATCTGCTTCGAGACTGTGACGAAATAAAGTACCGCTCGTTTGTTGACAAAACCCCGAGATTAATACGGATACGAACGAGATTTTATCAACAAACGCGGGTACTACTTTCTTACAGCTCACACTTGTTGATCGTTCATGCGCTTACTTGTTAAACGTCCGGCTCTTATTTGTTGACTTTATTGTAGGACTTCCACGCCTTGTCGAGTGCATCAATCACCTGCTGTTGGTTCAGCTGTCCAGAGTAGTATCCTTGCAGCGCTTTACCAGACTCATCCTTAACAGCCTGAGGGATCTTCGGATCTTGATAAGCTTTGCCTTCGTTAACATATTTCAGAGCGTCATCTACCCACGGGAAGCTCTTAAACGTATGCACTTTGGCAACCGGATTAAACTTGAGTGCTTCGTAGAATGCGCTTGAATCTTTGTCATCGAGAATGTAGTTGATGAAATCCAGAGCGACTTCTTTATTTTTACTTGTAGACGATACCGCCAGTGAAGTGGATGTGCTCAGATTGATTTTGGTATCATCGGGATTGTCGTTCAGCGGCATTGGAGCTACACCAAAATTAACGTTTGGATTGGATTTCAGAATCGTTTCCGCATACCACGGCCCTTGAATCCACATTGCCGCTTTGCCTGTAGCATAAGACGCTGCGCCGTCATCGGCTCCGACTTCAAGCGCTTTATCCGTTCCGTTGGCATTCACGAGATCGAATACGTCAAACAATGCTTTCATATCCGAGAAGGAAGCTTCATCCTTGTTCATTTTCTCCACGAAGTCTTTGTGCTCCGTCTGTGTCAGTGCACCTACAGTCAGCGGCAGGAACAATTGCGGAACCCAAGCTTCTTTGTAAGAAAGCTCAAACGGTGTGATGCCAGCTGCTTTCAGCTTCTCTACAACCGCTTTCATTTCTGTCAACGTCGTTGGAACCTCAAGTCCTTGTTCCTTGAAAATATCTTTGTTGTACAGATAGCCCCATGACAAGGTTTCCAGCGGAACCGCTACGACTTTGCCGCTTGCATCCGTTACCGAAGGCTTGACCGAATCCAGCAATTTATTTACAAAAGGTTGGTTAGATAAATCTTCCAGATATCCGGCTTTGCTGAAAGGTGGAATCTCATTCACCGCGTGCAGCGCGAATACGTCCGGTGCATCATTGGAGGCTAGTCTTGTTTTCAAAATCTGAGGGGCGTTGTCTGCTGGCGGCATCTCCAGTTGTACGTTCACCTCGATATTTTTGTCTGCTTTTTCTTTGGCTTTGAACTGTTCTATATATTTATCGTAATGTTCTTTCAGCCTTGGCTGGGCAATGAATACTTTGAGGTTTACTGTGCTGCCAGCTTTGACTTCGTTCTGTTTATTATCCGTACCTGCATTGGAGCCGCAACCTGCGAGCAGAACGCTAACCAGTGCCGCACTTACAACGCTTTTCCATACTTTCATCTCTTATGACCTCCCGGTGTGACTGGTTTGTCTTTCATAGGATCATTATATATTCTAAAATGTAAGCGCTTCATTGGACAAAATTAGACTCTTCCATTGGATTATTTTAAACCTTAATCCAAGTACAATTCCCCGAATGAATCATTCGGGGGGGGAGAGCGGACAAGCTATGCTGCCCTTTGCGCATCTCGCCGGGCGACACGCCAAAGTGCTTTTTGAACACCCGATAGAAATAGGACACATCCTCATATCCGGTCATCTCAGCAATATGTTTGAATGGAATCCGATCATCCATCACCCATTCTTTCGCTTTGGTCATTCGAAGCTGCACCACGTAATCCGTCACGTTCACGTCATACTCTTTCTTGAATGCTTTGCTCAGATATTCCTTGCTGACAAAAAAGATCTGGGCAAGCTGTTCCAGTGTAATCATCTCCATGCAGTGTTGCTGCATATATTGCTTCACGTCTTCCAGATTCAGCCTGTTCTTATATTTACGCTGCGCAATGAGCTGCTCCAACGCCAGACTGTAGGAATCTGATGTCCATTCCACGACAGTCGAGATGGATTCGAGCACCGCCGCAGGTGGTAAACCCGCTTCTTCCGAGCGATGGGGTATCCCATTGGAAATGCACAGCTCGTCCAGCAGACTCTGCAACTCATAAGCAACCCGCGCAAGCTGACGAGGTCTGCGAACCTCGCTCCGTTCAAGCTTCTGCTCTAATTGCTGAAACCATTCCCGCAAACTTGGCAGGTTTAGATCGTTAAACCGCAGGCGTGCCTGCTGCTGGAACAGAGAGAACTCACCCGCAAAGGAAGCTGGATAGGCTTCCCAGACCTCTGATGCCGAGACGGCTTTTGCCAGTTCGCGTGTGCATTTCGCCAACGTAACATTTAACTCATCCGGGTTCACTGGCTTGAGCAGGTAATCTGCCGCACGATACCGCAGGGCATGTTTTGCATAATTAAAATCATCATACCCACTCACCACAACAACTTTAATCTCCGGGTACTGGCTGCTCAATGTCTGTAACAGCGCTACGCCGTCCAATCCGGGCATACGCATATCGGTTATGATCAGATGAGGCTGAAGCTCCTTTACCATCTGTATCGCCTGTTCTCCATCCTCCGCTTCACCGCAAACGATGATACCTAGTTCATCCCAATCCCCAAGGTTGCGTATAATGTCCCGATTCCAGGGTTCATCGTCCACTAGCAGTACTTTATATAACGCCTCGCTCACAAAAATTCGCCTCCTGTCGTGCAGGGGATACGGATAATAACTTTTGTCCCCTGTCCATATTCACTCTCCATACGCATACCGTAATCGGGCCCAAAATGCATCGCGATCCGTGAGGCTGCATTAAGCAGCCCGATGCTGGTGCCTGAGTTCCATACCCGATCCGAATGCCGTGTTATACGTTCCAGTCTGGATTGTATCTCTGCCAGTTGACCCTGCTCCATGCCCATGCCATTATCACATATCTGAATAGTCACCAAGCCTTGCTGCGGATCGGAGGCGACCTCGATGCCCAGTCTCCACTCCCCAGGTTTTTTCTCGAGCCCATGCAAAAATGCATTCTCCACAATAGGCTGCAGCGATAACTTCGGAATATAACAATCCCTGAGTTCTCCCTTAACTTCCAGCCTATATTCAAGTCTGCTTGCAAAACGCTGTTTCTGAATCAGCATATAATGCTCCAGTTGATCCAGTTCGGACTGCAGGGGCACAAGACCGTCCGGTGCTCGCACGATATAACGGAACATCTCACTTAGAGCTCGAATTACCCTGTAACTATCTGCTGGCTTTTGCGAATAGACCATGCCGCCGATCATCTGCAGTGTGTTTTGCAGAAAATGAGGATGGATCTGGGATTGAAGTGCTTTCAGCTCTGCTGTCTGCTTCTCCAGATTCATCAAATAGTTATCGCGAATATGTTCCCGGATCCGGCTGGCCATACCGTGCAGATTTTTCTCCAGCAGGCCGATCTCATCCACCCGTCCGCTGCGCTCCACTTTACGATCCTTGATCAACTGGATGCCTTTCATCGAATTCGCCAATTTGACGATAGGTTTAGAGGTTCGCCAAGCAACCAAAGCTGCCAAAGCAATAGACACCACCGTTGCCACTCCGCCCACGACAAGTCCGTACTTCATCGTTTCCAGTGCACTCTCGTTAATCACATGGTCTGGCACAATTTTGATCACCCGCAGCCCGGATGGCTCGATATCATGATAGAAAATATATTCCTTCGCTGTACGAATAAAACCAGCGTTGTCCTTCGTCTCTGACAGCTGTTTCAAGGCTTCATCCGATGGCTGAATAGAAGCATTCTGCTGATAGACTGGATGACCTGAACTATCCCCGATATACACGCTGTAATCTCCTCTGCTATCAAGCAGTTCCAGCGTCTGGTTGAACTCAGCCCATTTGATCTCCAGACTGATCGCCCCAATCTGAGCCTGATCCTCAAAGCGGTTCATACTGCGCGTCATATGGAACTTTTGCGGATCTTTCGGATCGTTCATAATGGTAAAGTCTTTACGATCTGTAAAAAGCTCATGGTACCCTTGAGGAATATCTGCAACGGCCTTAATTCGGGATCCCATGGAATTGAAGGTGAACAAGGTATCCTGCTCTTTCAAGTACAACTCCACGCCGAACACATAATTTCCAGCGGAATAGTAGACACTGTTGAGCATATTAAACACTGCCTTTTGTTCGTCAAAGCGAGTAGAAGCGGGTGCTTCCCGATTCAATGCCAAATACTGATGCAACTCATCACTAATCTGAATGGAATAAATAATATTATTCATGCGGGTAAACTGCTCTCCCAGATAGATAGAGGCCCAATTCATATTGACCTGGTTCGTGTCCATGATCTCGGCTTCCATGGAGGAGCGTGCATTCTCAGCGGCTACGGCAGTCATCACAACGACCGGCAATACAGCGACCAAGGTCATCGTCAGTATCAATTTATTGCGAATACTACGCTTGAAAGGGTCGATCAGCCTGCGGTACAGTTCGTTAAACAGAGCGCATCCACTCCTAAGCTAAAATAAGACAAACGCCCCAGCATCAGAGCTGAAGGCGCCATGGTCTTGTTATTTTTTTCGGAAAAATGAAGTAAATATTGAACTAAAGATTTTACACATGCCACTCCGATGACAGAATAACCTTCCAATCACTGTTATCCCCAGATTTTTTGATTCCTTTTTCCAAAAGGGAAATCCGGTGATAAGTTGACCGCTTCGCTTTTTCAGGTTTTTTCCTCTCCGTTAAAGTGTAAAAGAACAATTCAAAATCTTCTATTTTCCTTGGTACGTATGAATTTGCCCTATTATTCCCTAGTTTTGTTCGATAATGCGGATCCCCCAACGCTCCAGCTCGATCTTCTGGCCTGCAGCAATCGCATCTCCCGATAATAGCTCCACCCCTTCGCCATATGGATTGTGGAAGGAAACCGACTCATCCGAATAGTTGAAGTAATAGCGAATGGTCTGCCCCTGATCGTTTACCCCGCTCTTCACAATCAGCGGAAAAGCAAGTTCTTGATCGACTCCCCACACACCTGCATCCTTCATGACACGCTCCAGCACATTGCGAATGACGGCAGCGCTCGTATAACAGCCAACATATGTCGCTTTGCCTTTGCCGTAGTTGTTCTGAGTGATGGCTGCATATTCCCCCCAGTGTGGATGATCATACCAGGCAAGCACCTCAGCGGTAGTCGGTGTAATCAGCTCCATCCAGGTATGCACCTGATTATGCTCCTCACCTACGGCAAAAGGATCATCGCGCAGAGCGACATGCTTCGGCTCTACAAACAGGTTATAGCTGATTCCACATGCCTCACTAATCAGTCCCGGCTGACGCGTAGAGCGTACTTTAATGTGCTCATTGGCAAAACCGCTTTTGAATGAATAAACGATATGTCCGCCATCCTGTACAAATTGATTCAGTTTTTCGAGTAACGCATCTGACGCAGCATACAGGGCAGGCACCACGAGCACATCATAACCTGCGTAACTCTCCACGGAAGGATCGATCAGATCGCAGCCAATGTTCATTTTATACAGTTCATCATACATCCAGCGCACCACATCGTTATAGTTCTTATCGCTGGTAAAGTTAAAACCGAACCACTTGATAGAGGTCAACGCCTCGTTGCTAAATAGTACAGCCACCCGATTTGTTTTCTTCAGATTCACCAGTTTTGGACTCAGGCGGGCGAAATCCCGGCCAATCGTCTTCGCCTCGTTATACACTGGATTCGGTTCGAAATCATGGCTTAACAGACCTTTCCAATAGGTCTCAAACGAATTGTGCAACGAGTGCCAATGCCAGTACGCAACCATGTTCGCACCTGAAGCCAGATGACTGAATGCCTGTAATCGCAGTTGTCCCGGATAAGGAACCCAGTGCCAGAATGCCTGCGCCTCGGTCTCCAGAACAAGGTAATTAGATTGTTTGGTGGAACGCGCCACGTCTCCCCCGAACGAAATTTCAATTCCCGTCAACTCGTCTTGGGAAGGATGATAGATATCTACACTGGTGATGTCAAAAGGTTGGGATGCCGCAAAATGATCCACATCCCCCTGAATGCCGTACGAATATCCGCGCCATTCAAAGTCAAAGTTCTGGGTAACAAACTGACCTTCCTGTTTGTACTCATTCACAATCCCGACCTGCCACGCCAGGAAATCCGTGACTAACTGCCGCTGGAACTTGGCAAACTCAGCTCCAAGACTACCGTTAATCGTACCGACGACGGAAGGGAAGTCTTCCCAGCTGTTGATCCGGTTACTCCAGTAATCCAGTCCAAATTCTTTGTTCAACTCATCCAGAGAGCTGAACTTGTTGCGCATATATTTAACAAACTGTAACTGCACGTTGTTTCCAGCCGTGTTGTAATGTTTTGTTTCATTGTCTGTCTGATAACCGATGACTGCCGGATGTTTGCTCACCCGTGAGATCAGCTTGCGAATGATGCGCTCTGCATAAAACAGATACGTGGGATGAGTAATATCCATAATCTGTCTTGCTCCATATTTTCCAGGTCCCTGTGCGGTGGTTGCCAGAACATCCGGGTGTTCCTTCACCATCCACGTTGGAACAGCATACGTTGGGGTTCCTACAATGACATGAATTCCCGCCGCATGCATGGCATCCAGCACTCGATCTACGGAAGTGAAATCAAAGACACCGTTTTGCGGTTCATGGGTGCTCCACGTGGATTCAGCTATGCGCACCACATTGATTCCGGCGTCTTTCATCATCTGAATATCCTTGTCCAGTCTTTCGTAGGGCATATATTCATCGTAATAGGCTACGCCGTATAATAATTTGTCCATGATAAATTCTCCTTTGAGTGGGGTTTATTTAAGTTGTTTAACTTATATAACGTTGTTGGCATTTGGTTAGTTGACATGTTTAAGCCCTTAATGGTAGCGTTTACATTAAAACTTTTATAGAAGATATCCTTGTACAGTATCTGTTGATTTCACCTGGATATCCCTTGATATTAGGATGTCGGTGTTAAACTGATTATAATGAAGTACATGCAGAGTGCCGATGGCACAAAGCGAGTATTTTTTACCCTTTTCCGAGGTGAATATCATGGATATCCGTTCGCAGCTTCGAAAGATGCCGTACCATACGCTGGCACACTGGCTTCCGATTATTGATTGTAACATCAAATTTTATGGTGCTCATAGCCAACAAGTTCCCCATGGGTGGGCAATGCCTGAGGAGACACATCCCGGTTTTGAGATCATTCTGATCATTCAGGGTACACAGGAGAGCATTATACATGGATATACTTATACGGTGAACGAAGGTTCCATCCTGCTTATTCCGCCCGGCTTCAGACATACAAATCACTGTGTCTCTGCGGATGGCATGACGTATTTTAGCGCTCATTTTAATGTAGATGATCCGGTGTTCATCTTAAAGCTGATATCCCAGCGCAGCAGAATCTATGCCGCAGGTACGGGGGATAATATGAGAATAAGGGCTGTTCTGGAAAGCTGGATGGGTATGATCAAAACAACCGAGGTTTATACTTCCACAGACAAACTGCTCATGCAAGCCCGTATGTTTGAACTGTTTGCCCTGTTGTCCCAAGCGGCCGACGATGCACCAAAATCTATAATTTCTGTTGCCGCCGCCCAGGCCCCTGCCCCAACAGCCATGCATTACGCAGGAGCGATAGCCGAGGCGATCAAACAAGCCTTTCATGCCCAGCTTCGATCAAGGGACGGCAATGTTTCTTCGGTCAGAGTGGAGCAGATTATTGCGTCATTTGGCATCAGTCCAGGTTACGGTTTGCAGGTCTTTCGCAAGGTATTTGGTTATTCTCCGCGTGCCTACCTGTCCAATCTGAAACTGCAAGAAGCCAAAATGCTAATCGAACAGCCTGATCTGTCGCTCGGGGAGATTGCTCTAAAGCTGGGTTACACCCATTTGTCTCATTTCAGCAGACAATTCAAACGCTGGACAGGCCAAAGCCCACTTCTCTATCGGAATCACCATACAGAGGACAGCCCATGATCCCGTTTCTCAACGCTCCGGAGACAGGCCGAAACGCTGAAGACGGATGCGCATATTTTCGAATTCCTCCGGAGTATTTATATTGCTCAATTGCAGCGCGGCCTGCTCAACACCCGCTTGCTCCAGTTCATCTGTTTCGACATAGCGGCAGCCGATCTCATCCAGCCAGCGAATGACACGCAGCCTGTCATGAAGCAGACACTGCTCCAGTCCGGGAAGGATACGTCTGTGATATGCTCCTGCAAGCGGATGAATGCGCCCCTGGGCACGTGGAACGATGGCACTATATGTCGGGTATTGCTCTGCGAGCCTCTTCATGCCAGCGAAAAAAGAAGTTTGCAGAAGTGGCATATCACATGCACTCACCAGATTCCAATCTGTATGAGAGGCAAGCAGTGCTGCATGAAGTCCGGCAAGCGGCCCCTTTCCGGGATACACATCTTCTACGCATTCGCTATTAAAATCTTCATCTCGAATTGCACTATAGATCGCTTCGTTCAATCCTGCTGCAATAACCATTCGGGATACGGAGGGTCTTATTGCTTCCGCAATATGAGTCAATACGGTTGCACCGTTCAGTTCAAGCAAGGCCTTGTTCGTGCCCATTCGGCTGGATTGTCCTCCTGCCAATATAAGGCCTGTCCATTTTTCATCGTGCATATGTAATATCCAAACCTCCTCTTACCATAAAAAACTGAGTTTTATAATCGTCTTCACGAGCTAGCCACATAATAAGCACGTATCCATCATATATGTTTGCTACACCTGTTATGGGTGATACATACCGTTAATTCATATATTCTATACGTTGAATCCCCTTTCAACAAATGATACATTGAACAATAGGATTTGATTCGGAAAGGAATGGCTCAATTGGACAGATCTGCACCTGTGAGAGGCACATCCCCGCTGACCTCTCTGAAACTATATAACTTTTTTATCTACGGAGCCATTTCAATCTTCGCCGGATTCCTGCAGCTCTATCTTCAAGAGATTGGTATGACCAAGCTGGAGATTGGCAGCCTGATGGCCATTGGCCCTTTCGTTTCGCTATTTGCCAACCCGTTCTGGGGGTTCTGGAGTGATAAGTCGCGCAATATTCGCATTGTGCTAATGATGATGATGGGAGGCACCTTTGTGCTTGCACAGGGTGTTTTTTACGCACCCACTTATACATGGATATACGTAGCCATGATTTTCTTTTACTTTTTTCAAAGTCCATTATTCGCTCAGACCAACAGTCTGATTCTCGGTTACATTGATGGTACGGGGCAAAAGTTCGGCACCTTTCGGTTATGGGGTTCACTTGGGTGGGCGCTAACGGCAGTCGCTGCCGGGCCGGTTATTGACCGTTTTGGCGTGAGCAGTGTGTCCATTATATTTGCATGTATGATTGCCACGGCATTTATATTATCCGTATTCCTGCCAAGGCAGCCCATTGCCTCCGATACCCCGATTGTGACGTTCCGGCGGTTCGGCAAAGTGATGTTTAACCCGTATTTTATGATTTTTATCGGGCTCGGTGTGCTCGTTTCGGTGCCTAATGCCATGAACAGTACATTTATGTCGCTCTATATTGTAGAGATGGGCGGCGACAAACAGATGGTCGGCTGGGCTATCTTCACATCTTCTATTCTTGAAGTGGGTGTGTTCCTGCTGCTCGATCGGCTGCTGAAACGCAAAATGAGTATGCTGCTGGGCTCTCTGATTCTGATCAGCCTTTTGTTTGCTCTTCGCTGGCAGCTCATGGCTCTGGCTAACAACCCGATGGAGGTTATCTTTATTCAGCTCATGCACTCTGTCACCTTTGGTGGTTATTTCTACGTGGGCACGCAGCTCACGATGCTGTTTATCCCACGACCATATCGCTCCTCCGGGCAAGCGGTGTATACGATGGCTTGGGGCGGCCTTTCGGGCGTCATTGCCGGTCTGTTTGGCGGGTGGCTGTTCCAAAGCTTCGGTGCAGAGGTGATGTATAGCATCGGTGTGTTCTTCTCACTCATCGGCGCGGCGGGTTTCGCCATCATGTGGCTGTGGAACCGGCGTAATGGATACCAGCCCACGGTGCTAACAGAGATGGGCAATATGGATGAGGATAAGTAACTAGAATAAATCATTATTAACGATAATCAAGTAACGGGTATGAGTGAGTTATGAGTTGGTTATGAGTCGGTTATGAGCGGGTTATGAGCGGGTTATGAGTAGAAGTTATGTTACGAGGGAAGTAATCGGTAAAGAGAAAAGTAATAACATAGGGGACAAGCAGGCTAACGACACGAAGGACAAGCAGGTTGATGCTATAAAGGACATGATATTGACCAGAACACGGTTCTGTAGCTGTATAACTTTACGCTCTGCGGGTACTTTACGGCTAACGATCACCAGAAACCTTATTTGGGCGATTGCTAGACGTTTCATATTCTAACGATCACCAGAAGGCTTATTTTCGCACAAACCGAGTAAAATAGAGAAAAAAGACTGCATTTTCAAGAAATAAGCTCCGTACGGATCGTTAGAATTCAAAAGTGCCGAAAAACAGGCAAATAGCGTCCCCTGTCGGTTCAACCCCTTAATATTGGACACTAGCTAGCTCATACTCAGCGTGACGTATCATAACTTTATTGGCTTGGGCTCAATCATCCCTTTGTTCACCAGACGCAAGTAGTCTGTGGGTGACCAGTCGTGTAGACTGCCGTGAATGCGGTCTTTATTGTAGTAACGGATATATCGATCGACCTCGGAAAAGGCTGCTTCGTAGCTCTCAAAACAATGCCGCTGGTAACATTCACGTTCCAAAACACTATGAAACGATTCAATAAAGGCATTTTTATTCGGTGTTCGAAACGGCGTCCGCTCATGCTCTAAGCCTGTTTCTTCACAGAAGGTATAAAACGCTTTGCTTATAAACTGAGGGCCGTTATCGGTACGAATCACGAGCTTTGGCTCGGTTTTAGGGATACGCCGCGTTACCATAGCTTGCTGGAGCGTATGCAGGATGCTCTGCGTGTCGCAGGCTTTACCGCGATGGTGAGCGACAATTCGGCGATCAAAAACATCGATAATACTTGCGAGAAAAAAGTGCCGACGTTTCCCAGCAACATAACCATACTTAATATCCATCTGCCACAGTTGGTTGGGGCCATCCACCACTCGGTTATTGGCTACTCTCCTCGGTACAGTATTCGTTCGTTCGCGCTGAGGAAGAAGGATACCGAGGGACTTACAAAGCCGGTATACCTTCTTTTTGTTTATGACCAGCTTATATTTTCTGCGCAACAACACGGTCAGTTTTCGGTAACCAAACGCCGCGTCTGGCCCTTGAATCAAACGACGAAGAAACCCGACAATTCGGTTATCCGAAATCCGTTTTCCCTGCTGGTTGTAGGAGTGACCAGGGATTTTCCGTCCGCTACTTATGGGTTGCTGCCGTTCGGGGTGTTTCAAATGGTAATAGTATGTTGAGCGAGGGATGTCGCAGATCCGAAGCACGGTGCGGACAGGATAACCTTGCTCAATCCAAACTATCGCTGTTTGTAATCGGGGTACTTTTTTTTAACCAGATCTTTGAGAATCTGGTTTTCTAATTCTTTTGCGCCAAGAAGCTTCAAGGCCTCATCATATTTTTCCTGTAGTTCTTGATAATTGGCTGCGTCTTGCTGTATTTGTCGTGTTTCTTTTTCTTTTTTAGCCACGAGTTCCCCCACCTCATCTTCATATTGACGAATCCAAGTCGTTAGTGTTTTAGGAGACATGCCGTACTTTCGTGCCACGACCTCCGTTCGAAGGCCGGACAGCACTTCTACGACATATTCCTTTTTCGCCTCAACCGGACATCTAAATCGTCTTTTCATGGACGCTCTCCTCATTTCATTTAGTGTATCTGAGGTGAGTTAAAGTGTCCAATTGGATTAGGGGGCTTTAAAGAAATATCTTGTCTTTCCGCTTTACATGGTTCTTATATTCCTCATGTTCCTTATATTTCTCATGTTCGCTTTCTTCATTTTCCTCATTTGCCCCTATCACACCTTGAGGATCAGTTATAAGCTGCTCAATTAATGGAATTTCGTGCTGTGTAATATAATCCGTCATAGATAGGAGGCTGTCCTTAAATGCCTCTTTCCCCAATAATTCATACCACTTTATCTCCGAATGCTCATAGTAACTTTCCGGTAGACCCGTGTATGACTTATGCTTGATATGCGTAACTTTACAGTGCAGCATAACTTCTATACTCGTTCCTGCTGTATTATGTCTATTGGCCTGCATATAGATGGATATCAACAATTCCTTCGTTTTCATCTCAAGGGCTTTGCGGGATTTGACAACCTTGAGGCCTGTATGTGGCAACAAGTCCTGCAATGATTTTAATGTGAACTCGATCAGCTCAGTGGTTGATGATTGCTCATTAAATGCGTATTGTTCAAGAATGGAATCCACGCTTGTATTTTGACTTGTATTATTATTCATGTAGATTAGATCACTCCTTTGAGCATTTCTTTGAAAAAGAAAGCAACAACCGCATAGTCACGCCAAGGTTACTATAAAATGGAACTCATCGTCAAATGAAGTCAAGTTAACAGTGGAACTCCAACATATGAAACCCGAGTTAAAGTGAAAATCTCATTCGATATGATCCTGTGTATCTTCTGACTATATTCCTTTTCAGCTTTTATCTTCTAAGCAAGACAAAAAGAAACAGCCTTGCGGCTGCTCCTTCTTATCAGTACGTGCTCTATGCTTTTGCTTTTTCCCATGCTCATATACTTCCAACACAACACAACACAACACATCACCAATTCATTCCAAATTCATGCCGTCCCTGTGCGAATCAGGCCAGATATTCCGCCATAATCTGCTCGATATCATACGGTGTCACACCTTCATTGACCGCATAGATGGTATCGGCCTGCTCCTTCGTATCCACCAGTTCACCTCTCGCCTTGGTATGCAGCATGAACAAGTCATACAGGTGAGGTTTGCGTAACGAAGTCATTGCTTTCCCCATCAGCACGATGCCTCCCCGATTGCCTTCCACATTGTTGTAATAGTCCGGGTACCTTGTCAGCGCCAGATCCGTCCAGATGATCGTACGCTCCACCAGATCCAGAATAACGGGAATGGCAATCTGCGTATCAGCCGTAATATCGATCTTGTTCTCCACCGTGGATGGCTCATAGATTTCGCCTGAACCGGGCTTCTTACGCATCATCCAACCTGCAAAACATTCCGGCAAATTACAGTACGGATGGCTGGTGAAGGAGTGCAGTGTCGTCACCACATACCTTCCGCCATAATTCACAATCGAAGGGATATGCAGATCAATAAACTCACTCGCCCCATAAGGTGCAGTCACAATATCCCCGCTGTGGACAGCCTTATATTTCACAGACTTCAGATTCGTATATGAGATATGTTCAACATAGTTCCAGTCCTTGTCATACATGACCGTAGACAGATCAATATCCACACGCCCTGTAGGCGTACCATCCACTTCGCCCTCTTTCCACCAGCTGAAGAAACGAATCGTATCGCCCTCCCCCATCGGGATGCGGCTTCCTCTCACAATCGTTCGTAAGGCTTTACTCGCGGATCGCTGTGAAAAAGGAACCAGATAATGCTGCAACCGCTCATCCACATACGTCTTACCGAGCGAAGGGAATTCAGCGAACCGCGTAATCAGAGCCTGCTCGCATAGTTGCACCACTTCCTGACAGACTGCTTCATTCAGCTCCGGCAGCTCATTCGGAATACCAACCGCCTTGGCGACATTGCCCTTCGGGAAAAATACCCGCATTGTTGACGCTTCATTCCGCTGTACAAAATGCTGTCTCACCTGCAATAACACTGGCGTAGACACTTGTGCAGCGACCTCTCCAAAAGCAAGCAGCACATATTCTTCATTGTCTGTGATGCGCAGCATATGATCAAGCTTCCGCGCGAATTCGCCTGGACGCTGGGACAACAGGTCGATCAGGCTCCAGATATTCCGATACTGGAACGCGAGCTCCACGCTACCATTAAAGGTTGAGAACGGCTTGTTATTTCGCAAAATATCAAAGGCAGCCTGGCTACGCGGATACCGCAGCTTGTATTCGGATGGATGCAAAATTTCGCCTAGCCGAATCCAGCGATCCTTGTAGCGCAGCATATCCTCCGTGATGGAGCCGCATTGCTCCAGCAAGTTGAGGAGCAGGCGGCGCTCACGACGTTTGAATTTACGAAAAGGCGTGGCGGTTGCCAGACTGACGTCCCCCTCCGACAAGGATACTGCCAGTCGGAGCACATCGCTTGCCGTTTTAAAATAAGCCCCGATACGTTCCATGCTTGCCAGTTCATATTTTAATAGTACCGCAACGACAAATCCTACATTCTCCTTAAACGGTATCTCCACCGGCAACAAGGTTCCGACCTCACTCGGATCAGCGTGTTTCAGCGCTTGTTTGATATCTTTTTTGTCCGTATCCGAGATGGAACCCTTCGCCTCTATTAACTGATAGATCAGCTTCTGGAACGCTTGCTTACTCCCCAGATCAATGATTTTCAGCTTCGTTTGCTCCAGGGAAGGAGACCGCACGCCAGCAGTCATAGCCGAAGGCTCAAAATCACCCAGCGTAAGATGTGTCAGGTAATGAAGCACAGCATTTAAGTAAAGCTCCGCTTCGTCTGCTTCCATTACCTGCTCCGGGAATCCCGCATACATCGGTTTGTACTTCACATGGGCACCGACCATCACTTTCAAGTCTCTAACCAGCTGTTCGGCCAATGCTGCGAACTGCTCCTCGGACAGCGTCCGCAGTGCCTGCATCAGCTCAGTGGAGAAGGTGAAACCGAGGGGTTCTATATTTTTAAGCGCTGTCGCCAGAATTTTTTTAGGTAATAGGTGCTGCCGTTGTTCGCTTGGTTGAATCATCAATTTGCCCGCTCTGCGCACGTAGATACTGTTCATTTTTATATTGCTGTAATCTACATGATTATCGACATTTACTTTCCAATTGTCAGTGTTACTATTACTATTATTGATATTGTCGTTATATTTATTGTTCATGATCAAAGAGTCCAGGAAAGCCATATCCCTATTAACATTTGGTGGTTAGCTTGAGAAGGAAGGAATATGATAGCCTGGACGCCTCCTCTCTGATTTGAAATCTTCAGGAGAGCGGCGACCCTAGTATTCTCCAATGATGTAGAAGGAAGGACCGCCATAGCCTGAAGGCCAAGAGCTCGAAGTTCCGAAGTTCGTCACCCGAACCTTTGGTGAACTCATCATCTCAGATTTCGGCATCCATGAGCAGGGCGAAAGTATTACGACATGATTTTTGGTTGTTTTCTTGAGAAATGTCCATGAGGAACGATCAGAGGGTACAAACCAGAGAGCACGGTGAAGATCGAGACAGAAGTGCCGGAAAGCCAAACGTATTTTTGAAATGAGGATACCTGAGAAAATGAAATTACAAATGTTATATAACGATTACATTCGTCTTCAATTCCATCTCCCCTTGGAACTCACGCACGGATATATGTTGGCATATGGTCAATATGAGGATGACAGTGCAGCATTGTTCTTTGCTGATTACCCGGAAGAAACCTTCTCAGACTGGATGGCTGAAATACGTCCGAAAGACCCCTACTATGGACCAAAGCCGGATTGGAAGCCCGTTTTAGCTGAAACGTTTGAGCAACTGGATGTGTATGATGAGATGATTCTCTACTATCTGCTGTTCACGATTAATAGCACACTGTCCATCAACACGCACAATACCTACAGTGCGATGAATGATGTGATGAAAAAATATAGCTTCCTCCAGCTGTCCCATCTGCGTGACATATCCCGTTTAAAGGATGAACAGAAGCAGAGGCTGCGCGACTTTTTCTTCTTTTTTTATCTCTACGCGCATCCGGTCAATGAGGAAACATTATATGCTTGCTCATTTCACGAACAACGTTTAATACATACAAAAAATGGAATGCCGCTCGGGGAATACTTCGCTGCTTATCATGATCATTACACCACACATCGAGACCAATACACAGAAAAACTGGCGATCTCGGCAGAAGAAATTCAAGTGTGCAAAACGTTAACCATGGAGCTGTTACATGTCATCGAGGGTCGTTCCAACAAGTTAATCATACCTTCTGTAAAAAGTGCGGAGACAGCCATTCAACTCATCAACGACGTGGATGAAATGCTCAAGCTATATGTGGATGATCCTGCGGCATTTTTCCAGATCATTAGAGATTTGCTCCATGGTACGACCAGGGATGTAACTATTGAAACAAGTGCCGGTGCCCATAATAATGGCGATATCACCACCAATACGGATTCACTTCGTGTTAGTGCGGGAGACGCTTCAAACGATTTCAGATCATACCGCGACTACTGTTTTACCGTTCTACTTCAAAATTACGCTTCATATATCCTGTTCTTTGATTTTAACGAGATCCGTGTGTTCGTGAGCGCTTTCCGGGATACGCCAGAGGAATGCAGTTTCATCATCAGCAAAATGTTCACAGACACCATCTTCCTTCAGAAGATGATGCGACAACACCAGATTGATCTAAACCAGTATCCGGAAGTGACCCGGTTCTTTAATGATGAGGCTAAACAGTGGTATTTGTAGTACCCCTACAAGGAGTAACACATGTTACTTATATAGAAAACAGCCTCATCCATGAGGCTGTCAGAAGATAGGACATATTCATTTTTTCTTACTCTCACTATCCCGATAAGCAGACATTCACATGTTTTTGAGCTTCCATTCCTGATACCATGATTCCACTTCGAGACCCGGACGTATGCCTGCCTCTTGTTGTAATGCGGCTGCCAGCTGATTATACTGAGCAACCACCGGATCTTTATTGCCTAATCGATCATACAGCTTCATCAAAGAGAGACTGGCTTCCTCCATCATCGGATCAAATTGCTGCATCTGGTGATACAACATTAGGGCTTCATTAGGGTGTCCTGATTCAATATAATATTGTGCAAGCTTCATCGCATGATTCTGCCAGAGCGCATGCAACCGCTGACGTTCCAACTCCGCCCATACGTAGTCATCCTCGCCGAAATACTTGCCTTCATATTGATCCGAGACGTACCGATGCTCAGCAAGTGTAGACAATGATAATGAAGGCAAGCGGTTAAGACGGCCCTCCCACTCTTCCGCATCAAGCCTGAAATCGCCAGTTTCCAATATATAGCCAAATTGTTGATAGCGTACCGAGATCCGGTCTTCACCCATGAAATCGTTCAGCATGCCGCGTAAGCGATGAATGCCACTGTGCAGATTCGTTATACCTCTTCTCTCATCCAATTCCGGCCATAACAGTTCAAGCAGGGTGTCACGTTTGATTGGTTTATTGCGATGATGAAGCAAATATGCGAATAACTCTCTGATCTTGGTCGTTCTGAACTTGAGATGTTTAGGCGGATCATACGGATGCAGCTGCACCTGAAGCATTCCCATGCAGCGAATTAACATTCCGCGCTCTTCCGGAGCTTCGATCACATCCAAGTGTGCCGGTACGGCTCTGCGTTGATACATCTTCATCGTTTTATCCAAACGGTTCCGCGTTACAGGCTTCATAATATAATCCAGCACTTCAAGCCCATAGGCTGTCAGTGCGTGTTCGTTATATGCCGTTGTGAAAATAACTTCCGTTCTGGGGGAAACCTCATGGATTCGTTTGGTTGCTTCGATTCCATTCATCCCGGGCATTTCAATGTCCGTGAAAACAAGGTCAGGCAGTTGATGCTTGATTTGCTCTATCGCTTCTTCTGCCTTCAAAAAAGTACCGATGACCTCGCAATCTTCTCTCTCTAACAACAATTTATTCAACCTGCTCAGAGCGAGATTTTCATCATCTACCAAAATCACTCTCATATGCACGCTCCTCCGACTCGCTTGATCATCCTTTAATCTATAATTTTACCATAAACTTTAGATTGGGAACGCTATCAATTTAGCGTAACCGTCTATTATTTCTGTTCATAAATTCAACTGTTTGGACTTTGGTGCAGGAGTTAGGCATATTTTGTCGAAAATTAGAATCTGCCATGAAACCAATAACTAATGTGAAAATACCTAGATATGTCGTGTTGTCACTTCTATTTTTGACTATTCTACTTGGGTTCCGCTGGGTGTGGTCTACCACTTTTGCTATACCTGATCATCCCAAACCCGTTCAAGGGGTGCTGGATCTTCGAGGCTGGAACCTTGCCGATGCTTCCCCTATTTCTCTTGATGGAGAGTGGAGATTCAAACCTCATGCACTGATCTCTGGCGGAGAGGATCAGGATACATATTCAGATACGGATACGTCGTCCACATGGGTTCAAGTCCCCGGTGACTGGCGCAAAGCGTTGCCACAAGCCACATCGTCTTTCGGATATGGGACATATGAGCTTAGTATCCTGCTGAACCCTTCAGTGAAGGAAGTCTCTCTCTGGGCTCAGAAAATTCAGACTTCATCTCTCATCGAGATCAACGGAACAGTCGTCGCCAAGTTCGGTCAACCCGCTAATGATGCCGAAAATTATCAACCGGAAAGGACTGCATTTGTAACTACCTATGCCCCAAGCGAGTCGAGTGAACTCACTCTACTTGTACAGGCTGCCAATTTCGATGACCCGTTCAGCGGAGGAATCACACGTTCTCTGTACTTGGGTTCTCCTGCAGCCATCGGGAGTGAACGAGGTTTATCGATTGATTTGCAGAAAATAACATTTGCCATACTGCTTCTTCATAGCCTTTATGCCTTTGTGATGTTTCTGTTTATCCGGAAGCAGCGAGCGCTGCTCACCTTCTCTTTGTTAATACTGGCAACAGCCTTAACGGTTGTATCTGACCATGACGGTCTGTTATTAAACTGGCTCCCGCTAAACTTCACTTGGATGGTTAAAGCCAAGGCAATTTCATATGCTTCATTTGCGCTTCTCCTTCTCATGCTAGCCAGAAGCTTTGCGAATCCCATTCATGGGCGAAAACTCTTTCTTGCTTATGCCAGCGTTGTAGGAGGATATCTATTATTTTTGCTCATTGCTCCCGTAACGCTTGTATACCAAGCACTTCATACTCAGATTCCTGATTTCCTGTATTTGTTTGCCATTGGCTGGTCTGTACTCCTGTTCTTCAAAATGGCCGCAACCAAACAAAGCGATGCAAGCTTTTTGCTCTTTGCAGCAATGAGCAGCTTGTCCAGCGTTCTCTGGGGTATCGTGAATTCACACAACGAAATAACCAATGTGTACTACCCAATTGATGTTATTGCAGCTATATTCGGCTTTGCGGCCTACTGGTTCAGGAAATATTTTCGTAACTCCACGGAGATCGAACAACTGTATGAACAACTCAAAGAGGAGGACCGACAGAAAGACCAATTTCTGGTGAACACAGCTCATGAACTGCGGACTCCCCTGCATGGAATCATCAACATTGCCGAAAGTATTGCGGTGCGCGAACAGCGTGAACAGCGTCAACCCGGGGGACAGCATACGGAAGACATGAAGCTGCTCGTGAACATCGGAAGACAGATGTCGCAATTGATTGATGACCTCCTGGATGTTATTCGTCTGAGGGAAAAACGCATCCTACTGCAGAAAAAACCGCTATCCCTCGCCTCGGTCATATCCGGCGTCATTGGTATGTTCCGATTCATGGCTGAAGGCAAGCGAGTCCAGATCATCGTGGATACTCCTGAAGGATTACCGCTTATCCAGGCGGATGAGAGACGACTTGTTCAGATCCTGTACAATTTGCTGCATAACGCACTCAAATTCACAGATGAGGGTACTATTACGGTATCGGTTAGAGCCGATGAACACAGTGTGGTCATGCAAGTTTCGGATACAGGTACCGGGATCAGCGAGGAGTTACAAGCCCGTATATTTGATGCGTATGAACAGGGGACTGCTCAGGCACGTTTGAGTGGAGGGATCGGACTCGGTCTAAGTATTAGCAAGCAGCTCACAGAGCTTCATGGTGGTGAACTCACCGTGAAGTCGGTAGTTGGACAAGGATCTATTTTTCAAGTCTTGCTACCCCGGGGAGATACAGCAGCATTAACGGACCACGCCGATCTGACGGATCAGACGGAGCAATCGCGATGGGGTGCCCCATATGATGAGGAAACTGCTGTGAGTGCAAGTGAAGAGCAGTTTCCTGTGCATCCCGTCATGCCTGGGAAGACGACTGCTCGCATTCTCGCTGTCGATGATGATCCGGTAAACTTGCGCGTGTTGATCTCGATGCTGTCCAATGAACCATATGATATACAACCTGCAACTTCAGCGCTAGAAGCGCTTGAACTATTAAATACACAGTCATGGGATTTATTAATCGCGGATGTGATGATGCCTCATATGTCCGGTTATGAACTGACAGAAAATGTACGTAAACGTTACTCCGTATCCGAGCTTCCCATTCTGTTGTTAACCGCCCGCAACGAGCCGGCTGATGTCTATGCCGGGTTTATGGCGGGTGCTACCGATTATGTGACGAAGCCCGTCGATGCCGTGGAGTTAAGACACCGCATCGGTTCATTAATTGTGTTGAAACAGTCCATCGATGAGAGACTGCGCATGGAAGCCGCTTATTTGCAAGCTCAGATCCAGCCTCACTTCCTGTTTAACACACTTAATTCCATTATGATGCTCAGTGAGATCGATACGGATCGGATGCAGCGTCTGGGGGATGCTTTTATCGAGTACCTGCAAACGAGTTTTCATTTTGTGAATTCGGAGAAAATGGTGGAGATCACCCACGAGATAGAGCTTTCCCAAGCCTACCTCTACATTGAGAAGGAACGATTCGAGGATCGGCTTAACGTGGTCTGGAACATGCCGCAAGACATCGATGTGATACTGCCTCCGCTAACCATACAGCCGTTGATTGAAAATGCTGTCCGTCATGGCGTTCTCAGCCAAGTCGAGGGAGGCACGGTATGGATTCGCATCATCACTCAAGACGCGGGCACGCTGATTGAGATTGAAGATAATGGCTCAGGCATGCGACCGGAGCAGATTGAACGAGCTTTGGCCTGGCCTAAACCAAGTCCGCTAGAGCCTGGAGGCATTGGTTTAACCAACACCCATCGGCGCTTGAATCAGCTCTATGGGCAAGGTTTGACGATCGTCAGCACTCCGGGGCAGGGGACGAAGGTTTCCTTTTTTATCCCTGACCAGATGGACATGGATTCGTTTTAAGCTAAATTTGAGGTAAATAAATCATAAAAAGCTGAGCCTGGATCTAATCCGGACTCAGCTTTATTTACTATTAAACTTTGTTGCTTCTTTGCTTTCTTGCTTCATCTCCTGGTTTAAATGAACTGAAGCCGTTTATCCTTACACATGCAATGCTTGCTTCTCATCCGATAACCCCAGCGATTTTGCCGTAGACAGGTTCACCTCACGCAACAGATCGAGATTGTCCGCGAGTGATATGCCATAAGACGGAATCATTTCTTTGATCTTTGGCTCCCATGCCTCCATGTTCTGAGGGAAGCAGCGCTGCAGAATCTCCAGCATGACTTGAACCGCCGTTGAAGCACCAGGAGATGCGCCTAGCAGTGCCGCAATGGAACCATCCGCCGCAGTCACAACCTCGGTCCCGAATTGCAACGTGCCTTTGCCACCCTGAACGGTGTCCTTGATCACCTGCACACGTTGACCTGCCAGCACCATATCCCAATCCTCACTCTTGGCACTTGGTACGAAATCACGCAGTTCCTTCATGCGTTGTTCCTTCGTTAACATGAGCTGTTGAATGAGATACTTAGTGAGTGAGAGTTCCTTCACGCCAGCCGCAAGCATCGTTAACAGGTTATGCAGTTTTACCGATGCGATGAGGTCTGCATTCGATCCGGTCTTCAGGAACTTCGGTGAGAAACCGGCAAATGGACCAAACAGCAGTGACTTCTGGTTGTCGATGTAACGTGTATCCAGATGCGGCACTGACATCGGAGGAGCACCTACTGAAGCTTTGCCGTATACTTTGGCATGATGCTGTTCTACCACCTCCGGATTCTGGCACACCATGAAGATACCACTTACCGGGAATCCCCCGATATGTTTACCTTCCGGAATACCAGTCTTCTGGAGCAAGTGTAGACTTCCGCCGCCCGCACCAATGAAGACGAACTTCGCCCGATGGCGTTCAACGACTCCACTCGTCAGATTTTTCACGGTCAGTTCCCATGATTTATCGCTCTTGCGTTTAATATTCTTCACGCTATGTTTATAGTGGACTTCCACCTTTTGTTCTTGCAGATGTGTGATCAGCATACGCGTTAAAGCACCAAAGTTAACGTCCGTACCGGAGTCAATCTTGGTCGCTGCAACCGGCTCACTGCTTGTACGGTCTTTCATCATCAGCGGCATCCACTTCGCCAGCTCCTCCCGGTTGTCCGAGAAATCCATGCCTGCGAACAGAGGGTGGCTCGATAACGTATCATATCGTCTTTTCAGAAACTGCACATTGCTCTCTCCGTGCACATAACTGAGGTGAGGAATCGGCATAATGAAGTCCCTCGGATTACGAATCAGACGACTATTCACCAGATAGGACCAAAATTGCTTGGAAACCTGGAATTGCTCATTCACCTTAATGGCTTTACTAATATCTACGGTTTTGTCTGGTCGTTCAACAGTATAGTTAAGTTCGCACAGCGCGGCATGCCCGGTTCCGGCATTGTTCCACTCGTTCGAGCTTTCTTCTCCTGCGGTGGCAAGCTTCTCAAAAACCTTAATATTCCAGTCTGGTGCCAATTCTTTCAGCAAAGTTCCCAAAGTTGCACTCATAATTCCGGCACCGATCAAGATTACATCTGTACTCGTTTGTCCCTGGCTCATGTTTACCGTCCTTATACCCTATATTTGCCAAAAGGATGTAAGCGTTATCGATTTGGCATTGGCTGCAAGCCCACTCTTCGAGGGTTCACGCCTTGTCTGAATGAATATAACCTTGAACTAGTGTATCAATAATATGGAGCAATTTAAATATGCAATTTCAAGATATTAGCTATTCCCTCAGTATACGCTAGTTTGTCACGGTTCGTTAGCCCGGTTATAGGCCTGAAAGATTTATTTGTTCAAAGCAAAGAAGGAACTCCGCGATGGTTGGCATAAGAACCCGTTCATCAGCCTATGATGATCTGTGTAAAAGGGTGCATAAAGAGCCGTATGCATGATAACCCTCGCATAACGGCTCTTATTATAGTAAGAAGTCAGTTCACATGCTCATACGCGCTGAGTCCTCAGAATATCGAAATTAGTTCCTTCGTATATGGGTGGCGTTCCTCAGCAAACAACGCATCCGCGCCAAAACGATCTACGATCTCCCCAGATTGCATCACGATAAGCCGCTGGCTCATCCGGTGAACCGCGGCCAGATCATGTGAGATGAACAGGTAGGACAGGCCAAGCGATGTGCGCAGATCGGTGAGCAATTGCAAAATCGCGCCCTGTGAAATGACGTCCAGACTGGCAGTCGGCTCATCCAGCACAACAACATCCGGCTCAATGCCGATGGCTCGTGCAATAGTAACACGCTGCCGCTGTCCCCCACTTAACTCATGTGGGTAGCGGTTCGCCAGTTCACCCGAAAGTTCTACTGCCTCTAGCAGCTGGCGGATGTAGGCTTCCTTCGATGTATAGGTGAAGTGTGCCAGCTTGGCATCCCGGCCTAGTTGCTCATAAGGGTCGATCAAGGATGCTCCAATGGTAAGTTTCGGATTCAGTGCAGCTGAAGGATTCTGGAAAACAATCTGAATCTTGCGACGGTGTGGTCGCAAACGGCGTCCATCCAGCCGGGCAATGTCCTGCCCGCCGAGCTGGATTGAGCCATGATCCGCATCCTCAATGCGTAGCAGACAGCGGGCCAGTGTGCTTTTGCCACAGCCACTCTCTCCGACAAGACCCAGGCATTCGCCATGATTCAGCGTGAAAGAAATATCGTTGATGGCGGGATGTTCCGCACCAGCATAGGTGCGGGTGAGCTTTTCCACATGTAACACAACTTGGCGATCTGATGGGCTTAATCGCTCACCCCTGTCATTTACTGTGCTTCTCACTCCGCACCCACCTCCTTCAAACCAGACTTCAACTCGCTGCTCAGTATAGGAGCGGCTTCTATTAATTGGCGTGTATATTCATGCTGGGGATGATCCAGAATCCGGTGTTTACCACCCGATTCCACGATCTGCCCTTCTTTCATAACAGCCAGACGATTCGCATATCGGCGCACATGCCGCCAATCATGCGTAATAAACAGGATTGCACAGCCCGTCTCGGCTTGTTTACGTGCGAGCAGTTCCATTACGCGATGCGCGGACATGCTATCCAGCGCTGTCGTTGCTTCATCGGCAATGAGCAGACGTGGGGAGAGCATCAGCGATGTAGCAATCGATGCTCGCTGTAGTTGACCGCCGCTCAGCTGAAACGGATAGCGGCGAAGCAGCTCGGGGCTGAGTCCGACAGATTCCAGCGCTTCTGCGGCACGCTTTTTACGGATCGCAGCAGACCTCTCTCCGTGTACCTTCTGATATTCATCAAAGTGTCCGCCAATACTGCGAAAAGGGGTGAACGCTCCCTGGTAATCCTGAAAAATATAGGAGATATCGCGTCCACGTAGTGCACGCATCTCCTTCGGTTTCCGTTCGAGCAGGTCGCTGCCTTCGAACAGGATACGTCCAGATGCACGCAGGTTGGACGGCAGTAGCTGCCCGATGGCCTGCGAGAGCAGGCTTTTGCCACTGCCGCTCTGTCCGACCAGCGCCATGAATTCCCCTTCGCGGACGGCAAGGGACACGCTGTCCACAATCGTCCGCTCTTGGCTGAAGATGCTCAGCTCCTGGGTGGAGAGAATCATGACTGCACCTCCTTTTTCACATCGAACCGGTCTCTCAGGTAGTCACCCAGCATATTCGCCAGCAGCACAACCGATACAATAGCGAGACCCGGGAAGATCATTAGCTCAGGTCTGGATTGGAAGTATGGACGTGAGTCATTCAGCATCGCTCCCCATTCAGGTGTCGGCGGCTGTGCGCCAAGTCCGATGTAGGACAGGGATGAGATCAGCAGGATGATTTTACCGAGATCCAGACTCGCCAGTACCAGCACATGACCCGCAATATGCGGCAGCAGATGTTTGGTCATGATTCGTGCATCAGACAGACCGTTCGTGCGAGCTACACGGATGTAATCCTTTTGCGACTCAGACAGGACTGTGCTTCGAACTAAACGTGCATAACTCACCCATTTCACGATGACAATGGCCAGCACCAGATTGCCAATGCCCGCACCAAGCAGACCACTCAGCACAATCGCCACGATGGTGTCCGGAAAAGCCAGAAACGCATCCGCAATACGCATGAACAGCTTGTCGATCCAGCCGCGTTTGTACCCTGCGATCAGGCCAAAAGGAATGCCGATGAGCAGTGCTGCGCCGAGCGCAAGCAGGCTGTAACCCAAGGTCTGACCACCGCCAAGCAGCAGGCGTGTCAGCACATCACGGCCTAGATGGTCGGTTCCGAGCGGATGAAGTGCACTCATTCCTTGCAACCTGCTGCGCAGGTCGGTGAGGGTATGATCATGTTTCAGATATAGAAAGGTATAGAGGGAGGTCGCGATAACGAGTAGTGCAAACAGCATGCCGATGATGGCCTGCCAGCTGTGCTTTTTTATTTTAGTTGACGGCATGCGCAGGGGCATTGTTTTCATCGGTGGGCCTCCCTTTCCTTCAGTTTCATTTCGGGGTTCAGATAACGATATGAAAGATCAACTGCGGTATTCACCAGAAACACGACAACCGCCATGATCAGGATGTATCCTTGAATTAATGGATAATCGCGCTGGCGAATGGCATCAACCACCAGCTTGCCGATGCCCGGATAAGCAAACAGCACTTCAATCACCACAACGCCGCCAATCAGACTTCCCAGACTGACCCCAAATACGGTGATCACCGGAGGCAGACTGTGTCTGAAAGCATGTAGGAAGAAAATACGCCCCTCCGAAAGCCCTCTGGCCCGGGCAGAGCGCACAAATTCCTGACTCAAAGAGTCCAGTAGGCTAGAACGTAAAAGACGTACATAAACGCTGGAGATGGCTAGTCCCAGCGTCAGCGAAGGCAGAATAAGTGAGGTGAATCCATCTCGTCCCATCGTGGGCAGACTGCCAAATCGCACGCCGAAAAGGTCAATTAGGATCAGTCCCAGCCAGAAGCTGGGCACAGCTGCACCCAGGATCGACAAGATGCGGCTGCCCTGGTCGATCCACCTCCCCCGGTAGAGTGCCGACAGGGAGCCCAGCGGGATGGCCACGATCAGCATGACCAGCAGTGAACCGATCGTCAGCTCCGCTGTTGCCGGAAGTGCGCGCATCAGTGTCTGCATTACCGGCTGACCTGTTGAATAGGACACACCAAAGTCCATCCGTACAAAATCAAGCAGCCAGCGGCCAAATTGCACGGGAAGCGAGTCATTAAAGCCCATCTCCTCGCGCAGTGCTTCGACTTGCTCCTTGCTCACCGATAATTCCTCAACATTCAGGATGGTCAGCACCGGATCGCCGGGAGCAAGCCGGATGAACAGGAAGCTTACAAACATAATGAAGAGCAGGAATACAAATACCTCTAGAAACTTGCGAAGCAAAATGCGAAACATTACATCACATCCAGCTTGTTTGTAATCATGTAATATTCACTGCGCGTGGTGACCCAGTTCTTCACCTTCTTGCCGTTGTAGGCCACAATCGTTGCTGGATGCAGTACAAAGGAGTTCAGCACGTTATCATGTACATAATTCGCTGCTTTCTCTGCCAGCTCCGCGCGTTTCTGGGGTTCAACGGTAAGGTTCAGTTCGTCGATGATCTTGGTCAGTGCCGGGTCTTCCGATCCGCTGAAGTTCAGCGCACCCTTCGGATGATATGTCGCATTCAGATAGTAACCCGCATCCCCGCGTGGAGCGGTCAGATTACTGTATGTAGCGATGTCCCAGTCCCGGTTGGAAGCCATGTATTCTTCCGGTGCATCAATCTGACGAATCTGTACATCGATTCCGATCTTTTTCGCATCCGACTGGAATACCTGTGCAATCAGCGGCAGATCGGCGCGTGACGAATAGGTGAGCAGCGTCAGTTTCAATGGTTTACCGTCCTTGGCCATCACACCGTTTTGCTGGGTGTAGCCAGCTTCACCAAGATATTTTACAGCCACATCCGGGCCGGTTTCTGTTGTTGTATGTGTATATTTAGGCGCAAAAGGCAGTGATGGCAGAAACGGGCCAATGGCAGGCTCACCGTAGCCAAGCAGGATCGTATCGACAATGCCTTTCCGGTCAATCAGCGCATCGAGCGCTCGGCGGACATTCACATCCTTCATGCTCTCCCGCTGCATATTCATCGTTAACTGATGCACGCGGAACGTAGATGTGGACTCAACTTTTAGCCCGTCGATGGCTTTGAGAGATTCCAGACTTTCCACTTCCGGGCGGTAGACAACATCTACTTGACCGGACTTCAGTGCAAGCGAACGTGCGTTGGCATCTTCATTGAACGAAAATGTTACGGAATCCAGCGGCGAAGCACCGTCCCAATATGCATCGTAGCGGCTCAGCTCCAGCTTGCTGCCTGCCGTAAAAGAAGTCAGTTTGAACGGGCCTGTACCGACAGGCTTGTTCACAATATCAGGCTCACTGACATCAATGATCGCCGTGTTCGGGTTAACCAGCTCGGATGCGAATTCCGGGAACGGCTCAGTCGTTGTGATCTCCAGTTTGTTCCCCTCGGCTTTGATCGTATCCACCTTCAATGTATTTTGGATGGCTACGTTCTCTTTCAGCGACCGCTCCAGGGATGCCTTAACCGCTTCGCCTGTCATCGGTTTGCCGTTCTGGAAGGTCACATTGTCTCGCAAGTTAATCGTCCAGTGCTGACCATCTTTACTCTCCCAGCTCTCGGCGAGCCACGGTGCAACGGTCAGATTGTCCTCATCCAGACGCAAGAGCGTTTCCGTAATGCCCGCACGCAGCGGCACATAACTTGAATCCATATGTGGATCAAGTGAGCTGGTGGAGAAGTTATATAGGAAGTGAACGTTCTTATTCCCTTGAGTATTGGTATCGCCTTGCGCTGCCGGACTAGATGTGGATGCTCCACAAGCGGTGAGTAACACTGCCGCACTCAGGGCCAAGGAGATTAGCGCCAGCAAAGGCTTCTTTTTCGTAAACAAGGTCATGCCCCTCTCTCATTCTTTTTCATATGGTTTTTAATCGTAATCATTATCATCTAAACAATGAGTATTATCTTATCGTAATGATTACGTTTTGACAAGATATTTTTGGTTGATTGGACGCAAAAAAATCCGTCTCTCGATTGAGAGCGGATTGGGTATGTTTTTTTGTTTCATATGCTGTTCTACAAGCCTGTTTCGTAGTCTTCAAGTAGATGACCAGTAGCCTTCGGCATTTCAATGGCTATGTATTCCGTACTCGAAAATTTATAAATATGAGAATAAGAGAACTGTCAATTATATATTAAGGTATTACATATCGACTATAAATATCTCTTAACAAACATTTTCTAAAAGTTGTGAAATTATTCTGATCATTCACTATATGTTATATATCTTTTTCATCCAAAAAGGAGGCGGTGAAATGACTAAATTAGCTCTCGATAAATATCATTTAGATAATAACTCCGATTCTCATACTGAAGTTCCAAAAGGGATTTCATTTATAGGGGCTCCAACCTTCTGGAGTAAAGGAATAACAGGTAAGGGTATTGTAGTAGCAGTACTAGATAGTGGTTGTCAATCAGATCATCCTGATTTGAAAGATCGAATTATCGGAGGATATAATTTCACCTCAGATTATAAAGGAGATAGTTCAATTTTTGAGGATAATTTACAGCACGGTACTCATGTAGCTGGAATTATTGCGGGTTCTTACAATGGTAAGGGAATTGTAGGTGTTGCTCCTGAAGCAAAATTGCTGATTCTAAAAGTGATCTCAGGTGATGGCTCAGGAACATACAATGACGTTATCAGAGCAATTTTCCATGCAATTTACTGGCGTGGGACAAATCAAGAACGGGTGAGAATAATCACCATGTCCTTTGGCGGAGCTGAACCAGATCCTATGCTGCATTTAGCCATACGAGTAGCGGTTAAAAATGATATTTTAATAGTAAACTCATCAGGAAATTATGGTGATGGGAATCTGGATACTGATGAGATACTCTATCCTGCTTATTATCCAGAAGTCATTGCTGTCGGAGCGGTAGATTATGAAAAAATAGTAGCTGCATTCAGTAATACAAATGATGAAGTAGACTTATATGCTCCAGGCACACAAATTTATTCAACTGTTCCCAATGGAATGTATGCTCAGTTAACAGGAACCTCTATGGCTGCACCACATGTCGCCGGCGCAGCAGCCTTGATCTTACAGAAGTTAGGAAAGAACTTATCTGTGGACAGACTCTATAGAGAGCTTAAAAAACAAACTATTATTACAGAACAAAACATTAGAGTGCTTTCACTAGACCATAATAAACTCGGCAAATTTTCAGATTATGCAAACAAAATAACATTGTGATTGGTATTAGCATCCGTCAACAATTAACATGGGGGTATAGCCAAGTGGTAAGGCAATGGTCTGCAAAACCTTGAGCCCCGGTTCAAATCCGGGTATCCCCTTATTATTAAGTTGAGGGTGTAGATGGAAACTCAAAAGAGAGTTTTAGAATCCCTTAGAAGGGAGGAAACGAATGAGTGCTGAGGAGATAGTATCATTGATCGCTAATGTTGGCTTCCCTGTTTCACTATGTTTTATACTGATCCGCTACATTTTGCAAACTTTGGGAGAAAAATTAGATCGGCTTGACAATTCTGTTAATAAACTGAATAGTACTATACAAGAATTTAATAACATTAAGTCTGATTCACAAAGTTAAGAAAGATAGCCCACTTAAAACTCCCAAATGAAGTAATTCACATATAAAGAAGAGGAGCTCACAAACTATGTGTGCTCCTCTTTATTTGGAAGTAAGCAAATTCTTTAAGTCTTTAATATTATACTCATCATTTTTTATTAACCAAGTTCCGTTTATTTCTTCTAAAGTTAATACTCCCTTTATATCAATTTTATCTACCTTATGAGCTTCCTTATATTCTAATTGTAGCCTCAACCTATAATCTAAGGTGATATTTTCACCATTATTTTTTTTCACCTTAAGCTTCAAATCTTTTGTAGAGAGTGATGCTTGCTCTTTTTTTGCAATTTGTAAAGGTAAAGCAATATTCTTACTATCATATTGTTTCAGATAGTATTCCTCTGATAAGTAAGATTCTGTAGACTGCATCTGTTTCTCTATACCTTCAGGACTAGAGGCATTAAGAAGGTCTATATTAAACTCTTTTGTTTTGTATCCTCTTGCCGTCTTAATTGCAGAGTTTTCTTCAGAAGTATTACAACCCGCTAAAACGATGAAAAATATGAATATAAAAGATAATACGAAACAACGGAAATACATTGTCATACTCCCCCCCCTAATATGTAGCGATTTATTATATCATAAATTGGTATTTGTGTATAATTTATTATTTTCAACACAGCAATATAACAAGGTTGTTATCAGTCTCACTTACAACACTTTATTAAGTGTACAAATTAAAATATATTACGGAGGTATACTATGGAAAAGACACTCAAGGATAAGATCGTAAAGCCACAAGCAGAAATCACATGTTTTAAAGAGCGGAGTTGTTGTCAACATAATGAAGGTTGCTCTGGAATATTTAAAATCCTCCCTCCCAACGGGAATATAGTTTTTCAACGTTGCGGATGTTAAAAGTTTAACTTTTGAGAGTTAAGAAGGGTGCAGTTTATACTGCACCCTTCTTGTTATACATTCGACTAGGTGTTAAACCCAGATATAGCCATAAATAAATGTTTTGCTGAACGAAAATAGAATTTACTGAAATTTATATATCGAATAACCGTTCAAATGCTTGAGTTAATCCTAGAGAGGAAAGTGAGGTGGAGATGATATTCGCTCCAATTGCACAATTTAAAATAGATTCCTGAGGTTATTAAAGCACCAAAGTTTAAGGAGAGCGATACAAAGTCATCGATTTGACAATTGCATCAAAAGAGGCGGTTAGATATTAAATTAGGTCGACATACATAACCTGAGTCTTTTATATTTACCTCGATGTTACTTTATTTAGCTGTTCTAATTTAGGCCTAGAAAGCTATTGATGTGAATTTGGTGCAATGAAAAAAGAACGCTGAGAAGTCTCAGCGTTCTTTTCGATTCAATCAAACTACTTCTTACAACTTTTGCTTCCTGCCCACATATAAACAGAGCGCCAACCCGGTGAATCAGTTGCAGTTCTTGAGCATTTCTCAAGCTCCGAATCGCAACCGCAATCATCAAAACCAAAGTTGGAATAGCAACGATCATGTGCTCGACAACAGTAATCAAGAGTATTAATTGGAGTTCCTCCACCACTTGATGATCCATCTCCACACCCTTTACCACAGTGCTTATAAATATGAGATTTATTATTATCATCACGGAAAACTAAACAACCAACTCCATCAAATATACTTTGTACTTTCATTTCTGAACCTTCCGGAATCAAGTTCATAAAAGAAAAAATATTATCACCCGCTGTACTCTCTGTCACTAAAATTTCGTTGTTAGCTTGGACCTCAATCTGCTTAAGATTATTACCTTCAACAAAGTATCCCGTCACCACCAGAGAACGTTTAGATGTGCCATTAATAACCCGTTCAAAGGAAAGCACCGTATTTCCGTTGTATTTTACAAACAAAATTTCTAATTGCACAGATGGCTGTTCTTCATATACTAATGTCATCTGATACGATACCTTCTCAACAGGGTATTCATTTAGAAGGTTTACTTTCGTCTGTTCATTGACTTTCCCAAACTGGGTAGTATTCAACAGATCATGAAACAGTGATTCCGTTCTTTCAGGAGTTTGTTGCAGGTTGTTAATGATTTTCATTTCTTATCACCTCATTTTTTTATTGACCAAACGCTTTTAACATTTGATTCAAAAACTAAAGTGTCACCAGAATTTCTAATCACAACCGTAAGAAAAAAAACAGAGTATGTGCTATAATCAGGTCTAAAGATTCCTGAAAATTGAAAGCAAGGAGTGGATTACAATGGGAAAGAAGTGGAATACCACTGACAAGATTATCATTTTTGGTGGATTATTACTTGCAGTCACTTTTGTAGCAGCAGGGATCCTTTTGTATTTTGGAATAAAAAGTAACTTTATAAGGTTAAACTAATTATTAATTCTTTCAATTTTTGAAAACGCATTCCCTCCATATGTTAGACGAAAAATCTTAATCAAGTTCGTCTGAAAACTTGATTCTTATCGAATTACCCCCTCAATGTAGACAGTGAAAAATGGAGGGGATTTTTTTATGCCATCAAAGAAGGTTAAACCTTTACTCGATACATTATGAAATGGAGAAAGACACCTGTCGTGTTTCAGTTGTAGAAGAACATAAATATCTGAGATAGCAGGAACTTAATATCTATAAAACTTAGTTCAGACTTGCACGAGGAGCGCAGCTAGATTTTGAAGCTACTGTCGTTTAGCTCTGTAAATACTGAAATCCTAAATGCAAATAACTACATGTGTGAGAAAAATAGTTTATACAACGAGTTGTGAAAGAGAGCGTACTCTTCACTTTATCATAGAAATAGTAAGGAGGATTTTAAATGGATAAGAGTTTAAGCCATTGGAGAAAGAGGCATCTTTTTTTCAGATTAGAATTATTGGCACTTAGCAATAAAATTGTTAATATGATTGATCCCATTGACTTGGAGTTCTACCAAGAGATCTGCGAGAATTATGCGCGCCATCTAAAGAGAATTGAAAGTGAATGTTATGACTCGCTAGGAGTAAATATTTGCATCTGTAATTTTACCCCAGAACAATGCGGGCATTATTTTACTAACATTTGTAAGGATAAATAAGAAAGGTTGCTCATTAATTGGATAACTAAAAAACCTTCCACAGTAGAAGGTTTTTTTTTTCAGTAAAAATCACTATAATAGGAACATAAGTTCTCATATTTCTTTTTTATGGTTGTTAATCCATTGAGTTGCACCACTTAAATATATATATATTCATTTAGGAGGAATTTTTATGAATAACTTAGATGATTTGATTAAAAAACAAAAAAAAAATCCAATTTTAAAAGACTTTATGGATAATGACAAGCATAAAAAATTGATTTTTGACTATATAAACTATCCAACTTCAAAAAATATGATAAAACTGGATGAATGTTTTCGCTCATTTTATTTTGAGATTCGTTTTACATCTTACATCCTATCTTTAATTCGCTTTGCTTCAATCGATTTCGATAGAAAGGAAAGAAAGAATAGTCAAAGATCTGTACTCGTGTTGGACAATCAAGAAAATTCGTATTTATTAGAAAAAAATACAGTCAAAAATGATGAGAAGGAGGTTAGCCTCGGAGAATTATTTTCTGATCCCATATTGTTTAAAGCTATACATCAGCTAACCAAGAAAGAAAAAGAGATTTTAGTTAAAGCTTACATTATGGAATTATCAGATACTCAAATCGCTCGAACAAATAATGTTTCTCAACAGTCTGTATCAAAACTGCGTACAAAAGCTTTAAAAAAAATTAAGAACTATATTGAACAAAGAAAGGATGAGTAAAAATAATGGATTGTTTGTTAAATTTACTAAAGCAAGCAAAGCAAAATGATACTCAAGCCATGGAAACGATCATTGTGAAATTTAATCCCAAACTTCAAAAAAGTTTAAACTCATCTACAAAATCGAAATGATCTGCAACAAGAAATTAAAATGAAGATTATCGAAGCTGTATATAGATATGACATCGAAAAAGTCCCTGGCTTTATAGAATTTGTAAACGAGAGCAGAGATTCTTATAATGTTTGAATGTTTTTTAAGCAGTTAACCTGAGAATTAATGATAATTGAATTCATTGAAGTACTATTTACAAGTAAAATTTCTACTTTAAGGGCAAAGCAAAAGTCCCCAGTTCATTGAATTACATAACCCAACTGCTATAGCTCAGAGCAGATTTTTTGTGCAATATTTATCTATTTATGGGCTTTTGCAACAGATATGGCTATATAATTATTAGGGATTATAACAAATGCAACTTAACACTTTGAAATTTTCTAGGTCATTTTAAGTAAAGTAGTTGTATTTTAAGATTTACTCGACACTTTAACATATATTCCGCCATGACTTATCTCTTCTTTAATAATTATTTCAATAGGAGGATTAAAAAAATGAAAAAATTGATTGTTTATACTACGCCAAACTGTATCTACTGTACCCGGATGAAAATATGGTTAAAGGAAAAAGAAATTGAATTTAGTGAGGTAAGTTATACCGAAATTGTGGATACAGGCCTTCGAGATTCTATTCAAGGCTTCCCCTTTACAGTTGTGATCGATGAGAATGGGTATGAACAGTCAGTAATCGGTTTCAATACCGACATATTGCAAAAATTAATATAATATATTCAAGTGAGGGATTGATTTTATCATGAACTCACTTTTTTTATACTCTCATCAAAGTAACAAACAGTCATACATCAAATTACCTACATTTCTCGGCATTCGTACTACTTAATTCTCTTGTGGGATATCGAACCATCTTATTGTATCCCTTTTACAACCTTCTCACGTTCAGCAGGAGACGCAGTGCTTGTTATTCTCAAGCGTAATAAACTATCATAGACAACTTGATAAAAGTATAGCACCGACAGATAGTTTATCTGAAGGATCTTTCTGCAGTCTGACTGTTAGCCAGCTTAAAATTAACTCCAGTTGCCGAGAGAATCCTGATATCTATAAGTTGTAGCCAATATTTAGACTAACTCTTTCCGTGTAAAACTCACTGATACATCCTCAGGCTGTAAAATACAAGAAAAATTTAGCATTCATTAATGTATAGTGATTATCCTTGGATGTCATACGGGTCTCTAGCGAAAATAACTGTAATGCCTTTTGGCTTAAAACATGAATTAGTTCCTCTCTATACTTCTCAATCACGGGATCATTCATATGAAGAATCGCTCTTTCGCATTATCTTGATAACTTCTTGGTGCATATATAGTTCTGCTGATATATTTCACGTTGAGGATTCTGGCTCTAAATCAGATAACTTCGCATTCATTCTTGCAACATTCTCACTTTTCAGTAGTTTAGCGTTGAGTTCAGAGATGAAATCCAGAAACAGATGTGTATTACGTATGATTTCTTTGACAAACGACTCCAAATTTATAGAAACCCCACTCCATGTTGAGTACTTGAATTCCTCAAGCGGTTCAGTAATAAATAAGTCCAAATAACTTCACGATCCGTATCTTCCACTAAGCTAACTAGCAGTTCTTCTCCATGTGCTTTAAACTCCAACCATAGATTAGCACTATCAGGAATTCGATAAGCGACGTACGGATTCACACCTATCATCTGAGCCACCGTCAGTAAGTCAGCAAACCATCTGATGAGTCTCTCATTACCGAATGGGCAATCATCAAAAAACATGCCATACGTACTTCCGTTGAAATCCAATTCAATCATTCCATCTATATCTTGTTTGGCCTGATCAAACTGCTCTGCAGACATTTGCTCTAACGAGTCCAAATCATCTATGGCTTTAAACGAAATCGCGAACATATTTTGAGCACACTCCGGTTCCACTCAATCATATTCAATATATGCTTTGCATCCGTTTGTTTTGGCCTTTTCAAGAAAAGCCGTTATCTGATGTGCTACTCCTGGAATGTCAGGAACGATGTTTTTTACTTGTTCTAGTTGCTCACCACTGGCTTTATTAAGATCAAAAGACTCGAATAAACGAATAGCCGCATCAATGTTTTGTATTTCCCAAGGACTCTCATCGTACCACCCTTCATGAGCACAGTATTCATGTAATATATATTCATCAGAAGGGGCGTACTGAGTCATAAGATCAAGTAGCGTCTCAAAATACCCATTCCACATTTTAAGAATATGCTTTTCAATAGGACTCTCAAAGAAAAACGAAATTTCCGGTTGTCCCTCATATACAACATAATAGGTGTGATTAATTCTCTCTTTCATTTAAACTAATCCTTCCTTGATCTATCCCATCATCTTAGGATCTTTATAACACCAGTCTGAGTCGTAGGACATGGAGTTTAGTTTCTTAATATCTTCCCATGTGTAGACCCAGTCGTAATCTGCTACCCAAAAGTAGTCCGATTGGTTAAGCTTCAAATATTCATAAACAAATTGAAAAATAACCTCTTCTGCACCAAATACCTCTTCTATTGTACCTACCCGAATGAGATCCTGTTTAGGGTCTAAATTCAGATCTTCGTAATCATGAAATAAAACACTTTTATTTTCTTTTGCCTTTACATATAGAATAAATTGGTGGTTATTCTCAACACTATTGTACGAATGACTTAGAACATTCATGGTTGTTGAAGAAAACCTCCCATTTTTACTATGTTTATGATTATCAAAAATCAGTCTATGATCTGATTGAAACACAGCAATAATAGTGTCAGATAAAAACTTTTCTGGTGAATACTTTTCACGCTCCGTTAGAAAAAAAGCTGTTGTTCCCATGCTATTTCATTGCCTCCTTTAATTTATCCAGCGAATTAACAACCGTAACTCCATAGGACTCAATATCTTTTAACATGACTTCATGTTCATTCCTTAATTTTTGGATCGGCTTATCAATATATAAAATGACTTTTTTGTTCTCGGGATTGAAAAAGTCAGGATGGTCACGCTGAGTCATTTTCAAAAATTGTTCAGAATCTACGGCTTTGACAGATGCTTTAACTTCGATTATTGCATCTTTTGTAACAACATCTAAATCTCCTGCAGGCTGGTTATCCTTTTTCATTATTTTTAAACCAAACCCAACAACGTCAGTTTCTTCTCTGACAAAATTGGCAACCTTGGCTTCCGTTGCTTTACCAACATTCGAGCTACCGAGGAAGTTATCAACATCACGATTAATATTCTTTGGATGATGATCTACCCATGTTAGTTCAGTCCCAGCCAAGTTTTTGTATGTTGTTTTATTTTTTTCTTTAACTAAAGTTTCAGTTTTTGCGATTTTTGTTGTATCCCCTTGAGCCTTACCTCTATTCTTTTTCACATCCTCCAAATTCTTCTTCATCTTCGCCACCGCCGGATGAGATGAAGGCAAGCGAAACGGGCCTTTGCGTCCCGGCATACTTCCGCGAACCATCTGAAAAGCCATTAAAATCTGACTGAACTTCAGAGAAGTCACCATCATCTGTGCATATCGATCATTCACTGGCTCGCCTGTGAAAGGATGAATTCGATTTTCATAGGCTTCAATCTGCAAGGCATTAAGATCTACCCCCAGATCTTCTGCATGGCCTGCTTGCATCCGATTGATATCTACATGCCCTTGATCCTTCTGATACGCCTGCAAAGAAGCTTGATCTGGAACACCATTCTCGTTCACTGGCATCCACATCAGCCTACCGTACATATTCACTTGCGCCATCCGGTAGCCTTTATCCTCCGAACCCGCACCACTCCCCGAGCTCTTCATCATCGCTGCCGCACCCACAGCACCAATAACACCACCCAGACTGCCCTTCTCGGCATCTGCCTGCTCAAACCTCGTAGCAATATCCTTTAACTCTTTCGAAGTATACAACATGCTCTCCAGTGCTTTCTGTAATACAGGACGTGACCGTGCAAAATCACCATAAAAACGCTCCTGCGTCACACCCAGCCATACAGCCTGAAGAAACATGATCTGCCTTGAAAGGTTATCCTGGATATGCTCCAACTGTTGTCTCGCCTGATCCACCTGATTGGATACGTGATGTAATTGTTCAGGGGTCACTTTGATTGTACTCATACGCTTTCTCCGCTCATTTGAAATAGGATTATCCTATGTTAGCAGAAGTATAATATGTAAAACCATCCGGCTAACATCCTGAATTTACCTATACCCCGACATCTGACACACCACTCATCGGTGCTATAGTCCTATATGCATATACCCACATCCAAGCACATCCTACCATTTTCAGTAAACCCAATAACGCCCCCTACTTTATCCCCGCCAAAAACACCCGATACCGCTCAATCTGCTCCTCCGTCGCTATTTCTCGCAACGACTCCAATACCACTGTACACTTGATAATATGCCTCTCCATCCCCAGCCTGTCCGCTATACACATCGCCTTCAAAATAAATTCCACTGCCTCCTGCGGCCTTCCCATCCACTGTTCATATAAAGCCCTTTGGTAACAATAGTGGTACATATCATCGTTGTTTAACGAATCTATCCCCACTCCCGACCCATCAACCTTCTCCTCAAGCATCTGTATGATAAAATCAATCCGCCACCCCTGCCGCACCGCGGCCTCTGTGATCACCTTCAACCCTGACAAACGTTCCTCCGGACTCTCCAGCAACAGGTTCACATAGCCTTCCAGCAGTTCGACCTGTCCTATTTCAATCTCAAGTGCATAGCGATTTATTTCAGCTTTACGTTTGAACTCCTGCACAACTTGCAGCTCTGCCTCATCCAATCCTTCCATACACCCCAATGCTGCATACTGCCGGATACAAGCTCGCGCCTGATCGATCTGCCCCAGCTTCTGAAAAGCCATCCCTCGCATCATATGACTCCATCCTATGTAATAAACCAATAGACGTTCAGTACGTAAATGAAGTTTAGACCCACCTTCCTCCTGACACTCCACCCGTTCTTCATATATACACTGCGCGCACTGGTACAACACGTCCGCTGTCTCCAGCACCTTGTTCCAATTTTCAAATGCCACAGCCATATCGAGCATATCAACAATAATGTCCGGTTTGAGTGATTTCAGGATTGATGATCGCAAAGGGAGGCCTCCTTTTATTAGCTCATTTGAAATTATTGTATAGATAAACAAAAAGAAGATCAATATAAATTGTACTAATAAGTACTATTATAACTGAATTTATTTCACACCCGTTAGTCTGTCATGACTTTATATCCTCTTCTAACCTTAAGTGGAGGTGATCAAATGAGTTTACCAGAAGCTGTTGGTAATCGGATTCGTGAATTAAGGAAGGTCAAGGGCTGGACTCAGGAACAACTGGCTGAAGCCGCGGGTCTTCATTACAGTTATATTGGTGGAGTTGAACGAGGAGATCGCAACATTTCCTTGGAGACGCTCGAGAAGATCATAAATGGCTTTCAGGTTCCTGCCGAGCAACTTTTTAAATTCAAAGAAGACTCTTTGTACAGAAGAGCCTTAGACGAGCATATGACTTTAGTTAGCGGTCAACATGCGGAACAAATCGAATCTTTAACCAGAATTAACAAGGAAATTCTGATATCCATTGAAAATGCCAAAAAGCTTTCAGATGAACGTTAATTTGAACATGTATATCATACATATTCTTTCCAAGAGTGGAGCCTTTTTCTCCACTCTTTTTCCACATTACCCGTCTCACACCACGCCCCGCGCCAACACCCCATACTCCACCCGGTTCCGGCCCTTTTGCTTCGCCTGATATAGCGCCTTGTCCACTGCATCAAATAGCTGAATTAAATAGCGTTCACCATCCTCCGGCACGGCTTCGTCCTCATATGCAAAATCATCAATCGATAGAATACCAACGCTAATTGTAATCGCTATTTCCCCCAACCCATAATTCAATGCAATCCGGTTGGACTCCACGGCCTGTCTTACACGCTCCGCCATATCCAGCGCTAGATCATGCTCCGTATGCGGCAGGTAAATCATGAATTCCTCTCCGCCATAGCGAGTCAGAATATCGGTACTGCGCACAGATTGCCGAAGGGCCTCTGCCGTGCGCACCAGAACTTCGTCCCCAACCACATGACCATAGTGGTCATTAATGGCTTTGAAGTGGTCGATATCAAGCAGCATGAGGGAGAACGGCATTTTATATTGCAGGTTTGTGAGTACTTCATGATTCAGATGTTGCGTCAGGTAACGACGGTTATAACATTGCGTCAGACTATCCGTCAGCACCAGTTCTTCCAGTTTGCGATTGGCTTCGGACAACTCCTGCCGAATCAGATCTAGTGCCTCATTGCGCTCTTGTAGCGTCTTGTACTGCTGGTTCATCGTTTTAGCATAGAAGCGCTCCTGCGAGACATCCTGGAACGTCAGCAGGTGCCCTAGTGGTGCAAGCGCCGAGTCTACAATCGGAGAAGATTGCAGAATATAGTGGCAGAGCTGGCCGTCTTTCTCTACGATCACTTCGATCTGGCACAGCTCCATTTTTTTCAAACGATACTTGTTCAGAAACTTCCGGACATTTCCTTCGACAGACACCCCAGCGAGAAATGCCTCCATGTCCCAGACATCTCCTACCTGTTGTTCTATGAAAAAACGAGAGGCTTTGTTCACCTCCACAATCACTTCGTTCTCATCCAGCACCAGAATTCCATACGGGATCGTATTAATGACATCCTCATGGGCAATGGAGACCAGATTGAACACGTTGTACCTTTTGATCACATACACGAAGAACAGGTCGGACAGGAAAATTCCCAGCGAGGTCAGACCCGGAATAATTGGTAGCCAGCTGCTCAACAATACATTGAGGACCGCATCCAACGTTGCAAACATGGCCAGCACAAAAATTCCCCAAAGGGTGATTCTGACCTGCTTTTGAATCATGACGGGTGTCCTAGCGGAAAGTACCGCACGAAACATAATGACGAGGGACGTCACGAAGTAGCTCACCAAGATGAACATGACCACCCAAAACCACGGGCCATAGGCACGCTCGATATAACCGCCCTCCAGAGGCATGACAAAATCATGCCATGGATTCAAAACGACTCCAATCGCTCCGATCACAGCGGGTACAAACAGCAGCACCAGCCGCCTTTGGCTGAGTCGTTCGGCATAACCGGTAATAAAGAGCGTTAGCAGTAGCCATCCGCCCCCCAGCAGAGAGACGGCCACAAAGGACAGCAAGACATAGAACAATTGCAAGCCGGGATCATCCGTGAGCATACTCGCAAATTGACAGAAAGGCCACATCATCATCAAACCGTGAAACAAAAAATACACCTTATGTAAATTCGTAATTCTAACGGTAGCAAACACATACACGCCCACACCAAACAATAGCACGAATAACGAAAGATCATACCACACTAATGGGTTCACAAATCTTCTCCTTTTTGGATGTGACACTGTTCCATGGTTATCAGGGATAACTCTGATACGTTACCAAACGTTGAACTTTGATTTTTCTTCTGATCATTCTACAAACAACTATATGAGATACATCTGCTAGGCCTTGATTTTGTTCTGGTTAAATTACCCATATCGTACCATACCCCTGATACGCTGAGTAGCCCATTCACTGGAAGTCAGCCCAACCTCTGATTGAAACCGCAATCATTTTTTGTGCTTTTGTGAACGTTTTTGAAGGCTCCACGCCAAAAACGCCCAGCTTTCAACTGAGCGTTTTCCAGCCCGTAACGGGATACGTAATCTACTTTTGCTAAAAGAAAGCTTCAGCTTCATCACTTGTAGCTCTCCTACATCCGTGCTAATTCTATTTTTTTTAATCTATCCATGACTTGCTCATGATTCATCAACTCCACTTACTTCACATCTGCCAACGGCTCATTGTCCGAGAACAGATCCGGGTTTTCCTTCAACATCTCCGTAAGCACCTCGGTTGTTCTCTCAGCATCACAGACACTTGCGACGGCATCTCCAAAACTTCCTTTGTGCATCGCGCCTGCTTGAACCAGCACCTCATCCACCTTCCAGAAGTGCTCTGACCAAGATAATCCGCAATGTCTGCGTGAAGGTACGGAAATTTTAGTTCCATCTGGCAAAACAGTATACAGCATCTCATGTTCATCGGTCATTCTGCCCGGAATGTCCACCCACTCCTCGATCCCATGAATAAACGTGTTCCGTTTCAAATCCACCCCCACCAGCAGAATTGTCGCTTTACGATCCAGAAGCTTGCCCCATGCAGAACCTCGTGCACATGGCGTATCAAAGAGATGGTCGTCCTGTGTGAACGCCCGTGCGTCCTTACCTAATGCCGCTACAGAGTGTGTAGGATGCCAGGAACGGACAACATTAGGACGTTTGCGGAACAACTCCGGCAGAATGCCCACACAACAGGAAGACGTTTCCACGTGGAACAATGGATTGCTTTTGTTAATGGTAGACCATGTATGTGTAGGCAAAACGAGCAACCCATCCTTCATATACTCACTCAGCGCATCCAGCACGGTATCTGCCCCGCCCTCCACCTCGCCCATACTCTTCATGGAAGAATGCATCAACAAGGTGCCGTGACGATCTATGCCTAATTCCTCTAGCTGCGCGATAAGACTTTCGTATGTATGTGTCATCTTGGAATAACCTCCTTAGGAATCGATGTGATGTATCGAAAAATAAAACAAAGAGCCGAGATAGGTTCTCGGCCTCTGTAATTACACTTTTATACGGCAAGCAGATGCTCGCTTTAACGTTGAATACGCTTATGAATTTGATCTCTGATACTCTGATCATACTTCAGACATGAGCAGAGTACAACCGAGATTTATCCTTTGGAATTGGAATCAAGGCGTGGATTAAAGACCTTAGTGATGATTCTAAAACAATATATACCATCTATAATTCCACGTTTGTCAGTATGACTATTTAATAATCACGTACTCCAGGTTCACCAGCTTCGCATACGTTACGATCTGATCTGTCGTCAGGTTCAGGGATACCACGGTGTGGTGTCCGCCACCGTTCTCAATCCAAGCTTTAACGCCGTCTTGGAAGTTCGGTTTTACCGTCCATAGTACACGAGCGACTGGCAGATTTGGCGCCGGAACCGTTGGTTCGAAGGCAGATACTTCGTTGATCAGCAATTTGTAGTGTGTACCGAAGTCTGCCATGGATACGACGACACCTTCGCCAGCTTTGCCGTCAAAGACGAGACGAGCCGGGTCTTCACGATCGCCAATCCCCAGTGGAGACACGATGATTCTTGGTTTTGTGCTAGCAAGTGTCGGGTCAACTTCAAGCATGTGAGATTGAAGAATCGCTTCTTGGCCGGCTGCCATTTCATACGTGTAATCTTCCATGAAGCCTGTGTTTTCGTTATGAGCCATAATTTTGAGCAAACGATCCAGCGCAGCTGTTTTCCAATCTCCTTCACCTGCAAATCCGTAGCCTTGAGCCATCAGGCGTTGTACTGCCAGACCCGGAAGTTGCTTCATGCCGTGCAGGTCTTCGAAGTTCGTTGTGAAGGCCGTGTAACCGCCGTTATCCAGGAACTTTTTGATCGCAATTTCATAGCTTGCTTGCACACGAACACTAGCTTCCCACGCTTCTTTGCTGTTAGTGCCATAATCGAATTCATACAGATCCGCATATTGTGTGATCAATTCATCAATCTCTTGCTCAGTTACAGCGTTCACGTACTCAACAAGGTCGCCGATGCCGTAGTAGTCTACAGTCCAGCCAAACTGGATTTGAGCTTCGACTTTATCCCCTTCTGTTACCCCTACGTTACGCATGTTATCGCCGAAACGAGCAACTTTGATATTAAAGCTCTCGTTGTACGCCACCGCTACGTCCATCCAGTCTGCAACCTGCTGCTGCACTTCCGGACGCTCCCAGTAACCCACAACAATTTTATTTTGTTTTCTCAAACGAGCATTGATGAAGCCATATTCACGGTCACCGTGTGCCGCTTGGTTCAGGTTCATGAAGTCCATGTCGATGGTTGCCCATGGGATGCTCTCGTTGTATTGCGTTGCAAGGTGAAGCAATGGCTTTTGCAGCAATTTCGTACCGCGAATCCACATTTTTGCTGGAGAGAAGGTATGCATCCAAGTGATAACGCCTGCTACTTCATCGCGATAGTTCACTTCTTTCATAACGCTGGTGATTTTGTCTGCGGTTACAGCCAGATCTTGCAATACAAGCGGGTAAGGAAGTACGCCGCTAGCGTTCAGGGCATCCGTAATTTTCTGTGCGTTTGCTTTAACCTCACCAAGTGCTTCTTCACCGTACAAATGTTGTGAACCGACAACGAACCAAAACTCTTTTGCTGCTGTTGCTGACATGGAATCATCCTCATTTCATTAGATTATAGTTGGATAAGATGGGTTTACACCGGGTCACTCCGATTGCAGTACCATCTTTCGATCGCTGGTTATCCTCGGATTTCTTTCCATTCCCCTCTTTAAGGGGGAAATCCGATGATAAATGCGAGCGCTTCGCTTCTTCAGATTGGTTCTGCACTCTCCGTTAGTGGTGTAAAAGTTCTAATACAACCTTGGGTTAGACAGGGATTGCACCGGGTCACTGCGCAGACAGAATAATCTTTCGATCACTGTTATCCCCAGATTTCTTTGAACCCCTTATGTATAAGGGGAAATCCGGTGATAAAGGTGAACGCTCCGCTTCTACAGCTTTCTTCTGTCTGCTCCGTTAGTGGTGTAAAAAGGTTATCAAACTTTGGGTTGGGCAGGGTAGTTACACCGGGTCACTGCGAGTGTAGTACCCATCTTTCTCCGTTAGAATTAAGAATTACTTCTGTCCGTAGTACGCGTCTTTGCCGTGTTTACGCAGATAGTGTTTATCCAAGATGCCTTGCGGCAGTTCTTTGGCAAAGTTGTTCAGCTGGCGTGCGTACAGGTTCATTTTGCACACTTCCTCCAGCACAACGCTGTTCACCACAGCCGACTTGGCGTCTTTGCCCCACGTAAACGGTGCATGACCATGCAGGAGTACGGCCGGAATCGCCATGACATCCAATCCGCGCTGTTCGAACGTTTCAATGATTACGCGGCCCGTCTCCATTTCGTATCCGCGGTCAACTTCGTCCTGATTCAGGAAACGCGCACACGGTACAGCTCCGTAGAACGTATCCGCGTGAGTCGTACCCATAACAGGTACGTCCAGACCCGCTTGCGCCCAGATCGTTGCCCAGGTGGAATGTGTGTGCACAATGCCGCCGATTTCCTGGTAGTGTTTATATAAGACAGCATGAGTTGCGGTGTCCGAGGAAGGTCTCATCTCCCCTTCAACCACGTTACCGTCGAGATCGACGACAACTATGTCGCTGGCTTTCATTTTTTCATAATCGACTCCGCTTGGTTTGATAACGAACAGACCGCTCTCCCGATCAATTGCGCTCACATTGCCCCAAGTGAACTTCACCAGTCCGTGCTTGGGTAGCTCCAGATTGGCTTCAAATACCTCTTGTTTCAGTTGCTCCAACATGTTTAGTTTCCTCCGTTCTCTGCCAGATGCTCTACAGCGGCATGTTCAATGGCAAGTCCACTCCGGTAGCGTTCGATAAATGCTTCAAAGCCCTTCACATCGGCTGCTTCCGGTGCCACTTCGACCCCTTCTACATCCTTGAACACCTTTTGTTCCAGGAAGACGTCTAGCGTTTCTTGCTGATCCTGATTAATTAGGTACGAAGCCAGCAAAGCCATGCCCCACGCACCGCCTTCACCAGCAGTAGACATTACAGATACCGGAACGTTCATCGCCGCTGCCACAATCCGCTGTCCCACTACAGGTGTTTTAAACAGACCGCCATGTGCCAAAATGCTGTCGATGGCTACCCGCTCCTTCTCGGTTAGAATATCCATGCCCAGCTTGAGCGCTCCGAAGGCACTGAACAGATGCGTGCGCATGAAATTGGCCAGGTTGAACTTGCTTTCTGGAGAGCGGACAAACAACGGACGTCCTTGTTCCAGCCCTGTAATATTTTCACCGGAGTAATACCCGTAGCTAAGCAATCCGCCCCCGTCCGGGTCAGCCTCAAGTGCCTTGTTGAACAATACACTGAACAGCTTGCCAGAATCGGCCTCGATGCCCATCGCTTGAGCGAACTCACGGAACAATCCGATCCATGCATTCAGATCACTCGAACAGTTGTTGGCATGCACCATGCCGACCGGACTACCATCTGGCGTGGTCACCATATCAATCTCGGGATATACGCTGGACAATTCCTTCTCCAGTACGATCATGGCGAATACGGACGTGCCCACCGAGATATTACCGGTCCGTTTGCGCACACTGTTGGTAGCAACCATACCTGTTCCTGCATCACCCTCAGGTGCACACAGTGGAATACCTGTTGCCAGTTCTCCTGTCGGGTCTAGCAACTTCGCTCCAGCTTCCGTCAATGCACCTGCATATTCTCCTGCGAGATACACTTTAGGCAGCAAATCCTCGACCTTCCACGGATAACCTTTGCCAGCGATATGCTCATCGAATTGTTTGACCATTGCCGGATGATAACTATGTGTCGTCTCATCAATCGGGAACATACCCGATGCATCGCCGATTCCGATCGCCTTGTTCCCTGTCAGCAACCAGTGGATGTAACCCGCCAGTGTAGTCAGATAATCGATCTGAGGTACATGCTGCTCTCCGTTCAGAATCGCCTGATACAGATGGGCAATGCTCCAGCGTTCAGGGATGTTGAATTGCAACAACTCCGTCAGTTCGCGTGCAGCCGCACCCGTGGTAGAGTTACGCCATGTACGGAACGGCACGAGCATTTCCCCTGCCTGATCCAGCGCAATATATCCGTGCATCATCGCCGAGAAACCGATTGAACCTACGGTCGTCAGCGGTACACCATACTTCTGCTCTACATCTTGCTTCAACTCGCGGTATGCCGTCTGCAAACCATTGATGATATCCTCCTGATTGTACGTCCAATACCCGTCCTTCAGCAGGTTCTCCCATTCATAACTGCCGGAGGCAATCGTTTCAAAATGCTCGTCAATCAATACCGCTTTAATACGCGTCGATCCAAGCTCAATCCCAAGCGCGGTTGCCCCCTTGGCAATCGTCTCTTTCACATCCACATGACTCGTCACTTCGGCATATCCCCTCTCTGGTCGCCATTTACGTTCGAGGAATGGCATCTATTCAGGTGCACAACCAATAAAGTGCAGCTCCACTTCCGTTTATGGCTATAATCTATTTCAGCATTCCAAGAATGCGCTTTCCTGTTCTGACAGCCTTAGTATATTTTTTGTACGTACATTTGTCAATGAGATATCCAAGTTATACTCACAAAGGGCTAATTTTGCTTAATAACCTGCTACACCAACGTATTTTTATTCATTTTCCACGTGAAAGTATACGGTTGAATTCGACAAAATAGATCTCGGTTGTACGTATCATTTCAGAAAATGTACGGTTCCCCTTGCAAGTAAAACGAATCATGCTAGAATATGTACGTACAACTTAACCGCAGGTTTACTAACGTTTATATTGAACTAACTATAGAAGGTTATTCTTTCATTGAAGTGCATTGCAAGAACCCCTTGTTCAATCGATATTGAAGTTACAACGAAAGAAGTGGACGATGTGAAACCCAAATACCAAGTGATTATTGATGATATAAAGAGCGATATCCTGTCGGGAACATACAGCATTGGCGAGCAGATCCCCACGGAATCGGCATTACAGGATAGCTATAACGTGAGCCGTCAGACGGTTCGCAAGGCCATTTTGGAACTATCCAACGAAGGATTTTTACGCAGCGAAAAGGGCTCCGGCACCTATGTCAGCAATCAATACCGATCGCGTGCAGGTGGCAGTACTTCCAAAAAGACGATTGGTGTCATCACCACCTATATCTCGGACTATATTTTTCCGTCCATTATTCGCGGTATCGAACGTCGTCTGAATGAGGACAACTACTCGCTGTTGCTCGCCAGTACGAACAATGATGTGGCACAGGAGAAAAAAGCACTTGAGATGATGCTGTCCTATGGCGTGGATGGTCTGATTGTTGAACCGACAAAAAGCAATCTGTACAACCCGAATATTGCGTACTATTTGTCCTTTAAGGAGCAGGATGTACCGTTTGCCATGATTAATGCGTTTTATGAGGAGTTAGAAGTTCCCTTTTTCTGTCTGGATGATGTGCAGTCCAGTTATCTCGCAACCAAGGAGCTGATCTCCAAGGGTCATACCCAGATTGGGATCATTGCCAAAATGGACGATCTACAGGGGAAGTACCGGATGAAGGGATACATCAAGGCACTCGCAGAAGCAAAACTGAGGTTCCATCCCGAGCATGTGCTCTCGTTTGACACCGCATCTAAAGCTGATTTGTCCGCGAACGTGACAGCTTATCTGCAAGATAATCGGGATGCACTCACCGCGATCGTCTGTTACAACGATGAGGTTGGGCTGGAGGTCGTGCAAGCTTGCCGCCAGCTCGGAATCTCGATCCCGGATGAGCTGTCGATTATTGGTCAGGACAATTCGTACATCGCCAAAAATGCAAACATCAGACTCACGACACTCACTCATCCCCAAGAGCAGATGGGCCGTGACGCTGCCGATTGGGTCATCCGCAAGCTGCAGGGGAAGAAAGATCTCCCCAATCAAACCTACTATCAGCCTGAACTGGTGGAAGGCGAGACGGTGAAGGAGATGGAGATCGAGTAAGTATTCCCTTGCTCGCACTCATACTCTTCCGCATCCTGGCTCTTATGCTTACTCTATTCTGTAAGGATAGGAAACTTCGTGAGCCAGTAGCAAGTGATATAATGGATGGGGCAAGTAGTAACATATATCGTAAGGATGGCGTAGAGTTCCATATGATTTACGCTTATTTACGTTTACACGAGCAATACCATTTTGGATAAAAAGAGCTCAGGAGGTGACCTCGTCATGGTTGAAATGAACGGCCTATCACAACCAGCACATCTGTCACCTGTGGACTTGAACAGCATGCGTGCCAAAACTTTGGGAGGTTATCTGAAATCACGACGCGCACGGCTTCAACCGGAGCAAGCAGGACTCGCCAAGACTCCTGGGCAACGCCGAACACCTGGATTACGCCGGGAAGAGGTTGCCATATTGGCAGGGGTTAGTGCAACATATTATACGTTTCTGGAACAGGGTCGAGAGGTCGCCGTCTCCCGAGATGTTATCGAGAGTATCGGTCGGGCACTTCAGTTGTCTCCCGACGAGCACACCCATCTGCTCGGCCTATGGAATGGCAATGAACCTGAGATGGCCCCGCCAATTACCTCGGAGATCACTCAACCTTGGCGGGATATTGTGAATCAGATGGTGTTTCCTGCGTTCATCACGAATGATCGCGCTGAGCTGCTTGCCTGGAACACATCTGTCGACAAATACGTATTGGACTACACTTCACGTGCTCCGGGACAACGGAACATGATGTCTAGCTTATTTACAGATCCTGAAATACGTGCTCGACTTATCAATTGGGAGGAGATGGCGGCACATTCCGTTGCCATATTCCGTACCTCTTATGATAAATACACACATGATCCGTGGTTTCCCAAGTTTGTAAATGATCTTTCCAGAGAAAGTTCTGAATTTGCATCGTTATGGGAGCTGCATCGAGTAGAGACAAAGAGAGTTACGCGCGTTTACTATCGACTGCCTGACCAAGAACAAGCTATTGCATACGACATTAATTCGTTATCATTCACGCTGGATCATCCGGATCTGCATCTGTGCATCTATTCTCCAGTCAAGGAGCAGGAATCTTAAACTTCGCTTGCCCCTCTTCTTTCACGAATCGATTGATCTACACTTCAATTACCACAGTAGTCCTATACAAGACCACCGGAGTCATGCCATTCTGGTACTGCCGTTACTAGCATAAGCATGCTGTGGTTGGGGAAGTAACTCCGAATTAGAATGGAATCATGCCTTAAGCATAACGATGAAGGTACTATATTCTCTAATTTGCGGAAAAGAGGGATGATCGGATGAAGTTTAATAATGGAGCGGTGAAAAGGATGTTAGGTTCACTTGGACTTGAGGTATCCGCACTGGGACTTGGTACCATGATGATGCCTGACAACGAGGATTCTATACGCACGATCCATGGTGCACTGGATCAAGGAGTTACCTTGTTCGACACAGCTGATATATATGGGGAACATTTCATGCAACAAGGACTGTTCGGAGGTAACGAGCAACTGGTTGGTCGAGCTCTGAAAGGACGTCGTGATCAAGCCATTCTGGCGACCAAATTCGGCATCGTCTCTCCAGACATGAAGGTACTCGGGCACCCGGCGTATGTCAAAAAATCAATCGATTCCAGCCTGCTTCAACTGGGCACAGATTACATCGACCTGTACTATCAGCATCGTGTTGACCCGGATGTCCCCATTGAAGAGACCGTCGGCGCTATGGCTCAACTCGTGCAGGAAGGTAAAGTCCGCTTCCTTGGTCTTTCGGAAGCCACGGCGGATCAGATCCGGCGGGCACATGCCATTCATCCCATCACGGCGGTAGAAACAGAATACTCGCTCTGGAGCCGCGAAGTAGAGGATGGGGTGCTGCCTGTGCTGGATGAACTGGGTATCGGTTTTGTGCCCTATAGCCCCTTGGGACGCGGGTTCCTGACTGGACAGATTCGGACGTATGATGATCTGCCTGCGGATGATTACCGCCGCTTCTTTCCTCGTTTCCAGGGAGAAAATTTCAATAAAAACTTGGAAGTCGTTCGGCTGATCGAGCAGCTTGCCGTACGAAAAGGCTGCACTACGTCTCAACTGGCTCTAGCCTGGCTGCTGACGCAGGGGGAGCAGATTGTCCCTATTCCAGGTACAAAACGTCTTGATCGGTTGCAGGAGAACCTCGGTGCATTGCAGGTAACGATTACACCGGAAGAACTGGCTGAGATTGAGCATATCTCACCAAAAGGGTTTGCAGCCGGGGAGCGTTACCCTTCGTTTTCCTGAATCAGAGTTGAATAAGAACAGGAAAAAGGCTGCCATTCGGCAGCCTTTCTTTAGATTATTTTTCGAATCCGGATGTATTCTCGTTGCTCCCTTTAGCTGAGGTCTGCCGCCGGAAACGTTAAAATTACCGTCGTTCCCTCTCCCTTCTCGCTCTGATACTTGATGGTTCCACCAACCTTCTCCACAATGTTGAAGCAGATCATAAGCCCGAGTCCCGTACCATTCGTTTTCAGGGAGTAGAACGGCGTGCCCAAAGCCTTCACTTCTTCTTCGGTCATGCCACAGCCCTGATCCACAATCTTGATCTCCACCTTCTGCTTCACATGCCTTGCTGTTACGTGAACCATCGCTCCTTTATCAGAGGCTTCAAGAGCGTTCTTGATCAGATTAATAATGACCTGCTTGAACTCAACGGCATTCATGAGGATGGTGCAGCCCTCACCAATCTCGATTTCGATATGTTTATCCGATAACATGGCATAGGAGCTCAATAGACTGGCTACCCCCTCAAGCACCTCTTGCACATCTACTTTCTCATCAACCAACACCTCTCTGTTCGGTTTGGCAATGGACAAAAATTGAGAGGTCACCTGCTCTACCGTATTCAATTCATCGATCATTAGCGCAAACTTCGATCTATCCGAAGCATCAAAAGCAGGATTTTCCCGATACAGCTGCAGGAACCCCCGCACCACCGTCACTGGATTACGAATTTCGTGAGCAACGGCTGCCGTTAGATGTGCTACCATTTTGAGGCGCTCGGATTGTTGGACCTGTTCCAAATATAATTCCTGCTTTCGTATACGATCAAAGGTCAGATAAAAAATAAGAAACAGGAGTAACTGGCTTGCCATAATATTAATCAGATTGCCAGCCAGATCAGTATGTATATACTTGTACACATTTTCTTGCTTATGAATGTAACTCGTCACAACGATCAGTAAAACCACATTGAGACTGAGTGAAATATAAAACAACTTGAAATCATAGAACAGAATAGCGAGTGCCGGAAGCAAACAGATCATAATGTATGTAGTCCAGGTCTGAGGGTAGATCAGAGCAAGCGTGTAGAAATAGACAAATCCGAGTAAAATGATGCTCAATCGAAACGCAAATGTTTCATATCGGGGGTAAACGAGTAGACATACAGGTATAGTCACAACACATAACAAATGAATGACATACCCGGTTGTAATCCCCTGAAGCTCTGCGGTAGATACACCTAATCCAGCTACCATTAGAGCAATCATTAGAAACATGGATATATAATAGGTTTTTCGATTCACCGGACTGTGCAATTCCTTCATAGATTCACCACCTTCGTTCACGTAATTCATATATATAGTATTGTAACTTATTTCCTGTATTACCTTCCATGGGTAAGGAATATTTTCTTTTTAAGCTCCAACCAAAGAAGCTGCATGGATGATTAGTCCATGCAGCAGCTTCTCAAAAAGCTTTTTAAGTATCAAAAAATTGTTAAGGTTTAATGACAGAGAGAAGTGACTCGTTCCCCTCTGAAATCACCGTTACTTCCGGTGCGAACTTGGCGTCCTCAACATGCAGAGTTTCTCCAATCTTCATGGCACTGATATCGAACTCTACCACGGTTGGCAGATGACGAGGCAACGCCTCCACTTCAATAGCAGCTAACTGAATCTGCACAACCCCACCGTACTTCGCATCCTCCGGGGTTCCGTTGAACTTGACCGGAATTTTGGTGCGCAGCACCTCGCCGCTCTGTACCTGCTGAAAGTCAACGTGAATCAAATCTCGTGTAACCGGATCACGCTGCAGATCTTCCAACAACACGGTAAGTGAAGGTTTCTCTTCGAACTGCAGTTCAATAAAACCGGAAGCACCTTGTTTCAGCCATTTTTGGAATTGGATCGCCGGTATATGAATCATCTCATTCTCTGTATTTTTGCCAAAAACAATGCCTGGCAGGCGGCCAGATTGGCGCAAATTCTGAAGTCTTGAAGGTTTTAATTTAATACGGGTCTCTGCTTGTATAAAAGTAGTCATGCTATGTTCGCTCCTCTGTTTTCCATGTTTTTTCGTACACATTCACTTTCCATCATCCAACATTCCCCTTCGGGGGCTAAAGAGAGAAACATAGCATCACCACCTCCACATAGCATTCATTTTAAAACCATTAAATGTAAACTCCCATAATATACAGCAAGGCACTCTACTTGGAAAAGTAGAATGCCCTTGGGATGCTTCCAGCCTATCATAGAAAGCTATTTTTGTCGATGAACCTACGAACTGTACTACCATGATGTTCATCACTTAACAAACGCATACATTTGGTATATTATAGAATTGCAGCAAAAAAATATAAGAAGAGAGGAGTTTACACTTTGAAAAAGACACTCTCCATGCTCATCGTCATGAATTTGGTTCTTACCTTTGCTTTTGGCTTCATCGCTTCGGCTAACAATGATTCTGAGGGTAAAGAGTTGCAGGGATCACGTATTACTGAACAGTTCGTACAGCCATACAAAGAGGTTATTACCGAGCTTAGCGAGGCTCCCACCGAGTTGGATTCTTCCCGATTGAAGGAACACCAGCTCAAGGCAACCGTTAATCTGAATCAGACTTCTGCCACTTCCAGAACGCACAAGCAACAAGGAATGTTGTCCACTCCACAATCGGAGAATACGGATAACACTGCAACCGCAGCAGAGACGACTACATACACAGGCTACATCCAGGAGGAAGGTACCTCCAGCTATCTATACCCGGTTTATGCACAACCCGGTCACATCCTGCAAGTACAGATGGATAATCCTGCATCAGCACAGCTTGATTACGATCTATATCTCTATGAATTCGATATGTCCACCGGGGAAGTGAATCCGAATCCTATTGATTACTCCATCTACGGGACATACTTGAACAATTACGGGAACGGGTCCAGAACCTTATCTGAAAATGTAGGCACGAAAAATATCACTTCTGGCGCCAAAGCCTATTTGATTGAAGTCTACGGCAAGGTTGGTGCCAGCATTAACGAAGCGTTTACCCTAACGGTCTCCACAAGCTCAACGTATGATGCCTTCGAGACAGACGAGAACGCACTGCGTGCCTATCCGCTTACCGTTGCTGTGGGCGGCTCTACACTCGCAACCCGCTCGTTAAATTCGGAGATTGATCAGGATTGGTACAAAATCACGGTTCCTGAGAGCAGAAACTATGATGCGATGCGCATCACGCTGGATCAAGCTTCTACAGCCAATGGTTATAAAGCTGAAATGTATGGTGCACTAAGCAACAATCGAATGGCCTTGATGCCCACCACGAATGGTAATGTATCGTTAGGCACAGGCACTTATTATTTGAAGGTTTATACCACCAATACCTATTCTGATAACAACTATTCGCTGCATTTGCAACCCGTATTACGAGCGGATAAAGTGGTCATCACAGGGTACAACTCGAATGGCGGGCCCAATGATTATCCTTCTTACGCGTATGGACGCTACTATCGTATCACCGGAAATAGCTTTACCGTGACAGGTGTTGCAGCGACATCTGATAATTATGCCGTAGCTAATGCAGAAGTCGAAGTTATTTGGGCGAATGATGCCTGGTCTGACAGTAGCAACAACCGCTATCGGACGTCCAAAGTCATGACCAACAGCAGCGGACAGTTTACAGCAACGCTGTCCCTGCCTCCCTCCGCGGGAAGCCTCAGTCAGTACTTGCCAGGAGCCATAAGTTTTACCCACTATTATGATCTTTGTGCTGTGCTGGCCAGAGTGACGAGTCGTCCAAGTGTAAATACAACCGACATCGTCTATCACTTCGCCTATAGTATTTACGGCGGCTAATTGAACCTAGTAGAGCAACGAGCGGTGGAAGGAACCGTTCGTTGCTTTTTTGTTGTTTTGTCCATTTATATTAAAAATATGGAATATTATTCCGATAGTAAGAAGAGACATGTATGATATAGAACTTGGAGCATCTATCTTTTAACGAATAGGGGTGTTTACGAATGAAGGTTCAAAGCACAACTCCGTCTGACCTCAAAGCCTACACTCATTCACAACAGCGCACGGGACACGTAACTTCACCAACGATGGTCACTGGGAAATTCGAGTTGTCCCATAACACAGATACCGTAGAGATCAGTAACGCTTCGAGACAGCTCGCCTCCTCTGATATCGTGAACCATGCGGCGGTTTACTTCGGGACGGTTCAGATTAACGAGTCATTGGAGCGTCTGCTCAAGGATCAATCTATGGAGGTAAAAGAGGCGGTATATGGCATCATTCAATCCAATCTGATTACGGATGTGACGGAAGAGGATAGCCGATCCACTTTGCTCGAACTTGGTCTAACACAAGCACAATACATAGCAGGCAACTACATGAAGGGCGATCAGGCTGCCGAGTTCATGAATACGATCCGCCAGATCGGAGCAATCTCCACAACCCGAACGATCAACCCTGAAACAAAACAAATTCAGTATGATACACCGCAACAACGACCTAATGGTGCACCAGAAGACTACATTAATCTCCATGACATGATGCGCAAATTCCAGCCCCACACCTTTGATAAGCTGCAAGATGCTATTGTAAACAACAAAGACTGGAGCAGCATTCTGCAAAGCTTTGCAAAACAGGCAGCCACGAATCAGGAATGGTTGAAAGAATATCGTGAGGATGCGGTCCGATCTTCTGGCAGCCTGCCTACCCAGAACCGATTTGAGAAGGCTGACCCGACCAGCCTGAGCTCATTTGTACATGCGGTTAAGGAGATTATCAACCAGACTGATTCGCCAAACAACAAGCTGCTGATCGATAATATCGAGGCCTTTATGCGGAAGCTTCAACCGCAGGGCCATGCCAACTGAGCAGCAGTTCCGCTGTTCACAGATGAAAAGCTCCACTCACGAAAACAAAGTGTGAGTGGAGCTTTTATCTATTCTATTCTTTCCCGCAGGAAGAGCAGGAAAGGACAGAATCAAGTTAACGTCAGCACGATTCGGTCACCGGAACGGCTGATTTTGTAGATTCCTTTTTGCATATCAATGCCGTAGTGCTTTTTCAATAACATTTCGGCGTTACGATCCGTCTCGATCACGACAAGGTAATCGTAGCCACTCAGCAGATTGTCCATGTTATCCTCGTAGAACAGCACGATACCGTCCACATTCGGAGCATATAAGAAGTATCTGCCGACATACTGCATGTAATAACTTGTCACCTGCTGATCCCGGTCAGAGCCATAGAACAGATACTTGTTCATATCCTCGTTACCGCCCGTATACCATCGATCCCCCGTCACAGCATGCACCTCGTAGGGAAGGGTCTTGTCGTACGTACTGGTGATTGATATCATCCCGTTATACTCCGACAAGAGGGTGGTCGCGGCCAGTGCCATACACGCAATAATTCCCTGTTGATAATGCCTCTTCGTCTGCACCGTCTTGAACGCCTGATAATCGGGAACCTCACCCATGCGGTAATGGAACGTACGCTCAATATCAACGGCAGCACAGAGCACCAGCCCTCCGGCGAACAGCACGACGATACTTGATGCATAACGCTCGAATCCCGCCAGCCTTATTGCTTCATCCACCGGCATGGAGAACAGATACAGGGCCAGAATGCCCGCATAGTATAGTAAAACCACCACATTCAGTGCAATTAGCACTTTCCACAGGTTCCACTTCTTCTTGAGCACCACATAGGCCACAATGGAAGCAGCAATCGCAGCAAGCTCGAAAATGACAATCCCCAGTACCGGTCTGGTGGTAATATCCACGCTCGATTTCAGGAAGAGCACTAGAATATCCCACTTTTGCTCCGCAGTTTTACCGGACTTTAGCGCCGCAGCGGCTCCCTCGAACTTGTTATTCACGCCGTGGAATACCGTTGCCATACGCCAGCTCCAGCTGAAATAGGGCAGCAATGCCCCTGCGATCGTACCCAGCACAGCAAGTCCGACCTTCCAGTTGGCACGTTGCTTATTCGTCAGCCACATGTATACGAGAAAGATCAGCCCCACGGCAGCGAAAATAATGCCCGTGCTCTTGATGACTGTCAGCAGACCTGCCAGCGGCAGAATAATGATGCAAGCTCGCTTAAGATCATGGCGATACTGGTATATCGCTGCCACAATCGCGAGTGCATAGATTGGAAGCAGGAAATCCACCAGCAGGTTAGTGATTCGAATGGTCAGATTGAAGAAGGACAAGGTTGATAATCCTAACCCGAGAAAAGCGTAGAGCAGGAACCTTTTTTTCTCTGACACAACGCCAAACATGGCATAGAAGCATGCAAAGATCAGCAAACCTTGTGCCAGCAGCATGATCGGCTCAGCATGCCCCATAAATCGGCAAATGTAATAGATAAACGATGAAGTACCCAGTGGATAATTTTTAAACTCAATTAAATCTGAATTCGGTGTTGGAAATGCATTGGTGCTAAGCATATCCTTCACCACAATCGCCCAGTGCGAGAAATTATCGTAGTGTGTCAGCTCCGTCTGGAACAGAATCAGTAGAAATATAAAACCCACGCCCAGAAAACTTAACTGAAACAATGAAAATGAAAAGGACCATGTCCCCCGTTTGCTCTGATACAGAGCGTGGATAACTCTGCCTCGAAACAACAGTAAGCCTGCAACCAACACAGCGATGCTACCCGTGAAGAGCTGACCTGCTAATCCGGCGAAATAGACGATACAAGCGATGGCCGAGAACACAAATATCGGAATAAACTCCCACCGGATGGACATGAATTTGCGGACAAACTGCATATAACCGACCATCGATATTATGAGTAACATGCCCATCACAAGTTGAAGCAAAAACAGCATTTCTATCTCTCCTAACCCTCTTTGGTGAACCGCTCAGCTTGTGGACGGATCAAATCACTCAGTAACTGATCAATCAAACCACGCCCCAAGATCTCATCGATATTCTCTACGGAGAGAAGCACTTCACGTTTATTCGCCGTTGTTTTCCCAGTATGTTTTAAGATCACTTCAATATTGCTGTCCGTATAAAAGGTAACCTCTGACCCTTCGGCTATTTTACCTTGCAGCCCTGTGGCAGAGAAGAAACGATAATTGAAGCTGAGCAGCGTACAGCTTGCATGATTTGTGAAGGTCACAGGAAGATGAAGGGACAGCCTCGGCATTTTCCGCTGATCGGATTTGGGCTGTATAATGCGTTTCTTCACATTGCGCAGCATGTCATCATACGCAGTGTCCCATAGGTTCATCTGCTCCGGCAGCGAGTGCTTCCGGTCGTAGATGAGCTGCATATATTGACGATTATCCGCTTCATCAATCGGTTGAACTGTTGCCGAATAACGCCAGCCTTCGCCATCTGCTTTTACATAAACGATAACCGCATCGAGATTCGCTTCATATCGATCCGATTTGACCACTAAAGAAATCGTCTTTTTCTCCGGCAAATAAATCGGGTACGGAACATAGAAGGCAATCCCGTTCTCCGAAAGATCAACGCTTTTGGCCTCATATCGCAGCGTGCTGTCTGGATAACGGATGATGACATCCTCCTGCGCCCGTATACGTTCATTCTCCCGGTATGCCCGGCGCCCGATCATGAAGAAGAGAGCATAGAGCAAGGCAATCATATTGTGAACGAGCCAGAAAATAATGATGCTGCTGAAAAACAAAGCAATGCCGTACTTGCCATTCACATACCGAATAATGGCGGCGATGGATAACAGGAGCAGAAAAATATGCGGTAGCGCATATTTCATCGAGGCGATCCATTCGCGTCCCGTTGAACGGTTTTTATTCGTAACCTTGAACTTACGCTCACGGATGCCCACCGTCTCCAGTATGACTGGCCAGATCAGATATGGCATGAAGATGGTATCGATGACCTGACTCCAGCGCTGGTTCCGTATGTTACTCGACAGATAACGCATCGACAGGCTGTAGAAAAAATACGAAGGCAACCAGAAGATCAGAATCTGCCAAAAGGTCGTATTAACGATCTGGAAATCAAACAAGGCAAACAGAATAGGAGACAAGATAAAGATCAGTCGATTGAAAAAAGACCACCAGTATAGAAAACTGCTTACATAGGTTATCCTGGTCCAGAGAGGCAGCTTCCTGGAGATTGGTGCACGCGTATTTTGCAAACTCTGAATAATGCCCCTCGCCCAGCGAATCCGCTGTTTGATCATGCTTGGAATCGTGGTTGTCGTCTGCCCCGCAGCCTGAACCTCCTGCGTGGCATAGGTAATGTAACCTTCCTGCTGCAATCGGATGCTTGTCTCAAAGTCCTCCGTAATGGTGTTCAGCGGGAATCCACCGATATCCACCATTCCTTGCCGGGCAATCACCGTATTACTGCCTGTATACGCAACTGCATTGGACGCATTGCGCAGAATGTTAACCTCGCGGGAGAAGAAATCCTGCTCATTCGGAATCCCTTGCTCTGCATACAGATTGAACTGGAATAGATCCGGGTTATAGAAGCTTTGCGGTGTCTGTACCAATCCCAGCTTAAAGGTGGGATCGATCTCGTCTTCACGCCGCAGGCGCCATTCTCCATTTTCCTGGGTAAACGTAGAGAGCATGAAATAAGGTACGGTTTTCATCAGAAAGGTATGCTGTGGAATCATGTCCGCATCAAAGGTAGCAATCAGCGGAGAAGATGTCTTGCTCAGCGCATTGTTCAAGTTGCCGGATTTGGCATCCTTGTTACCCGGGAACCCCAGATACCCTATGCCGAACTGCTTCGCCAGTTCCTCCACCGCAGGTCGTGCGCCATCATCGCAAAGGTAGATATGTACCTTCGACTTGTCCGGGTAATCCATAAACGTACAAGCATTCACCGTTTTATATAACAGGTCAACTGGTTCGTTATGGGTAGCAATAAACACATCGACATGCGGATAATATTCATCCGGGATCACCGGAAAATCGAGCTGTGCCCGTTTCTTTTGCATCTTTTGAAAAAATAACTCGAAGGTCGTGCCAACCGTGATCGCCTCCGCCATAATGAGCAGTATGCCAAATATGACATTTAGCACCCCTTCGCCCCATGGCAGCGTAAAGAACATACGCCAGATCAGATAGATGGTCATGAGAATCATGGTGATAATGAAAAAAACATTTTGCCTTTTCTCGTTTTGCACTACAGCTGCTTCCTCCTTGCTGCAAATACCCACCTCCGCTGCAGTTGAAAGCTTAGCAGGAACAGAATGGCGTCACATACAAACTTCGCCACCTTCTCGTCCACGAAGAATATGGTATGGAATAAATATACGCCCGTACTCGACAGCAAAATAATTAAGCCGCACAACGTCAAGTAACGCCATAGGCTTCCCCTGCTATCTTCTTTCCGGAACACAAAATATCTGTTGAGTACATAATTCACGACTATAGAGATTACTCGGGCGATGACCGTCGCGAGCAGAATTCTCAAATAATGCTGATCCCCCATCATTGGACGCAGGAAATCAATCAGGAACCAGGCAATGCCCAAATCGACCACAGAGCTTGCAACCGACGATGAGATGAAACGAAAGAAATTCGAGAACAACACACCCATCACCCGGGCACTATCCTGAATCGCTTTGAAATGTGTACCTGCATTACCGTTTTCATAGATCACCTGAATGGGCACCGTATGAATGGAAATCCCGGATTGAATACAGGAGATCAGCATCTGCAGCTCATATTCAAACCGCTTGCCACGTACGCCTAACATAAAAGGTAATAACCCTGCCCCGAAGGCTCGCAGCCCCGTCTGGGTGTCCGACAATTTCTTCCCATATAAAAGGGCAAAAATAAACGAGGTCATGCGGTTGCCAAACAAGGACTTGGGCGGAATATCACCTTCACTGAAATTACGTACACCAAGTAACAATTCATTGGGATGAAGTTTGGCCTCCTGAGCAATGCGATACACATCTTCCGCGGCGTGCTGACCATCCGAATCTGCAGTAACGACGTTGTGTGTCTCTCCATAATGCTGAGCTATGTAACGAAATCCGGTCTTCAGCGCTTCACCCTTCCCCTGATTCTGCGCGTGTCGCAGCAAAACACATCCAACATTTCCTAATTCTTCGAAAATGTGCTGATAGGTTTCACCAGAACCATCATCTACAATGACCATTTTCGTAAAACCGTAGTCTCGCAACTGACGTACATAGGATAAAAGTCTGTCATCTGGTTCCAGCGAAGGAATGAGGATGATCGTTTTGTCCTTTTCTTTTGCTATAATCATCCGAAATGAGCCCCAATTCGACATATTTTCATGAAAACTTGTTGTATATTAGCGTTAATATCTTCCTTGAATATAGGAGAGTATACCACCGAAAAGGTGGGTCGTAAACGAAATTTTTGTAATCTAATGGTAAAAAAGTTTTACATTTTCAATGTACAGGTTAGTCGTAACAGACTATACAACTCTAATAAACTACTCCAGTAGTAAATTCATATAAATAACAAAGAACCCCCGTTTATTAAACGGGTGGTTCGGGTTTGTCGTATCTGCCTGAGTTTCGTTTCCTTAAACAGTCACTTTATAGTTGTTACTTGCTCCCTTGTTCTGATTTTTGACGGACCACTTATATACAAAGGTTAGAATAAATCCGGTCAAGCCACAGATCGCTGCAATAATAAAGGCTCTCTGATAACTGCCATCCGCACTGTACACATTTCTCATAATTGACGGTCCGAAATACCCCGCTAGCGCAAAGCCGATAAACATAATTCCATAATTCACACTGTTGTTTTTGGCCCCAAACTGATCTGCAGTGAAGCCAGGGAATACGCCCATCAGAGATCCAAAACTTAAACCAATCATCGAAATTCCCATATAAAATGTCGCCACACTGCTCTCTCCTGAAAGATAAAGCATAATCAGCCCAGCTACGGATAACAGAGACGTAATGGCAAGGGTATTGATTCGGCCGATTTTGTCTGAGATATATCCGGCCAAAATCCGGCCACCTGTATTAAACAGTGCCAGGACAGAAACAACTGTTGTTGCAGCAGCAGCCGACAATCCCACCATTTTCTGAGCGATCGGCGAGGCTTGGGAGACGCACATCAGTCCGGCAAAAGCCCCACTGATGAGCAACAAGATCATAACATAGAAGATCGGGCTTGCCAGCATGCCTTTCCAGTTCTTATCTTCTCTCACAGCACGGCCAAGGTTAGCTGCCTTCGGTGTCCAACCTGTCGGAACAAAATCGGCTGGACATTTCTCAATAAAGAATGAAGCCACGCAGATAATAATAAGAAAAGCGCTCCCAATGATAAAGAATGCAGAGGTTACACCCGAGTTACTGATAAATATATTGGCAATCGGAGGAATGATTACAGAGCTTAATCCATAGGCTGCCGTAGTGACGCCCCCAACCAATCCACGTTTATCCGGGAAAAACTTGATCGAGTTGCTGATGGTGCACCCATAGATCATCCCTGTTCCCAAACCAAGCACAATCCCGTAGGCAAATACCAGAAAACCTACAGAAGCCGCAAAACCGGATAAAATCATACCGCCCCCAAATAATAATCCGCCAATCAGAATGACCTTTTTGGGTCCGAACTTGTCATTAATCCATCCACCCGATATCATCGTAATCGGACCGACGGAGTTGCATATGGTGAAAACAATAGCCAGATCGCCTGGTGTTAATGTACGCCCGGTGAGACCACTTAGATAAGCAGCCATCGGTGCAGCAAATACACTCCATGCATAGATGGAGCCTATACATAGATTAATAAAGCAGCTTGCAATCAGAATAATCCATCTCTTTTTGGTCAGTTCCACTGAGATCGTTTCCCCTCATGTTGTATTGTGAAATAATTCACTTAGTTATGCGATAAAGTGTAGCACAGCTTTTCCTATCCATCTATGACAACATGTATATCTTTATAGAGGATTTTTTGCAGCGGTTCAATTTGGGGAAGGGGCCTATCATTTATAGACGAATGGTGGCTTATGCCACAGACGGGTTTAGACTAAAATGAAAGAAGAATCGTAGGCCCTGATTTGATCCTGACCAAAGGCTGTGATGTCAATGTTAGTCCAACGGGACAAATGGCTGCAGTATCGCGCCCTTAGTAGTGTACCCAAACTCACTCGGCGGCTGCCAGAAACACTGTTGCTGGAAAAAGAAACATTACACCATATGCTGCTTCAACATTCAAGTGTCGTGCTGAAACCCTGCGATGGACGTTATGGAAGAGATATTATATTCATCCGTCGTCTGAAGAACGGCACCTACCAAATCCAAAATGAGAATAACACCATTACGATGCAAAACAGAGATGAATTGCAGAATTGGTTTGATCAAGTCGATAAAGATCGTGAGTATATCATTCAGCAGCGTCTATATTTAGCTCGCATTCAGCAAAGGCCGTTCGATCTTCGAATTATGGTTCAACGCCAAACGGCAGCTCCATCCGCTTGGAAGGTGACCGGGTCCTACGCCAAGGTCGCATCACGCGGATACCTGGTGACCAATGTGACGAATCGCACCATTCCTGCGCTCAAAGCGCTACAATTAGCACGTATCGGGGGACGCAAGTTGCTGCTTCAAGCCGAGCGTACTGTGTTGCTGGCTGCCAAGGGTCTGGAAGTGCACTACCCTGATCTGAGACAAATCGGTTTTGATATCGGCATCGATAAGAAAGGCCGGGTCTGGATCATTGAAGGCAATTATCGGCCTGATCTACGCCCTTTTCGCCGCTTGAAAGATTCCTCGATGTATCGCCGAATATTGTGGTACCAGAAACACTAATTTTGAAGCTTTACGACGTTACGACGCAAAGAAGCGACTCACCGTTGATCTGGAGAGTCGCTTCTTGCGTTGCATAGATATTTTTTACGCGATAATCTGCTTGATCTTGCCTTGCTCTACCATATTACTGATCTTCCTTAACATTTCCGGCGATGTCTAGCGGAGCCTACCACACGCGTTACCCGAAACTGGTTCGGGCCGACCTGAATAATGGCAAACTGGCTGTATGATGTCCCTGATGACGTGTACGGTTCAGCCTCAATATTTCCACTCGGTGTGATCACCGTTGCTGTAATTCGGGTCAACAGACACACACCACGCCCCGAAGCCCGCCATGTCCCCTCACGCTGAACACTATAACGGTCATTGCTACAGAAGATGGATGCATACTCGACTGTTCCATACGCATTAAACGGAGTAGAGTTATAGATTTGAACCGGATCATATCCGCCCGTAGGTCTACGATTTCCCATTCTCAAAACCTCCTTTTTGTTGATAGTTTATTAGATGGCAATAGAGCGGTTTTGGTGAGGGATAGACGTGGACAAGGCTGAAAAAGTGTGTCTGTCCAATAAAAAAACCACCCGCTTGGATTAGCGAGTGGTTTGCAGCTGCTGTAACCATGTATGATGCCCGTTGCACGATGATCTACCTTATTGCCGGGCAGCTTAAAGCCAGGAAGCTTAGGAAGCTTTCGCCGCAACTGCTTTTTGAATGAATGCTTTAGCGTCATTCATGGAAAGGCCTTGCTTAGGCTCCAGCATTTTTTTGTCTGTTGCACTGAAAATACCTATATCAATCAGTTTCGCCAGTGGCTTCACCGCATAAGCAGATACGGATTTTCCGTCTTCAAAACCAGCAATAATTGTTGCTGCCTTCGCTTCGGATGCCGGGCTGTTCAACAATTTGGCCAAAATCGTTGCTGCCTCCTCCCGAGTGATATCACGCTCAGGATAGAAGCTACCGCCGTAGCCTTGAATAAATCCGGCTTTGGAAGCTTCTGCAATGGCATCTGCATATGCAGCATTAGGAGAAACATCCTGATACACAGGTGCTGTAGATACTTCGTTAAGCTTCAACAGATCCACGAGTGCAGTTACAAATTCAGCACGAGAAATGGGTTCATTACTTACTGGTGCTGGTGTTTCTGTCGGCTCTGTAGCGACAGCCAGGTTTGTGATACGTCCTTCTTTCTTAGCTTGAATATCGCCACCCTTGAATGTATCTGTGATGTATTTGTAGAATACATCCAGATCAATTGGGCCAGCCAAAGAGGATTTTGCATCTAGCAGTACTTTGTAGTTATCTCCACCTGCAGCCATGAAATTGTTCACAACAGCGGTGTATGATTTTTTAGGATCAACCGGTGTACCATCTTCCAGCGTAAGAGCCGTCACACGTTCAGCAACCGGCTTGCTGAAGTCAGCTGTGTATTTCAAACCAGCGATCTGCAATGTTTTCGTGTTTGGTGTACCGTCTGCATTGGTACCCCATTGCTGTTGCAGCAATGTTTTCACTTGCTCACCTGTCAGTTCCAGCTTCACGAGTGTATTACCGAAAGGTTGGATTTTAGCCAAATCCGCAAAGGTCACATCACCTTTTGGCAGATCTGCACGGATACCACCTGGATTCATGAATGCAAAATCAGCCTTGCTTGCTTTGTCTCCAAAGTCTGCCTGACGCATAGCGTCTGCAATCAGGTTGCCCAGTGGTGCTTCGTTATTGTAAGCATCTTTACGCAAAACAGAGCCATCTGTTGTACCTACTGGCTTAGTCAGCTCAGGGTGCTTGTCCAAAGACTTTTTAATGATAGCGAGTGTTTCAGGGTCTTCTTTTACACCCTCTTGGAACGTTGTTGTTACAGTAGCTGATTTTTCAGTTACATCCCCGGTAACAGGGTCAATCATTAGCTTGATATCTTCAAAAGCCGTACCATAAGAGTACGCTTGCACGATTAGCTTGCCATTCACGACACCGTTCGCCAGAGCGTGATTGTCCCCCGCAACGATGACATCAACAGGAGAGTCTGCAGGCAAAGCTTTTGCCAGATCAGCCGCTTCTCCAGTCGTTACACCTTCTTTGGTCGATGCTGGGTCATGTGCCAGGACGATGATCGTTTCTACGCCTTGGTCTTGCAATTCTTTTGCGTATTTATTAACAGCTGCAACCTCTTCTTCCGCACTCAAGAAACGTACACCTGCCGTACCTGCTGGAGATACTTTGTTTGGCGTTGATTTCGTTACGAGTCCAATGAATCCGATTTTGATGCCGCCTACTTCTTTGATGACATACGGTTTAATCAGGGGTTTACCTGTGGAATTTTCGATCACGTTGGCATTCACATAATCAAATTTTGCACCGGCATGGGTTACTTTTCCTTCTTTTGGATCAAGACCGCCAAAAATTTGTGCCTTCAATGCTGCGATCCCTTGATCAAATTCGTGGTTACCCAGGGAACCCACATCAAAGCCCATCATATTCATCCATTCCATCGTAGGCTCATCACGATCAAGAGATGACACTGGAGCGGATGCGCCAACCGAGTCCCCGTTGTGGAATAAGAGGGAATGCTCGTATTTGGCCCTAGCTTCTTTGAGATAGGTTGCTAGAATTGGAGCCGATCCTGCCTTCTTATCACCAACCACAGAAGTCGTATCTAGCTGGCCGTGAAAGTCATTGATTCCTATCAAATGTACTTCTACATCTTTGCCTGCGGCAGAAACCGAACCTGCTGCACCGAATAGCTGAGTGAGTAATAATGTAGCAGCAGCCAAACGAATGGTGCTTTTCCCCAAAACTTTTTTCCAAGACATGAGTAAACAAAACCCCTCTCCATTTTCAGATCCTGAGATATTTTACCATAGTTTAATTCACAAAAGTGTCCATTTATATTAAATCTATGTAAAAATTTTTACGAGATTGATCGTTCTCTTTAAATTGAAAAATATTATTTTTAACTTTTAGTTGATTTAGTGGAATAATTTGTTATATATTGTTTTTGTAATCACCTTCCATCTTTGTTATAAGAATAAACCTCTCTTAGTACACCTTCATGTAACTTCTGCAAATTATGTTGAAGCACATAACCCTATAATCTAACATTACCTTTTCTATTAAAGGAGGTGACTCTGAGAGCACTGTACATATGGATTTCCCAAGAATCACTACTGGGGGAAGTGTTGATTGCTCTTTCACCACTCCTGACCCAACATTTTGCTGCACTACGCAATAACTGTAGGCGTTCATTGTACTACGCAATTGACTTTAACCATTCTAAGGAATATAGGAGTGTGCCCAATGAAAAAGCTATTCTTCCCCAGATCTTTCCGCATTTTTATCGCCTGTTTACTGATCTTGGCCTTTGCTGTACCTGCAACAGCCTCCGCAGGCTATCTTGGAGATAAACTCTTGATCGGCCAGAGCATGCAAAAGGAAGACTATCTCCTGTCCCAAGATGGCCGATTTAAAGCCGTCTGGCAGAACGACGGAAATTTTGTAATCTATCAGAATGGTTCTTCGATTTGGAGTAGTAATACACACGTCAACGTCGTTCCACAAACTTTCCAATTTAATCAACAGTATGGTAGACCTATAATGTACGGATACGGTTGGGCATATAAAGACGTGTACCAATATGCTTATCGCTATGTGTATAACCCTGTCACATTCAGATATGAATATGTCGGGAGCTGGGGATGGGATAAAGTTTGGGGGCTTGATACATCCAAAGTAGTAGCTGTCTGGTCTATGAATACGGAAGCATGGATTCCAGGTCACCACGGAAGCGGGCTACCAGTAAATACAACAGGTGATACTCTCATCATGCAAAGTGATGGTAATCTGGTTCTCTACAATACTACCCTGACCAACCAATATTACCCGAATAGCTGGATTCCTGTCTGGGCATCCAATACAGGGGGGCGTTAAGGTAGGCAGACACCGGCGGGCCATTTGCTGAATGATATTCACCATGAATATGTGAAAAAGCCGAAGCAGGAGTTCATCCCTGCCTCGGCTCTTTTCGTTTTTCTTGATTGCGATTTCCTGACTTACTTAATTCCGTTTAGATCCTATTGAAAATCACTTTACATAGCAACGTTTTCGGGGACGGTCCGAAAGCCTCGAATACGGCCCACGTCAATGCGGGGACTTCTAGTTTTGCAAACCTATCTGGAAACTCCTCGAATGATGAGCTGTTTTTATGTGTTTATTTACGGATGAATGTCCCTCATTGTAATCGTTGAATTGCTTCCTCGGTTACCGGTTCAAATAAGTTAACCAGGTTGCCCTCCGGATCGCGGAACAGCATCGAACGGTTCCCCCACGGCATCGTCGTCGGCTGCTGTATCCAATGATCAACATAGCTTTCTAAGCGTAAATACTCAGCTTCGATATCGGCAACATGGAACTCCAAAATGACTGGATAATTCATGGCCCCGGCTGTATTTGCAGAGTCCACTCCAAATAATGTTGTGGTCTCTGTGTGACCAATGGCAAGTGTGCATGATGGTAAAATAAATTGTGCAAATACAGGCGCAGGGCGCTCTGCTAAAATCCCAAGAACGTGCTCATAGAACGCCACAAGACCATCTACATCGTCAGTAATTATACGTACAGAAGCAAAATTCACAACAGATCATCCTCCCTAATCTTCTTCATTATTTCTCCCTAAATCTTGTTACTTACCTGTCTCCTTTGCTGTACTGATCTGATTATAAAAAAACGCCACTGACAACGTTATGTCAGTAGCGTTAATAAGTATTGTCTGGAATCACATATCACGAAGCAACGAGTTATCCAATTCCCCTCTCCCCAAATAACCACTGCAGAGGACAGGACGGCCAAGGATTTCATAAAGTTTTTTATTATTCGTTGTATGATCCTGAGACCACATTTCGAAAGAGTCGAACTCCTCCTTTGAAATCTGATGGTACTCCGGGGAGTCTGTTACACCGGTTAAAATCTCATACGCATAGATGTTATTGCCAAACGTCCCTACAGATTGGGCGCTGCCTGTTTTTATACGGACATATTCGGTGTACCTCAAAGTAATCACTCTTCCTTTCATGACTTGCGATTTTCATCTACTGCGCTTAAGAAATTCGTCTATTTCACTTAAGAAAACTGACAGAATCCGGCCACAGGATGTTGTACTTCTCTACCCATTTTGGCGAAAATATATAGCGAACCAAAACCAAATGGATAATCCCCATCCTCTTGAATCAATGTATCGGGATAACCATCTTCATCGACTTGGAAAAAGAATGATAGTGACTCCTCCTTGAGCTTTGCGAAATAATAGTCTTCATCCTGAATCAGTCTCGGATTGCCGCCCACCTATTAAGCAATGAGGATAGATGTTATTTTCCAAATAGGTTTCACGGTCTTCAGGGATAAAGATCGTGATCATGCTCTCTGGTTAGAAGGGGTGGTTGAGGCTCAGATAAAAAGCATACTTTTGGTTACCTTCGTGGATGAGCTCTGATCTGGTCGTCAAAATATTCGCTTGATTCTCTATCGTCACTTTACAACTCCCTCTCCAGAATCTGATATGTATAGCCCTCATCTCCATTATAAAGAAGACTTATCTCTAATCCACCACGTTTAACCTCATTCCTGGAACTTCATTAAAAGTTAGGGGACAAAAAAATCGCGTCCTCTAAAGAGAGCACGCGAGATGGAACCCATTCATTTCGTGTTTTGCCATCGAACTTAACGCTTTTTAGCAACTACCGCTAGCCGCCCATTTTCAGTCGAATATTCACATGTGGACAGTACAACAAGTTTATCACCATACTGAGCTGTTACACCTGTGTCATAAAGAGCGAGTTTTTTGATATTCTGAACATATGAATCGAACTCGGTGGACGTCTGTACATCCCCAATTTGATAGTATTTAAACACGTCATCTGATTTACGATAAACTTTGGACAGAATCACAGCCACTATCTCGTATTCTTCCTTTTCGTAAAGCGTGCTGAACTCGAATGTAGTGTGCTCTTTATAAAAGCTTTCACTCTTGTATTTCATTAGATCTTGAAACATCCAGCCACTTTTCATATGATGTCCGTGAATCAGCAAAATATCTGAACCCTTGATCTGGCTATGCCTGTCCAAAAAAGGAAGGCCACCTTGGGTTTCCTTCTTATCAAAATCATGATTGAGATAATACTCCGCATCCTGTGGATTTTGCATGACCGGGTACTCAATTCGGGTGCCGTTAATTTTCAGCCATCCCACAATGTCCGAGTTCCGCTCGTAAAGGGCTCGAAATTCAGGAAGCATAACTTGCCTTTTCCTCTTATTGAACAAAAAAGAGGGGATTGCATCCCCTCCGTTTTTATTCGACCCTTCCTCCCACATGCTCGCCAACTCATCCATTTTCTGTTGCTCAACATAATCTCGCAGCAGCGTTCTCGAAAAACCAATCAGAGAAAATACCAACACAAGGGAGGAAATGGCGATAAGAATTTTTTTAGTTTTGCTCATGTTCTTACCGCCTTTCCTGGTCATTAAATGTGCTTTTTCTTCTTGTTACCGAGCAGACAGAAAGCGATCGTGATCAAGGACATCAGCGCCATAATCATATAGAACATTGGCGATACACTGTTGTCTCCTGTTTTCGGAGCATCGTCCAACTCGTCGCTAACGTTATCCGTAACATGGTCACCTTTGCTCGCGCCAGTGTTACCGTTGTTGATTTCATTATTGCTACTGTTGGTTCCTGGGGTACCCGTATTGGTTCCATTATTTCCATTGTTCGTTCCAGGAGTACCGTTATTGGTTCCACTGTTGCCGTTGTTCGTTCCTGGAGTACCGTTATCGGTTCCATTGTTTCCATTGTTCGTTCCTGGAGTACCGTTGTTGGTTCCTGGAATACCATTATCGGTCTCACCGTTCCCATTGTTCGTTCCTGGAGTACCATTATTGATTCCTGGGATACCCGGGTCGGTTCCACTGTTGCCAGTGTTCGTTCCTGGGGTACCCGTGTTGGTTCCACCGTTGCCATTGTTGCCGCCGCTGTTGCCGCCGGAACCACCACCTGAACGGATCGGCTTCATTGGCACATCGTATTTGACAATGTCAAAATCTACTGAAATTGTACCGCTTGTGTGCGTTTCGTATCCGTCCTTCTTTACGACCAGATAGTAATCTGCTTCAGGGAATACCATGTACGCATAGAATCCATTGACATCGCTATCCTGCTCTGGACTCTTGTTGTTGTGCGGCGGGAAATTTGGAACCGCTGGAAGTGTTACTTTTGTACCCGGAATGCGGCCTTTATCTCTATTCCGCTGTGTATCCGCATAATACAGTGTAACTTTGGCTCCTTCAATCTTCTTGCCCGTGCTCGCATTCCCTGTAGTTTCATCATAGACCGTACCATAAGGGTCAACTAATTCTTCAGAGATATTCAACTCTCCGTTAGCTTTCACGTCAAGTTGCGTCACTTTGAGGAGCAGCTCCTCACCAGTCTGCACTTGATAACGAACTTCCATTGTATACTTCTGCTCGCTTAACCCTTCCACAGAAAATGTTCCGTTCGATGCCATTGGAAACGCCTTAGGGCTACCATTCTCCATAATGTAATTACCGTCTCTGTCCTTCAGGTAGATATACATATGGCTGGTATACAAGCTGTTAAATAACTCTGTCGTTCCATCCATTTGTTTGAGCAGAATGATACCTACGGCCGTAATATCCGCTGGAACGGTCTCATCCGTCACACTGCTGTTCACATTTGCTTTTTGCGTAAACTCGACAGGTACATCCTTTCCGCCTACCCGATACACCTTCGTATATGTGATCGTGTAGTCTGTGTCAGCTACGGCTGGAACCGCATATTCACCCTTCTCGTTCGTCTTAATCTGAAGCTCTTCGCCTGTATTCAGATCGGTCACGGTGATGGATGCATTCGGAATGACTTCTCCTGTATTGTTGTCACGCAGTACACCTTCCAGATATGGGCGGGTATTAACAAATTTAGCTTCAGCCACTTTTTTCTCCAGAATGGTACCTGTGTGAACGAAATTTTCAGGATCTGTTACATAACCATCTTGCGTATAATCATTCTGGGTTACCGTATACTTGAGAGATGCTGGCAATCCTTGCACTACGAGCGTCTGACTATCTGTAAGCTCGAAGCTCTCTCCGTTCTTGATCGTACCCTTGCTTCCATCTGACTTCTCATAGACGTAGGATTCGTCTGCTCCCTCGCCTGTGAAGGTGACTGTGTACTTAAACAGCTTCTTCTTGTCGTCATCTTTACCTTTAACGGTGTTGCTGATGAGCAGGCCGCCCTTCAAGACTCGTACGTTCGTGAATGGAGCATCTTCATCCATGCCTTTCATGACTCCGGTATAGTACCGTTCCTCAGGATTAGTCATGTATTCATCGGTTGTGTAATCTTTTTGGGTAACGGTGTATTTTAGATGTTTAGGCAGACCCGAAACATCCAGTGTCTCTCCGTGCTTGAGACGGAATGTGTCTCCAGACTTGATCGTACCTCTACTATCATCCGACTTCATGTAGGAGTAACTTTCATCTTTGCCTGTTTCCTCAAAGTGAATGGTGTACTCAAACTCCTTCGTCTTATCGCCACCGTTGCCCATAACCGTATTACTGATGGTCAGCTTGTTAACGATTCGTTCGTTGATGAAGTCCGCTTTATGATCACCTTTGTTCACAATGGAGCCGGATAGCTCTCTCGTATCAGGTGTCGTCGTATAGCCATCAACGGTCGTATAATCGTCCTCGGTTACGGTATAGCCCAGATTCGCAGGCAAAGCCGGAAGCATTACAGATTCCCCATGCTTGAGGGTAATCTTGTCTCCATTTTTGAACGTTCCAGACGTATTATCCGACTTTTTATAGGTATACTCTCCGTCCTTACCTTCACCAGTGAAGGTCACGGTGTATACAAATCCTTTGTTCGGATCACTGCCATTGCCTTCTACCTTATTGGTAATGGTCAGCTTACCTTGGGCAGGTGTAGGCACAATCAGCGGTTGATCCGTGGTTACTTTTACTCCGTCGACCCAGAGAGGTTTGCCCGGTGTATTTCCTACATATACTTGATAAACTCTTGTCGTTGGCAACCAAGTATTTGTGTCAATATATGTTTCCTTCAGCTCATAGTAGCCTGGGTCAGGGAATAGCAGATTACGTTTCCCTGAACTATCGGTTTTCCCTTTGACAACTATAGTTCCGCTGTCTTTTTTATAGAGTGTAAATTCTACATCTTTTAGCGGATTCCCATTCGGATCTACTTTTATCAAAGGCAGTAGGGCATTAGAGCTTGAACTACCTGCTACGTCCGAACTATCCAGTGTACTTTCGCTTCTGGCACTGACAGCACTCAGACTGTCATCGCCCTCCAGTTTTACCTCGTTGCCCATTTTGTCTCCGGCTTTCGCTTTTGTAGGATCAACTTCCGTTTGGTATACAAACTGGTAAAACGTATTTGGGTCGTTCATTTTGAATTTGAGGACGGTAGTCCCTTCTGCACCTGGTGCAACCTCAACTTGAACTTCGGCATTAGGGTCGCTTAGGTCAAGAGCTTCACCTCGTTCCAGAGTACCACTAGCTGTTAGTTTCGCAGGATAGACGGCCATACTAGGTGATGTCAGCACAAGCTTTCCGTTACCTTCATAACGTAGGTTCATGCCTGCACCCAAGGTGTCCTCCAGATAAACGCCCTGCTTCATGTTAAATGGTGGAGTATAGTTTACTGTCCATTCCAACACACCTGGAACAGGTTTAGTTACCGTCTTGCCCAGAGTCTGGATCGGTACGATAATCTTACGCTGTTCGGAGACAATCTTTTCTACTCCACCCCAAGACATATGGAGGTCAGCTTTGTTATATAACACCTGCTTGTCCGTGCCATTGGTTGTGTAGTCATGCAAATATTCCTCTAAAGCTTCGTTAGAAGGTCTTGCCTTCACCAAGATAACATAAGGACTTTCCAATTTAGAGAAAGTGAACGTTCCTACGTTGCCATTATGGGTGAAGGAGCTTACGACATGAGCATCCGTGCCTGGTTCAATCATGGTTTTGGCATCGTTTCTCGTACCGTATTCTGTACCTGAACCGTTGTCGGAATATCCTTTCCAAAGCTCATAATCTTTGCCTTCAGCAAAAGGAACAAACTCCCAGCCTTCAGGCAATGTATCCACTAACTTCATATTACTAATGACTCGATTACCACCATCTTTAGCCATTTCTTCTGTGTTATATCCAGGCATGTTCACTCCTAGACGGAAGGTGACTGTCTTGGTTGTCCGGTCATAAGCAGAAATCGTCCATGCATCATTACTATCGTTTCTAATGTAACTGTTAATGTTATTTGGGCTAACATTTTCAAATGTGCCATCTACTTTCAATGGTCTCGAAGCAAAGAGCATATCCTTGTTCAGCATACGCAGATGCAGATTGGCGCTGTTTTGCGCTTGTCTTACACTTTCGCCGTCAATGAGCAAAGCGCGATTCGAACTTGTTTTCCCTACGTTGATGTCCTGTCTAAACAGGATGTCCGGGTTGGTCTCCAGTGCACGGAAGCTGAAGGATGCGGAATTTTCTGTATATCCAGTCACCTTGATCAAATCCGCCACTACTTTACCATCCACCGTTAAAGGGATTGCCTTCGTGGTCAGATTGGCTGCACCCGTCTTCAGCGTCCCTGCCTTATACTGCTTCCAAAGCTGTGCGGAAGTTACATTTGCTTTGATCTTCGCAATGGTTTCTGCACTCACTTCACCACTTACATCTACGGCATTGTCCAAGACGTCCAAATTACCGCCATGTACCAGGACATCATATACCGCCGCATTCGGCAGAGCATATTGTGGAGCAAGGTTAACCGTCCACGTGATGCTGCCTTGGTTATAATCCTCATTAGAAACCGCGCCTGATTTGGTGAAATCATGCGCACCGATGTTGACGATGGCCTCGTCCGTTACCGCTGCAGGTCTTACACCCGCCTTCACATCGTTGTTCTGTATACCAGCCGGTGTATTCAAACTCCAGTTGGCACGAGGGTCAATTCTGAAGCTGGAACCACTTGTTACTTTGCTTTTTATAACTAAATCCACTTTACCGTTAATGTCTCCAAAAGAATACACACCGTTTGCATCTGGTGTAATGGGTGTTACTCCAGATTCAGTGCCCTCTTCTTGCCATTCAGCCGATAAAAAATCCAACCCGGCAGGTAAATTATTGGTAATTGTAAAGTCCTTCAACCCATTTTTGTTATATCGGTTAACTGTGACTCTCCAGGTAATGGTCTCACTCGCATGATCGTAAGAGGCACTGGATTGAATCCAGTCGGGAGCAAAGGAAATCTCCAGCCCGGCCTGTACCAGCATGCTACTGTCCTGTCTCAGTTCCACTTTACCATTCATATCCCGGTGGCTGCGCCCCAGATTGCTTGGTGGATTCCGATACTCGTAATAATACGATTCCTTAGGAATCCAGGTTTTATATTCCACTTTGGGTTCTGAACCTGTTCCTTGTGGAAAAATGTACGTCAGCGATCCGTCTGCTCCAACAACTGGGGTTACGTTCTGATCGTTAACTTTGAAGGAACCCTCCACATAAATGCCGCGTGAATTACCAGAGCCCGTATTATAGGTTGAGGGATTCGTATAAAATATCTTCCCGTCCAATGGCAATTTGATCGTTTTATCGAACTGATCGGACGCAGATACGGTTGACTGCCAAGTGATCGCGCCTTCAACGAATTGAGCCGGTTGAATGCCGCGGTAACTGTACTGATCCCATCTGATCATTCCAGGCGAGGTTAACGTGATACCATACTCTGCTGTGACATTTGGATTCTCTAGCTGATATGTACTACCAAAGATGCTGACAGGCTTCTTATCGCCATAATTCAATCCTGTTACATCTGCATCAGCTGTCGTTTCGAAACTGAAGGTAATACCTCGTCCAACACCATTGAAAAAGTTATCATCACCGTCGAAGACAACTCGAATGCTGTTTGGAGTAAAATAGGTCGTACCCAACTGTTTGGTGCCTGAGTCAGTCTGTGCATACAGGGGTCTCGTCGCTGTCGGAAGCACGACTTCCTTAAAGTGATCTTCTCGTTTCAGCTCAATCCAATCACCCTTTTGGATGTATTTCTCCAGATCTGCATTTGTTGGATTGGAGTCGTCCCCATTCACGGGTACCTTGAGCCCTTCCGATTTGAGCGTAAATGGTTGTCGTCCCTGAATAGTACCGTTCTGATTAATGACCACATTTCCTTGCTTCAACTCCAGCGGAAAGGATGCATTAGATTCCATAAACACTGATGTTTTATCCATTGGGACAGCTGCCATCATTATGGAATTGTCTGGTACATCTTGCACTTCCTCAGATACTGAAGACGGTTCGTCCACAATTGGCGAGTCGGTCTCGTTAACCGTTTCCTCGGATGGTTCGTCCACAATCGGCGAATTGGGATCGCTAACTGCTCCCACTTCAGTATCATTAGGTACACTCTCCGCATATGCAGCAGTGGAGAATAGCACCGTCTGCAGCACAAGCACAATTGCCAGAAATAAGGACAATATCGGTTTACCTACATTGCTTCTTTGTTTCAATACGAAAGTCCCCTCCACTTCTAAAATTTTTGGCAGAAACCCAAACGTTCTCTCTGTCCCCTGCCCGTTTTTCTCCTTACAACAGGAAATTGATGAAATTCATCAATTTTATATGGCACACCTAGTCATTATAAATTTAGAGGCCTAACCAAATTCTGAACACCGTATATATGCCGTTTAGGCATGATTCGTACTGAATCGCCTCCATCCGATCAATGCTGCATTTTTAGCTTTAAAATATGGGTTGCGAATCATATATAACAAAAAAACGCCCTGTCTACTGATTAACAATCAGTAGACAGGGCGCAAGTATGGAGCCTCATTTTCATTTCACATCATATTCATTCCCTGTACGATGTGGAAGTTTTGGGGTTAGAATCTATTCGGGTATATACGGAAGATCCAGTGTTTTCGGAACGTTGATGACATGCTTTTCAGTATACGTACGGATGCCTTCTACGCCGTATTCACGGCCAATACCCGATTGCTTGAAGCCGCCGAATGGGAAACCAACATCCAGCCCCTGTACAGCAGCTGTATTGATCATTGTCGTTCCAGCTTCGAGCTGTCGTGCAACGGAGATCGCTTCCTCTTCTTTCCCCCAAACAGAACTCGTCAACCCATATATACTTTCATTGTGTAGTTGAATAACCTGTTCTTCATCGTCAAATGGCAGAATTGGAACGCTAGGACCAAACTGTTCCTCCACCACAATCGGATCATGAACATCGCAATCCAAAACAAGCGTAGGTTGCAGGTAGTACCCTTGTTCAAACAGCTTCTGATCAAGAATTTGACCAAGAGGGATGACCTTAGCCCCGCGCCTTTGCGCATCTTCCACCAAACCCTGCACATACTCTCTCTGCTTCAGGTTATTAACTGGACCTACCGTCGTATTGGAATCAAATGGGTCACCAATTCGAATCCAGCGATTGGCTGCCTCTATATATTTTTCCACAAAAGCATCATAAATCGAACGGTGTACATATACACGTTTGGCGATCATACAGATTTGGCCTGTTGTCAGGAAATTCGAAATGACAATCCGACGCATTGCTCGCTCGTCATGAACATCAAAGCTCTCCAAGAAGATAGCCGCATCATTACCACCAAGCTCCAGCGTCATATCCTTAATCGTTTCCGAAGCTGCTTTAATAATATGCTTCGCTGTTGCGGTTCCGCCTGTAAAGGCAATTTTCGTAACAAGAGGATGACTCGTCAGTTCAACGCCCACGTCCGCATCACCGTATACGACATTGATTACACCCGCAGGGAACTCACCTGCAATGATCTCGGCCACCTTCGCCGCCGCCAGTGGTGCATATGGACTTGGTTTGAGCACAATCGTGTTACCCGCAAGCAAGGCAGGAGCGATCTTAATAGTAGATAAAGCAATAGGGTAGTTCCATGGACTAATCGCTGCCACCACACCGATTGCATCATAGGAAAGAATCGTTTTACCGTGATCATGCTCTTGGATCTCTTCTTGTAGAGCTGCTTTCGCTTCATTACAAGCAAACTCCATCCACATTAACGAAACATAAATTTCACCATGTGCATCATACAGCGGCTTGCCATGCTCTCTGGACAGCAGATGCACAATGTCATTCTCAGCTGCTCTAATCTTCTCGATCGCCTTACGCATCATCTCAATGCGTTCATCAATGGAGGTCTGTTTCCATGTTTTAAAAGCCCCTGCCGCCGCTTCAATTGCATCAACTGCCTGCTCTTTCGTAGTGACAGGGAAATAGCCTACAATTTCAGTTGGATTAGCCGGATTCTCTTTGGGTAACTGCGAAAGGGATTTTACATGTTGACCATTAATGAAGGCTTCAACTGTAACTGTCTCTTGGTCCGCTTGAATCGTCATTTGAAATCCCCTCCCTTAATTCCATACTTCTTCTGCAATTTCCTTAACGTAACGAAGTTTGCGCCATTGTTGTTCTTCGGTTAAGATATTGCCTTCTTCTGTAGATGAGAAACCGCATTGTGGACTCAAGCAAAGTTGATCCAGGGGAACATAAGTTGCCGCTTCTGCAATGCGGGCTTTAATCTGTTCTTTATTTTCTAACTCGCCGGTTTTCGATGTGATTAAACCAAGCACAATTTTCAAATCTTTTCGATTCACATACTTTAATGGCTCGAAACTACCTGAACGCTCATCATCGAATTCTAAAAATAATCCATCTACGTCTAAGCCTCCAAATATAACTTCAGAAGCATAATCGTAACCACCCGTTGAGAAATAGTTAGATTTATAGTTCCCACGACAAATATGCATCGTCACTACTAAATCTGCCGGTTTATGAGCCAAGGTTTCATTAATCATTCGCTGCATCGTTTTCAATTCTTCCGCCGGTTCCAACCCTTTGGCGCGTAGCTTGTCGTGACCAGCCTCTGAGAATAGGTCTGCCCAAGCCGTATCATCTAATTGCAGATAACGACATCCTGCATCGTAGAAGGCTTGAATAGCTTTTTGATATGCTGCAACCGTATCTTGAAGAAATTGCTCCCGATCCGCATAGCTATTTGCTCCGTTTTCCAATCGATAAATAAGCATATTGGGACTTGGAATGGTCTGTTTCGCCACTGCTTCACCTGCATGCTTTTTCACAAATTCAAAATGCTCAACAAAGGGATGCGTAGAGAAATCGACTTTACCCACTACCCGAAGTCCACCCTTACGAGTCTTCATGTTATGGAATTGTGGTCCATCGATTTCCTCATACAGCTCTACGCCATCCAAGCCGCCCAGAAAATCAAAATGCCACCAGCTTCTACGGAATTCACCATCCGTAACGGCGAGTACGCCGTTTTCCTTTTGCTTTTCAATGATTCGGATAATCTCTTTATCTTCTACAGCTCTTAATTCCTCATATGTAAAGTTGCCTGTTTTATATTGTTCGCGCGCCTGACTTAAATTCGCAGGACGTAGAAAGCTACCTACATGATCATTCCGAAATGGTGTCATAGATGTTTCTCCTTCTCACTTTTTAGTTAACTGAGTATAGCATGATCGAAAAGATTGCAGGTTATATGAAAAAAGCATGACTGGTCATAGCTTTTAACAATAGCTAGAAGACCTTAGAAAGCAAAAAATCCACAACCGCATAGGGTCATGGATATATAGAGTGTAGCGAAGTGCTGTGGATCATCGTTATGACCATTTCATGTGCCTGGAGAACAAACATCATACTTATGAATTGAATATAATCAAGATATAAAGATTGGTCTATTTGCTGCATGCCAGCTATGAAGATTATAACTGCTTGATAATCCCTTCCAGCTCATCAACCAAGCCTTTTGCGCGTTCAAAATCAGTATTTTTCAAGGCCAATTCGATTTGCATCTCAACGGCCTTTTTATGTTGTTCATTTTGCAAATAGTCTTTATTGAAATGACTGGCGTATATCATTTGTCTGAACTTGCGCATACTCATTTTTCTAATCGTCTTGCCCTCAATGATGAGCACATAATCCATACCGTTTACGACGGAATAGAAATCATGGGAGATCATAAGGATCGCGCCTTGATATTCTACAATGGCTTTCTCCAGTGCGATCTGCGTATAGATATCCAAATGGCTTGTCGGTTCGTCAAGAAGCAACAGGTCGGCTTGAACGCCAGCCGCTTTGGCCAGTTGAAGTATATTTTTTTCGCCGCCAGACAACGATTCGATCTTTTGGTCCAGAATTTCACCTTCAAAGCCGTAGTTCACAAGATAGGCTCTGATCTCATCATACGTTTCAAACCCGGCATCGATGAATTCATGGAGGATCGTATTCGAATCTTTGAGCGTTTCCCCTTGAAGCTGTGATAGATAAGCCACTTTGAGATCCTCATTGATTTCAATGGAATCCTGATTGTTTTTGAAAATATCACGAAGTAACGTCGTTTTACCGGTACCATTGGGGCCGATAATAGCCACTTTATCTGTCGATTTGATCTCAAAGTTCACATCTTCCAGAAGCAGCTCGTCAAAGGAAACGCTATAGTTATTGAGTTTAATCGCGGTACTTTCTTCTACTTTATGATCCAGATCAAATCGAATATTCGGCTGCTTGATATCAACAAAGGGTGCTTTAATTCTTCTCGCTTCTAATCGTTCTTGAAATTTCACTCTCGCCTTTAACGCTCTTCCTCTGGAAGCTTCCGAATTAATCGTTGCGATCGCTCTGAGATTTTCGATGACACCATCGTATCTCTCGATCTCTTCCGCTTCAGCAACCGCGATCTCTTGCAGCTCAATCTTCGTCTGTAGCAAGGAGAAATTATATTCGATATATCGTCCGTCGAACTCCTGGAGTTCCGTGTTTTCGAGGTGGATAATTTTGTTGAAACAATGATTCAACAGATAGCGATTATGCGTAACGACCAATAACATGCCTTTATGGGAGTTGATTAACTTTTTAAGCGCATTGAGGTTTTCAAAGTCTAAAAATACATCCGGTTCGTCCATAATCATCAGATCAGGTCTACGGAGCATTTCCTTCATCACTTGAATAAGCTTGAATTCCCCGCCGCTTAAGGAGGATATGCTAATATCCTTTAGCTTCAAGAGGTTGGCCAGATTTAGCTGTTTATGAATGGTACTTTCGAAATCATCGCCGCCCATTGCACTCAGTGCGTCCAGAGCCGATTGAACCTTTTCCAGCAGCGAATCCATATCCGTTGTAGTTTCCATTTCCGCATATATCGCTGTAATTTCATCCTGGACCTTGATAAACTCTTCCCCGATATATTCAAACACAGTCATATCTGTTGTTGGGTCTACCTGTGAGAACTGACTCATATACCCGATTGTGCAATCCGGATCGATCTCCAGCTTCCCCTCGAACAAATGTCTTTCCGGATCCATCAGGATCTCAATCAGCGTACTTTTACCACTACCACTTGTACCGATAAAGGCACAGTGTTGGCCTTCTTCAAGCGTGAATGAAATATTATTGTAGAGTTCTTTTTGCGGGAAAGAAAAAGATAGATTTTGGGCTTTGATCATGGTGTTACCTTTCTTGGTATCTAAAATAGTGTGATTATGGTGTGGGATTGTTGCAAAACGTAAATTTGAATAAGCCTGAGGTTTCGATTCTCAGCGTAACACTGATTGGGGGCGAGTACAATTGATTTGTATATCTTGGCCCGAACCAAAGTTTGGCTATGTCGATTACGTATTTGACCAAAGAAACAACATCTTGAAGAGGAACCTGTGTGCTGCCATATGAAGAGTAGGATTTCTCCGTCCTATATATCCCTGTATGCAGCATGTTTAGGGCCATCCTTTGCCCGATGATCCTCGCTTTATACGTGATTATGGACGACTGAATAACTTCATAAATTTGACGTAAATCGGATGGACCATAAGACCTGTCGGGCTTACGGAGTATCTTTCCCCCGTGTCCAAGCGGCGAATTTGTTCCACATCCTCTGCGTTCAACTCAAAGTCGAATAGATCACTGTTCTCTTTTATCCGCTGGGGATTTGACGATTTCGGGATCGCAATAATTCCTCGCTCCAGATGCCAGCGCAAAATGACTTGTGCCACCGACTTCCGATGCTTTCTAGCGATTGCAAGCAGTTCCGGATGCTTCAGCAGTTCTTTACTCCCCTGTCCCAGCGGCCCCCAAGCCTCATGTAGAATCTGATTTTTCACCATATAATCATGTAATCCGTGTTGCTGGAACTCCGGGTGTGTTTCGATCTGATTTACCATCGGCGTGATCCGGGCATGTTTCTTCAGGTGTTCCAAATGCTCAATCTCGAAATTAGCTACACCGATGACTCTGACCCGGCCTTCGTCGTACAATTCCTCCATCGCTTTCCAAGCATCCACATAGTGAGCACCGGCAAAATGAATCAAATACATATCGAGATAAGCTACGTTCAGTCTCTGGCAAGTTTGCTCAAATGATTTTCTCGTCGCATGGTATCCGAGATCCGTCGTCCATACTTTCGAGGTGATGAAGAACTCCTCTCGAGGAATGTCACTTTTTTGAATGACTTGGCCTAGCGCTGTTTCATTACCGTAAATTTTCGCAGTATCGAAATGGCGATACCCGATTCGAATAGCTTCCTCGACCGTTTTTTTGAAAGATTCTCCCTTCTTGATCTTGTATAGGCCGAATCCGAGTTGAGGAATATCGACTCCATTTGCTGCCTGGATTGTATGTTTCATCGAGAATCGTCCCTTCCATTGGTTCGGGATCGTGATTCCGTAACTTGCTCCTCACATTGTTCAAAAAGCTTATCAATTTCGTTCACCAAGTTTTTCAACGACATCAGCTTACTCCCGGCGTCCAGACGATAAAAGTTACGGGTTCCTTCTTTGTGAACGCTGATAATCTGTGCGTCTTTCAATATTTTGAGATGATGCGAGACAGCAGGCCGGGAGAGGTGCGTTTGCACTCTGATCTCACCCACACGCATGCCGGGTTTCTGCGGCCCTTGAATCAAGGCCATCAAGATCGCCTGCCGAGTCTCGTCTCCGATGGCATTCAGCACCTTCTGGTTCTTCTTAAATTCGTTCGCGATCGTATTCAAAAATTCCTGTTCGACGGAAATCTCCCCTTTTCGTTGAACCGTTTCATTCTTTTGACGAATATAAGATACCACGATCTCAGACACAGAAGTACTTTGGGAAAGAAAACGAAGAACAACATTTTTCCAATTACACGAGTTTTCTCGAAAACTTGATGTTACTTGTGGTGGTACGGGTCACTGCATTATTCAAAAACATTATTTTCACATGACATATGAATGATCTTTGGTGTAGCTTTTAGGAATAGCAAAATCCCCTCCGCTATCAGTGCTTGAGTTCGTTGTAAGATACTCTCTTTTTACACTGCCTACTATGGAGGGGATTTAACAAAGTTTGTTCAGCTGTCCTTATTGTGCCTTGGTTGGTTACTTATCTAATTTTTTACCACTTTCAATAAACTAATACAATCTAGCTCTCTGATTTCCCAATCTATAAGCTGTTGCTCCACAACGGAAAACCCATGTTTTTCAGCTATAAAACGGAAATCTTCCTTACTGATATTCGATCTACCGTGAGGATTATTAAGCCAATCTTCGCTTTTTACTTCATCACCAGTAGATGTATTTGCATAATTCGAGTGATGGATCATAACATATGAATTATTTTGTGAAATTCGGTAGAACTCTTTCAGATAGTAATCAAGCCATTTATATGTAAAGTGCACCATTGCATCCCAAGAATATATAAATGTAAATGATTCATCCTCAAAGTCCAACTGCCCTAGATTACTTCCAGCCCTATTATTTATTTGGAAATGAAAGATGCTATCTTGGGAATCTTGAAATCTGGCCTTGCAGTAATCTATAGCAGTAGTATTTATATCGCAACAAGTGATATTTTGGGCAAGATTTGAGAAAATATTAGCCATTCTTCCTCGACCACAAGCAAAATCCAGTGTACTGCTAAAGTCAATATCATTATGTTTACTTAAGATTGGATTTAAATAATGATCGAACTCACCTTTGGCTGCATTCTCTGCTTTTTGATAGTAATCATCCCAGAATGGACTATTACTAGGATCCGGTAGATGGCGAACCTCAGAGGTAAGTACTTGCGTTACTAAACTGTGAACTATTTTGTCTTCTGAAATTTCCATTTGACGAAGAATCTCGTAGATGGATTGATCTTTTGCTGCAACCACTATTTTGTCGTACTTTGAAGTATTGATTTCTTCAATAGAAGATACTTTAATGCCGTCTAGTATTTGCAATTTTTCGAAATTTCGATCAACAAAAAATATACATTCACAGTAATTCAACTTATTTATTTGTTCTAAATAACCTTTTCCTATCGCTCCCGCCCCATAAATGATAATCTTCGAACCTTTCTCAACCTTATCAAACGGAAATATATAATTAATCATTTTTCGCGCACCCCAGTGTCAGTTTTTATTATTTACACTTAAAATTAAAACGTTCTTGTATATTATCTCAACACTTATAAAGTATCTATCGGCAGATTCACATCTGAATTGAATGTTTAGGTATCTATTTCTCACAAACTTAATCTAATAAATCTATACCCGGAATATATCGACCAGGAATATATAGGGCAGATATATGTGCTAAACTTAAACGAGCATTGCCTATCTATCCTAAAGAATGCTACATAACTGAATGTAGGCCGTTTATATGACAAACATAGCTTAGAAAGGGGCCACCATGAATCGTTCTCTGAAGCAAAGGACGAAGTCCATACTAGTACCCGTAATTCCCGGTGGAATTATGACGATTCTTATATTTTATCTGGATTACTTCCAATTTCAACTTGTTGAAAAATTTCTACTGTTTGCGGCATTTGTCATTGTACCTCTTGTCATTTTGCTTTTGAGATATGATGCTAAGAATACACAACAACGAATGATGTATGCTCTTATGAAATGGCTTCAATATCCTGCCGCGTTTCTTACCTTGTTTTCCGTTATGAGTAATAAGATGTGGGGATTCGAAGGCACGGCAATACCAGGGACTCTTTCCCTTGGATGGCTACTGTTCACACTGTTGCTTGGCATCTATGGCTTGAGCACGATTGTGATTTCTAAAGGAAAAGCAGCGGAAATAGCGATTGGCGCGGGACTCGTTTATTTTTTTATCGGGGGCACGTGGTTCACGTTATATCAATATCAAGTCGATCTCTTCAATGCTAATGTGGCAACGCACGCGTTAAGCTCGGTTCACTTTCATTTTTCATCTGCGATTGTTCCAATTTTTATTGGTGCACTGGGACGGATTATGACGAAAAAAAGCTGGTATCCCTGGGTGGTTGCCATCGATATTGTTGGACCGCTATTGATTGCTTTTGGAATGATTTTCTCTAAGCCGATCGAGTACATTGGTGTCGCTTTATTCGCCTGTAATATTGTGGTTTATACCGCTTATCTCCTTGCTTACTTGAGAAAAAACGCTTTAAATATGAAGGCATCCTTCTTCTTAGGCTTTTCTTGCCTAGCCTTTTATACAGTTGTTGTCATTTCAATCTTCTATCCGTTACTGAAAAAAATGTATTCCTTAACCATACTCGACTTTATTCCCATTTATGGAGCTCTGCATGCGTTTGGTTTTGTCTTATGTGGACTCATTGGTTGGGTGTACATGGTTAACAATATGGCTAACCAATCGGCTTCATAGGATAGTTTAGTCAGGTTCGTGCTATAATAGTGATCACGTAAATAACATTCATCATTTGCCGAGATGGCGATGATTAAGGAGATTGAATTTTGACGAACAACCATGATATTGGAGCAGTTAACGAACTACCAGAGAACCTTGAAGAGCTCAAACGTGCGGCTAATCGGACGTCAAGCTGGAGAGACAGACTGAATGCGGTGAACGAGTTGGGAAACTGGGATACAGAACCTACCATTAAGTTGCTGCAGAATGTTTTGAAAAATGATCAAGTGTTTCAAGTGCGCGAAGCCGCATATCTCAAGCTCAAACAGTTGCAAGAAGATGTACAAATGCCTGCCAAAAACAAAGGTGAGCTGTTTAAAGGTACTAACAAAATTTTGCTACGGATCAAAAAAAGCCTTCCCGAAGGTCACACATTTGAGGAATTCAAGGAAAAACTACAAAAGACACGTCTGGATATCTATGATACTTACGAGGGCGACAAAGATGCTGAGTTCGACTCCTGGCTCCAAGGAATTTGGGAGACACTAGGTAGACGATAAGATGGTTGCCGTTCAGCATTTGATCGCTGAGTAAAAAATAGCCGAGTAAAAAGCCACTTCAAAAAATAAAATGTACCCTATAAGATGGACACTTTGAAAAAAGCCCATCTTATAGGGT
>NZ_JBQZGE010000005.1:0-325555 GCF_052691815.1 Paenibacillus sp. TSA_86.1 | reverse complement strand
AACACGAACAACAGCGTGAGCGGAACCAAGACGGCAACAGCAACGAGCAACATCGCTGCGGTCAACGTGGACATCGCGCCTACCCATACGATTGCTCCTATTGCGGATCAAACGTTAGTTGCACTTACTCAAGGTTACGCTCTGGGTAGCCAAGAGACAAAAACTATCGATGTAACGAATAATGGTACAAGCAATTTATCGAATCTGCAGGCTACGGTTAGCGGAAACCATGCCAGCAATTTTGAGATTACGCAACCGAGTGCAACATTAATGAGCGAAGCGACCACGTCAACCTTCACGGTTAAAGCGAAAGACGGCTTGCCAGCGGGGACATATACCGCAACAATAACGTTATCAGCAACCCAAATGACGGATGTGACGTTTACAGTGACACAAGTTGTGAACATGCCGAACGCACCGGCAAATCCGCAAAACCTTGTGGCTATCGGAGGAAACGGTGAGGTTACGCTAAATTGGAGTGCGGTAACTGGAGCAACGTATTACAACCTTTATATGGCGACTGATCCAAGTCAGCTTAGTAATGCTTCAGTTGTTCCCGTCACTTCCTCTACCTACAATGTACAAAACTTGCTAAACGGCACGACCTATTTCTTTGCGGTGAAAGCAGGTAACTCGGGAGGCTTGAGTGGGGATTCAAATCAGGCAAACGCCACTCCTGCAACTGTTCCAGCAGCGCCAACGAATGTTTCGGCAGTAGCTGGAAACGGAGAAGCCACCGTTACCTTTACAGCTCCAACCGAGAACGGTGGAAGTGCGATTACGGGGTATGAAGTAACCGTTTCATCAGGGAATGTAGTCACTACAGAAGCGGCAAACCCGATTGTGATTACAGGTTTAACGAATGGAACGAGCTATACGTTTAGGGTGAAAGCGATCAATGGTGTAGGAAAAAGTGCAGCCTCCGCTGATTCGAATGCGGTCATTCCGCAAACACCATCTGGCGGCAGCACGGTTACTATCGATACGCCATCCGTGTCTAGTACTCCAACAATCCCGGAGAAAACGACTACGGGAATGGATATATTTGTGAACGGTAAAGCGGAGAATGCGGGGACTATAACGAGAACACAACGAAACGGTCAAACCGTTACAACCGTGTTTATTGATCAGAAAAAGCTGGAGGACAAGCTCGCGGCGGAAGGCCAAAATGCTGTGGTGGCGATACTTGTAAACAACAGTTCCCATGTGGCTGTCGGCTCACTGAGCGGTCAGATGGTGAAAAACATGGAGGACAAACAAGCTGTTCTTGAGATTAAAACCGATCATGTAAGCTATATGATTCCTGCGCAGCAAATTAATATTAATACCATATCTGAGCAAGTCGGCAAGTCGGTAGCCTTGCAAGACATCCAGGTACAAATAGAAATCTCCGAACCAACAACAGATATGGTGAAAGTTGTTGAAAATGCGGCAGCCAAGGGAACGTTCACGCTTGTCGTACCGCCGTTAAACTTTACGGTGAAGGGCATCTACGGAGATAAGACTATCGAAGTATCGAAGTTCGATGCCTATGTCAAACGAACCATTGCGATTCCGGATGGTGTTGATCCTGGTAAGATTACCACAGGGATTGTTGTTGAGACGGACGGAACCGTTCGTCATGTACCGACCAAGATTGTCGAGATTGACGGCAAATATTATGCGCAAATCAATAGCTTGACGAATAGCACGTATTCTCTCGTCTGGCATCCGCTCGAATTTGGAGATATGGCCAACCATTGGGCAAAACAAGCAGTGGGCGACATGGGATCACGGATGGTCATCGATGGTACGGGCAATGGTATGTTCAGTCCCGACCGAGATATTACCCGTGCTGAATTTGCAGCCATCATTGTTCGCGCATTGGGACTCAAGGCGGAGAAGGGAGGAACACCATTCTCGGACGTAAAATCGACGGGTTGGTACAACAGCGTTGTCAATACTGCTTATGCCTACCACTTGATCGGTGGTTTTGAAGATGGTACTTTCCGTCCGATGGACAGGATTACACGGGAACAGGCAATGGTTGTCCTCTCCAAAGCGATGACGATCACTAGACTGAAAGTCAACCTTTCTGTTCAATCGACAGACGTAATACTTCGTCCTTATGGAGATACGACAGCAGTGTCTGCATGGGCGCTGAGCAGCGTCGCGGATAGTGTACAAGCTGGCATTGTATCAGGAAGAAGCGGCAATGCGCTTGCACCAAAGGATTACATTACTAGAGCTGAGGTTGCCAAAATTATTCAGGGGCTTTTGCAAAAATCCGGCCTGATTTAAGCCGGGGGACAACGGCAGCTGAATTGTGAATTTGCACAGCCAAGGCTCGCTGAGATGAACAGATTTACTTGATCAGGTGAGGGGCAAGTGTCCCTCACCTGTTTATGCTTTTGTAAATACGAGCGAATTAGATCTTTACTAACAAGAGCAGACGGCACACATCATCTTTTACAATCCGTCCTCTCATTCACTTACTCCGCTTATTGGTTCAACAGATGATCCAGCTCCAATTCTTTGGACACCGCAATTAAAACAACCGCAGGCTCCTCACCGATATTGGTCACTTCATGCGGTACAATCGCGTTCCATGTAAACGAATCTCCTTCTTCCAACGTCTCGACATCTTCCCCCTGCTTTGCCTGGATGACCCCTTGCAGTACCAGATGACTTTCCTCGCCCGCATGTTTGCTGATCCCCGTCGAAGCTCTTGGCGGCAGCTCTACAATGGACATGCGCATTGCACCTTTGGCGGTTAACTGCTGTACTTTGATATGCCCGCTCCCTGCTGTAGTCTCCTTGCGTTCATGCCTGCGCACCACATTCATACGCTGCTCCGACGTGAGCAACAGGTAAGGCAGCGGTACGCCGAGATAGTCCGCTATGCTTTCCAATGTAGCGATGGACGGTGATGTTTTGTTATTTTCCACATTGCTAATGAAACCTTTGGATAACCCCGTTCCCTCACACAACTGCATAATGGTAATCTGTTTCTGTTTGCGTATCGTTCGAATGGCCAAGCCAATATCCATGTGACCGCCCTCTCTTCTCTCTAACTACCGTTTCATTGAAATTCAAGACTCAACCGATGCCTCTACGAAAACAAGCCGATTGCCAAACGGATCGGTAATCGTCATTTCCCGTGAATCCCAAGGAGTTTTTTCGATACCCGGTCTCGCATATTTATATTTTTGCACAGAAATCCGCTCATGCAGCTCTTCCAGATGCTCCGTCTCAATACGTAATGCCGCACCCGGAGTACAGTCTCCGTGATGTTCGGACAGATGAATGACAACCCCATCCTGCGACACCTGCATATACAGCGGCATATCTGCCTCGAATCGATGTTCCCAGTCCACGTTGAACCCCAAGTAATCCGTGTAAAATTCCTTTGCCTTCGCTTCATCAAAAATTCTAAGAATAGGTACGATATGTTTCATCATCTTCTTCACGTCCTCCTCTACAGAAATAAATGTACAATACCGATGCTCAATCCAAGTTTCCTTATACAAAACATATTTTAATCATACAAAAAAAGTGTTGACCCTACAATGAAAGCATGATAAATTTTGTTCATCAATAAGAATATTATTTTTATATTAGTGAACTTTATATTTTTAGTTTAATCCATGTCATTACTTCATTCCACTCTTTTGCTCCTTTTGTTTGATATATACTTTTTTTGATCTATGCGTTCATTTTATACATTCGATTCATCGCAACACATATCCCACCTGGAGGTGTATTTGGTTTGAATTCTACTTATATTCATGAGGTTAAGCTACCTCCCCATTACGATAAAGACCAGCAATATCCCGTTATTTTTGCCCTGCACGGCATGGGATCAGATGAACAGGACATGCTTCGGTTAATGGAGCCATTATCTTCCGATTTCATTATCGTTGCCATTCGTGGACCTATTGTACAGGGAGGAGGCTATGCTTATTTTCAGATCAAAAGTATAGGGAATCCCGTTCGCGATCTATACGATGCCTCGGTTCAAGGGCTGCAACAGCTCATCATGGAGCTGTCGGCTGAATACGCGATTGATCCTGCACGGCGTTATATTGCAGGTTTCAGTCAGGGCGGCATCATGGCTATGACGCTGGCTTTGGTTATGGGTGATGCCATCAAAGGCATCGTTGCTATGAGCGGATACATTCCGCAGTTTGTGAAAGAGGAGTATAACTTGCGGCCTTCTTCCAACCTGTCTGCTTTTATCTCCCACGGAGATCAGGATCATCTTTTCCCGTTACAGTTGGGTGAAGATAACGCTGCGTTTTTCCGCAGCCACACGAATCAGGTTACTTATGTACCCTACAGCGGCGGTCACCACGTGACGCCTGAATTAGTTGCCAAACTCCAACACTTCCTTCGGACGGATGCCGGGGTAACTGCCGAAGACACGAAAGGAACGAATGAACGATGATGCCATCTTTCTTTATTGCTCATGGTGCCCCTTCACTGGCGCTGGAGGAGAATGCGTACACTGAATTTTTGCAAAAACTTGGGCCGGATCTGCCCAAACCTAAAGCGATCGTCCTGTTCTCCGCTCACTGGGAGTCAACAACACAGCTTGTATCTTCCGTGAACGGCTCATACGACACGATTTATGATTTTGGCGGTTTCCAGCCCGAACTGTACCAGATTAAATATCCAGCTCAGGGACATGCCGAACTGACCTCTGAGGTCGTCAAATTGTTCACCGAAGCCGGAATCCCGGTGCAGACCGATGATGTGCGTGGCCTGGATCATGGAGCATGGGTCGTGTTGCGCCTGCTCTATCCCAAGGCAGACATTCCTGTGGTGGCTCTGTCCGTTAACCGTTATCTGACGGGTGAGCAGCAGTATCAACTGGGGCAAGCACTTACTTCTTTGCGTGAACAGGATATTCTCGTCATTGGTAGCGGCGGAACGGTGCACAACCTGCGCCGTCTGAACTGGGAAAGTCAAGGCGTCGATTCATGGGCTATGGAATTTGACAACTGGCTGCAGGACAAGCTGGAGCGCTGGGATACGGACGCCCTCTTCGCGTATGACAAGCTTGCTCCGTCTGCACAGGCTGCAGTTCCTACACCAGAGCATTTCGTACCGCTCCTGATCGCCATGGGTGCAGGGGATGAGAAAAAACAGGCCTCCCTCATGTTCCGTGCGTATCAGCTAGGCAACCTGAGCTTGTCCTGCTGGAGATTTGAATAACAAAACATGAGATTGGTTTAAAACATATAAAGAAAAAAGCGTGAGACACAGGGAAATCCTGCATCTTACGCTTTTTTTTGCGATTTCTTTCCGAATCATAACTGTACACAATAGAGCACAAATGCACCTTGCTACATGATGATTAGCTCAATTTATTGAAATATCACTTGGGTCTATGGTTTCTTGTACGAGCTTCCAGAGTAAATCTATACTATAAGTGGAATTATTCATTCACACAACAAACGGAGAGGACAGAAGAAACCTGAAAAAGCGGAGCGGTCACCTTTATCACCGGATTTCCCCTTCAGACAAGGGAATTCAAAAAAAATCTGGGGATAACAGTGATTGGAAGGTTATTCTGTCATCGGAGTGCACGTGTGAACATCTTTAATTTAATTGGCTAGGTTTAGGAAACCATCGTATCGTCAGATGTAGTAGATGAACACTAAATACGAACTCTCATAAGGAGGCGAAATAACATGCCAGAGCCGATATCAGAACAACGTATCGATGAACTAATGCATGAGTTGTTGGAACTGCTCGAAGAAAAGGTGCAGGATGAGGAAAACCAGGATCTGCTGGAGGCCTACCGCGAACGGAAGGGGGCAACCGATGAGGAGCTTGACGCATTCGAGCAACACTACGGAATACGACTACCGGAAGACTTCCGGGCATTCTACAAACGTAAAAATGGTAGCGGATATGCCTTTCACGTCCTGTTTCCAGGTGATGCAGCACAAAATGAAGATATGGTCTTTTACATGTTATCGCTGGAACAGATGAAGAGAGACAACGATGGTACTGTAGAGATTCGGATGGAAGACTATTTTTCTGAAGAAGAGATGCGTGAGCTGGATCCGCGAATCAAGCCTTATCTGCATCAGAAGTCGTGGATTACCTTTGGTAAACTCGGAGGCGGCTCGCTGTATTTGATGTTGGATTTTGACCCGACGGAGCAAGGAACATATGGACAGATCATTATGTTCAAACATGATCCTGACTTTGTCTATTACGTGGCCGAAACCTTCACCGAATTGCTGGAGCAATCCAATCGTAACTTGCGTGAGATCGACGTGATCGAATATTAAATCGATTAGATTACATCCATTTTATCGAAAACCATTGTCGTACGGATGGTGATATGATCATTTTTTCATAATGCTGGGAGCTGTAAAGGCAGTTATAATAACATTTAGTGGAAATGCACAAGCTACCGGAAGAAGGACTGTCTTTCTACATCAACTACATATCTGGGAGGAACTACTGAAGTGGCTGAACAACCGAAGTCAGAGAGCTTTATGTCTCTCATCAAAAAAGGAAATACATCCTCTGCTGTAGCCATGGCGGGAAACGCCGTACTTGCACTGTGTAAAGGAGGAGCCTTTATATTCAGTGGCAGCGGCGCCATGTTCGCGTCAGCGATGCATTCACTGGCTGATGCCATTAACCAGGGGTTTGTATTTGTCGGAAGTGTATTATCCGAGAAACAACCCACACGCCGCTTCCCGACCGGATTTGGACGGGTCATCAACATTTTCTGCATGATTGCCGTTATTGTGGTGACGATCATGGCCTATGAAACGATTCACGAAGGTATCCACCTGCTCCAGCATCCTGCTAGTCACTCAGGCGGACTGTGGATCAACATTGGTGTGCTTGTGCTTAATATTGTGATCGATGGAGCCATCCTCATCAAAGCGATGAAGGAAATTCTCAAGGAAGCCCGTGCGCCTAAAGCGACCGGATTTGCCCTCTTGCCTGCTGCCATCAAAAATGTAGGACGCGCCGCACCGCCAACCCGTCTCGTATTTTACGAGGATGTTGTGGCCGTGCTTGGAGCAACCCTTGCGCTAGTATCTGTTATTGTCATTGCCCTGACGAACTTTGCCTTGCTGGACGGTATTGTAACTACCATCATTGGATGTTTGATGATTGCCGTTGCTTTCCGTGTCGGCTACGACAACATGATTGGCCTAATCGGTGTCGCTGCACCGCAGGATGTCGAGGACAAAGTGTCCAAGACGATTCTGGCAGACAGCCATGTGGCTGATATCCAAATGATGCGCATCATTCAGGAAGGCCGATATTACCATGTTGAAGGTCTAATTGAGCTGACCAAGGGACTCAGTCTCGCGGATGCGGATGATATCAAGTTCCGGATACAGGAAAAACTGATGTTGGATCCTGATATTGCAGATGCAGCAATCTCCATTATCGAGGATGACGGCGTGAACAGCTGGGGCAAGAAACATTCGGATGTTTTGAAAAAGTAGTGAATTCACAATAGAATCACTGGATTATCGGAAAAAGATATACCGCAAATAGACGAAGCAGGAATTACCCTGCCTCGTCTATTTTTTTACCGAAATAAGAAGATCAACGGGCGTGCTTCATTCCCATTTCATTCACTTTATCCAGCCATTTCTGACGGAACGCATCCGTGGACTTGCGGACTGGGCTGATATCGGTCACCCGTATAGGGGATACACCGCTGAATTTAAGGATGTTGGATTTCATGATCCGGTGCCCTGCTTGTCTGTATACCAGTATATTGTACAAACGTGGTGTATCCGAAGTTACGATGAGGTGCGCAGACTTGCCTTTCAACAATTTGTCCCAGAGTGGTGAGTTGTCACGATATCTCATGGCAAACCCGGGCAGGAAAATCCGATCAATAAAACCTTTCAGTACAGCCGGCATCGTTCCCCACCACGTCGGATACACAAATACCAGATGATCGGCCCAACGGATCAACTCCTGTGCTTTCAGCAGATCAGGCTCAAGCTCTGTCCGCTGACGATAGCCGTATCGGAGATTCGGATTAAACTCAATCTCGCTCAGATCGATCAACTTCACAGTCGCCCCGGATTTCCTCGCTCCCTCTGCGTAAGACGTTGACAGTGCTTTGCAATAACTTTGCGGGTCAGGGTGACCGTTAATAATGAGAATTTTATTTGCATTCATACTTGTGTTCCTCCTGTATAATATGATCTATGAAGACCGATGAAACGGACATATCACAAGCATAGAGTGAACGAAGGCATAAACAAATGATCAAGGGCGCTGAATCATTGCGGATTCGCGCAAACGGAGGAATTATGAATCATCTCAATCAAAGCGTCTCGATTAGCATGGTGTATCCCATACTGAAAACACTGGTGTATAAGGGTTTCGATCCCGAATCCTTTTTCAGAGACATGGAAATCGATCCTGTAATTACGGACAACCCGGATGCACGGATTCCCGTCAACGAACTGGAACGGATCATGCGGCGCGCCGCCGATTATACTAATGATCTGTATTTTGGATTACACCAGGGTGGGCGGCTGGATTTTGCAGACCTGGGCCTGCCCGGGTATGTCATGATGCATTCCAAGACGATCGGTGATGCCTTGACGGCCTATCAGCGGTATAACGATATTTTGTATAGTGGATTTCAACTGGAGTTAGGAGTCAATGGACCGGATGTGATCATTCAGTTGTCTGTGCAAAATGAAGATATGCCTATGTCCCGTCATTGTGTCGAGGATATGGCTGTTTCGGTGCTGCATCTGATCAACAAGCTGGCTAATCGCAGGGCTGTCGTGAAAGAAGTGCTTTTTCGTCATGAGGCACCTGATGCTACGAGAGACTTCTCGCCTTACGTCACTTCATTTGGGGTCACTCCCCAATTTGATGCTGCCCATACCCACCTGCGTCTCTCCAAAGATATTCTGACACAGCCTGTTTTGTATTCAGATGCCAAGATGTTAAAGGTGTTTGAGACGATGGCCGAGGAGAGCCAAGCCGATCTGTACTCCTCCCAGCCTTTCTCTAGCAAGGTGAGCCGTTGGATCACGGAGAGTCTGCCTTCCTTCTTCCCCACATTACAACATACGGCAGCACATCTAGGCGTGAGCATTCGCACACTTCAGAGCAGATTGCGTGAAGAAGGTACAACGTTCCATGAAATTTCTGTTCAGGTACGGAAGGAAATGGCACAGCATTATTTACAAAGAGGTACCTATTCTGTGGGTGATATCGCTTATGCCCTGCACTTTTCAGAACAAAGTGCATTTCAGAATGCGTTCAAAAAGTGGACTGGACAGACTCCTGGGCAATACCGGGCCAGTTTGACTAGAACCCAGACATAAGAACGAATACAGCATACCTAGACTTTAGTCTAGGTTAAGGTTAACGCCAAAGACGGAGGTTGCCGTTTCACGGTTCATGGTATGCTGTGAGTAACGAAAGCAAGGAATACATAGGCACGGATGAAAGATTTCATATTCAAAAGGAGAGAAACTATGGCTAAACGTACGATTCTTGCACCTGTCCTGATTTTGCTGGGTGTGTACCTGATTCTGAATCAAGGCGGCACGATGGGGCCAGGCACGATCTTTGCTACCTTCTGGCCTACACTGTTTGTTATTCCGCTCGGACTCTTCTTCCATTGGCTGTACTTCGCCATGATTGGCCGAGGGGTGGGGCTGCTCGTTCCAGGCGGCCTGCTGCTGACCGTTGGTATCGTATGCCAGATTGCGATGCTGTTTAATAACTGGGGCACGATGTGGCCGGGATTCATTCTGGCGCCGGCTGTCGGTTTGTTCGAACTCTACTGGTTTGGCGGCCGGAATAAATGGCTGCTCATCCCGATTAATATTTTGACGGTTCTTTCGCTACTATTCTTCAGTGTGATGTCGATTGGCTCCGTACTAAGCAGCATGAGTTATATCCAGCCATTTGTAGCGATTGTGCTGATTGTGGGTGGAGCGTACCTCATCATGGGGCGCAAAAAGCCTATGTAGTGGCATGATATAAGATAAGCTCCTTGAGTTACACTAAGGCCACTCCGAGTGCAGAGTAATCTTCCGATCGCTGTTACCCCCGGATTTTTTTGAATCTCATATCCTTTGAGAAAATCCAGTTGTAAAGGCGAGCGCTTCGCTTCTCCAGCTTATCTCTGCCCTCTCCGTTAACATGTAACTTGTTAATTATCTGATATCGCACTGTAAGGCTATTGCTTAAAAGTAAGGAAAGGAGCCATCCCTGATCCAAAGGTGATCAGGGGTGGTTTTTGTTTTTCAGGAGGGTTCTGATTCATATGTCGGTGTCTACTGACTGTCTATTGACTTGACTTGGCTTGGTTTCAACTGGGTGGCGATGTTGTATTTGATCCAGAAACAGAGGATCAACGGCAGGGCCGCGTTGGACGCGATAAAGAAAATCAGTGAAGGTAAACCGGCAAGTGGCATGTAGCTTATGCCCGTCACTTGAACCAGCAGCTGCTCGCCATTCGGGCCGTCAGAGAACAGAATGGAAGATGTCCCGTTCCAGCCTAGATGGCTGCCGACTGCAATAGCCATAGAACCGGATTTGGCATACGCATATGCCCAAACCAAACCCATGATGAAGGTCGTGGCAAATAGAATAATCATAACTGGGATGTTACCGATCACACCCCCTGAGAACCAGTGATACATACCAAAAGCAACAGACGATAACACAACTCCCCATCTGACCCCCAGCCAGTGAATCAGAAGCACAAGCAATGCGCCGCGAAATAACAATTCCTCGAACCACACCGATTTGAAGTTCGACCAACTGGCAGCCCCAAAATCAGCCCATGAATAACCCGGGTTTACCTGCCAGCTTGACATGGTAACCAAGGATTCAGTCCAGTGAACTGCTGAGGAAACGAGGATACCCAAAAGCAAAGCTATCGCAAATTGCTGCAGGCGCAGACCTGCTGGGCGGTAACCCAGCACGGATAATGGCTCCCTGATCGTGAAGCGAAGCAAAAACCAGGATATCAGGACAAGCACGATCATGCCAAACATCACGAACCTCCTTCCCACTTCATTTTAGTAACACAATTGAATTTAGACATCACAGGTGCACCGTCTGAGATTACGTTCCATTTCATCCCGTTCCGTTACCCTCCATCCCGATATACTTTTCATATTCGGGGTTATGGGCTTTAGTACGCACGGACGTAAATAAAGTTCCCGGCAATCAGAGCTCTTGGAACCGGAGCAGGCTATGCTGCAAGCTCTGTTCTAAGCGCTGTTCCACATCTCTTCGTTTTGTTTCCTGAGGTACTTAGCGTACCTGGAATCCTTTCAACGTCAAACACCCCCTGAGCCACAATAGCCTCAGGGGGTGTTTGAATTGTACTGGTGATATCCGTTACGGATTCATGCTTTCTACGCATACCGATGTTCCAGCCGTTTCGAATATTAGAGGAAAGTTATTTGCTGTGCATTTTAAACTCCAGGAACAGGTCGTTATAATGCGATAGCATTTTTTTACCCAGATTGTTGTAGATCTCAAGCTTGCTTGTCAGTGTCTCGTCTGGATAGAAGCGTTCATCCTGCGAGATATCTTCTGGCAGCAGCTTAAATGCCTCCGCATTCGGAGTGGAGTAACCCACGTACTCGGCATTGCGCGCGGCATGATCCGGGTCCAGCATAAAGTTGATAAACTGGTGTGCACCCTCCACGTTTTTAGCTGTTTTCGGGATGACCATGCTGTCGAACCAGAGGTTGGAACCTTCCTCCGGCACCTTATAATCCAGCTTATCGTTCTGATCCATGATCTCCGATGCATCTCCCGACCATACGAGACCAACTGCGGCTTCTTCGTTCGCAAGCAGCATTTTAATCTCGTCCCCAACGATGGCTCGAACATTAGGAGTCAAAGTGGATAGTTTTTTCAATGCGGCCTGGAGGTGGTCTTCGTTCGTGTCATTGAGCGAATAACCCAAACTGTTCAGACCCATACCGATGACTTCACGAGCGCCATCCAGCAGCAGGATTTGGTTTTTCAGACGCGGGTCCCACAAGTCATTCCAGCTATCAAATGTCAAACCACCCACCAGCTCCGGGTTATACACAATGCCAACCGTTCCCCAGAAATACGGAATAGAGAATTGGTTATCCGGATCATAGTTCAAGTTCAAAAACCGGGGATCAATGTTTTTCAGGTTGGGCAGTTTGCTGTGATCGATCGGAACGAGCAGGTTTTCTTCTTTCATTTTGCTAATCGCATATTCGGAAGGAATCGCCACGTCGAACGTTGTGCCGCCCTGTTCAATCTTGGTTAACATCGCTTCATTGGAATCAAACGTCTGATAGATGACCTTCATGCCAGACTCTTCTTCGAATTCCTTCAAGAGATCCGGGTCAATATAATCGCCCCAGTTATAGATGGTCAGCGTGTTTCCACCCGAATAGCCCTGACTTTTGTTCAGATACGAAGCGAGAATCATCAGGGCGAATGCGGCCACAAACACAAGCGCAAATGTCCGTACCAGCTGTTTCATGGACGCAGCCCCTTTCCTCCGGGTGGTATCCGTGTTGCACGGCGATTGATGAAGTAATATCCAACTACCAGCAGCACCGTGAGCAGGAACAACAGAGTAGACAACGCATTAATAGACAGTGACACACCCTGTCTTGCTCTGGAGTAAATCTCCACCGAGAGCGTAGAGTACCCGTTCCCCGTCACAAAGAATGTTACGGCAAAGTCATCGAGCGAGTACGTCAAGGCCATGAAAAATCCAGCGAAAATACCGGGTTTTACGTAAGGCAGAACCACACGCGTCAGGATTTGCCATGATCCTGCGCCCAGATCGCGAGCCGCATCCATCAAGGTTGGGCTCATCTCCTGCAGCTTCGGTAGCACCATGATGACTACAATCGGCACACTGAATGCGATATGTGACAACAATACCGACGTGAAGCCCAGTTTGATGCCAATCATCGTAAACAGAATCAGGAAGGATGCACCGATAATGACATCGGGACTAACAATCAACACGTTGTTTAGGGATAACAGTGTGTTTTTGGTCCGTTTGCGACGTACATGGTAAATCGCCAGTGCCCCTGCCACACCCAGAATGGTCGAAATGGCGGAGGACAGCAGCGCGATAATAAACGTATTTAAGACGATAATCAGCAGCCGGGTATCCGCAAAAACTTCCCTGTACCATTGCAGCGTGAAGCCCTCGAACCCCCGCATGTGGCCACCGCTATTGAATGAATAGAAGATCAGATAGGCAATCGGTGCGTACAAAATGGCGAATACCACCGCCAGATAAACATTAGACAGCTTTCCGTTTCTTTCCATTTCGCACCTCCTTCTTGCCTGATCCGGTTAGAAACATAATGACCGCCATCGCGATAATCAAAAAGACGGCAATCGTCGAACCCATGCCCCAGTCCTGGGTAACGAGGAAATGTTGTTCAATCGCTGTACCCAGCGTAATAACGCGGTTACCCGCAATGAGGCGGGTAATCATAAACAGGGACAGCGCCGGGATAAATACCGCCTGACAGCCTGATTTCACCCCGCTGATCGTCAGCGGAAAGATCACGCGCCGGAACGTCAGCCATGATGAAGCGCCGAGATCCCGTGCAGCATAGATCAGGGACGGATTCATCTCTTCCAACGCGTTAAAGATCGGCAAAATCATAAATGGAATGAAGATGTACACCGAAACAAAGATAAAGCTGAAATCAGTGAACAAAATCTGTTGTTTACCAATGCCCACCACTTCCAGCAGGGAGTTGGTCAGACCATACGTGCCGAACAGACCGATAAAGGCGTACGCTTTTAACAACAGATTGATCCAGCTCGGCAAAATAATCAGCAGTAGCCACAATTGCTTATGCTTCGTTCGGGTCAGCATATAAGCCGTTGGATACGAGATGAGCAGCGAGAACGCCGTAATCAGAAATGCATACCAGAACGAACTCAGTGTCATCTGCATATAAACCGGCGTAAAGAACCGTGCATAGTTGCCCAGTGTGAAGTTGCCCTCCACATCAAAGAACGAGTAATAAATGACCAGCAGCACCGGTGCTACAACGAACAACACCATCCATAACACATAGGGAATCAGATACGCATTGCGCGTGCTGGCTTTAGTCTGCATGGGCGGCCTCTTGATAAGCTTCGAGTCGTTTGTCGAACTCTTCCTCGGTCTCGTTGAAACGCATAACGTGAATGGCTTCCGGGTCAAAATAAAGCCCGATGCGCGATCCCACGGCCGCTTTCTTCGTCGAATGAATCAACCATTCGTTGCCTGCGTCATCGTAGGTCGAGATTTCGTAATGCACGCCGCGGAACAGCTGCGAGTCCACCTTCACCTTGAGCTTGCCTTGCTCCTCGGTTGTGATCTCGAAGTCCTCTGGCCGAATGACAATCTCTACGGGCTCGTCCTGCTGTAATCCCTGATCGACACATTCATACTGTGCACCTGCAAACTCAACGACAAAGTCCTGCTTCATCTTACCCGCCACAATATTCGACTCTCCAATAAAATCCGCGACAAAGCGGTTAATCGGCTCATCATAGATATCATTCGGTGTGCCGCTCTGCTGAATGACACCGCCGTTCAGGACAAAGATTTCATCAGACATCGCGAGTGCTTCTTCCTGGTCATGCGTGACAAAAATAAACGTGATGCCCAGCCGTTGCTGCAGCTCCCGTAGTTCGTACTGCATCTCCGTACGCAGCTTCAGGTCAAGTGCTGACAAAGGCTCGTCCAGCAGCAAAATTTCCGGCTCGTTCACAATCGCGCGGGCAATCGCCACACGCTGGCGCTGTCCGCCGGACATCTCCCCAATCTCCCGGTTCTCATAACCGGACAGATTGACAAACTTGAGAGCTTCCAGCACTTTGCTGCGAATCTCGGATGTTTTCATTTTTTTAATCCGCAAGCCAAAGGCTACGTTCTCAAATACATTCAAATGTGGAAATAACGCATAATCCTGAAATACCGTATTCACCTGACGCTGATGCGCAGGCACCCGGTTAATCAGTCTGCCGTTAAAATAAATGCTGCCCTCGGTCGGCTCCGCAAAGCCGGCGATCAGCCGTAATATCGTTGTTTTACCACATCCGGACGGGCCGAGAAGCGTATAAAATTTACCACGTTCAATCTCAAAGCTGACTGCCTTCAATACAGCCTCATCCTGGTCGTATTGCTGCGTCACCCGCTCGAACCGTATGATCGGTTGTTGTTCTGACATGCTTCACGTCGCCCCCTTATCCTTGGGTATATCCTAAGAAACCTTACCTATTATACACGACTTTGAATAAGTCATATCTCGAATATGATTAATTTACCCCATTTTCTTTTGTTTTGAAAGTTCCTGATCTCACGCAATTAATAACACTAATATGGAAATAAATCTATTTTCTTGATAAGTAGTCTTCTATACAAACGAATTGATAGATTCGGAATAGTATAACGTATATCCAATAAAGGAGGTAATCTTCATGGCTAACTACTTGTCCCCACTCTCTCCGAAGAGTAAAGCGGCGAATAAAAGCAAACTGGTTTCTAAAAACCGCGCGAAAAACAAATCCAAAAACAATGCAGGTAACACAAGCAAGTCACAGCATATTCAAGAAACCGTCGTTAATGTCATTCTGCCTGAATCTAAAGAGAAAGATACACACCATCACCATCACCATCCACACGGTCATTCTCATCACCACTGCAATCCTAACTGTTAATCTAGCTATTTCAATATGTGGGTCTGCTCTATAAGAATGGATAAATTCAAAAATAAAATAAATGATGCAGATTATGCATCAATCAAGGAGGCATTCTTCATGGCTAACTTCTTCTCTCCACTCTCTTCAAAAAGCAAAGCTGCGAATAAAAGCAAACTGATCTCCAAAAACCGTGCGAAAAACAAATCCAAAAACAACGCAGAAAACACAAACCACGCAACCCATATTCAAAAAACCGTGGTTAACGTTGTTGTTCCTGACCATGAAAATAAACACCCTCACCATCACCACTGATTACAGACATGACTCACCATTGACGCAAATCCATGAAAATTCTCAAGAAACGTAGCAGTTGTTTATTCTGCTACGTTCCTTTTGAGTTGTTTTGGCGTTGTTAGAAAGAATGAATGACGCCGGGACTCAATATCATGGAGATGAGGTGAGAATAATCATGGAGATGCGCCGTAATCTGCCCCTGTTGATGGGGATCTGTTTTCTTAGTCAGATGGGCGGATTTATGATCCTGCCCCTCTTTCCGCTATATATCGACAAGCTTGGGCTATCGGGCTGGGAGATGGGTTTAATCTTTGGCATGTTCTATCTAGGTAAAGTAGCCGGCGGGGTGCCGGCGTCTGCTCTCTATCACCGGGTAGGTGCCAAAATGTCTCTGGCCCTTATGCTGCTGATGCTTGCCTTATGCACGGCCGGTTTTGCCATGGCGACTGCATCCCTGCTGCTTGTTGGCCTGAGGCTAATGCAAGGAATAGCCTCAACCGGGCTGACCGTCATCGTACGTTCCATCATCAGTGATGGGGGAAATAAGGATAACCGGGGATTATACAATGGATATATCAGTAGCAGCGAGGGCGGGGGAATGATTCTGGGGCCAGTTATCAGTGGCTGGCTTGCGCTCCATGTACCCCTATCCGTACCGTTCTGGCTGGTCACATGCTGCTGCCTGGTTGCCCTGGTTACTGTGACAGCCATTCAAAACGAAGCAACTCCTATATCGTCCGGCTCAACACCATCGCCAGGATTGAAGAATAGTGTGGCTGCCATCTTGACTCCAGCAGAGCAAACTTTTCAGCAGAAAGAGACTACTCAAGATCACGCCTCCGATAATACACCGTCTCGCCCGAGTAGTGGTACGGGTTCTATTCCTGTCCCGCTCACGGGGTATATCATGGTGCACGTTCTGGAGATGAGTGCGTACGCTGTATTTCTGACGTATTTTGCACTCTATGCTACTCAAATCATGCAGTGGGATGCCTTTTCCGCCAGCTTAGCCTTTACCATAGCCGGAATCTCGACTCTAGCCGCCGCGCCCTTTGTCGGTCTTCTCTCTGATCGCTTAGGCGATCGGCTTCTGCTGTGCATGCTCGGCATGTTCCTGATCGGGGTCGAAGTCGTTGTATTTTTAAGTACGTCTGCCCATCTCTGGGTATACATTGGCATGTTCATCGGCGGCATTGGCGGAGCTTGTTATATGGATTCCTTTTTTGCACATATCGGTGACCACACTCCTGAAGCGAATCGAAGCAGCGTCATTGGTAAAATAGTGTCCTCAGCCGAGATCGGCTCCATCGCTTCTCCCCTGATTGCAGCGCTTTTGATGGAAACTTCATCGCTCTATGCTGTGTTTGTCTTCAACCTCATTCTGATCGCGGCAGCCATCGCCGTTCAAGCCATCATGCGGAGCAGGTACCGGGTGAAACCGTGATGCAGCAGCAGTCAAAAAATAAACCCGCTACACAACTTAATGTGCAAACGGGCATTTCATTAATGTATTCTCCACCTGTGGCTGCGCGGTTTCATCGGACGAACGCTCTTGGTACTCTTGATGATCCGTGTTCTCATGGTGCTCACTGTTACTCGCGTCTGTGCCCATAGCTATCCCATCTTGAAATCTGTATGCAGATTCCTGATGAAAAAAGTTCGGCTTCACAATCTCATTACGATAGGAGCTGTGGAAGATATGGGTAGTGGCTGGGGATACCGGCGGAATCAGCCACACCCAGTCTCCGGTCAACTCACGTTCAGCCTTCTGCTCTCGCTGTTCAAACAGGGCAAATTGTGCCGCAGCCGTATGATGATCCACGATACTCACGCCTGCCTTCTTGAATGAATGCAGCACTGCGACATTCAGTTCCACCAGTGCACGATCCTTCCACAGCGTCGTTTCACTCGACGTATTCAAGCCCAGTGCAGCAGCTACAGCGGGCAACTTGTTATATCGGAACGTATCGGCAAAGTTACGCGCACCGATCTCGGTTTCCATATACCATCCGTTGAATGGTGCAGCAGGGTAGTTAATGCCCCCGATTTCGACCCGCATATCAGCGATCATCGGCACGCCGTACCAACGCAACCCCAGTTCAGCGATCTCTGCTCGTTCCGGGTGCTCAATCTGCACTTCGATGATCTCCTGCTCAGGTATGTCATACCACTCCGGAGCCTGTCCCTTAGCTTGAATGATAAGCGGCAGTACATCATAATCGCCGCCAGCGCCCTGCCAGCCGAGCGAAATGGCCGCTTTGGTCATCTCAACGGATGCAGGATCACCCACAATACCTTGTTCCGTCTCATATCCCGCATAACGAATGAGCTGGTGATTCCAGATACGCATCGGCGCTCCACTCGGCCCTTCCGGTGGCAAGATGGTAATAGTCGGAATAATCTTTCCGCCATTAGAAGCTGTATGGATATGATCCAGCACGGCCTGTGCAGCCGATCCTGCGGTATCTGCATGACGTGCATCCACGATGCGCAGCTTGTCCCAGAACAGCCGCCCGATACAGCGGTTGCTGTTCCGCCAGGCCATTTTGCAGCCATGCTCCAGTTCTTCAGCGGTATGAGTATAGGTCCCTGTCTTCTCAATCTCGTGTGTAATGGCAATAAGCCGGGCCTCTGCGTCTTCACGCGTATGGCCCAGCTCTTCGTAACTTGTATATATAAACCGTTCGGCTTCTTCCTGCAATCGATCCAGGTCTGTCCGCATTTTTTCATTCCACCATTCTGTACATCTTGGATGCCATTATTATACGGGAAGCACATCGGATTTGTAAGCGAACGGGACGTTTGTTCACGGACTCTACATATCGTTATCAGGACACAGGTTAGCCTGGATTATTTGCCCAAAAATGCGTTCAACATCCAGATCTCTTTATCCAGCGCGGCGGTGAACCCGATCATCATATCTTCGGTTGCATTGTCTTCTGCTTCTCCAGCTTCATGAATGCCTTGACGAATGACATCCAGCATCAGATTCAGATCAGCAACAACGTGCTCAACCATCTGTTCAGCAGACATCTGTCCTTGTGCCTCTTCAATTGGGGACAGGCGAAGTTGTTCAGCGATTGTTGCTACAGGACGACCACCAATGGTCAGAAGGCGCTCAGCAACCTCGTCCATATTGGCTGTAGCCAGGTTGTACAGTTCTTCGAATTTGGCGTGGAGTGTGAAGAAGTGCGGCCCTTTAACATACCAATGGAAGTTGTGCAGCTTCGTGTAAAGAACGGACCATCCTGCGATCTGACGGTTCAATACCTCTTGAAGTGTAGCTGTGTTCGTTGCGGAAGTGTTTGGGTTAGTTTGGATTGTGCTCATGGAATTTATCCCCTTTCGAATGTCTAACTTTAGTTTTTTTGAAATATTTGTTTTGAATCACTGTTCTGAATTGCTACTTTGCATTGCTTTGACCACTCTTTAATTTAGACTTAATCTAAATCTTGTTTTAATTATAACACTGCCTATCTACTTTGAAAAGAGCTTTGGCTTCTCTTATAGATGAAGATTCAATGAAGCCGGACTTCATGATGAACTTATGACCACTTCCGCCATAGACAAGGCCGCTCATGTAGTTATACTGCCAAGCACACCCGCGTTCAGTGAACATTCTCACATGTACGGCTTTAAAATAAAAAACAGCCCTTCATCTGCAACAACAGATGAAAGGACTGAATGCTTTTACAACAACATCATAGCTATATTGACTTCTTACCTATACTGCTTATGAAAAAACACGTTCAAACGTAAGGATCTCACTAATCTCTTCATAGTGTTGTGCCGTAAAATGAGGCTGATGATCTGATTCGGGCGATGCCTCACGGTGGTTAAACCAAATGATGTTCCAGCCCGCGTCAACTGCACCAGCAACATCGTTGCGCCACGAATCTCCGATATAATAGCAATGATCTGCTATCGTTCCTGTCTGCTTGTTCACATGTTCAAACAACCTGCCGTCCGGTTTGGCATAACCAACTTCGCCGGAGATAAATATCAGTTGCCCGTCCACCAGACCAAACACATCGAGCGCCTCTAACTTGCGCCGCTGATGCTGCCCTTCACCATTCGTAATCAAACCTACCGTGTGCCCCTCCGCCTGAAGTCTGCGAATCAGCTCATAGGCTCCTTGGAATGGAATGATCTCAAACTGTCTGCTTAAATACTTGCTCTGCAGCTCTTGTGCTTGTCCAGGTTGCAGCGCAATTCCGAACTCCTCCATGGTCAGTTCAAACCTGCGGCTTCGCATACGCTCCACCGCATCCGGTTCGGGAACCGCCGACAGGTCTTCCTGTGCAGACAACCAGTCGCTGTAATACCGAAATCGATGATATGCCAGCGAATAATCAAAGCGTTCCGGTAATCCCAGCACCTCCTGCAACGCACTCCGTAGCGGCTGCAAATGATCATATAAGGTATCATCTACATCGAAAAATATTGCTTTGGCTGTATTATTGCTCTCCATCGTTGACGCTCCCCCCTGCTCCTGATCTGCTTTCGTATCCAGCTGTGATTTTCTTACTACTATATATGTATCGGATAAGTCCGTCCAAAGGGCAGGTACTCACCTTGTTATGATCCTCCTGTTTCAGAAGAGTCATTTTGGGTATTTATTCTCCAATACATAGACAAAGTTCGCCATCAAACGTTAAAATGAGACACAATGTTAACTTGTTCCATATTTTAAACCATTGGAGGCCTATGAAATGAAATGCCCAGTATGTAATCACGAAAATGGAGATGCCCAGTTTTGCGAGAGGTGCGGCTCTAACCTGAATGGAACTCACGCTTCTTCTGAACCTGCAGGTTCCGTAACACACACAGATTCGGCGTCTGCCGACTCCGAATACACTCGTTGGTCCAGTAATCAAGAACCTGCTTCTCAAGATCTGGGATCCACACGTTCCTCATCCGTTTCGCCGGTTCCATCCCCGGTTAAAGAACCTGTCACAGTAGAATCCAGTAACAACAATGCTGGAGATTATGATTCTGCGCAGAATAACGCCGGAAATCAGTGGAGCAATATCGTGCAAAATGAGAAAGTACAGCAAGCCAAAGAAGTAAGCAAACAATACCTGTCCTATTTCCTCAGCGTATTGGCTCGCCCATATCAATCGATGAAAACCGTCGGTGAACAGCATGTCCTGCATGGCTGGGTAACGATGGCACTGTTTGCTATCTTGACCTCTACATATATTCTATTTACATTTAGCCGCCTCGGTGCAGAGGGCATATTTATTAGTGGCTTTGTGCGTCCGCTCTTGTTCTCAGCTATCATTCTGGTCGCTGCTGGTGCGCTGATTTATGGTGTGCTCAAGCTGGAACGGATCACCTTCCGTCCCAAAATTCTGATTGCCCAGTTCGGAACTTTGCTGGTTCCTGCAACCGCTACGCTTCTGCTCGCTAACTTGATGATTGTGATCTCGTACTCATTCGCCATTTCGTTGCTCGTTCTATCGTATATTATTGTGTTCGTTGCGGTGAATACGGTGCTGTTCCACCATCCGCTGGATCGTACCAAGGCGGCCATTGACAGCATGTATAGCGTGCTGATTGTTAATGCTGTGTTGTTTTATTTAACGTATCGTTTGTTATATTCGGTTATAGCCGGCTTCATCGGCCCGCTGTTCTCCCCGTATGGACGTTTGTAATTATATTTTTACGTAAAGTAAAGTGCCGAAGGCTTCCCCGAAGTAGGGAGCCTTTTTGCATTTTCAATGCCGTGTTGCATGAAGCTCATTTCATACACTATAATGTGTAGTGTAAAATATATGTTTTTATTTACTTATTTGAGTAAGCATGCTTTTTCTCAAGACTTTTCAAATTTGACTTAGAGAAAAAAAATCTTGTGTACGCACAATTTTGCTCTCCTGTTGCTAGCTTTGATTTGTGTTTTCTCTATTATCACCCACAACACTACAATATGTAGTGTAACTATTCATTATGTATAATGAAAGCTGAGGAATTCGAATGGACATGACCCCTATGGAGCATATGCAAATGGAACAACACACTGGAACCTCTTATCTGTGGCTGATCGTTGGAGCTGCTGTACTGCTACTTTCGATTGCCGCCTATATCTGGGCATCACGTACACGTGGCAAAATTCTGGGTCATATGAAAAAGAACGAACGTGCAACCATCCAGAAGAAAAGCCGCTCTCTTCGGCTCACGGCTCATGCCCTAATGGCTGTATCGATCGTAGCATTCGGACTTTTTTTCCTGCAAGGCGCTGGCAGGACATACGATGTAGCAGACCTCGCGAGCAATGCAGCCATCGATGTAACGGATGACAAATACTATGGAGCCACTCACACCGAGGAGCCTATCCAGTATGAGATGAACATCCCCACCTCGGGGCCACACAATCCGCATGATATCCAATTTGGCTTTTATACTGACTTTCCAGGGTACCCTTATCTGGTTCATAACATGGAGCACGGGGACATCATCATCTATTATCGTGCAAATGCCAGCGATGAGCTTAAAGAGCATCTGAAATATCTCACGAAATTTCGCCAAGCAGGATCAGGCATTCTCGCTGTAACCAACAAAGATATTCCCGATGGTAGCGAAGTCGTTGTCACCGCCTGGACCAAAACAATGAAGCTGGTCAAGTTCGATGATGCCAAAGTAGGTACGTTTATTCATCGATACATCAATCAGGGTCCTGAGAAGATCCCGCCATCCATACGCCAAGGCGGAGGAACGATGTAACCATAACGATCTCTAGAACCCCAGAAACCTTATTTCCGCAAATAGAGTGCTTGATCTCTGAAAAATACCCCTTTCAGCAAAATAAGGTCTCTCTGGATCGTTGCACGATTAGAGAATGAAAGATTAACCTCGCCCAATCCCTAATCCTTTTCCAATCTTATGCCGATAAATTGAAGTAGAACTTCGTAAATAACATACACATTTATTAATACGCTTACATTACTGATCTTTTTTACATAAAACATAGAGTAACCTTAGCTACACATATCAAGGGGGATCCATTAGAACGATGAATAGTTTGTTTATGCGAATTTTTTTGTTTTTTTCCTGTTTGTTGCTGGCTGCGGGGGCCGTTCTGGGCATCACGATGTACCAGGCATCCGCCCAATTGGTTGAACAATCGATGGGAATGCAGGCACAGGCTGTAGCTGAGCGGGCTGCTGCTTTGATTAATACGACACTGTACACCCCACTCAGCACGGGGCAGGACAAAACGGCGTATTACGATACGCTACGCGCACAACTTAGTCAGCTGCGCGAGGCCAATGGACTTAAATATTTGTATACACTTGGCACACGTGAGGAAAATGGAAAGTCCACGTACTATTATGTGGTCGACGGAGCTGCGCCGGATGTAGCCGAAGATGACTTTTCCCCTTACGGCAAAGCAGAGGAAACGCTGTATGATGGCATGCTGCAAGCCTTTGCACAAGATACATCCGTTCGCGGAGAGCTTACCCGGGATGAAGATTACGGTGCAACCATCACCGCTTATGTGCCGATTCATGGATCGGATGGCAAAATGTTAGGTATCGTGGGTGCCGATCTGGACTCTACGGCGGTCTATGCACTCATGTCCAGCAACCGGATCACGATGGTATGGACAGCCCTGGCGATTGTATTGCTCAGTGTATTGCTCGTATACATATTTGCGCGTTATCTGACACGGCCACTGGTGAAGCTGAAACAGCTCATTGCTGAAGTGGGAAAAGGAGACCTGACCGTCAACGTGGAGCTTGAACGTAAAGACGAAATTGGACAGCTCGCTTCCGAATTCAAGCACCTCGTTACCGACACCCGGCAAGTCATGACAGGCATTCGCCAAAGCTCGGATTCCCTGCTTCACGCCGCGGAAGGTGTGTCCCGGCATTCCCAGGCAACAGCCGAGGCCAGTCAGCGGATTGCAGAGCACACGAATCACACTGCACATGGAGCTTCCGAACAGGTGGTACGCGCTGGAGAAGTCACGATAGCCATGGAAGAGATTACACGCAGCATGCAGCATATTGCTCATTCTTCTTCCAGAGTTGCCGACGTGTCACAGCAGACAACAAACAATGCCATGCAAGGACAAGCCCAGCTGGACACAGCTATACGCAGCATGGAAGACATTCATCAAGCCAACGTACAGATGGCAACATCGACGACACAGCTTACGAATTACTCCAGCCAGATTGAATCGGTAGCCCACCTGATGAAAAATATTGCTTCACAGACGAATCTACTCGCACTTAATGCCAGTATTGAAGCTGCCCGTGCAGGTGAACATGGCAATGGTTTTGCTGTAGTTGCTTCCGAGGTACGTAAACTCGCGGGGGAATCGGAACAATCCTCAGAGCAGGTAACGGAGCTTATTGCCGAGATCACACGCCAGACCTCTTTGCTTGCAGAGCATATGTCGGCGAGCACCACAGCGATACAATCCGGCATGACTGTTGTGCAAGAAGCAGGTCATTCGTTCTCCTCCATTCATGGCGGCATTGAAACGATTAACGAACGACTACATGAAGTGTCCGCAGCTTCCGAACAGCTGTCAGCCAGTTCAGAGGAAGTGTCGGCATCCATTGAGAATATGGAACATATCTCGCGAGATTCCTCATCCAGCATCCAAAAGGTATCTCAGGCTGCCGAAACGCAGCTACAGTCCATGGGCGAGATCACTGATTCCGCCGAGTCGCTGCGTGTCTTGTCCAGCGAGCTGAATGGTCTGATCAGCCGCTTTAAAATCTAGAACAAAAAGCCGCATGGCATGTGTTCATGGGATCGGGGTTCACCCGATCATCGGAATACAGCCTGCGGCTTTCGTTTGTTTTACCTTAAATGAAGGTTAGCCATCCGGCTGGCGATCATTAGTAACGCTGCGGAGCAGCTTTTTTACCTAGGTCAGTCATATATGTGAAGAATGCTTCCGGGTCTGTATCATAGACCAGTTGCACCGGACGTCCGTCTGCTTGCTCCACCGTGCGACCTTGGCTCGGGCCATCTGGAATGACGATGCAGTTCACCGTTTTTTTCTTCACGATGTCCTCGCGGCCTACGGAAGCCGTAGTCAGCACATCCCACAGATAATACGTGGAGTTGGTCTCACTGTACACCAGTGGCGGACACCCTGCATAACAGTTCCCCAGGAAATCCACACCTTCGAAGCGGCGCTCTGCTGCCCAGCGGTTACGAACTGCGGGTGTAAGAGGTACTTTGTTCGTGCTTTCCAGGGCAACCAGATCAATCTGAATGCCGCTCTGCCACACACGATATGCCGCTTCCGGGTCCCAGAATACGTTCCATTCCGCCGTACCGTCATGCTCCGGTTCTTCTACGTTTCCGCGTTCGAATGTACCGCCCATCCATACCAGTTTGTCGATTTTCTCTTCGATATCCGGTGCTTCGTCCAGCGCACGCGCAAGGTCCGTCAGCGGGCCTGTGAACAACAGCAGCGTTTTACCTTCGGTATTGCGTACTTTTTCGATCAGATGCTGATGTGCTGGAACAGCCGAGAGAGGCGCTTCCATTTTGCCCGATTCATTCAGAACAGGCAGTGCATCTACATAGAAGGAGTGCAGTCTCCACGCTGCCGGGAACGGGTTTTTGCCTCTTGAATTGGATTTGGATACTTCAACGGAATACGTTCCAAAACGATCGATAATTTTACGGCTCGCATCGGTCGCCGGCTCCAAATATCCGTCTGCCGGAATAACCGATACACCGGTTACGTTTACATTGTCCATTTGCAGAAGCATAAACAGCGATACGAGATCATCCACGCCGCCGTCATGATTGAAATACACATTCAGTTTGTTCGTCATGCTTGCTTTCATCCTTCCTCTGGTTCCCCATTGATGTGAACTTGTCCGTCCGCACAAGGCCGACGCTTCTTCTATTATGTCCCATAACCCTAAGCCGAGTAAACCTTCCACACCCAAAGAATCCCGTCCCTACAGCATTTTCTACGCATTTTTACCAGCTTATCCATTCCATCTCAGACATACAGCCTCAAAGCTCTCGCCTCTGGTAAAAAAGAAAGATGGACCACGGGCATGAAGCCCGCCGTCCATCTGTACCTCTCCATGGTTTACAAGGATCGGGTTGGTTTCTTCTCTTGCTTCTCGGCAATCGGCATATACTTGCCTGGCCAGAAAGCCCATTTGCCCAGCAGCGCTGTAATCGCTGGCACCATGAACGGACGAACCAGGAATGTATCCAGCAGCACACCTACGGCGGTGATGATGCCGAACTGCACCAGCACCTGAATGGGCAATGTAGCCAATACAGCGAACGTGCCCGCCAGAATCAGACCCGCAGAGGTTATAACTGAACTTGTCTCGCCTACACCTTCTCTAATCGCCTGACGGAGCGGCATCGTTTTGCGTTTCTGCCAGATGCTTGAGATCATGAAGATATTATAATCCTCGCCGAGTGCTACGAGGAAGACAAAGGAGTAGAGTGGAATTGCTCCCTGGATCGCTTCTGCTCCCAGTCCATAATGGATGATGATCCAGCCCAGACCGAGCGCAGAGAAGTACGACAGGACTACCGTTACAATCAAGTATGCTGTCGCAACGATCGAGCGAAGATAGAGTAGCAGTAAGAGCGTAATCATACCGATGACGACCGGAATAATAATCTTAGCATCCCGCTCGCCAGCCACTTCAATGTCATACTGTTCGGCCGTCTGTCCATCAATCCACACTTGTTGAACCACGTTAGTAACTCCGGCATCTTTCAAGGCCGCCTCGGCTGTAGCACGCAAGTCAGGAATATGCTGCATCGCTTCAATCGAGTACGGATTGAGATTGAACTCTACGTTATACGCCGTAATGTTAGGGTTCTCTGCGCCTTGCTGCGCGTCACCCACCTTGCTGATATAATCCAGTGATTCGAGACGCTCTTTCAGATCCGTATTTTTGCCCCCAGCATCTACGATCACTTTAACTGGAGCCAGCTCTCCTTGGGAAAATTGCTCCCCAATGACCTTAAAGCCTTCACGGGAAGGTACATTTTCCGGGAAGGAAGATAATAAGTCGTACGTGAATTTCACTTGAGTTGAAAAAGCAGCCAGTCCACCGAGCAGCACCACCGTAATCGCCAAAACTGTCCACGGTTTGGTCGTTACGATGCGTCCAATCCAGCTTTCACGGACTTTACGTGGAGCTGGAGCCGGTTTGCCTTTTTTCCTCGCCCGCTCCACTTCCATCTCGTGAGTACGTGGAATAAACGGATAGAATGATCCCCGTCCGAAGATGGCAAGTAGTGCCGGAACCAGCGTCAGACTTGCAATAAACATGATGAAGATGGACAGACTGAACGGTACGGCAAAACGATGATATGCGCCATATTCAGCCAGCAGCAATACCAGCAGAGCGGCGACAACGGTAAATCCACTCATCGCAATCGCACCGGATGAACCGGTGATCGCCTGGAATATAGCTTTCTTTTTGTCCGGCTCATGATAGAGAATCTGACGGTATCTGGAGATCATGAATAGACAGTAATCCGTTCCGGCTCCGAACAGCAACACGGTCATGATCGAGATCGACTGTGCATCAACCGTAATCCAGCCTTGGTCAGCCATAAATCCGAGAATCGGACTGGTGACCATATACGCGAAACCCACGGCAATAATCGGTATAATCGCCAGTACAGGCGAGCGATAGATCAGCAAAAGCAGCACAAGTACAAGCACCACCGTTGCAATCAGCAAGGACACATCGGCGGATGAGAACAATCCGGTTGCATCAATGGATATGCCCACAGGTCCGGTTACACGTGCGATCAGTTTGCCTTCACTATCTATAGCCGTATCAAATGGATTCATGCCGAAGATCGCTTTTGTTTTTTCCTCTAATCCTTCGACACCTGCCTTCAGCTGTTTAGCGTCGGCATCTTTGTTGAAAAACAGCGGCATGACAATGGTGCTTCCGTCTTCCGAAAGCTGGCCTTTAATCGCCTGCGGTGGCAGCTGATAGAGCGGTACAACGGACTGTTGCTGCTCCACCGGGTCTTGATCCAATCGCTCGGTTAACGCCTGAATCTGCTGGATCTGATCCTCTGTGAGTCCGGCAGGGTTGCGCCAGACGATCAGCGCGGGTAATCCCTCGCCGCCAGGAAATTCTTTTTTCGCCAAGGCAGCGGCCTGCACGGATGGTTTCGAATCGCTCAAATCCTGTGCATTGTTGGTCTCACGCTGATTTACTGCTGGCCACACCATACCAAGCACAACTGCAATGATAATCCATACGAGCAGCGTGACCCATTTACTTCGTTTGCCCGCTACGAAGCGGCCATAACCTGAACCTTCCTGCATGGTCTATTCATCTCCCTAGTTTTGTTTAAATCCATATAAGTTGAACGAAAGATCATTTGCACAGACACTTCGATGACAGAATAACCTTCCAATCGCTGTTATCCCCAGATTTTTTGAATCCCCTTTTATGAAAGGGAACATCCGGTGATAAAGGCGAAGCGTATGCTTCCGATGCTAGCTTTCTTTCAGAAAGCTTTTAACTCCGCTTTTTCAGGTTTTTTCTGTCCTCTCCGTTCCAGTGCAAAATAAATAGTTCAACTCATACGAGAAATCTTTTTATCAAAAACAGCTTTTAAATTAATGTCATGGTATAGAAATGAACCATGGGTCATAATATAATTGAGTTAATTATATATACCGGAAGGTTAATTATGCAATCCCTAATTTTTTGAAATGTTACAATACATTATTTTATCCGTAAATGAGGTTGAATATGATGAACAGAAAACCAAGAAAAGAAGCAAGCTCCACGCGTGCTCCCGGCAGACCCAAAGCTGGCGCAGATCAAGCTTCCGCCTACAATAACATCCTAATGACGGCCTCGCGGATGTTTATGGAATATGGATATGAAGCCGTTTCTCTTCAGCAGATCGCTTCGTTATGTCAGGTTACCAAGGCGTCGATCTATTATCATTTTTCCAGCAAACCTGAACTGTTTACCATAGCGATTACCCGCATGATGGCGATGGGCATGCAGCAGACAACACTGCGTCTCGAAGAACCCGGCACATTGCACGAACGATTGGTTAACGTAGCGGCTGCCAAGATGCAGCAGTCCCATGTCGATACTGAAACGATGATGCGCGAGGCCGAGACATATCTGAATGCCGAGCAGTTTGCTCAAATTCGAGATGCAGAGAATCGTATCTTTGGTGTGCTCGCTACGCATTTTCAGCAGGAAATGGATCATGGATATTTACGAAAAGCCAACCCCATGTTGCTGGCACAAGCCTTTACGTCCCTGCTGATGCTCGCCAACCGTGAGGATGTACGCCAGATGCACGGTACAATTGTCGAACTGGCAGAGGAACTCGTGGAACTCTTTTTGAACGGAGCGGTTAAGCTTCCCTAATGTGATTAGGTAAGATTTGAAAGTTAATTGCATCTGCCAATTCTGGCTAGAGCAACTTTAACGTCAATCATGAAGTGCTCCATACACGCGCCAGCGCGGCAATCCCTGGCTCGATGTTCTCTGCTTCAATGCCCGCAACCCCGATGATGAACTCTCGTTTGCCATCCGCAGGAACACTTTCGTTCGCCCACAGGTAATCCGTTGAGGCCACACGTATACCCGCCTCTAACGCTGCAGCCACCATATTTTGGGATGAATTTGGGTTGCTCAACCGTAATATCAGATGGAATCCGGCATGTTCGCCCTTGAGTTCCATTCCGGGTTGATCGCCAAAATGCTGCTGAATGGCCTGCACAGTCAGGTCATGTTTGCGTTTATACAGATTGCGCATTTTACGAATATGTTTCCCCAGTTCTCCATCTCGCATGAATAACTCCAATATTCGCTGGTGCAGACGGGAGGCTGACTGTTCAAACAGAACACTTCTGTATACCTCGGCAAAATAGGGCAAGAGTTCCTTGGGTATTACCATGTAATGCACGCAAAAGGCAGGCGCAAGCACCTGAGAGAATCCCCCCATATAGATGACGGGCGCGTTCTCTCGCAGACCTTGCATCGAAGAAATGGGATGACCGGAATATCTGAATTCGCCGTCATAATCATCTTCTATGAGGTAGGCCCCTGCACGTTCCGCCCAGTCCAGCAAAGCAATTCTGCGGCTAATCGGCATCGTCATACCCATGGGGAACTGATGCGACGGAGATACACCAGCTAGTGACACGTCTGCCTGATCCAGTTCATCCAGGTTCATGCCTTCGTTGTCCAGTGAAATCGGGATAATCTCATATCCATAATTCCGAAATGTACCGGGCAGTAGACGGTATCCGGGATTCTCTACAGCAATCGATTTAAGATCTCCCTTGTACAGCATGGTCTGTGCGAGCAGTGACATCAGCAGATGCTGCTCCGCACCGATTACAATCTGCTCCGGTATACATCGAACACTTCTGAATTGTCCTAAATAGTCTGCAATCTCTCTTCGTAACCCCGGTTCACCTTGAGGGTCTCCGTAAAATAACAAGTCCCTGGATTCATCACGCCAAACGCGGTTTGCGTACTGCTGCCATTTTCCATAAGGAAACAGGCTAAAATCATTGCGTGACATATGAAAATCATAGGCAACACGCGTCACCGGACGTAAGTTTAGTAAATCTGCTGACTCTACTGTAGAACCTGCTTGATCCCGCCTATTCGTTGTGGTGGTGTGTGTATCCGATTTCCCCAGTAATATATCGTGATAACCCTCGACCACTGCTCGTACGCAATAACCTCTGCGCGGCTGACTATAGATGTAGCCTTCCGCAATAAGCTGCTGGTATGCCGCTTCCACTGGGGTTGTACTTATGCCCAGCAGTTCGGCCCATTTTCGCACGGAAGGCAGGCGGCTTTGTTCCACCAGTACTCCGCGGAAAATCTCCCGTTTGATATGATCCGATAGCTGAACATAGATGGGTGTACTGTCGTGCTCATCAAGTTTAGGCAATTGCATCATGCTTGCTTCACTCCATCTGTCCTTTTCATTTTAGAAAAACTGTATATTTTGGAGTATACAGCATTCAGGTATACTCATGTCAGTAGCAAGAACGCAAAAACAGTATTCAGGAGGAAGACATATGTCACACACAACACCTACCAATCGTGTCGCCAAACTCATGCAGACTGAACGCATTTACCTGCGTCCATTCGATATATCCGATGTGGATGCTTACTATCCAAGCCTGTTTGAGCCCGAAATGCGCAAACAAACAGGAACTCAAGCGAGCTTTATCCGTTCTCAGGTTGAAAAGTATGTAGAGAATGCAGCACAGGATGACACACGACTGAACCTGCTTATTGCCCTGCAGAGTACAGACGAAATCATAGGGGATGTTGCCCTGTTGGACATGCACGCCAAAAACCGGAGTGCACATATTCGCATTGCCATCGATCAGCCAGCTCACCAAGGTAAGGGGTATGGCAGTGAAGCATTGCTTCTTATGCTCGATTACGGATTCGGCATCGCCAATCTGCACCGGATTGAGCTGGATGTCTTTGCTTTTAACGAACGCGCCATTCGCACGTATGAGAAGCTTGGCTTCCAGCGTGAAGGTGTTAAACGGGATATGTTGTATTACAACCACCAGTATCATGATGCCATTCTGATGAGCATCCTTGAGGATGAGTTCCGGGAGAAACATCTGAAAGCAGACGAATCGTTCAGGTAGCACTCCCCGGATTAACCGTGTGGACAATCTCCAGTATTGAAGTTTTGTGCACACACCAGAGTAGATTACATTACAAAAAAACATAAAAACCGGGGAGGTCACTCCTCCGCCCCGGTCAGAAAGTGCAGATGACCCGCCAGCACCGACAGCTCGGCGGGTGTCTCCATGTACAATTCGCCATCCGTATCGGCTGGCATCGGTACATCTGTTTTTATTTTCAGCGTAGACGCCTTGAAATAGGAAATACTCTCGTTACGCGGTTGCCATTCTCCCTCCGGCTTGTGCGACAGAATTTCCCGCATTAGAGGAATACCTGTCTCATGAATAATGAGCACATCCAGCTTGCCATCCTGCAACGCATCCGGAGCAAAAGGTAACGCATTGGTGCCCAGAAAACGCCCATTAGCAGCATAGATCATGACCGCTTCGCCTTCCGTCCACTCTCCGTCAATCTCCAGCTCATAACGAAATGGCTCAGAACGGCTGATCGTCTGCAGTGTGCTGATGATATAACTGACTTTGCCGAGCGCACCTTTCAGGTTCTCGTTAATGTTCTGCGAGGTATCACTGATCAGGCCGATCCCGAAAAAGTTCGTAAACACCCGTTCACCTGCTCGTCCGACATCCACCGGTATAACCCGTCCTGCCAGCATCTCTTGTGCCGCTGTTTCCGCATCCGGTGAAATGCCCAGTGAACGTGCAAAGTCATTACATGTACCGCCTGGAAGTACGCCGACCTGTGGAGGTTTTGGCAAGGATACCAGCCCGTTTACACACTCATGCACCGTACCATCACCGCCCAGAATGAACACCACATCGAATTCTTCCCCGCGCTCCCGGCACAACCTCTCTCCTTCACCAGGTTCATCCGTCCGAACCACGACCAATTCATGAATGGCTGGAGCAAGTACGCCTGTGACCAGACCTAATGTATTCTCCCGATTGGCTTTCCCTGCATGAAGATGATGTATTAACAAGGCTTTGTTCCATTCCATGCTGCTCTTCCTCCATTCCAATGCTTGTTTCCCTTTACCCAAAAAGGTTGAGATGATAAACAAATCATAGGCTCAGGATACTTTAGTGGTTCGGAAACCGTGATTGTGCAAGCATGAATTCATATGAGGAAGCGATATGCGGATTATGCATCGTTTTTGTTTTTCATGCGTAATACCAGATAGCTGTACAGGACAAGTTACTTTAGGCAACATCTTAGCGGAAGCGACCCATTCAATTCACCTCAAAACGGTTATATGTACACTATACACGAATGGAGGAATTTCCTATGATTCCAGCTACATTGGAGCAATTAGAGCAAGTTCGCAAGGAATGCCGTACCATGGTTCGCAAAAGAGCTACCGCTTCAGCTGGCTCCACACTCGTGCCCCTTCCCGGTACAGATGTCATCGCTGATGTGGGTATGCTGATGCAGTTGTTACCTGCCATTAACAATAAATTCGGATTATCGCAAAAACAACTCGAGGGCATGGATCCTGAGACGAAGTCCATGATTTACGGTTTTGTCATGTCGATCGGAAGTAAAATCATCGGCCGCATGGTCACGAAGGAACTGGTCGTTCAGGTACTCAAACGTGTAGGCATTCGAGTAGCAACCAAATCGGTTGCCAAGTTCGTTCCGTTTGCAGGCCAAGGCCTCGCCGCTGCCCTCAGCTTCACCGGCATGCGTTATGTGGGCAACAAACACATTGACGACTGTTACGAGGTAGTTAAACGCATGATCGAACAGCGTGAAGCACTGCCGGGTGAACCAGCGCCGCCATCACTGGAGGATGCTACCCGTCATATCCTTGAGGAAAACTTGCAGGATATAACCGAACATGAAACAAACCATCATGCTGATTCGGAAGATGAAAACAAACAGGACCATCAGGGCACCAGTGAAAGTAAAAAGGGGTTCCTGTGGAGACCAAGGCATAAATAGATTGTAGCTTGCTTACCATGCCTTTCATATCTGCGAGCAAACACAGCCAGGTACCACGAAGCACGGCGTTTTGCCCGCAGGAAATGCTCGGGCATAGCAGTGATAACACAAACGGGACGAAGCAGTGCAACGACTGCGACGTCCCGTTTGTTTTGGTTTATCTTACATCAGAGGTGCATGGATCACCTTGGTGGAGGTTCTTCGTTAGATCGCCTGCGGCTGCTGCTCCGTGAACTGACTATTGTACAGATCGGCATAGAAGCCCTGCTGCGCCATCAGCTCCTCATGGTTACCCTGCTCAATCACATTACCGTGATCCATGACAAGAATCAGATCGGCGCCACGAATCGTGGACAGACGGTGGGCAATGACAAAACTCGTACGGTTTTGCATCAGCTCATTCATCGCTTTCTGGATAAAGACCTCCGTACGTGTGTCCACGCTGCTGGTTGCTTCATCCAAAATCAGGATGGACGGGTTCGCCAGAATCGCTCTCGCAATCGTGAGCAGCTGCTTCTGACCTTGCGAGATGTTCGACGCTTCTTCATTCAGCACCGTATCGTATCCGTCCGGCAATGTGCGAATAAAATGGTCTGCATGGGCGGCAACAGCGGCTTTGACTACGTCCTCTTCCGTTGCACCTTCACGTCCATAGGCAATGTTATCGCGAATCGTACCGTTAAACAGCCACGTATCCTGGAGCACCATGCCAAACATACTACGCAGATTACCGCGCGCCATGTCTTTAATGTTGATGCCATCGATGGTAATCCGGCCACTCTGAAGCTCATAGAATCGCATCAGCAGGTTGATCAACGTTGTTTTTCCGGCTCCTGTCGGTCCAACGATGGCTACGGTCTGACCTGGTTTAACATTAATATTCATATTACGAATGAGCAGTTCATTTTCTTTATAGCCAAAATCCACCGCCTCAAAAGCTACAGCCCCAGTCGGGTAACGCAACGTTGCAGGTTGTTTGGACTCTGGAACTTCCTCTTCCTCATCCAGCAGTTCGAATACCCGCTCTGCCGAAGCAATCGTCGACTGAATAATGTTAGAGATGTTGGCAATTTGGTTAATCGGCTGTGTGAATTGACGTGAATATTGCGTAAAGGCCAAGATGTCCCCGATGGAGATGGAACCCCGTGTAACAAAAATCCCGCCGACCACACAGATCAGCACATATCCGAGGTTTCCGACAAAGTTCATCAGTGGCATAATAATCCCGGAAATAAATTGGGCTTTCCAGCCCGATGCATACAGCTCTTCATTTACTTTCTCGAATTGCTGTACGGATTGTTCCTCACGTCCAAAGGCTTTGACCACCTTGTGTCCGGTATACATCTCTTCTACGTGACCGTTTAATTCGCCAAGCGACTTCTGCTGCCCCGCAAAATGTTTCTGCGAACGGGAAGCCACCAACATAACCACCACGACACTAAGCGGCAAGGTCAAAATCGTAATCAAGGTCATCCATGGACTAATCGTCAGCATCATAATGATGACACCCACAATCGTCACCACGGACGTAATAAACTGAGCCAAACTTTGTTGCAACGTGTTACTGATATTGTCCACGTCATTGGTTGCACGGCTAAGCGTCTCACCATGTGTACGGGAATCAAAATATTTCAGCGGCAAACGTCCAACCTTGGCACTGATCTGCTCGCGCATATCATAGACTACCCGCTGGGCTACACCAGCCATCAGGTACTGCTGTACATACGCGAAAGCAGCACTGAACAGATACAATCCAAACAGCATATACAATACTTTCATTAAGGCTGGAAAATCAATCCCGGCTCCCTGCACACCCTGCAGAATCGCAATAGCTCCCTGGGCAAGAATATCTGTACCCTCGGCCATGATCTTCGGACTAATAATACCGAACACTGTACTTAAAATCGCAGCAATCAGTACACCGATCAGACGACGACGGTGTGGCTGGAGATATTGAATCAGACGACGCAGTGTTCCCTTGAAATCTTTGGCTTTCTCGACTGGAGGCCGCATGCCCATTCCGCCGCCAGGATGGCCCGGTCCGCTTGGGTTACTTGGTGCTTTGCGTGCTGTTGTACGTTCACTCATGCGATCTCCTCCTCAGTCAGCTGGGAAGATACAATCTCGCGATACACTTCATTGTTCTCCAGCAGTTCTTTATGTGTTCCCGATCCGACAATTTGGCCTTCATCCATGACGAGGATCCGGTCTGCATCCATAACTGTGCTCACTCGCTGAGCTACGATTAACACAGCCGCTTCCGTCGTTTCCGATTTGAGCGCAGCACGAAGTTTGGCATCGGTTTTGAAATCAAGAGCCGAGAAACTGTCATCAAAAATATAAATTTCAGGACGGCGAACAAGTGCGCGTGCAATGGACAAACGTTGTTTTTGTCCGCCTGACACATTATTCCCGCCTTGTGCAATCAGACTGTCATACCCTTCTTTCATCTCGGAGATGAAATTTTCGGCTTGTGCTATACGTGCCGCATGAGTGACTTCCTCCATACTGGCATCGTCTTTACCTTGCCGAATATTCTCCGCTACGGTTCCGGTGAAGAGAACGGCTTTTTGCGGAACAAACCCGATTTTGGACCGTAGCTCTTCCTGTTTAATATCCCGTACATCCGTTCCATTCACACGCACAGTACCTTCGGTCACATCATAGAAACGTGGAATGAGGCTGAGCAACGTTGTTTTACCGGAACCTGTCCCGCCGATAATGGCCGTCGTTTCACCGGAGCGAGCCGTGAACGAGATATCGGACAGGGCAGCATTCTCTGCACCCGGATAACGAAAAGTAACATGATCGAACTCGATCGTTCCCTGCAGGGATTTCATCGCGTGAGGCTGTGCAGGGTCAGACAGATCCGGCTGCATATCCAGCACTTCATTAATCCGCTCAGCCGATGCTGATGCTCTTGGAATCATCACGAAAATCATGGACACCATAATCAGTGAGAACATAATCTGCATCGCATATTGTACAAAGGCAATCAGGGAACCAATGTTCATATGACCGCCATCAATACGCAGACCACCAAAGTACAGAATGGCTATCATCGAAAAGTTCATAACCAGCATCATCACTGGCATAACCGTCGCCATTAGGACATTGACCTTAATGGATGCATCTCTTAATTCCGTATTTGCCCCGTTGAAACGAACACGCTCATGCTCGCCACGGTTAAAAGAACGAACAACCCGGATACCTGTCAGCTGTTCACGCAGAACCAGATTAAGCCGGTCCAGCTTTTTCTGGATTTGCTTGAATAGCGGAAATCCTTTGGAACCGATTAAGGCGATTGCTCCTGCAAGTACAGGCAGAACAACCAGGAAGATGGTGGATAGCTTCGCGTCCTGAGAAACGGCCATGAAAATCCCCCCGATACACATCATCGGAGCCATAATCATCATACGCAGCATCATCGTTAGCACGTTCTGTACCTGCGTAATATCATTCGTTGTGCGAGTAATAAGTGACGCTGTTCCCAGCTTGTCGAATTCCTGTAATGAGAAATTCTCGACATGCCGGAACACTCTGCTGCGCAGCTGTTTGGCAAATCCGCCAGCCGTTCGTGAGGACAGATAACTCGCGATAATGGAACAGGTTGTTCCGCCAATGGCAATCAGCAGCATGAAACCGCCAATCTTCCAGATATAAGGCACATCACCTTTGACGATACCGAGATTCACGATATCCGCCATTAACGTAGGCAGGTACAGTTCAGCCATCGTTTGCAGAAATATAAGCGCCAAAATAAAAATAATCGGGATACGATAGGGCTTAAGCATGCGAAACAGTTTCATCATGGCGTATCATCTCCTTGTTTGGATACTTCTGGTTTAGCTTCTTGATTGATTGGTCCAGATTCATCATTATCTCGTTCCACTGCCTCGTTTCGTTGCTCAGGAGATTCATTCTGCCCGGAAACCTGTGCATCAAAATAGGTGTACACCTTGCTGAGCAATTCAGCCAGCTGCAGGCTGTCTGCTTCGCCTAGATGATCAACCAGCCTGTTAAACGTCTCCATACGCTCTTCATGAGCTGCGCGGATGATCGCACGACCCGCATCCGTAATCGTAATTCGTACAGCTCGCCGATCCTCGGGATCCATCGTACGCTCAACCAGGCCCTCATCCTCCAGACCGCGAATAACAGGTGTAATGGTTGGCGATTTCACACGCATTAATGCACTAATTTCCGACACTTTCAATCCCGGGTGCTCCTGGTTTAAATGACCTTCAAAATCGGGCGGATTATCCCGCCAATCCATACGCTCCCCCGGATGATATCCATGAAGTAGACAAGCCAGCACCATAATTTCATTGTGATTACGCCCATGTGGCTTATGTTGTCTCCATTTGCCTTTATTAAACTGCATAATGGAATATAAAAGTTTCTCGGCCACCGGATCCATGCCAGTCATCACATCGTCCTCCTTCTTCAGAACATCACGTTCCTTAAATAATAATCGTAGTCTGCCTATTAAGTAGGCATTTTATTTAATAGGCAACCAACTTAATAGTGAACCAATTTAATAGCCAATCAATTAATTAGGTTACCTAAGTATATTTCCAACGTAGAGATATGTCAATTATTCATTCATGTTAAATGCATCCAATATCCGAGAGCCTCCATTGCTATCTGAACCCCCATATAATCACTCGCGCTTCAACATGACAGCATATTTACTCTTAGCCATCCCCATGACAAAAAGCCCCCAATCCCTCCGTTTGGTTCAACCCAAACAGAGGGAATCGAGAGCATTTTTAAGATAGATTTTTAAATCCATTTTATTAAATAGATCGATTGCATCGATATTTATTTAGAAGCAGACACGCGCTGCGGCACAGCAGCAAACGGGAAATAGTCTTTAGCATTATTATAGGCGATACCTTGCACGATCTGACCGAGCAGCTCCATATCGTTTGGTGCTTCGCCTTGTTCTGCCCATTCACCAATCAGGTTACAGAGCAAACGGCGGAAGTATTCATGTCTTGTATACGAGAGGAAACTTCGGGAATCCGTTAACATGCCAACAAAACGGCTAAGTAGTCCTACGTTTGCCAGTGCCTTCATCTGGGCCAGCATGCCATCCTTCGTATCATTAAACCACCATGCGGCACCAAGCTGAATTTTACCTGGAACGCCTCCACCTTGGAAGCTCCCAATAATGGCTGCCAGCACTTCATTATCCCTTGGATTAAGGGAGTAGAGAATCGTTTTGGGCAAAGCATCCTGTTGCTCCAACGTATCCAGCAGTCCGATAACAGCTGAGGATAATGGTGTATCGTTCACAGCGTCATACCCCGTATCCGGGCCGAGTTTTTTGAACATTTTCGTGTTGTTATTACGCGCTGCATTAATGTGGAACTGCATGACCCAGCCTCGCTCTGCATAGAGCTTGCCAAGGAAGGTCAGTGTAACCGTCTTGTATCCGTCCTCCTCGGTGCGGGAAACCTTCTCTCCAGCAAGTGCTTTGGCAAAAGAGGCCGCCGCTTCCTCGCGAGTTGCTTCAGCGTAAGGCACGTAATCCAGTGCGTGGTCAGAGACACGGCCACCTACGGAATGGAAGAATTCCACACGGGATTCAAGCGCAGCCAGGAATGAATCATAATCCGTAATTGCTGTGCCAGCAACCTGTGAAAGCTTGCCCACCCATTCGATAAAAGTATCCCGGTTCAATTCAAGTCCTTTATCCGGACGGAAAGACGGCAGAACTGCTGTATCGAAACCTTCAATCTCCTGAATTTTCAGGTGATATTCCAGAGAATCCGTTGGATCATCGGTGGTGCATACCACAGTGACATTGGATTTGGTAATCAGATCACGCGCACCGAAACCTTCGCCGGTCAGTTTGGCATTTACTTTTTCCCAGATCGCAGGGGCACTTGTCTCGTTAAGAACTTCATGCACATCGAAATAACGTTGTAATTCCAAGTGTGACCAAGCATACAACGGGTTGCCTATCATCATGGGCACCGTTCTGGCATAAGCAAGGAAGCGGTCATAATCCGTTACGCCTTCGCCGCCCGTTACATATTTTTCTTCAACGCCGTTAGCCCGCATCAGACGCCATTTGTAATGGTCGCCATATAACCAGGCCTCTGTCAGATTGCCAAATGTTTTGTTTTCGTAAATTTCCTGAGGACTGAGGTGACAGTGATAATCCATAATCGGCATGTCTTTCGCATACTGTTCGTACAGCTTGACCGCCGTTTCATTGTGAAGTAAGAATTGTTCATCCAGAAAAGATTTCATTCGCCTTGCACGCTCCCTTTAGGTGAGTTTACGTTCATTCAGGTTCACTTTCCATCTTTAAGCTACACCCTTTGGCGTCAAAGTTCAATATAAAATGATAGCGTTCTCAAAAAAGGTTGATTTAGGCATACCCGCCCGAAACACGTTATACTGGATTTAACGCGAGTGATACTGATTTTAAGATCAATGCGAGATCAACGCTCTTATTAAAAACAATACGGATATGGATATCGATATGGATATCACAATCCAAGATTGACTATTTACTGATCCTACCATCAGCCATACAAGGAGATGAAATACGGTGAAAATCACTTTTCTAGGTACAGGAGACATGTTCAGCGTGGAGCAACATCATAATAGTATGCTGGCTGAATTCGGCGATACCCATCTGGTCATTGATTTTCCTGAGTCTAATGCCAAAGCGCTTAAGGAATACGGGTTCGCGATGACGGGCATTCATAATGTGTTCATTACCCATCTGCATGAGGATCATATTAACGGGGTTCAGATGCTTGGCTACTATGCCCAGATATTAGGGGATCGCAAGCCACGTCTGTTCATTCATGAGGAATTGGTTGAGCCACTCTGGAGCATTCTTTCACCAGGTATGCGATATACGACGGACGGCGAACGAACGATGAGCGATTATTATGATGTGGTTCCACTGCCGGATGGCGGAAGTTTCGAGCTCGGCGGGGTCACGTTCGAGACATTTCGCACGCAGCATGTTCCCGGCATGGTCAGTAACGGACTAATGGCGAAGCCTTATTTCTACTATAGTGCTGACAGCACGCTTGATCGTGAGCGAGTGGAACAGATCGCACCCGATGTGCAGTTGATTTTCCATGAATGCCACATGCATGATTTGGTGATCAAATCCCATACGTCTTTGAAGGATCTGGAGCAACTGCCCGCCGAGGTGAGACGGAAAACGGTACTGATGCATTACCATGATGATTATGCTGATGCTGACAAACGTGCCGAATTCAATCGCGAGCATGCGAATGATCTGCGCATCGTTGGTACGCTGGAGTCTTTTGAATTGAACGAGTAATTCCGGGGTGAATATTAATTTCACAGAATCTATGTCATGTGCGGAAACGTAAATAGTGATTATGTTGGTTGGTTGGTTGGTTGGTTGGTTGGTTGGTTGGTTGGTTGGTTGGTTGGTTGGTTGGTTGGTTGGTTGTAGTTAACGTTAAGTGGGTGTGCGTAGAGTAGATCGAGAGTAGATAAGTAGATAAACGGTAGAATAAGTAGAAGCCTGACTATACATGCGGGGAAATTCAAGCAGTGTGCACTCTGTTTTAAATTAACATTTTACGCTAACGATCACCACAAGCCTTATTTTACGCATCTTGGGAGTTTTTATATTCTAACGATCACCAGAAGCGTTATTTGGGTGAATTTGCTGTAAATGATAGCATTTTGACCGAATATTAGCAAAATAAGCTCCACTGGGATCGTTAGAATTCCAGAGACCCTGTTTGGGGGCAAATAAGGTTTCCTGAGATCGTTAGAATTCCAGAGCTTTCAAACTATAAATTGGAGTTCCTAAAAAGAAAAAACACCTGAACCATCAGCACGCGGCAGCGCGTCTGATCGAACGGCCCTCACTCGTTGGACACGATCAGACGAGTGAAGAACACGTTCAGTTTCAGGTGGTTGAATTATGGCTTGCGGAAATTTATCGTATCAACCTTTTTTTACTTGTTACGCATCACTTATGCAGAGGCATTCTCCTGCAAATATTCACAAACCATTACTTTGGCAATTCTCAACATCTCGTTTGCACCATTTGCAGAGTCTATATGAGCATTCAGCTGACGTTTTCCTTGAGCGATTTGACATTACTACATCTATAACACCCGCAATATCTAAATCAGCGTCCAACGTGCACTTCCTGCAAAGCAAACGCACATTACTCTCCGTCTGCAGTTACATTTGCAGCTGCATTTGCAGCTACATCTACAGTGTCAGTCCCACATTCCTCATTTTGCTCTGGCAGGGCCCAGACGGACACACCTCCGCCGCATACGTGGAACGTAGCCCAGCCATCTTCCTCGATGGTAATTGCGTCCTCGCAGCTATGCGTCAGGTCTTCCCAGACCTCTCCTGCACGATGCTCACCGACAAACATTCTCTTCTCACCGTCATCACCGCCCGAGATGACCACTGCGCAGCCAGAACCCTCGATCTCATCAACACCAAGACGTACCCAACCAATGGTATTGGGATGATCGAAATAGTCGTCTTGCTCCCCATAGGCTTTGTTGCAGCGAGCTGACAACAGAATGTCCAAAATCTCCTTTTTGCCCTCCACCGGTTCAGGTCCGCCAATCCCGTAATAATCGCCGTAAAAGACGACGGGATACCCATCACGACGCAGCAATGTCAGTGCATACGCGCTCGGCTTAAACCAGTCGCCAACCCAGGATTCCAAAGCCTCATGAGGCTGTGAATCATGATTATCTACAAAAGTTACCGCATGGGTTGGATGTGTCTGAACGAGGGTATCGTCAAAGATTTTGGAAAGATCAAAATTGCGTCCCGCCAGAGAAGCCTCGTGAAACTTATAGTGAAGGGATACATCAAACAGGTCAATCTGGTAATCCACCGTGTCCAAAAACGTACGACAGGCATCCAGGTTCGAGTTCCAGAACTCGCCTACAATGTAGAAATCCTGACCGCGTTTGCGAATCATCTCCGCTGCAAACTCCTTAATGAACTCATGGTTGATATGTTTGATCGCATCCAGTCGGAAACCGCCGCATTGCAGCGTATCAATTAGCCATTTGCCCCATTCGATCATCTCATGACGCACATCCGGGTGGTTATAATCTATATTGGCAAACATCAGATAATCATAGTTGCCAAACTCATCATCGACATTTTCATTCCAGTTCTTGTTCTCACCCGCAATACGGAACACACCCGTCCGTTCTTCCCTGGCATCGAAATCAGTGCCGTTGAAGTGTTCAGAGGTCCATTTGAAGGAGGAGTGTTGATCTCCGCGTCCTGGAAATGTGAATTTCGTCCAGCCTTCAATCTCAAACGGTTCGGAAATTTCCTTGGTCCGGTCATTGGGATCCACCTCAATCACCTTGAATACTTCCTTCTCGTCTGCTCCGGCCTTATGATTCATCACGAGATCGACATAGACAGCGATGCCACTCTTCTGACACTCAGCAATGGCCTCCACCAGCTCCTGCTTGGTGCCATACTTGGTGCGTACCGTACCCTTTTGATCAAATTCGCCCAGATCGTACAGATCATACACGCCATAACCTGTATCTTCTGCAGACACAGCTTTGGTTACAGGAGGCACCCATACCGAGTCTATGCCTTTGGCTTTCAGTTCCGGGGCCATGTCAGCCAGTCGTTTCCAATGATCGCCGTCTGCAGCCAAATGCCATTCAAAAAACTGCATCATCGTATGATTTCTCTTCATCACAAACCGACCTCCTTGATTTGCATTCGAAGCGGACCGCGGAACGGATAGGGTATCGCCGTTGTTCGTTCGTGCTAACCAAGTTATAACCCGTTTACCCTATGTTTCAATCATAAAAATGAAAGAATGTTAAGAAAATCAAGAAAATTTTTCGTAAATCACTGAAAACAGAGCTGAAAATGTGGGAATTCGTCAAATTCGTCTATAATCTAACCATTCTTCAGGTAACAAGGAACGATACGGTTCTTGCGTGAAACGATCATCGACCAGCACCAGCACACCTTTGTCTTCTTCGGTTCGAATGAGCCTGCCCCCAGCTTGCAGCACCTTGTTCATACCCGGAAATACATAAGCATAGTTAAAGCCGTTGCGTCCCGACTTATCAAAATAATCCTTCAGCACGTTGTTCTCCAGACCAATCTGCGGTAACCCTGCCCCCACAACAATAACTCCATTAAGTCGGTCTCCTGGCAGATCGACCCCCTCTGAGAACACGCCGCCCATCACGGCAAAAACAAGACGGGTACGCTCAGGGTGCGGTTGGAATGCCGCAAGGAACTGCTCTCGTTCCTGTTCATTCATGCCCTGCTCCTGCATTACCGTATCCGCATCACTCGCCCCTGGAAGTTGTGTATATGCTTGATAAATCTCACGCATGTACGGATAGGAAGGGAAAAAGACCAGCAGATTGCTTCTCGGCCACTCGGATACGAGCTGCTGCAACATCTCGGCAATCGGGCGCTTGGAACGCTCCCGGTCTTTGTAACGCACGGACAGCGGCATGAGTCGCACATCCAGCTGCTCCCGGTTAAACGGAGAAGGAATCTGTAGCGTATAATCCTCCTCCTCTGCCCCCAGCATATCCCGGTAATAGCGAAGCGGTGACAGAGTTGCCGAGAAATGAATGGTCGAGCGAAACCCCTTTACGGTCTGACGCAGCTGCTGAGACGGATCCAGACAAAAAAGCTTCACTCGTACCTCACTTCTCACACACTCCGCATACGTGATGAATCGCTCGTCATACAACTTGGCAATCCGCACGAAATTTTGCGCCGTGAAGTAGGCATCCAGCAGTAGTTGATCCATCTCGGCACTGCCCGATCCACCTTCGACAAGACATTGCTCTGCCACCATAATAAACGGCTCCAGCCGTTCAATTAACTCCTCCGGTGCCTCCTGCTGAATGATCTTGCCCTCTTCTCCGCCGTTCTTACGAAGGGTAATCAGATACTTGTCGATGGCTCCGGTGTAGTCCACAATTGCTTTAGCGGCGGGCACGTTGCTGTCCAGCGTCTGGAATTCTCTTTTGACATCGAGAAATACGGCTTTTTCCAGCTCCGCGGAGAACATCATGCGCCCGCGATCCACTAGATTATGTGCCTCATCCACCAGCAGTACTGTCTTGCGCTTCTGTTCTTCCAGCATGCGTTTAAGCGATATACGCGGATCAAAAATATAGTTATAGTCGCAGATCACCGCATCGGCTGCATACGCCGCATCCAGTGAAAACTCAAACGGACACACCCGATGTTTACGCGCATACTGCTCGATGACGGGCCGTGTCATTAACGTTTCATTCTCCAGCATGTCCAGCACAGCGCCGTTAATCCGGTCGTAATATCCTTCGCACATGCCGCACTGCCCTGTATCGCAAGCTTCCTCGTCCTTAAAACAAATTTTGTCCTTCGCCGTCAGGCTGATGACATGCATGTTCAACCCTTCCGCCTGCATCCGGGCAAAAGCTTCCTCCGCCGCCACTCTCGTTGTCGTTCTCGCCGTCAGATAGAACAAACGGCTGGCCTCGCCTTCACCGATAGCCTTCACGGCAGGGAAGAGCACAGACATCGTTTTGCCGATGCCTGTAGGTGCTTTCGCCATGAGGCCCTGCCCTTCACGAATGGTTTTGTACACTGCCCCTGCCAGCTTGCGCTGTCCCTCCCGATATTTGCGAAAAGGAAACGGCAGCTCGCGCACACTCACGTCCCGCTCCGCTTCATAAGCAGCAATCATCTCGGCATACGGTGCATATCCAGCGATCACCTCTGCTGCAAATTGCTCCAGTTCCTGCCGCTCCGCCATGCGGCGAAACCGCCGTTCCTCCCCCGTTACCGAATGCACATACGTCAGCTGCACCTGCATCCGCGGCTCATCATGCTGTGCAGCATACATATAGGCATACATCTTCGCCTGCGCCCAGTGTACGTCGAGTCCGCCCTCCAGCTCGTCCAGGTTGCCTGCCGTAGATTTGATCTCATCTACCGTCAGCTGTCCCTCGAGGCGGATCAGGCCGTCACATCGCCCTTCGATGACGTATGTAAGATCCCCATGCTGAAGCTCGGCTTCCAGCACAATCTCCTTTAAATCCTCTTCGGTATACGCCTTCTGCACCCGCTGATGAATCCGCGTCCCCTCTTGCATCGAGGCGTTCGTGCGGAATCCCGGACGAATGCTGCCACTGCGATACACGTACTCGACCAATGGTCTCACGGATATCCGAATTGTTGTTGTCATGCGATCACCCGTTCTACTTGTAGTGGTTCTACTTTATCATGAAATGCCGTGCTCAAACCAGATTTTTGGTAAATTGGACTCGTCCGTTCCCATATGCTATGTTGAGGATTATACGTGGAACTAGATCGCGTTCGCGTGTAAAAGTATAGTCAAACTTATGTATATAGAATTCAACTAAAAGAGGAGGCAAACTTCCTATGTATATTTATCTCGTTCCATCCCCGCTGCCAGATGCACTTGTAGCATATCCACATCTGACACTACGCGCAGAAGATCAGGTGCTTCTCGCTATCGAAACATCTGAACGTTTACTGAATATTGAATCGGATGCTCAAGTGGCTGCTTACGAGGCTTTTGACGATGCAGGGTCTTGGACAGGCGGTGGATTTGCCGTGCTGAACAATATTCCTGTTAATGAAGATGGCCGGAATGATTTTGAGGAACGTTTTAAGAACCGTGCCCGCAAAGTAGAAGATGAACCCGGATTTGTCGGTATTCGTGTACTTCGTCCGCTTAAGGGGGATACGTATGTCGTACTGACACTCTGGCAAACGGAAGAACATTTCAAGGGCTGGCAACAGTCGCAAGCCTATAACCATGCTCACCGTAATCGCAGTACAAGTGAAGGCCTGACTGCACAGAAACCAACCATGTTCCCGCGACCTTCGTTTGTGACAACATATACGATCGAGTAAAGAGAGTAGAGTTGGCGAATTACGCTTAAGTAGAGTTGCTGGATGCACGCCTGGATTTGAAATTCTAACGATCTCAGGAGAGCTTATTCGGGCCTTTTCTGCTCTATTCGAAATCTAACGATCTCAGGAGACGCTATTTCAGCAAAACTTATAGTTTCAGCTTGGAAATGGCCCCTTTTCGTTAAAATAAGGTCTCTCCGGATCGTTAGATTTTGAAAGTATGTTCAAACGTCTAAATAAGGCTTTCTGAGATCGTTAGCGCATTCGCCTACCTTCATTCAGGAAAACTCCTGTCTCACGCAGCTTACAAGGGGCGCAAAGCTACCGACTCACGGGCATTCAACTGCTCTACCATAGACAACCATTCCTGCGGTTTGTTTGACAGCACAGCATAATACCGATTCAGGAAATCGGCAACCAGACTGGCTGGCAGCTCCGCAAGTGACTCATCACCCGGCATAAAGCACAGATCCAAGCCTCCTACCGCCTCACCATCTCCTTGCCAGGAGGGATGTACATACGGGAAATCCAGACGCTGATACCCCAGATGGGACAGCACTTCACGGCGTACGTATGGATCCATCGGTTTGATGCCGCCAAACGCATGATCCTGGCTTACATATGGATTGTAGATTTCAGCAAACATGCCAAACAGCACTTTACCATTGGCAGTAGCAAGCTGTTGCAGATCATGCTTGCGGTGATTCGCCAGGAATGCTCCAATACCCAGACCCTCACGCCCAATAATCGTAAAATCAGTCATGGCTACGTTCCAGTCCTCATAATAACGGTACTCTGTCGCACCAACCACTTGTCCTTCATGTACAGCTACAAACACCCGGATGCCCGGGTCTTCCAGCGGTTCAGCCCATAACGGGAAGTCCAGCACTTCCTCCGGCGGGAAAATTTCCTGCATCAGCTTGTGCATTTGAGTAAACAACGGATCTTGTATGGATGTAATACGTGTAAATTCCATAGATAAAAGCCTCCCTAATTAAAATATGTATTCAGTGCAGTTGTTGTTTAAAGGTGCAGCAATCTCAAGAACATCAGTCAGCTACTACGACTATATTTCGTCACAATTCACCAAGGCCAAAGCTGAGAAAGCATGCGTCAAAAAATGGACACCAGCCCTATTTAAACGGATTGCGCCATTCCATCAGAGCCGCATAATGACAAGATTCCTCGTCATCCAGGTAATCGGCAGCTACACCAACAGGCATACGCCCACATCGCAACAGAAAAGAAATAACGGGATCGTGCCTCTCTCCATCAGCAACCTGATCCAGATACTGCTGTGCTGACATTTCCTCAGCCACCCGATGGTATCCCGGCATCCGCCCTGCTCCAAGCAGACGATCCAAACCTTGCTCGATCACAAGATGGTACATAGCCTGCATCATAAGCTGAGCCAGCCCCCACTTACGATATTTCGGACGGACACAGAGATCAACGATGTATAACGTATCACCATCCGGCTGGTGATTGCGGATATATCCATCATCTGTAACCTCTGCCCACGTATGGCTGGATGGGTTCGCAGCGTCCCACTGCATTCGAAGTGAAGTCATGGAACCAGCCAGTTCGCCATCCACCTCGATGCAGACGGCTCCTTCAGGATAATGCTGAACATGGCTACCAAGCTGCTCTTGGTTCCAAAGCAGTTCCTCCGGATAGGGCGGCGGGAAACTCTCCGCCTGAATGCGAATTAACTCTTCAAAGTCAGGGGCTTCATAATTGCGGATGACCGCTTTGGCTTTACCCTTTATGCCGACGGCATGGGGATCGGTTATCAGCATTTCTTTGACATACATCCTGCTTGTCTCTCCTTTCCACTTCCGCTATTCCAATAACAACCCTATTCCCAATCTGTGTACAGATCGGTACGGCGATCACGCCAGGTTGTTACGGAGCCACGTTCGCGTACCTCAACCAGCAAATCCAGATCAAGGTCGGCGGTAACGATCATATCGTTGTTAATCTCACCTTCTGCCAGAATGCCGCGCGGCGGGAATGGCACATCATTGGGTGTAATAATCGCAGCTTGTCCATAATTGGCACGCATGAAATCAACCGTCGGCAGATGGCCTACCGTCCCCGTCAATACAACGTATACCTGATTCTCCACCGCACGTGCATGACTCGTATACCGTACCCGGTAAAATCCATGACGGTCGTCCGTGCAGGAAGGACAGAAAATCACATCCGCTCCCTTGGCTTTTGCCATACGTACGATCTCGGGAAATTCAATATCGTAACAGGTCAGCATCGCAATGCGACCTTTGTACGTATCAAACACTTCCAGTCCGTCCCCCGCAGCCATGTTCCACTCCGTCACTTCAGTGGGTGTAATATGAATCTTGGCCTGGCGTGCAATCCGTCCATCCGGGTAAAACATATGCGCCGTATTGTACAGCTTGCCTTCCTTCCGAATAACGTGCGTACCTCCGACCAGGTGCATATGGTACTGGGCAGCAAGGGAGATGAACAGCTTCTCATACTGCTCTGTAAAATCAGGCAAGTCTTCAATCGTCAGTGCATTCCCCTGCTCGTCTCCAATAGACATTAATTGTGTTGTAAAAAATTCGGGAAACAGTACGAATTCTGTTCCAAATTCGGAAGCTGTCCGTATGTAATGCTCCGCCTGAGCGGCAAATTCCTCAAATGAACGGATTGTTTGCAATTGGTATTGCACAGCGGATACCCGCAGTTTCATAAGTCCTACACCCCCACCAGTATTTGTGTTTATATTGTATCAATGATCCGGCATCATTTCATCTGTTCCCCTAGCATCGACTGGGTAAATGCAATCCACTCCCGGGTGGCAAAAGAAAGATATCGGTCTTTCCGCCAGATCATGCCAAGCTGCCATGGAATGACCGGCTCCACGACCGGAATGATCCGCACACGCATATGATCGACCTCGCGGCAGATCGTCTCTGGCAGCAGGGCAACACCGAGATTGGCTGCAACCATCGCACTCAGCAGATCCCACTGGGAACTTTCATACACCACTCGTGGCTGAAATCCAGCTTGTTGGCAAGCTGCAATAATGCGGTCATGGAGCGCGAAGTCCTCCCGGAACAATACAAATGCGTCCTGCTCCAGTTCATGGAGCGCGACTGACTCCTTTCCGGCAAGCGGATGCGAGGGATGGACAAGCAGATTCAGCTTTTCCTGCACAAACACAAAATGATCCAGCAGCTCATCTACCGTTGGCAACACAGCCACACCGATATCCAATGCACCGCTGATGACATCGGCTTCTACTTTTTTGGCCCCATCTTCGAACAGTTGAATACTCACTTGAGGATACGCTTTGTGGAACTCGCCGATAATCATCGGAAAGAAGCTTGATCCTACCATCGGCGGCAAACCGATGCGCAGATGCCCCTTCTTCAGATTCATCAGATCGTCCAGTTCGGATGACAGACTGCGGAACGATTTTTCAATCTCCAGCGCCTGACGAAAAAAGACATGCCCCGCATCCGTTAACTTCACCTGTTTACCGTACCGATCCAGTAATGTTACGCCCAATTCATCCTCCAGGCTTTTGACCGTTTTACTGATCGTCGGCTGGGTGATGTACAACACCTCGGCGGCCTTCGTGAAGCTCCGCTGCCGGGCAACTTCCAGAAAATATTGTAGATGGCGAATATCCATTGCTCGTCCCACTCCTCCTTTTCCATCATTACCTTGGTAAGCTAATCTTTCTCCTATAGATAAATGGAATTGAAAACATTCTTAATATGCATTTTACTCATGAAAGAAAGCGATGTAAAATTTGTGATACGAAGCAACGTTTCCATTCATTTTTCGCAAATATTCAAATCAAACTTATCCAATATATGTTGATATATAAAAGGAGGGATTCAGGTGAAAAAGTGGGGCATCGGCATTGCACAAGTTGCATTGTTAATGGTTTTTTCACTACTTATGGACCTGTTGGCCCGCGCTCTCCATCTGCCTGTACCCGGCTCGATTCTCGGAATGGTTATCCTGTTCATTCTGCTGCAGACCGGTGTGGTGAAACTGCGCTGGATCGAGATCGGTGCGTCATGGCTGCTCGGTGAACTACTGTTATTCTTTATCCCGTCAGCGGTTGGCATCATGAATTACATGCCCATGCTGGAGCATGACGGATTACAGATTTTATTTATCGTGCTGCTGAGCACGTTTCTGGTTATGGCCTGTACCGGCCTCGTTGCTACACGTATTGCCAAACGAAAGGAGCGTCACACCGGATGATTGGATTTTTATGTTTGCTGTTAACGGTCGGAATCTACGCGGTTGCCAAACGGATGTATCGCAGTCTGCCCAAAGTGTATCTGTCACCATTGCTGATCACACCGTTGCTGGTTGTAGGCGTACTCTTATTAACTGGCACGAATTATGCGGCATATAGCAGTGGAGGCAAATGGCTAAGTCTTTTGCTGCAACCTGCTACGATTGCTTTTGCGGTACCCCTTTACACCTTTTTTCATGTGCTCAAAAAACATATTTCCGAGATTGTGGTCAGCGTCATGACCGGCTCAGTGGTTGCTGTGCTTTCTTCCGCTATGCTCGCCAAGTGGATGCACTTGGACTCCGGCTTGATTCACAGTTTGATTCCACGCTCTATCACAACACCGATTGCCATGAATGTGTCGGCTTCTATCGGGGGAATTCCGGCGATTACGGCCGTATTCGCGATAATGACGGGGCTACTCGGGGCTATTATGGGGCCTTCCATCGTCAAAATGCTGCGTATAGATGGCGAGATTGCGCGGGGTACCCTGCTTGGAACCGGTGCTCACGGCACGGGGACTTCGAAAGCCTTCGAACTAAGTTCGCTAACAGGAACCATCTCCAGTATCTCCATGGTACTGGCTGCGCTCTTCACTTTAGCCGTCGCTCCCGCGCTCTCTAAACTTATTTTCCCATAATAGTTGGAATAATCCCTTTTTTTTGAAATATTATTGTTGTATTAAAGCCCTTTCTTCCTTACAATAAGGACAGGTTTTAATGTTAATATTGCGGGGGAGATGCGATGAAAAGAACCGGAATGAAGAGATCTCTGGACCGTCTCGGACGAATTGTGCTTCCTAAAGAAATGCGGGATACAATGGAAATCCATATCGGCGATCCGCTTGAATTTTTCATTGAAGGGAAAGAGTTGATTTTAAGAAAGTACAAATCAACATTGTGTATTTTTTGCGGTGACGTGGATACGGAAATGTATTTCAAAGAGCAATTCATCTGTCGGACTTGTGCGATTCAATTAAAACACCCAGATGACACTCCCAACTGGTTCGTACCTGAGAACAAACAGGCTTCTGCACCCAAAGAACGTCCTGCTGCTAAACCCGCAGTTTCCTCAGCTTCCTCATCGGAAGAAGGAGATGCTTCTGCGAGTAAGGACTACCCCGACCTGCGGCCGAAGACGGCGCGCATGCTGCAACAGATGAAAGAAATTATTGAACAGCAGCCAGGCCTGGCCCAACAGCAAATTGCGGAGAAACTTGGCATTAGCCAAGGACGCGTCTCTCAACTAAAAAAGCTATTATAAAAGGATTTTTGATATTCATGAACATACAGTATGCTTCCAAACAGGAAGTTACACTGAAAAAGAACCCATTGTTCCATCGGGTTCTTCTTTTTTTGTTTCAAATTAGGTTATTAGTTAACCTTGAGTGAATGTAATCAGGTCGTCCGAGTAAGGCAAATTTTATCACATAAAGAATTTCATTGAGTTATCTCGGCAAGATTTTTGCCTGCGTTTTTCATATGTACTTTTTTTATAACATTGGTTGCCCGCATACTTGGGCATGCACCACTATAATTCCAAATTTTAATTTTATTCCTCTTTTTTTAACAAACAAATGTCGAAATTTGTAATACCATTGGAAATTTTGACGAAAACTTATTTTCCAATATATTTCATATTATAATTAAAGTTGTGAACTAATACGAGAGGAGGTTTAAGACAATAGTTTAGTGTATACGTATTATAATGTTGTCTAAATCAAAACAAAGGAGATGTATCAATTTTTTAAAAGATTCGGAAAATTATTTGGCATTACTTTACTATGCGTTTCTTTGTTCCCCGCATTTTCCACATCGAAAGCTGAGGCAAACAATGATGTACAACAATCTATAAATTTAAAAAAATATTTCAATAGCTCTAAGCAGTTAAAAAACAACTCTGATCAGTCAGTTCAGTCCGTTGTAATTACCGACCGTGAGACAATTAACGCTATAGCTAAGGAACAGTCTTTAGATAATCCAGATTCAATTAATGAAATTCAATTAGATTCTGTTGTAATTGATACTGAATCCGAAGTTGCCAAACCTTCTAATATTAGTCCATCAGCGGTAATAAAAACAAAATATCATATAGAAAATATAAAAGATCTGGACATAGGCTGGTCTTTTCGTGATAAATTCATATCTCATCTTTTCCAAGGTCCAGCCGAAATTAAACAAACCTTCTCTAAAGAAGATACCTTTGCGATAGCCGGTGAATTAGGAACTCAACTCAAAGATATTATTGAGGCTAAATTCTCGGTAACATTGGGTACTAAGAAAACACAATCAACTGAATATAAGTTTAGTGTACCCAGTGGTAGAACCACAGAGCTTCGAATTTTTACAAATTACCATAAGAAGTCTTACGAGGTATGGAACCTTGTTAATGGTTTAGATTACAACTTAGGTACTGAAAATTTCCACAAATCAGTTGGATTAATATTTCTACAAGTAAAGTACAACTAAAGGGATAATATGAAGAAAACAATTATCGGCATCTCGTTTCTATATTTTGGGACTATCGTTTGTCTAGCTATATTAGGTTATGGATTAAAATATTCACAAAGTCTAACAGAGTGGGATCCTAAATACGGGAAATTGTGGTCATTTATTGGAGATAATTATTTACTTGCACCTTTTGTTGTTTCTTTATTGATTACATTAATTGCAATTGTTTTGTTAATTAAAGAATATTTTTCGAAAAAATAATTCGGGATCTTATTAAGTTTTTTTGTATGTCTAACGAATACTAGCCGACCCTTAAATTAAAGGTCGGCTTCTTATTATGTATTAATGAAAGAAGTAAGACTCAGAGTTGAAAAAGCTTTCCTGGAATTCATAAAATTATGCGCTTGATGTATATACTCTTGTAAGATTCTTTCTACAAGATAATCTGTATGTATATTGTTCTTGAGAGAGTACTTTTACAAAAAAAGAGGATTTCCTCACATTGTTAGGAGTACACCGTTTCAGATAGTATCCTCTGCTGAGTGACTTATACTTAAGTCATAACAAATCACCACATACCTCCTCCATGATATAACAAAAGTAACATATTTTGTGAGAATGAAGAGCATGCTTTGTAATACCATTATGGTAGGCACATGCCCAACTGTGCTGGATAAAGACTTCTGCTCTCTGCTATGCCTGCATCATGTCCATGTTGCTTTCCTCTTCTTCCAGTCTGTGCAAACTCACCATTAATACCACGATGTTGGCCACAAGCAATATAGCCGGGAGAGGTACAGCCGCGTATTGCGAATAGATTAGATGGCTGCCTACAGCCCCAATCAAAATGAAGGTTAGTATACCGGATGCCAAAATGCGGGTACTTGAAAGGAGCAACCCAACTGCACTAAGCAGTTCCAACGCACCGATCAAGTACATGGTCCACGTAGGATAAGAGAAACTATCGAAGGTCTCAATCATCATCTCTGCTCCCGTAATTTTCGTATATCCTGTCATGACGAATACACCCGCCAGTACAACTAAAAAAATAGTTCCCAACACCTTTTTCATATCTTTCATCTCCTATTGATTCAAGTGTTATTGAATTACTAAGGTTTAACAACTGCTCTGATCACCTGTGCATAACTGATCTGCGGTATAATATGTACATATACTATACGTATTATTATTCACAAACTTACTTTTATGAAGCTAGTATATAATAATAAGATAATTTCATCAAGTAATTTTCCGTGAAATGATGTATAATACATACAAAAGGTATGTTACAGTATATTTTGTAGTAACCCCCTTCACATGAAGGTGTTTGTATTTTTTAGAGCGGCAGAACGATTTGTCCTTTTATATAGGTTTGTATTGCACATTTGTCATGAATCGAGGTGAAACACGTTGAAGCTGAGAAAAGTAAAAGCCCCAAATCGTTGTCTGATTACACAAGCAATGGATATCATCGGGAAAAAGTGGGTGCTGCTGATCATGTATCAGCTGTTGTCTGGGCCAAAACGGTTTACAGAACTGGAAGCTGAGATGGCCATTAGCGGGAGACTGTTATCGGAGCGTCTGAAAGAGATGGAGACGGAAGGCATCGTAACCCGGCATATGTATCCCGAGATACCTCCCCGTGTGGAATATGAGCTTACTCCTAAAGGTAGAGCGATTGAACCTGTCATTAATCAAATCTACAGCTGGTCTTCGGACTGGTTAAAAGAACAACAGCAAGTAAAGTAGTTCAAACATCATAAAAACGCCTGCACCGGAACCACCGAGAACATGGTTTTGGTGCAGGCGTTTTTTGAACTGCAACTTTCTGTTGAAGCTTGGACATTTAACGTGTAAGGCGCGATGAAAACTAAAGCTTAACAGGCAGACCCGAATCTACGGATTCCAGTGCAGCGGTTGTGATCCGCTGTGTACGGCATGCATCTGCGTAATCGGACAAAATGCGGGAACGATCGCCCGTACGAAGCGCATGAATAAAGGCTTCATTCTCACGTTCATACGGGTTCTGTCCCGCTGAAACCTCAAGCCCGGCCATCGAATGTGAAGCCGCACTTGGCAACAGAAGGCGATCGGGTGTCCAGTCCCATACACCGGCATCGGTATAGAACTGCAGCCCGGCTCCACCCTCACCGTCAGGCAATAAGCACGTATTCGCAATACTTGCAATCGCACCGCTTTCCAGCTTTAACGTCACGTTCGCTACATCATCAACCGTCACATGCTCATGCTTTTCATGCATGCTGCGCTGAGCAGCTACGGCATAGACCTCTGTCACTTCGCCTGCACAGAAACGGAGTAAATCCACGATATGGGTCGTCTGCTCCACGAACTGGCCTCCAGATCCGTCTTGACGGCGCCACCAGCTAACTCCAGGCATGCCGCCCATCCAGCGCCCCAGAGCCATGCCTACTTTCTGTTCCTGCATCGCTTGTTTCATGACCTGTGCAGCACCCTGATAACGGAAATGATATCCTACAGAGGTTAACAAGGAGGACTGCTGAACCTGTTCCAGTATACGGAGCGGTACATCCATTCCGGTACTCAATGGTTTTTCCACCAGGAACGGAATGCCCCGTTTAATCAACTCTAACTCAATGAGTCCGTGGGACATGGGAGGCACACAGATGTATACGGCATCCAGCTTATTACTGTCCAGCATATGTTCAAGATGATCATAACCTGTAGCATCGTATACGGAGGCCATCGCTTCTGCCTTTTCGATTGTTGTTCCACATACACTTGCGACACGAACATCTTCCATACGTGTAAGAATATCTGCGTGTACCTTACTGAACCAACCTGTTCCTATGATTCCGATCTGTAATGTCATGGATGTTATCCCCTCTCTGTTACGCGCTTACATGTTCCATTCGACCCAGACTCGCGAATTCCTGCCACTTTAGCTCTTTCCGGATGCTTCCATCAACAGTTGATCCAGCTCTTTGGCGTAATTCGCCGTCTTCTGCTCTGACCAGCCAAGTTGTTCTGCCATGTAGATGCTGACTGCTGATTTGTAACGTCGTACCTCATCGATGCGGAAAAATAAGTCCCCCGTTCGGCGTACCCAGAAGTCGGCCGGCGTCGCCGCCATCTCTTCCTCCATTGCATAACGAAGCATTAACAAAAGCTCATGTGGCATGCCGTGAAGCTCGGCCTTGGCCCTTGGATCAGGCATGCGCTCATACAACGCATCCACGTTGGAACCATACGTACGGGCCAGGCGCTCCGCCGCCTGCCGATTTAACCCCAGCGCAACGCCATCTTTGATCTTTCGTTCGGTATACGATACGAATCCGGCCGAACCGCCAACGTCTCCTCCGGAGATGGGCATCTTTTTGGTTACACACGGACCCGGGGTGTACCCGAACTCCTGCTGCATCTGACGTGCGACCAGATCCACGACCATCTCCGCCATTTTGCGATATCCCGTCAGTTTCCCCCCGGCAATCGTAATCAGGCCCGAATCGGATACCCAAACTTCATCCTTACGCGAAATCTCCGAAGGACCCTTGCCCTCCTCATGGATCAGCGGACGTACGCCTGCCCAGCCAGACTCCACATCCTGTGCGCGAATCTGAACTTCCGGGAACATGCCGTTCACCGCATCAATGACATAATCGCGGTCTTCCTCCGTAATTAACGGTTGAGCCGGGTCGTCTCGGTATACCGTATCCGTTGTGCCCACATAGGTTTTGCCATCCCGTGGCACAGCAAAGACCATTCGTCCATCTGGCGTATCAAAATAGACGGCTTGCCGCAGCGGAAAACGTGCGCCGTCGAATACCAGATGAATGCCTTTGGTCATCTGCAGCGTTTTGCCTTGGCGTGAGCCATCCACTTCACGCAGGGTATCCACCCATGGGCCTGAAGCATTGATTACTTTTTTGGCCCTAAGCGTGTAGCTATTTCCGTTCAGTTGATCCACCGCATGGATGCCCGTAATCGTTCCATTCTCCTTCTGGAAAGCGGTAGCTTTCACATAGTTAACGGCCAGCACCCCGCGCCGTACCGCCTCCTTCATCACTTCAATTGTAAGCCTCGCATCATCCGTACGGTACTCGACATAACGCCCGCCGCCCAGCAGTCCCTGCTTCCGCAGCAAAGGTTCACTCGCAGATGTATCACTGGCGTTCAACATCTGTCGCCGTTCACTGCGCTTTACCCCGGCAAGGCGGTCATACACCATGAGTCCAAAAGACGTACTGAACTTGCCAAATGTACCATCCGTGTAGATGGGTAATAACATCGGCTCCGGTGTCGTTACATGTGGCCCATTTTCGTAAACAACCGCCCGCTCCCGTCCAACCTCGGCTACCATCTTCACTTCAAACTGCTTCAAGTAACGCAAACCACCATGCACCAGTTTAGTTGAACGGCTCGATGTGCCTGCTGCGAAATCCTGCATGTCCACAAGTGCCGTCTTCAATCCACGAGATGCCGCATCCAGTGCAATTCCAGCACCCGTAATACCACCACCAATGACCAATATGTCAAAATGTGCATTCGACATCTGCTCCATAACTTCGGTTCGCTGTGCCGCCGAGAACGATGCTGTCATGTCAGAACCCCCTATTATTTCCTTTATTTTTCTCTAAAAAACAACAAAAAAAGGACCACGTCATTCGTTCAGCAATTGCTGAACGCACGTGGTCCCTCCCGATCTCCAGACATCATTTTTAACTTGTAACCTAATCCTATCACAGATTTTCGGCGGCGTGAAGGCCTGTTTTGACACATTATTCAAAAAAATTTTAAAAACTTTATTTACAAGAGGATGGAATTTCAAAGCAAACCACTAACTCTCCAATTTTCCTTATTGTGGACATCTGGTTTAGCCGTTCCAGGAATATAATCCCTGTAAATGATGCATCATTTTCCACCAGTAAATATCATTTATAACATATATTTAATGAAAAAGTACAAATGACCATGTGCAAGAAAAAGGAAATCTTCTGTCATTTTATTTAAAAGCCATCGCTGCTTTGACCGCTCGCTGCCAGCCTGAATACAATTGTTCCCGCTCGTCCCCGGCCATTACTGACGCAAAGATTCGCTCTGTATGATCATGCCGGTTCAATTCAACTGCGTTAGACCAGAATCCGACGGCCAAGCCTGCCAGATAAGCTGCCCCGAGCGCAGTCGTTTCGTTCACGGATGGACGCTCCACCGGAATGCCCAGAATATCACTCTGGAACTGCATCAGAAAATCATTGGCCGCCGCACCGCCGTCAACCCGCAGAGCATGTACAGGGTATCCCGAATCAGTAACCATCGCATCCAGTACATCCTTGGTCTGGTATGCCAGCGCCTCCAGTGTAGCGCGGATAAAATGCTCCTTCGTAGTTCCCCGTGTAAGGCCAAATACGGCCCCCTTCACCTCGCTATCCCAATACGGACTTCCGAGTCCAACGAAAGCAGGTACCATGTACACCCCATCCGTCGAAGGTACCCGCTTCGCATAGTCCTCACTGTCTTTGGACGACCGTAACATGCGAAGACCGTCCCGCAGCCACTGCACAGCCGAACCCGCCACGAAAATGCTGCCTTCCAGTGCATATTGAACTTTTCCATTCACACCCCAGGCAATCGTCGTAATCAGCCCGTGATCCGAATGTACCGGCTCCTCCCCCGTGTTCATGAGCATGAAACAACCGGTACCATATGTATTTTTCATACTGCCTTTTGTATAACATCTCTGACCAAACAGGGCCGCCTGCTGATCCCCTGCCGCTCCCGCAATCGGAACCCGGTGACCGAAGAAGTGGTAATCTGTTGTGTGCGCATATACCTCGGAAGAACCTCGCACTTCAGGCAGCATCGCCTTAGGAATATCCAGGATATCCAGCAATTCATCATCCCACTGCAGCTCATAGATGTTATACATCAGGGTGCGCGAAGCATTGGATACGTCCGTAACATGTGTGCCGCCACTCAGTTTCCAGATCAGCCAGCTGTCGATGGTTCCAAACAGCAGCTCCCCTTTTTCTGCCCGTTCACGGGCACCAGGGACGTGATCCAGAATCCATTTTACTTTGGTACCTGAAAAGTATGGATTGATCAGCAAGCCTGTTTTCTGATGAAACAGGTCGTCGAGCCCTTGCGTTTTCAACTCATCACAGATGGATGCCGTCTGTCTGGACTGCCACACCACCGCATTATAGATCGGTCTGCCGGTTTGTTTGTCCCAAACCACCACGGTCTCCCGTTGATTCGTGATGCCGATACCCGCAATCTGTGCAGGCTTGATGCCACTCTCCGCCAGGCATGATGCCATAACAGCCAGAATGGAACTCCAGATCTCGTTGGCATTTTGCTCCACCCAGCCCGGTTTGGGAAAATACTGAGGGAACTCCTGCTGTGCCATGTGCACAATCTCTCCGCTATGATTAAAGAGAATAGCCCGGGAACTTGTTGTCCCCTGATCCAGAGCCAAAATAAATTTTTCCATACGGTATGCCTCCTGTATGTGGTTATAGTGTAAGCGATTTCTTAAAATGTTTGATCAAATCATCATTCGACGTCGTCACGGCCGCCGCTCCCACCCCAAGCGCAAGCTCTACCTCTTCGGGTGTGCGAATCAGTCCGCCTGCTATGATGGGAATGCCCGTACGTTCAGACACCTCCGCAATAATATGCGGGATGACACCAGGCAATACCTCGATGTAGTCAGGCTGTGTTTTGGCGAGCAGCAGATAACTTTTCTCCAAAGCATGGGTATCGAGCAGAAATACACGCTGAATCGCCGTGATACCTTTTTGTTTTGCTTTCTGAATAACGCTGGCCCGAGTGGAGATCAGCCCGGCCGGACGAATGTGCTGACACAGATACTCTGCGGCGTACTCATCATTCTTCAGCCCCTGCACCAGATCCGCATGCAGCAAAATCTTCTTCTCATACCGCCTTGCCTGCTCCATCATGCTCTGCAGCTGTGCGATATGCGTTTCCAACATGACCCCGTAGGTATAAGGCCCTTCGATAATCGCTTCAAACTGCTTCATGCTCTTCGCAGCTGGCAAAATACGTTGTTCCTCAAATGCCACCATCGTTCCTCCTACGTTCATCAGATGCCTATATTGTATAATCCGTCACACCTGAACAGCAAGCTATTTGGGGAAGCACCGGATTTAGGCAAAAAAAGACCGCTACTATACTTTTCTATACGAAAAGCATCGTAACAGCCCGTCGGTTACTGCGCAGTACAGTATCATATACTGATGTGCATTACGCATTATCACTACAGCATTTCTCGTTTCGTTTTATTCAAAAGGATAACTTGTTCATCAGGCTCGCTTAAATCTTAGATCTAAGCTGCGAACGCTGCATCAGGCCTGTGCGTGTGGAATACGCGCCTCTGCCTCCGCATCTCCCCAGCCATCCACTTCTGCCAAGTGACCTGAACGGTCCACTTTGGTTTGCAGATACTTCTCATTGAATGCCGAACGATCTCCCCACAGTGGAACACGTCCGCCCACATTGAGCCCTGCTTCTTGCAAAGCAGCCAGCTTGCGCGGATTATTCGTAATCAACGTAACCGGAGCCGAGCGAAGTGCACGCAATACGGCGATAGCATCGTCATAATTACGCGCATCATCCGTAAATCCGAGCTGCAAGTTCGCATCTACCGTGTCCAGACCCTCTTCCTGCAAAATGTAAGCCATCGCTTTGCTGAACAGGCCAATGCCCCGACCTTCATGGTTCGCAAGATAGAACAATGCACCTGCACCATGTGCTGCAATCATCTTCATGGACTGCTCTAACTGGAATCCGCAGTCACACCGTTTGCTGCCGAAGATATCACCTGTGTGACAGATGCTGTGCATCCGAATCAGGGCATCCTGCGCTTCAGCAAAATCGCCATACACCAGTACGCTGGATTGCTGGCGCTCGGCCAGTTCAGCATCTGCGAGAGAGGCAATCAGCTCGCTGCTGTCCATCGCTTTGTCCGTTTTCAGCCAGCTGTACCACTGAAATGTTCTGGTTTCCCCATCCAGGTTGACCGGCAGTTTAATTGGGCCCACCAAATGTATGAATTCTTTTCCACTCGGAAAAGTCTGAATTTTAGGGGCAAGCAGTTGAATAATATGTGAATTGATCATCGTTCGTTCCTCCTGTTACGCATCTTCATCTCAAAATTTGTCATAATATCATGCATTCGCAGTCGCGTTGATTTTGGATCACTTGTTCAAGCAATACAGCAAGCATTGACACAAGTGTACAGCAAAATATCACGTATCTATATAATCCTCACTATAATTAGTTACTTAATGTAAGTTAGTTTAGAATAAAAACATTATTGTGTCAAGTAACTTTTATTTTTAAAGTAACTACCCATTTTATGTTACGCAATGGACACAGACCACGTGTTTCATTGGAGGAATATTGGGTATGAGTTTAGAAACTACTCATACACTATTGGTGTAGTCCATGAAGCCCAGCTTTAGTCCTTGATACTTCTTGCGTCAAACCTAATGATGAGGGGGTTAGCATATGAACCGCCGTAGAAGAAGCTGTTGGATAGCCATCACCATGGTCTGTGTCCTGCTAATCAGCGGATGCTCCATCTGGCCGGGACAGGATGATTCGTCATCCAGCAAAAAGGTAACGCTTACACTGTGGTATTGGAACCGATCCATTGACGACAAACTCATTGCCAGAGCCAAGGAGAAGTTCCCTAATATTGAACTGACTGCCCAGAAGATCGGCGGGGATTTCAAAGCCAAGCTCAAAACAACCCTCGCTGCACGTTCAGGTGAGCCAGACATCGTTGCCCTTAACGACTGGATCATGGAGTTATTCCCGAGTGAGGATCGATTCTATAATCTGTACGACCTTGGCGCAGGCGAGGTTGAAGATCAGTATCTGCCATGGAAATGGAAGCAGGGTGTAACGCCAAATGGACAGATGATCGGCTTCCCGATGGATACGGGGCCAACAGCCCTTTTCTATCGTGCAGACCTTTTCAAAGAGGCGGGTTTACCCTCCGAGCCGGAACAGGTCGCACACCAGATCGATAACTGGGATGCTTACGCTGCTGCCGGAGAGCAGATCAAGGCCAAGTTCGGCGGTAAGGTTTTTCTGACCGATAATATCGGAAGCGTTTACAACCAAGTGCTTTCCCAGGCTTCGGAACGATACTTCCGCCCAGATGGTTCGTTTATCGGCATGGATTCTCCTGCTGTACGCAAAAGCTGGGATATGGCCGTTGCTTTTAAGGAAAAAGGACTGCTTGCTAACGCTGACGGCTGGACACCCACCTGGAATGCGGCGATGAATAACGGCGAAATTGCCTCATTCGTTGGTGCAGTCTGGATGAAGCAGGTGCTTCAGGAGGCGGCGCCGGATACTTCAGGCAAATGGCGTGTTACCCGCGCTCCTGGAGGAGACGGCAATAACGGCGGCTCCTTTCTTTCTATTTTAAAATCCAGCAAACATCCGAAAGAAGCCTTTGAATTGATTCGCTGGCTGCAAAGTCCAGAGAACCAATTAGAGCAGTATCAGACGCTCAATCTGTTCCCGTCAGCTCCAAGTGTGTTTGATAAACCAGCCGTGCAGGAGAAGGAACCTTTCTTCGGCGGGCAAGCAACAGGCCCGGTATTTGCCGAATCGGCACAACATGTGCCGGATGCCTTTTTTGGCGAACGATACCCGTCGGTACACAATATCATCACCCGGCGTCTGAACGATGTTGCCAAACAGAACGCTGATCCACAACAAGTCTGGTCGGATACGGTGCACCGTGTCGAGCGGGAGTTACAACGTTAAGGCAGACATCTAATTTCTGGCTGATATCTCTTGATTTTTTAGCCTCACTGGGTCTCGTTTGATGTGGATTCGTTATCCGTAAAGGAGGAGTTGTTATGGCTGTCACCGAACCTCGCACGTCCCCTGAGTCCGGTCCGTTCCAGCCCGGTCTGGATCGCCAAAAATCACTCTGGGCCCGCATATGGGAGCATCGCGCGCTCTATGTTGCCATCTCGCCTTTTTACATTCTGTTCGCCGTGTTTGGACTGTTCCCGATCGCCTTCTCGCTGTATCTGGCCTTTCATAAATGGGATGGAATCGGTGTGATGACGTATAACGGCTTGAACAATTTCAAATACATGCTCACCGATGCCGAATTCTGGCAAGCGGTAGGCAACACGTTTATGATCTGGATTTATTCGACCATTCCGATGCTTTTCTTCGCCCTCATTATTGCGTTTCTGCTACATGCGCCTTTTATCAAGTTCCGCACCTTGTTCCGGGTCGGTTACTTTCTGCCCAACGTCACATCCATCGTGGCTGTAGCGATTATCTTCGGCGCACTGTTTGCGAACAATTACGGCTTCCTCAACTATCTGCTGCAGTCAGTCGGGCTTCCGGTGGTCGAATGGCTGAATGCACCATGGGGCATCAAAATCGCCATCTCCTCCATGGTTGTCTGGCGCTGGACGGGATATAATGCCATTATTTATCTGGCCGGACTTCAAAGCATCCCGCAAACGCTGTATGAAGCAGCCAAAATTGACGGGGCATCTGCCGCGCAATCCTTCTTCCGTATTACGATTCCGATGTTGCGCCCGGTCATCCTGTTCACGGTAATTACATCTACCATTGGTGGCATGCAACTGTTCACCGAACCGCAGGTGCTGGTAGGAAATGACGGTGGTGCCGGAGCAGCGGGAATGACGATTGTGCTGTACTTGTACCGCGAATCCTTTATCAACAATTATTTTGGTTACGGCGCTGCCGTTGGCTGGGGTATGTTCCTGATCATCGCTCTGTTCTCCATTGTGAACTGGAAGCTAGTCCAAGGTAAATCATCCTGATGTGACAAGGGGGGAGCGCTTATGGCGTCCAAACATCTCAAGTCGCTGGTGCTGTATACCGGCCTGATCGGTGGCATGCTTATATCCATGTTCCCGTTCTACTGGCTAATGGTTATGTCAACACGAACAACGTCCGACATCTACAAGTTTCCACCCCAACTCTGGTTCGGCGGTGAACTGTGGAACAATATTACACGGGTTTTGCAGCAGATTGATTTCTGGGGAGCCTTTCTGAATACCTTGTTTGTGTCAGGTGTCGTGACCATCCTGGTGTTGTTCTTTGATTCATTGGCGGGGTTTGCGTTTGCGAAGTTTGAGTTTCCGGGCAAAAAATGGCTCTTCGTCCTGCTGCTCGCCACCATGATGGTGCCTTCCCAGCTGTCGCTGGTGCCTTCCTTCGTACTCATGGCCACGTTCGGATGGGTGGGTTCCTTCAAAGCCCTCATTATCCCGGGCATGGTTAACGCCTTCGGCATTTTCTGGATCCGTCAGTACGCGACGGAATCTATCCCGAACGATCTGCTGGATGCAGGACGAATCGACGGATGTAATTTTTTTCGCTTGTACTGGAACGTAGCTTTGCCGATTCTAAGGCCTGCATTTGCCTTTCTCGGCGCATTTACGTTTATTGGGGTATGGAACGACTACCTGTGGCCGTTAATTGTACTGACGGATGCACGCAAATACACGCTTCAGATTGCATTATCTCAATTAAACGGACTCTATAACACGGACTATGCGATGGTCATTGCAGGTACACTGCTTGCCGTCCTTCCGCTCATCATCATGTTCCTTTTTATCAGCCGACAATTCATCTCGGATATTGCCGCAGGAGCGGTGAAGGACTAACTGAGAGAAGCTAGGTATGAGAGGGATGAGAGATATCCAGAGCGCTGGGAGCAAAGTACCGATATGAAGCCATTTTGATCCTTCCCTCAAGTCTGATATTCTTATTCTAGAGATGAGATGTAAGACTTTAAATAGATCTAGGCTTGGATGAATAGGTGTGTATACTTCATTTATCCAACGTGTATGTTCAAGTGAGAGAGAGGGATGATCACTATGGCGGCTTCACCTTATATGATTGGCGTAGATATCGGCACAACTTCCACCAAGGCTGTGTTGTTCAAGCAGGATGGCAACATCGTGGCACAAGGTAGTGCAGATTATCCGCTGCACACACCAACACCCGCCATTGCAGAGCAGGATGCGGAGGACATTTTCCAAGCAGTCCTTACATCGGTGCAGCAAGCTACTTCGAAAGCCGGGGTAAAGCCGGACGATATTCTATTGGTTTCGTTCAGTTCGGCCATGCACAGCGTTCTGCCTGTGGACGTACAAGGTAAACCGTTAATGCGAGCGATGACCTGGGCGGACAATCGCAGTGCCGAGTGGACGGAAGTACTCCAATCAGAGATGAACGGGCATGAAATTTATCTGCGAACGGGTACACCCATTCATCCCATGTCCCCACTAACTAAAATCATGTGGCTCACCCGGGAAGAACCGGACTTGTTCCGACAGACACATAAAATAATCTCCATGAAGGAATATGTTTTTTATAAATTGTTCACAACGTTTGTTATCGACCATTCAATGGCCTCCGCCACCGGACTCATGAATCTGGAAAAGCTGGCATGGGATGCAGAAGCACTGCATGTAGCCGGTATTACGCCAGAGCATCTGTCCAGCCTTGTACCTACAACGCATGTTTTAAAAGAGGGACTTAAACCCGAGTATGCCAAAGCGATGGGCATTGCGGTAACAACTCCGTTTGTGATTGGAGCAAGTGACGGCGTGCTCTCGAATCTGGGCGTGAATGCCATTGACCCCGGGGTTGTTGCCGTGACCATTGGCACGAGCGGGGCGATCCGTACTGTCGTGGATAAACCGGTGACCGATCCGAAAGGGCGTTTCTTCTGTTATGCACTTACGGAAGATCAATGGGTGATTGGCGGTCCGGTGAACAACGGCGGGGTGATTTTCCGCTGGATTCGGGATGAGTTTGCGGCTTCTGAGGTGGAAACGGCGAAACGGCTCGGGATTGATCCGTATGAAGTCCTGACACGTGTCGCTGAAAATGTACCGCCAGGTTCCGAAGGCCTGTTATTCCACCCTTACATGACAGGAGAACGCGCTCCACTTTGGAACCCGAATGCACGCGGCTCATTTTTCGGCTTGACGCTACATCATAAGAAAGAGCATATGATTCGTGCTGCGCTGGAAGGTGTGCTGTTTAACCTGTATACGGTCATGCTGGCGATTGAAGAGAAGATTGGCCGTCCGAAAAAGATTCAGGCCACTGGCGGCTTCGCCCGCTCCGAGCTGTGGCGACAGATGATGGCTGATATTTTTGATCAGGATGTCATCATCCCCGAGAGCATCGAAAGTTCCTGTCTCGGCGCCGCCGTGCTTGGGCTGTATGCTATAGGCCGCATCGATTCCCTGAGTGCCGTCTCCGGCATGATCGGATCGACGCACCGCCATCAGCCACACCCGGACAGTGTACGCGTATATCGCGAACTGTTGCCCATTTTCATCCGCATCTCACGCAAATTCGAAGAGGAATATGCCGATATCGCGGCATTCCAGAATCGAATGATGCAGGAGTAAGAGCGAGTTGGCACATAAGGTACCGCGATAGTGATTCTTAGAATCAGATAGATGATGCTGGAGGCTTGGGCAGAAGTGTTCCGCTAAGGATACTGGAGATCAGATGGGCGGGAGCTATGCGCTAAACATCTCCTAGAGCCGGACGAATGATGCTGGTGCAGGAGCGAAGTACTAGCGATCTCTAATATCGAGAGCAGGTACGAGATACTAACGAAGATACCAGTTGGTGCAGATGCAGGAAGCTAACGATCACCAGGAAGCTTATTTCATGGTTTTGGCAGGGTTTCGAAATCTAACGATCACCAGACACCTTATTTCCGAATTTTCAGGCTAAAAGTGGCCTAAAAACAGCTATTTGGGGTAAATAGCGTCACTGGTGATCGTTAGAATCTGAGAGCCTAATTTTTTCACCAAATAGCGTCGCTGGTGATCGTTAGAAATTTGGGAGCTCTGGACGGCTCCGCCCTTTTCTTCCTTCAACTCCTCTGTATTCCCACATCCCTCACCTAAACCTAAATAAACCCCACAGCCTTACACTGCGGAGTTCACCAAATAACTCAAATTACAATAAGTCAATAATGATTACTACCTAAATGGTATTACATTACGTACTTATAGCTCTCGCGTACCTTTAGGTCTTACCTATCTTTAGTTCGCACGTACTTATTGCTCTCACGTATTTATAGCTCTTACGTACCTTTAAGTCTTACTTAGATTACCTTTATGTCTCACAAAATTATAACTCTCACATATTTAATTCACTTTTATGAGTGACCTTAATACTTAGCCATGTTTACCCTCAAGAGTCATAGCGCTCTGACGAATGAAATTCACTCATACGAGCTATATTTGCTAAATGCATTCTCGTCTGCTTGCACGTTTTCCAGATACATAATCTGTCCCTCATCATTCACACGTGCAATATCCTTGCCCACCTTTGCATACACCGTTCCGTCTGCTGCTTGTCCGCACACAGCCCAGTTCGTTTGATAACTTCCGTCAGGCTGGAGTACCCATGCATCCCACATATGTTTAATGTCCTGGTTGTATTCGTAGAAAGCCTTCATAAATCCCTCAAACCCTGTGTGACTGTTGCCATTCAACACAATCTCGGCATCTAGTGTAAACAGGGATAACAAGTCCTGCATAGCCCGTTTGTCTGTGCGTGAAGCATCAAATAATCGGAAGTAGTTATTTAACATCGTAATGTTCACTGCTGTATTTATAGCACCGGTACTGTTGTGGATTCCTGTTGCTGTATTCATTATCGATTGCCCCCTGTAGTTTCATGCTGTCTTATACATTTCATTGCAAAATATCTCAAACAGTATATCCTTTTCAATTCGAATAATTTCGAACAATATGATGCAAAAAGAACCTTACCATACTTCAACGCCCAATCGCAAGATATAATTCGAAATTTTTCGAACGTTGAAAGAAGTTGCCGAATATGCTACCGTCTATCTTATGAGAACTTTAACGATACCTACAGCTTCGGAGATGAGTCTGACCACGGTTTGTAATGCACTCGGTGACCCGATACGCATGAAAATTGCACACTGCCTGGCCAGCTCGGGCGAGAAAAACTGCTCGGCTTTTGAAGTCGACCATATCTCCAAATCAACGTTGTCCCACCATATTAAAATGCTGCGTGAAGCAGGCATTATTCAGCCTCGCATCGAAGGCAAACACCACTTTTATTCGCTTAGAAAGGATGAACTCAACGAGCGATTCCCCGGCCTTGTCGCCATGATCCTGGACACAACCGTATGAGACACGCACCGAGTTACGAACTGAAAAATCTATAAAACAAGTAGATCTACAACTTCTCTCACTCGATTGAATAACTGGAATCAGGACAGGAGGCTCCTTCTAATGGATAAAAAAGCAGTCAAAATTCTAATGAACACATTCTGGGGAGGGGGCGGCTGGAAATCACCCCGCGACCCTTTTTCGGGTGATGACTTCGAATATGCCAAAAGCAACGGAGTGATGTTCGATCCGCTCACCATCACACATGACGAGATTGTACAGCGCCTGCACAACATTCATCAGAATCCCGCACTCAAAGAGCGAGTTATTACAGCATTTCTCCACAGTCTATCCACCAAAAAGGTTTATCTGCGAAGCGCATTATGCAGCTGGGCTTTGACACGAAACATGCCTCTGCATACATTCGGGGAACGCCCGGCCTTACATGCAAATACAAGCTCCTGCGGGGATTGCAACTTTCTTCGTTTACAATCGGACAAACAATATGTTAACGCGGATTTGAATGTGCTGAACTTTGAACGGATGAAATGGGGCGGTGTGCGTCATGGATGGCTACTCTACTGCCTGATGGATCTGGAGTTACTGCTTCAGGATTACAACGATAATCGCAGTACCAGTACTGGGAACGATCACCTTCCTCCCTACGAAGTGACTGAGGAAGACCGAACGATCCTAGCCAGGTTGCTGGAAACCGCGCAGACCGGAGATGCAAAAGACAGCGCACGATCTCTGGAGAAAAAGTGGAAAGATTGCCTGCCCTCCAGCAAACAGGAACGGGACACCCTACTGGAAATCTGGGCAGCCGCAGGTATATTGGTTCCCGGGGATACGCCAAGGAAACGTAAAGGCGGTTCAGGGGACTTTGTTTTTGCTGCAACCTGGCAAGGCGATGATGGATATCATGCCGAAAACGTACTTGATTACTTCGGCCCCTATCTGCCTTAAGGGAATGTGCAAACTTTGCCTGCCACATTACAGCTGACGCGCATGAGCATCGAAGCGCCAGGTTACAATACTGACATCGACAGATTTCGGGTAAAACTCGTATAATAAGAGGAAATGGGATGATGGGAGTGAACCAAGCGAGTTTATGATATACATACTGGCTTTCATATTGTCTTTTGCTGTCGTGGTTCTGCTGATTCCGCCGCTGGGCCGACTGGCGCACAAGTTGGATTTTGTGGACAAGCCCCGGGAAGACGTGGAGCGCAAGCTGCACAGACAACCGATACCACTGACCGCTAGCTACGCGATATTTGCCGGATTTTTCCTGACATACATTGCTCTGACGAAAGAACTGACTTGGGAAACGGCTGCGCTGGTTGCAGGCGGCATGCTTCTTCTGACGATTGGTACGATTGATGACTGGTACAAAACCAAAGGTAAAGATTTTCCCGCACTACCTAAAATGATTATTCAGGTCTCGGCTGCAGTGCTCGTCTTTGCGTCCGGCATTGCGTTTACCGGCTTCGTGAATCCGTTCAATGCGGAATATGTGTTGTTGCCCATCTGGCTGCAATTCATTCTGACGATCCTGTGGATTTTTGGGGTAACCACGGTGATTAACTTCTCGGACGGTATGGATGGACTGGCTGGCGGTTTATCTGCGATATCAGCCATCACGCTGTTTATTGTAGCGATTACGAAGGGCCAGAGCGATTCTGCGCTGATGTCCATCACATTGGTCGGGGTAACACTCGGTTATCTAAAATACAACAAGGCTCCGGCCAAAGTATTTATGGGCGATGCCGGCGCTACGTTCCTTGGATTTATTTTGGCGGTTATCGCACTTGACGGTGCATTCAAACAAGCGACGATGCTGTCCATTTTCATTCCGATTCTAGCACTGGGCGTACCGATTTTCGATAATATCTTTGTTGTGATCAAACGTTTCCTGCAAGGCAAAGCGATCTACCAAGCCGATGCAAGCCAAGCTCACTATCGCCTGCTGCGTGCCGGTCTGAACCATAAACAGGTCGTTGCCGTGCTTTATCTGGTCAGCACCTGTCTGTGTCTGTCCTCCATTATTTTGTTATTAGTGGATATGTAAAAGAAAATCATTGTATCCTCCAATGCAAGCTATGCAATTGAGTAATTCAATAGGAATACAAGAAGCCACCTTCATGTTGAATGAGGGTGGCTTTCTTTTGTTATCCGATATCTTGTTACATCAACATCAGTACATCAAGAACACATCGAGATTATCTTTTTTTCAATTCGCAAAAACTATGATTTCACCGCACCAGCCATCGCACCGCCAACGATGAAACGCTGCAACGCAACGTACAGCACAACCAGTGGTAATGTCACAATCAGAATACCACACGCCAGTAGTGGCCAGTTATTCATATACTGCCCATAGAAGGTAAACAACCCTTTGGTCACCGGCTGATAATTCGGATCAGACAAATAAATCGTTGGCCCAATAATATCATTCCATACCCCGATGGCTGTAAGAATAATGCCTGTTGCGAGAATCGGCTTCATTAACGGAACAAGAATAGTGAACAAGTAACGGGTGTACCCGCACCCATCCATAGCAGCCGCCTCATCCAGCTCACGCGATACCGATTTGATATAACCAACAAACATCAAGAATGCTATGCCCGTGCCCGTCGTTTTTAGCAAAATATAACCCGTTTGCGTATTATACAGACCCAGTTGATTGATCAAAGAAAACTGCGGGATCAACGGATTCGGCAAATACATCGAGATCAAAAAGAAAATATAAATAAACGTACTGAACTTCACGTATCTGCGAGCAAGCGGGAAGGCTGCAAATATAGACAAAATGATGGTCAGCAGCGTGGACATGCCCGTGTACAGCACGCTGTTCCACATATACTGCGAGAAACTGCCCTTTGTCCATGCTTCAGCAAAGTTTTCCAGCCGGATGCCTTCCGTAAGTGCTACGGGATTCAGCAAATACTCTGTCTGTGTTTTCATTGATACATTAAACAGGTAGAACAGAGGGAAGACGTATAGCGCAAGCATCAGCAGCACAATGATGTAACTGATCGTTCTTGACGTTCTGCTCTGCTTCATTATACTTCCACCTCTCTTTTGCGAAGATAGAACAAAGCGATCATCGAGATCGTAAATACAAACAGGAACTGAATCATCGCTACCGCAGAAGCCAGACCATAATCGGCTGAACCACTGCCAAACGCTGTTGCATAAACGTCAAACGCCAGTGTTGTTGTATTAAATTTACCGCCAGTGAGGACGTAGATAATGTCAAAGGTTTGCAATGCGCCGATGATGGACAATAGCATATTTACAGTAAACGCAGGAGCGATCATTGGGAACGTAATGTTGGTGAATGCTTTCCAGCCCGATGCACCATCCATATAAGCCGCCTCGTACAGATCACTCGGAATCGTCTGCAAGCCTGCAAGGAAGATGGTCATGGAGTATCCCATGTACATCCAGATTTGCACGAAAATAATCAGCTCGAAGGCAATATTATAATCCCCGAAAAAGTTCGAGCTCGTGCCAAAGAAATTCAGAAGCGACTGCGCAGGTCCGCCGAGCGGATTCGCTACGAGCTGCCAGATCAATCCGGACACCGTTACACCAAGCACGACGGGCAAAAAGAACACCGCACGATACAGCTTGTCGCCTCGAAGCTTTTTGTTAATCAGAATGGCCATGAACAGACCCACTGCGTTTTGGATGATGACTACAGCAAACGCAAAATATAAGGATCGCCCGATCGCGTCCAGCCGATCTCCTGCATTGGATGCACCAAAGAAGGTTTTATAATTTTCAAAACCGATAAAGCTCCATTCCTGTCCACGCACACCTGTCGCATCCGTAAACGAAAATAGTACGGTCACGAGTGATGGGCCAAAGCCAAATACGACATAAAGCAGCAGCGGAATGCTCAAATACAGATAAGGAATCAGCCGTGCCTTCCCTTTCCCAAACGGATACATCGTCCTCACACCTTTCATCGGGTAAAACCAAACCAAGTGGTCAAAACTAAAAGAAGTAAACAGGTACAACATAAGAAAAAACCGGAATAACAGCTTGACTTGATATGGGCTGGCCTGAAGGCTCTGACCCCAAGCGCTATTCCGGTTTATGTTACAGCTTGCATCATAAAGCAGGGCTTCATGTTATTTTAGAACAGACTACTGCATTTCCAGATCATCGCAAGCTGTATGAGAAGCTTAGATCGATAGTCCGGAAACAACATTAATGATCAAGCATGGGGTCTCCGTTATTTTGGAGCCGCTGCATCCCAGTCTGCTTGTGATTTGCTTGCCAGTTCCTCCGGTGTTGCAATTGGGCCGGCTGGTTTGAGCATCTCAGCGTGAACACTGGACTCGGCGATATACTGTCCTACGTTCTGACGATTAATGAACAGCTGATCCCACGAAAGCTTGAAGTTTTCCAGGTATGGCTGAATGTCTTTGATAAACTCACTCTTGATCTCCACATCAGGCTGCGTCGGAAGGAATCCGGCTGCATTGACAAAATCCGTATAGTTCCCTTTCTCCGACAGCATTTCAAGCCATTTCAATGCATAATCCTTGTTCGGTGATTTGTCTACAACCATCCAGGTCATATCGTATTTACCGGCCAAGTCTTTGTTCTTCGCTGCATCGTTGCTGCCCGGAATCGGGAAATAACCAAATTTCAGATCCGGGTTAGCCGCTTGAATCGTCGTAGCATCCCATGTACCGTCAGCAATCATCGCCACCTTGCCTGTGGCAAACAGACTTGGCAGTGTTCCATAGTCAATCCCCATGAAACCAGGCATGGCACTGTTCATCAACGTTTGAGCTTTCTGTAATACTTCGATCTGCACCGGATCAGTCAGCTTCGTTTGTCCTGTCCACAGACCTTTGATGTAGCTCAGCTGGTCGTCATGAATGGAGGCTTGAAGTCCTTGCACCGCAAGACCAATCGGCCAAACATCTTTACCTGCGAAGCCCAGTGCTTCTACGCCGTTATCTTTGAATACTTTGATGACGTTTTGCATTTCATCCCACGTGGTGGGCACTTGCAAATTGTACTTGGCAAAGAGGTCCTTATTGTAGAACAGGCCTGTGAATGCCACTTTACCCATGTTGACACCGTACACTTTGTCGTTGTACGTCATCGCGTTTTGCACATCAACTTCGTTGTAATTTTTGATAAAAGCCTGACCCGACAAGTCACTGATCAGCCCTGCATCGATCCACTGCTTCCACATCGGATCGGCCGCGCCTTTGGACCAGTCTTGCGGAGCACCAACAAAGCTCGACTTGAGCGGAATGATATCTACATCGCCCGTATTTCCGGCGTTCATCCGCGTTTGCATCAACTGATCGTACGTTGCATCTGCCGGAACTGTAGTGTACTCAACCTTCACGTCCGGATATTTCGCTTCAAATTTGGTATTGAATTCTTTGATGTAATTGTTGATATTCTCTTGTTGCCAGTGAATAATCTTTAACGTCACTTTTTTGTTTCCATCTGTAGAGGCTTTTCCATCGGAATCGGTAGAACCGTTACCGCAAGCTGCAAGCACAAACATTAAAGCGGTTACAAGTGTAATAGATAAAATCTTTCTCTTCATATCACTTTCCCCCAGCCATTCAAGATTAATTTACGAATTTACGAAATCAGTTTCGTTAATCACACCCTCATTATGACTTCACCTGATAATTTTGTAAATAGTTTATTTGAAATTTTACAAATTATTAGGTGGAAACCGCACCAGGTCTGGGGTTTACCAACATTTCCAAAGTGAATACGAACCTCATTTTACGAAACACCTATTCGTTGTACTGTGGTTTCCCACATCGACTCTTCCTGTAAATCTAGTTAAATCGGGCATGTATTCTCTGAAATGTGGACTCAATCTACTAAAACTGCTTGATATTTTCGTTGTTTGAGTAAGAAAATCTTTAAAAATATCCACACATATCATAATCACCCCGAGTATCGCCCTTTCTGTTATTGACTCCATAGGTGTTGTGGCATAGAATGTTGGCTAGTAAGCGTAAAAAGACACAGCCACAATCTACGAAACTAGTTTAGGATTTGAGGGATGTATATGAATATCAAAACGATAGCTCGTTTGGCCGGCGTGTCTGTTGCAACGGTGTCCAAAATTATTAACAACTACCCTGACATTGGCGAGGAGACACGCCAACGTGTGCTTAAGATTATGGAGGAGACAGGTTATCGCCCCTCATCTTCAGCCAAAACGCTGGCGACCAAAAAATCCAACCTGGTGGGTGTTGTATTTGCAGGGAAGCTGAACGTGGATTTCAGTCACCCTTTCTTTGTAGAGGTCATTAATGCCTTTAAGAAACAGATCGGTCTGTTAGGATATGATTTGCTTTTCTTTTCGAATGAAAAGTTTCTTGATCAGGGTGAGGACTACCTGGCACGTTCCAAATACTTTCAAGTGGATGGTTGTATTATTATTGCGGGGGATGAGGTGGAGAGCAGCGTATCCGACCTTGATGCCAGCCCCATTCCATGTATCGGAATAGATATCGAACTGACGGGACAGAACTCTTGTTACATCATGTCGGATAACGAGAAAATCTCCACCAAAGTGGTGGAGCAGTTTTACATGAATGGGTACCGAGATCTCGGATTTATCGGACTCCAGCGTGCCTCCCTCGTGATGCAGCAGCGGGAAAAAGCGTTTAAACAATCCCTAAAGCAGTTTAGTCTAGAAGAGAAACCGGAATGGTTGGTATACAGCAAAGATTATGCTGCAACCGACGGGTATGAGGCAGCCAAACAGCTACTAAAAGCGGACGTTTTGCCACGAGCTGTATTTGCTGCTACAGACTTGCTCGCATTCGGAGCAGTACGAGCCTTCAAGGAAGCTGGACTCCGTGTTCCCGAGGACATTGCTGTTGCGGGATGTGATGACATCGAAGCCTGCCGTTACAGCGATCCGCCACTCACAACCGTTAAGCAGGATACCGATAAAATCGGACGTCTTGCGGCAATGATCCTGTTCGACCTGATGAACAAACAGATGGACAATCGCTGCATTAAAGTAGAGCCGGAACTGGTACTTCGTCGCTCTTGCGGCACTCTGCTGGCTTATCAGTAAATGTGGCGTTGTGAAGAGGGCTGGGCGCAGGGCCAGGTTTAGCGTTATTCAAGTTGAGTAACATTGTAATTTGAGAGCGCTAGGGCTTAGGAACATCATTCTTTGGGCTAGGCAAGTGTTGAGCTATGTAAGAAGTAGGCGCTCTAACTCTCTCCCCCCCATCCATACTCTAACGATCACCAGAAGCCTTATTTGCCCCATTTTGCATCGGTAAAAATTCTAACGATCACCAGCGACGCTATTTGAAGCTAAATGGCTCGTTTACGGCTATTATGGGGCAAAAATGAGCAAATAGCGTTCCTCATGATCGTTAGAATTCGAAATATGTTAAAATGCGCCCAATAGCGTCATCTGAGATCGTTAGCCGGATTGTAACCAAGGAGACAATGGGCAGCTCACCGCGGGAGGGGGATGGGCAGTATTCGACAATACTTTCATATTCTAAGGAAAGTAAGTGTCTTGTCCATTGTCGCCAAGCAGTACTTAGACGTGTAGTGCCTGACAGTCAGTACATGATGAGATCTACATTGGCAAGCACAAACTATCGGCAGACTATCGGCAGACTATCGGCAGACTATCGGCAGACTATCGGCAGACTATCGGCAGACTATCGGCAGACTATCGGCAGACTATCGGCAGACTATCGGCAGACTATCGGCAGACACCAAAAAGACGAAGCTGGGCTGTGCCCACTTCGTCTTTTTGCCTATAACTTCTTGCTCTATCACTGCTTCCCGATCATCCTCAGGACTTGTAGGATCACGAGGTCCACTCATGTATAGTCACGGTCTGCCGAAACCGTAACTTATTTGGAAGCGACAGGGGGCAGCGGGGTCTTGCGCTGTCTGTCCAGCCATCCGGGCCGATCCAGTTCAAGGAGTCGGCGATACCGCTCTTCCCGAGCCAGCAGCTGTTCGTGAGAACCCTGCATGACGATGTTTCCATTTTCCACAAACACAATCTCGTCCATCTTCTCCGCACCAATCAGATGGTGGGTGACCCAGATCAAGGTTTTGCCTTGCAGGCTGTCCAGTATGGTGTGCATCAGTTCGCGTTCTGTCACAGGATCTAACCCCACGGTCGGTTCATCAAAGATAACAACAGGTGTCTTCCGTAGCAGCACCCGAGCCAGCGCAATTCGCTGGCGCTCTCCGCCCGAGAAACGCAGTCCCGTCTCCAGCATCGGGGTGTTATACCCCTGCGGCAAAGACTCGATCAGATCCGCCAAACCGACCTGGGCAGCTACCTGCCGAATCTCCTCATCTGTCGCATCCGGACGACCAATCCGCAGATTGCCCGCAACCGTAGTGTCGAACAGATGTGGGCTCTGATTGAGCACAGCCACCACTTCGGTTACACTCTCGCCAAGCATCTTCACAGGCAGATCATTGATTAAAATCTTGCCAGAAGAGGGAGACAATACACCCTGGATGAGCTTCAACAGTGTTGATTTGCCACCGCCACTGCGCCCGAGAATGGCCAGACGTTTACCCTGCGGCAGATGTAAGGAGATATCTTGAACAGCGTACTCTGCCTCTGCTTCATATCGATAACTTACTTGCTCGATGGTAATATCCGCACGCAGCTTCGGTGGAATCCGCAGGCGGATTCGTCCATCAGCAGCGCCCACTCCATCAACTCGAGCTACTCCGTCATCCGACGTATTTGCAACTGAAGCAGGCAGCCTTCCCTTATGCAGGTCAGCCTCTTGGTACTGCTTCTCCTGACGCCCCTTCTCTTGATGTTGCTTTGCTTGAAAACCTTTTTCCCCCGGCTCTTCCAGTTTGTTTAATCGCTCTAGCGATTCACGGTAATCTGGTATATGAGCAAGTGCATCGTTAACAGGCAGCAGTGATTCTGTAAGCGGGAACAGAACGAGGACAAATGCCGCGATCATCACTGCAGGTAGCTGAGCAGCAGATGCCGCTTGTCCTGCCCACAGGGTTACCGAAACCACCATCAGCCCAATGACACATTGGGCAATAAAGTCCCGCCAGCGGCTCCAGCTCCGCAACCTGCGCCGAATCTGATCAGCATACTCTTCGTCCTCTTCTTGCCACTGCACAAAGGCTGCGGCTCTGCCACTGGCAATCCAGTCACCAAGTCCAAGTACACCGTCGGTCAGGCGTGTGTATAACTTACTATTCTCTCTTTTGAGCTGTACACGCCATCTCCAGGTAATCTTCAGTGAAATTGCAGGAAGTACCAGAGCGATGAACAGCATATAGAGTGCTGCCCATAGCGCAAACATCGGATCTACACTACCAAAAGCCAGGACAGCCGCCGCATAGATCACAAGCGCAGTAACCGCCGGGAATACGGTGCGCAGATAAATATCCTGTAGGCGTTCCACATCATCGGCAAGGGCACCGAGCACATCACCGGTTTGCATCCGTGAACGCAGTAATAAAGCCTGCGGCTCCAAAATACGATACAGCTTCACCCGCTGATCTGCCAGCACACGCAAGACGGCATCATGTCCTGCCAATCGTTCGGCGTAACGGAACACTGCCCGGAAGATCCCAAAAGCACGCACACCCACAATCGGAACATACACCATCAAAATGTTTTCAGGACGCAGCGCAGACTTCGAGATCAGATATCCGGAGGTGAAAAGCAGCATCACGGCACAGAGAGCCGCACATGTGCCTAGTGCAATTGCACCGATGAATCGCCAGCGGTACTGTGCCGCGTATGGAGTGATCCAGCTATTTTTTTGTTGATCACCGCTGTGTTCAGCCTCTGTTCCTGGATGTCCGGATTTCATCTCATATCGCCTCCATCTGCGCCTGAATCATGTGATAATATACACCTTTTCGTGCAATCAATTCCTGATGTGTGCCTATCTCCGCTACCGTGCCGTGATCCATAACGATGATCCGATCCATATGCGGCATCCAGTGCAGACGATGAGTCGCCAGAAAGACAAGTTTACCTTCAAACAACGGCAGCATGGTCTGCTTTAACTCATACTCGGTCTCCACGTCCAAGTGTGCCGTAGGTTCATCAAGCAATAGCACACTGCGTTCACTCAGCAAAGCTCTTGCCAGTGCCACGCGTTGTTCCTGACCACCGCTAAGCTGCCTGCCTCCCGCACCAATCTGTTCATGCAACCCGCCTGGCAAAGACGACAAAAGCTTCGTTAGCCCCGCTACTTGTGCAGCTTGAGCCACCTCTGCGTCAGATGCCTCCGGTACATAAAAACGAATATTATCCGCAATCGAGCCACTGAAAATATACGGATGCTGCGGGATCGCAGCTGTCTGGCTACGCCAAGCCTCAAGTCGTTGCAGGGTCAGATGCTGTCCATCGACCAGCACTTGTCCGGCTGTTGGAAGCTGGAAACCTGCGAGAACATCGATAAGTGTTGATTTCCCGGCTCCGCTGGCACCAATGATCCCAATTCTATCAAAACCCTTTAGCTGAAACGTCACATCCCGAATGGAATAAGGACCCTCTGCTTCATGTTGAACCTGAATACCCGTCAGTGCTAACCGGCCATGCTCTCCCCATGAGAACAAGGATACGGAATCATCACCGTAGTTGTAGCTCAGGTAGCCTGGGGGACTAGAGTCTGCGCCATGAACTGAAGCTGATGAGTAAGATATTGTAAAGGATTTTGAGACCGGTGCCACCGGATTTAAGCCATGTTTGTCCCGGTTAAATACGACGCGCAGCTGCGAAGAGGACACCGATGTATGGGGCTGAGAAGGCATCGGCGTATCAAGAGATTGTTGTAAATCGGGCGAGGTTGGTCCTGATTCCGCCTCGCTTACGCCTCTTACACTACCATTCTTATATCCGTCCAACCCTTCCGTTCGTTCAACCATCCCTGCATAGGCTTGATGCTGACGCTGTTCTGCGGCTCTGCCTCGTTCAATCACTTTATTAATTGCTTCCCCGGCTTCCTTGCCATCTAATGTCGCGTGGTAATCTGCACCCAACATACGTACCGGCAGAAAGTATTCCGGTGCCAGAATCAGTACCGTCAGGGCAGGAAAAAGCGTCATATGCCCTTCTGTCAGCCGGAGTCCAAGGCCTACTGCAACCGATGCTACTGATAACATGGTGAAGAAATCCAGCGCAAACGAGGATAAAAAGGCCATGCGTAGTGTGGACATCGTTGCTTTTCGGTATCTTTGGCTTACTCTCATGATGGAGCCTTCGTGTGTTTTGCTTTGCCCCAGTGTTTTTAAGGTTTCCAACCCACGCAGCGTATCGACAAAATGATTCGCAAGCGCTTTGTAGGACTTGAATTGTCCATCCATCTTACGCTGGGTCGCCAGACCGATCAGGATCATAAATAGGATCAGAATCGGTAGTGTCAGCATCAATATTACACCGGACATGGTATCCAGTTTGAACATATAGAAGAGGATGACAACAGGTGTAAATCCCATGCCCAGCATACGCGGAATAAACAGCTCCAGATACGTCTTGTATTGAGAAATGCCTTCGCGTGCCAGCGTCACCAGATGTCCTGTACCCTCCGTCTTGGCGTAACGCGGTCCGAGCCGGAACCACTGTTCCGTCATCTGTCTACGCAGATCGGTTCCTGTTCTCTCCGCATACCGTGTAGTAACAAGTTGCAACCAGAATGACAGGGCATAGCGGGCGGCAAAAGCAGCCAAAAACAGCAACAGTACCGGATACTGCGACGAAACTGTGGCACCTTCAAACAAGGCCGTAATGGCCTGTGCCAGCCATTTGGCCTGCAACATAATCGTCATCGCCTGCAGCAGTACCAGCGCTGATGCCAGTGCGAGTACTGGCCGGATGCCCGGCAGCTTCATTAGCCCGCGTCCCATCTCAGTACTCCAGGTGGTGCTGCTCGTTCAGACGTTTGCGGAAAATATAATAACTCCAGATCTGATATCCGAGTACAAATGGCAGCAAGGTACAGGCAACAATAGTCATCACTTTTAATGAATATGGCCCTGATGCTGCATTATAGACCGTCAGATCAAATGCTGAATTAATCGAACTCACCATAACTCGCGGGAATAGCCCAATAAATACGGAGGCAAAGGCAATCGCAATAACTGCCCCCGTCATCCCAAAAGCCCAGCCTTCGCGTTGCTGACGAATGAAGTAAGCCGCAAGAGCCAGACCTGCAGTACCAAGCAGAGCCATAATCCAGAGCGCCCAGCCGCGAACGGTAAACACATCGGTCATCAGATAGGTCAATATTGCATATATCGCAAGGACTACGACTAGCGGCATCATTACCTTTTTCGCCAGTTGAAGTGCCCGTTCTCTCAATTCACCTACGGTACGCAGGGAAACAAATAACAGCCCGTGAACCAGGCACAATAACGTTACACTCAAGCCGCCTACGACGGTGTATGGATTCACAATATCCAGGAAGCCGGCATGCATCTGCATGTTCTCATCAATAGGCAGGCCCTTCATCAAGGTTGCAAAAACAACCCCAAACAGGAATGGCAGCAAAGCACTTGCCACCACAATAATGATGTCCCACGTTCTACGCCACCGCTGCTGTTTCATTTTACTGCGGAACTCAAAGGCAACTCCGCGTCCGATCAACAACAGCAACACAACAACAAGCGGCAGATAGAATCCGCTGAACAGTGTTGCGTACCAGTGCGGGAAGGCTGCAAACATGGCACCGCCTGCGGTCAGCAGCCAGACCTCGTTTCCATCCCAAAACGGGCCAATCGAGTTAATTAACGTACGGCGTTCACGATCTGTTTTGGCAATCAGACCCGTTGACATGCCTACTCCGAAGTCGAAACCTTCAAGAAAGAAAAATCCGATAAACAATACGGCGATCAGTACAAACCACAGCTCACTTAGTAACAACGGAATACCCCCCATCTACGCCAAACGGATCGACCGGCTCATCATGCTCTTCGGACTTATCGACGGCATACGGTCCTGCTTTGATTTTGCGTACAAACAGGAACACCATCACGATGCCCAGAACGGTATATGCCGCAGTAAAAGCAATCGTGGAGAATAAAATCATACCTGCTGATACATTCGGGGACACACCTGCTTCGGTCGTCATATACCCGAACACCGTCCATGGCTGTCTGCCGACCTCGGTCATAATCCATCCTGCTGAATTCGCAATAAACGGCAGGGAAATCGCAAAGACCATCAGACGCATAAACCATGGTTTAGCCACTTCCAGTTTCTTGCGCCAAGCCAGATATGTACCATACATCGCGAGCAGAATCATCAGTCCGCCCGCAGCAATCATGACACGGAAGCTCCAGAATGTAGTTCGTACTGGCGGAATATAATTTCCAGGCCCGTACGTCTGCTGATACTCGGCATTCAGTTCTTTCATGCCTTTGACACTACCTGAGAATTTACTATAGGAGAGGTAGCTGAGTAATCCAGGAATTTTGATCTCTCCGGAGTTCTCCTGTTTATCCGGGTCAATGGAGGCAATAACCGTCCACGGTGCCGGATCTTCTGTTGTCGTCCATGTACCTTCACTTGCGGCCATCTTCATCGGCTGCGTTTCCACCAGATATTGTGCCTGGAAATGCCCGGAGAAGGCTACACCCAGTGAGGATACGAGACCGATAATAACAGCAATGTTGAAGGATCTGCGGAACACTTCCACGTCTTGTTTTCTCATCAACTTGTAAGCACTAATGCCCGTCACCACAAATGCTCCCGTCATTAACGCACCAAAAATCGTATGCGGGAATTCAACGAGAAACTGTCCATTCGTAAGCAGTGCAAAGAAGTCATTCATCTCCGCCCGGCCATTATTGATGGCGAATCCAACGGGATGCTGCATAAACGAGTTCGCTGCCAGAATCCACACTGCTGACAGGAATGTACCGGCAAATACGAGCCAGATGCAGGCCAGATGCACTTTTTTGGACAACCGATCCCAGCCGAATATCCATAAACCGATAAATGTGGATTCCATGAAAAATGCCAGCAAAGCCTCGATCGCCAGCGGTGCACCGAAGACATCACCGACAAAGCGGGAATACTCCGACCAGTTCATACCGAACTGGAACTCTTGCAGAATACCGGTGACCACCCCGACAGCAAAGTTAATCAGGAACAGCTTGCCCCAGAACTTGGCCATCGTTTTGTAAATCTCTTTCCCCTTCATGACATACAACGTCTCCATAATCGCAACCAGCAGCACAAGGCCGATCGATAGCGGTACGAAGAAAAAGTGGAAAATCGTTGTAAGTGCATACTGGATACGCGATAACATAATCGGATCCATACCTTTACCCCTTCTTTCTGTTCGCTTTGGCAAGATACGTAAATGGCTTTGAAGCGGGTATCTTCGCTGTCTGTCCTCCAAATACGTTGTTGAACGTATTGTGCCAGATTACCTATTTTTCACATGTGATAATTATCACAACCCCGTCCCCCAGAAGCAAAAAAAGTGACCTCGGTCACACAATAGATAAAATTAAGCCTATTTATTGTGCTTGTACGTTGCCTGTTTGACCTGGACTTCTCTATGTATTCATGGAAGTTGTTCATGTTTGGAGACAAATGCCCATATGTTAGTGTCAGACGGATGATGCGAAGTTCTGCACGGCTTTTACATAAGAGAATCGGCCTAGGCCTATTCAAGTGAGGTGAGTTACAGTGGAACACTCCGAACCATTAACAGATGATCCGAAACCGGAATCGAACCCTACGGATAAATGGGAAAAGGCAACATCTGAACGGTTCTTGTCCACAGATGCTACAGTTCAATATGTGCTTTTTCCGCGAAAAGGGGGCTGGTCTTCTTTTCCCTATCCCGACATCGCGGCTCTGCTCGCAGCAGAACAAGGAACCCTCTATTATGTCAGCAGCCGCACGGCTGAAGAGGAGGAACTCCCAAATGCCATCCAAGTGATCCCCCTTTCGGAGGCGGAGAAAAGAATACGGGAGCCACACACCGCTGCTGTGGTCGCGCACCCTTATTGGCTTATGACTGTGGCTCCACTTCAGCCGGAAGTATGCATTGCACTATTGCCTGAACCTGTAGGGGATGAAGCAGCCTCTCCGCTCTGGGAGAGCAGTATCTCCAGGCTTGTCGGCATTGCCGATCTGGTGGGCACCTCTTCGGAAACCCGGTACATGAAATTGCTCTTTCAAGGTACCCGTGCCATCTGGCTAGGAGGAGAAGACGCTTCTCCTGCTGGTTATATCCATCATGATGGCACACGTATTCCAGTGCGGGACTATGAGCTGTTTTTCATGCATGCACTCCAGCAGGTGCTAGCAGGCAGGCCAGAGCACATCACCATGCTACAATGCCATGTGCGAGCCGACTATTACAGACAGCTTCGGACAAAAACAGGCGCTCATGAAACAATCTCGTTTCTTCTCTCAGCTTATGAGTATTTGCTAGAGGATTCCCGTGCCGCCGCTTCGCTTAAGGAAGCCTTCACACACGCTGCCATCAACGGAAGGCAGGATTGTGTTGTGTCCCATTACCGTTTCCTCTCCGCCATCCATGCGAGGTCAGGTCAGATTGAGGAAGCTCTACAGGTGTTTGGCATCAGTGCACGTGACGAGCAGGAACGCCATCACTATGAACAATTATGTCGCTGGCTTGAGGCAGGAGAGGAGCAGTTGGTCCGGGCGGAACTGCTTCGCATCAATGACGATTATGGCAGTGCTATTCGTATTCTGGATGAGCTTGGCGGGGAAACGGCAAGGCACTGGAAATTCCGCATCTACCAGGAAACAGAGCGTGTAGAGGCTGCACTCACCCTGGTTCATGCCATCGACATTCAGGACGGAGCCAGTCTTCTGCAATATCGGCAATTATCCGGGACAGCACTGGCTCTTCGAGGAGAGCGCCACGGTGCAGTGAGGCAGTTTCTGGAGGCGGCTGTGGAGGATGAAAATGTGCTCGCCCGGATTATAGAACTGGAACTGCTGGATCATGCCGTACAGCAACTGCTCGGGGAGGTGCTTTAATGATAGACCCGAAAAAACGTAGAGTCCCCGGGAGCAGACCGATCATGCATGATTCACTTCAGGCGCAGACAACAAAACAACAAGCAGCCGTGGAGGATCGTACAGCCGTTGCGGTCGAACCGGATCGGATGCCGCTGGAGAACGAACCAAACCCTTCTGCCAACCGGAATGTTGAAAAGGAGGCATCCCAAGAATTCTCCGCCATACGGCGGGTACGCAAAAGTAAAAACAACAAGCTGACAGCCATGCTTCAGGTTCGTAATGAACAAGGACGGTATCTGGAGGAAGTGCTACAGTCTCTGAGCGAATTCGTGGACGAGATCGTCATTGTCGATGATGCCAGTACGGATGGAACGCCGGATATATGCAGAGCCTTTCCAAAGGTAGCACGCCTGGAAGTTTTGGAAAAGCCGCTATTTGCCGAGGAATGGCGCCTTCGCAATACCCTGTGGCAAGCAGCCGTTAGTACCGGCCCGGACTGGCTTCTCTCGGTCGATGCCGATGAACTATACAGCACCGAAGCGAAACAGGCGATGCGCAAACTCATTAATCAGGACTATGCAGACTGGTTTGCCTTTCGTTTCTACGATATGTGGGGCGGCCGAACTCATTATCGGGAGGATGAACTCTGGTCGATGCACAAACGCCATACGGCTTCACTTGTTCGTTATATGCCAGGCTATCCTTACTTCTACCCGCAGCAGAATCATCATGTTCCTCGTCTCCCCGTGTCCTGCACCGTATTGTCAGGCGTATGTACGGAACTGAAAGTACAGCATCTCGGCTGGGCTGGCAGTCTGGAAGACCGGGTGCGCAAGTACTTGCGTTACAAACGTATTGATCCGCATGGAGAATGGGGCAATCCGGCGCAGTATGAGTCCATTCTGGACCCTGAACCGCGCCTGCTTCCGTGGAAGGAGGAAACCTAATATGGGCGTGGTCAGCATACTGACCCATAGTTTTACCGATGGATACAATCGGGAGTTTAACCGGGTTTTCGGCGGCGGACTGGAACGTTACGTTCTCGATCTATGCCGTGTGATCCGCGGACTCGGTCATATTCCCGAGGTACATCAACTGTCTTATTTCGAAGCGTTCCAGACCCGAACCGAACAGATTGACGTCTACGGCTATGATTATGACATGGAAAATGTACCTGAAGCTTTTGACCGGATGGCCGCAGCCGCTCGCGGACCTATTATCTATGCAAGTTGCCTGTGGCAGCCCATTAACTACAAACCCGGTAGCCTCGGAATATGCCACGGCATTAATTGGGATCGCCCCGGTCTGCCGCTGGAGACCAAACGCCAGGTCGCGGAACATATTCAGCTGGCGCTGGACGGACTGGTTCGCATCGTCTCGGTGGACTCTCATTTCCAGACCTTCTGCCGGGCAGCTTGTACGTACACCGATTCAGAACAAATCGTATTGATTCCCAACGCTGTGGACACCTCATACTTTGTTCCGGCTCCGCCAAGGAGGACACTCCCTCAGCAAAACGAAGAAGAATGGATGGCTGCGTGGAAAAGAGATACGACCATGCAGGGTGAACATCCGGATATCATTGTCCAGGAATCCGAAGATAACATAGCGGGTCTCGATAGAGCAGATCAAGATGATTTAGATGCATGTAGCCGTTCAGGGGAAATGGCCATAACAAAAAGTTTTAATTCAGAGTTATTGGAGGCCTCCAGTGTTATCTCTGTAGAAAGCGTGACTACCGGAACCATCCCTCATTCAGGGCAGGCTCACACAAACAATGATGAACCCGTTTCGGCTCCACGTGCAATCCGTATTCTGTATCCACGTCGCATCAGTAGCGAGCGCGGTATCATTCCTATGATGCTGGCGGCAGATAAGCTGCTGGGGGCTTTTCCAGATGTGGAGGTTGAATTTGCCGGGGAACTGGTAGAAGGCAGTACGGTGGGCAGAGCTTTTCGCTATTGGCAGCGCACACATCCGCATACAGCCCGCATATACCAGCATACGTACGACTTTAGAGAGATTCGTAATGCCTATCATCAGGCGGATATCGTGGTCATTCCTACGTTATTCTCGGAGGGAACATCCTACGCTTGTCTGGAAGCAATGAGCTGTGGCCTTCCGGTTATCGCTTCAAATGTCGGCGGGCTCAATGATCTGATTCAGGATGGGTTCAACGGATTGCTCGTTCCTCCGGGTGAGCAGGCACTGACTGCCGCGCTCGTTCGTCTCGTTCAGGATCGAGCCGAGCGGGAGCGGCTTGGCATCTATGCGCGCGAAACGGCGCTGTCTTATGATCTGTCCATATGGCGGAGCCGGTGGAGCAGGGTTCTGGAATCTTTTTTAACGGAGACAGGATTGAGGGAGGGGATTCGGACATGATGAACACACCTGACATCACGGCAATGTTGGAATCTAGGTACATTCGGCAAAGCGACCCAAAGACGGATACGCTGGTCTTTCCGCTTCATCCTGCGTGGTGGAGTCGTCCTTACGAGTATGAGTGGGCCCGGCAGTTTGCACGCCCGGATGATGTGGTGCTGGATGCGGCATGCGGCATATCTCACCCGTTCAAATTCTGGCTTGCAGAGCATTGCCGCGAAGTTCATGCGTGCGACTGGGATGAACGCATTTTGTCGGAAGAGGCGATTCGGTTGGATATTGCTACCGATTTTGGTGAACAGGCATCCCGGAATCTGCCAGAAACCTATCTGACACGGCTCAACCGGGCTCAAGCCAATCTGGCTCAGCTTCCTTATGCTACCGAGCAGTTTGACCGTGTATTCTGCATCTCCGTTCTGGAACATCTGGACACCGGCACAATGCTGCGGGCTTTCCGCGAATTTGCCCGGGTGCTGAAGCCGGAAGGCCAGTTAATCGCTACCTTTGATGTGCCCGAGATGCGGCCGGATTTGCTGGAGACGATCATGGCTGTCACGGGGCTGAGGATTGAAGATAAGCTGAACGTGACCGAACCCGAGGACGCAATATTTTCGGATATGTATGGCGCACCGATTCGCTGTTTCAGGGCTGTGATCTGTAAGACGGGAAAGGGATAAGCTTAGCGAGGCACATCATTTTGATACATCTATCGTTACACAGCAAGCTCCTTCGGTATGGCGTCTAAGTGAACATTCCATGGGTGCCTTTGAAGAGAACAATTATGATCCAAGCTTGATATAAGGGGAAATCAGGAATGAAACGCTACGCTATTTATTTATCAAAAAAATATTTAAAAATTCAAATGAATCAGTATATGCCGGGATGCCCCGGCTTTTTTGCTGTGCCGAAAAGGAGGGGCATCCCGTGAATCCGGCGGTATGAAGACGCCGGATTACAGGTACACCAGCAGCATGTTGCACTGCTGCTGGAAGGTTGGGGCAGTAGCTGCGCCGGGAGCCGTCAGGCGCAGCAAGGTTTGCAGGCCCGGCGGCGGTGCCTTCGCCGGGCGGCCTTGGGCGGCAGCATGCCGTGCAGTGATTCGGGCCGCGAATTCGGCCCAATCACGCGCCAGGCTCTGCCGCCCGGCGAGCAGCGCGAGCGTGCCCGCCAGGAGCGCAGCGGCGGGCACTGCGCCCGCGAGGGGCTGCTGCGCGCCGCCAGGCGAGCTGCATAGCGCAAGCAGCCCTTCGCGGACGCGTGCGGGTGCGCGCAGCAGCCCGCAGCGGGCCGCAGGCGGGAGCGCTGCGAGCAGCGCCAGCGCGCAGCCCGGCGGCAGGGCTTGCAGCAGGCGCAGCCATGCGGGCCATGCGCCTACGGCGGCGAGCGCCTGCGCGGGCGCGAGCAGTGCCATCGCAGCGCTTGCCGCGGGTGCGGGCACTGCTCGCCGGGCGCTGCTGCGCGGCAGCGGCACATGGCCTTGCGGCGCAGACTGCGCCTGCTCGTGCACGCTCGCCTGCTCATTCAGCCTTGCCCGCATCTTCACATTCGCCTGAACGTGTGCATGCTCATCTAACCCAGCCCGTGCCCGCACCGCTATGCAGCTCGCATCGCCGCCAGCCACTTCTACGCCCTCGCCGCGCAGCAGCGCCTCGGCAGCACGCGCCGCTTCCGGCGCAGCCACCCGCTGGCGTGCCACCACATGGCGCCCGGGCACGCCCTGCCGCTTGTGGCCCAGCGCCCACAGCGCCAGCTCGGCCTCTGACCCGTGCTGCACCTGTACACGCCACAGCTGCAATGACGCGCTGGCAGCTGCATCCTCGCCCAGCTGCGCCAGCGCAAGCCCCGCAGCAAGCGGCTGCACACGCAGTGCCGGGCCCAGTGCCGCCGCATGGCGCAGCAGCCATTCCGGCCGATGCGCAGCCAGTGCGGCCGAGACCAACGCTTGCCACGCCAACGGCGGCAAGCCCACTCCCTCGGCTGCGACGGCAATGGCCTGCGGGCGCCCTGTGGCAGCGCTAAGAAGCAGCAGCCGCTGCCACGCCGCCCCATTGCTTGGCTGAATCATCAGCGCCGCCGCATAGGCCGCTTCCGCTTTAGCCCAGCGACCAGCCAGCTCATGCGCCACACCTTCCAGTGTCAGGCTACGGTAAGTTCCGGCACCAGACACCGAGGTATACCGTCCTGCTGTCGATGCAGCAGATTTCGCCTGTTTCAACCAGTCCAGCGCGTTATCTGCTCGCCCCTGATCCATTTCCAACACAGCCGCCAGCTCCAACAGATCCGGGTAATCACCATACATCGATGCCCAGGTCTCCACCACAGAAAGCGCACGTTCCGGCTGTCCCAGCTCCCTCCAAGCGTAAGCTGTTTTTAGGACCACGTCAGAATGATATCCACACGCCGGGTCAAGCCCTGCGAGCAGTGGCAACAACAATCGAAGTGCTTCATCATATCGGGCTTGTTGAAACCACTCGGCAGCCAGCGCATAGAACAACTCAGGCTGATCTGGTGTCTGCTGCAAAGCTAGCCGAATCAGCCGCATGTTACGCACATCTTTTTGTTTCGCAGCAATGACTTCATCCAAATAACCATAATGAACAACCTCTATTTCCGAATGGTGAATCCCTTGCGGCATCAGAGCAAGAATAGAAGAAGCAACTTCCTCATGTATTCTTCCGCGAAAAGCGATCCGGGGATCATTACGAAACAGACGGCAGACCTCATCCGTTACACGCTCTTCACCTGAAGTACCCAGCAGGCTCGTTACCTTAATCCAATAACCCCAGATTTCTGCACTCCCTGCTTCCAACCCATCCATGAACTCCGACTTTGTTTGTAACATACTCATCCACATTTCATCTGCATCCAGTACCAATATCCACGAATAACTCGCGGCGGCAAGTGAGAGATTGCGCGCCTGGCTAAAATCCCCATTCCACTCCACACCAATAACCGTCGCATGATATTGCCGGGCGATCGCTGCCGAATCATCTGTCGAGCCTGTATCCACGATAATGATCTCATCTACCATTTCACTCACGGAACCCAGACAACGAGCCAAAAATTCGCCTTCATCCTTCACAATCATGCATAAGCTGATTCCATGCTTCACCCGTAACCCGCCCCCTTGCCGCAAAACCTCTCCTGCCGTGCCTTTCCCTATCATCTTTATCCTTTTTTCTCCTTCTGCTACCGTCTTTCACTCTTTATCCTAGCTCTCAAATCCATCTACTCCCGGCAATTCCAGCCGAATATGCTGAATGACAGGCCAGTACGCATGACGTTGCTTTTTCCCATGTTCCACCTGTTCCGTATCAGACGAAAACTGCGCCAGATGGCAATCCGCTGCACGAATCAGCCCTTTCACGAGCCAACTCGTTCCGGTCAACGTATCCAAGGCTCCGGGAAAAGGTGCACGAATCCCTCTTCCCTTGGCATCTGTTATCTCACTTTCAACTTCTTCTCTCTCCATCTCTTGATCACCACTAGCATTTCTTTCCTTCTCCGGCCTCTTTTCCGTTACATGATGCACTTCAACCAGTAGCTGCCGGCCCCGTTGAATCAATCCATGCAGTGCGTGCCATCTTCCAGACTGAACGCACCCTTCCAGCATAAGCCCGAGAGCTTGCCAGCCATCATATAAACCTGCATGATCTGAGGCCGCTACACCCTCAAGTCCAGCTACATTCTCCATTCCCGATCTGTTCTCCCCCTCCGTTGCGGCCTTCCACCATTCTGCTAACCTCGGCTCTGCCTCGGATACTCTCTCCTTACTCTCATCTGCCCGTGAGCTGTTCATCAACCATAGGGTAAAGGCATCCTGTCCGCTCGCTCCCTGCCCCTCTTTCCCATCCAGCCATTGCAAACGTTCGAGCCAACGGGAAGCCATAGGGGCAAATGAACCCTTTTTCCGCTTCACGGTTTCCAGTTTCAAACGCGCCGTACTCCAGTCCCCTCGCTGCACATGCAGAACAGCCTCAGCTACAGAACGTTGCTCCCGTTGCACGCCGGAAGGGACAGAAGGCATCTCCCCCAGCATCTCAAGCGCCGCATCATAACAATGACACTGTTCCAGAATGCCCAGCACTTTAGACAAAGCTTCCTCCGAATTCATGGCAAAACGCGACTTGATCACTGCTGGAATCTGCCGCTCCTGCCCCGACACTCGCATCATTCGAAATATGCGATAGAGTGGCGGTAGCAGGCTGGATTTTGCACGCACAGCTTCCACATAAGCATCCACCGCTCCCTCAAGATCGGCCTTCCCTTCCAGCAAACGACCCAATGAGTACCATGTCTGGTATGTGCCCATCCCTTCCTCCGTGTGGAAAATTGCCGGTGGCGGACCCTGCCGAACAGCTTCACGAAGTGACATCTCTGCCATAACTGTATCCCCCAAAGCATCCGCGCAAGTCGCACGATGGTGCATTAGATCCGTGTATTCCGGAAACAGCTCCAGCGCCTCATCCACTCGTTCCAACGCCTCCTGCCAGCGCTGCAAATGCTCCAGACAGCGGACTTCGTATTTCAACAGCAAATGGGCATAACTGGTCACCACAGGGTCAATTCTCTTCCGGGCTTTGCCGAACGATTCGAGTGCCCGCTCTGCTTCACCCACACGTAAATACTCCACGCCCAGATTATAGTGATGAAATGGCTGGCTCGGCTCTTCCACCACCGCCTGCTGTAGCAAACGCAAATTACGGTTCACCTTGTCCTTGCGCTCCACAACCACCGTCTGATATCCGTAATGGTGAATCACCATGTCCGTAACATGAAATGCCGCCTCTGGATTCCGCTCACAGATCGCCGCCGCAATCTGCTCATGAATTCGGCCCTGGAACCGATGCTCCGGAGCATTGCGAAACAGACGCAGCACCGGATTAACCGTCGCGCCCTGCTGACCCGAACCCGTATAGTTATGGATGTTCAAAAACAATCCGTCGCATCCGCTGACCGCCGTCCAGCTTCTGATCTGCTCCCGTGCTGCTGGTTCCAGCGCCTCGTCCGCATCAAGAAAGAGAATCCAGTCGCCGGAAGCCTGCTCCAGGCCAGCATTCCGTGCTGCGGCAAAATCATCGCACCACGCAAATCCAACCACAACCGCCCCATGCTCTTCGGCAATCGCTATGCTACGGTCTGACGAGCCAGTGTCTACCACGATGATTTCATCGACCGCGCCGCGTACACTCTCAAGACAGCGCGGCAGCATTTCCTCCTCATCCTTGACGATCATGCACAGAGAGATTCGCTGCGTCTGACTCCGCTGACTCTGATGCTGATGTACTCGCATGATGATTCCTCCTTTCTTTTGCACGGTATACCGTCCGCCAAGGTATACCTTCCGCGGTTCGCAATTGCTGCTCCAAAGCAATCTGTTGAGCCACAAGCACTGATGGTTCCGAGGATCGATTCTGCTCCTGACGAATCAAATCAAGAGCAAACTGTAAGTAACAAACCGCTGCACCAGCACGGGCTTGACTGTAATTCGAATCACGCTCCAGCGCCCGTTCAAACAGCGACAGCGCCTGCTCTAAGTGTCCTTTCGCAAACAGTGTTTCGCCCAGCCAGAAAAGCCCTTCCGCATCCAGTTCGCCTTCCGTCATCCCCTGAATCAGCAGCTCGGCGGCAATCATCGTATATCCATATCGATAAAGCAGACCTGCATAACTCCGCCGAATTGCCATTTCTGTCCGCTCATGCTCTGACATGATTCGAGCCAGCCTTTCGTGAAGCTGCCGTGCGAGAACCAGCCGTCCGCTCTGAATAGCACGGATCACGACTTGCTTCGCAGCCATTTGTGCTGACTCATCCCATTTCAGTAGCTGCCCATCGGGCACATGCGGTATAGGATTGGTAGTAGATGAACCCGGTGTGTACTCAAACAACAAATGGTCTGCTACTTTCCACATATCCCTTTCAGCCGGGGGTGATTTAGCGAGAAAAGAAGAAGATAACCGTCTTCCGTTCGCCCAACAAGCTAGCGCCCAGTCACTCCGCTCTTCTGCTCGAAGGTTTGCATAGAGAGCATCTTGCCCTCCCGTAACGGCAATGGAAGAGCTACAGGTCTGCTGGCCACTTCCCTTGTCTTGTTCCTTCCAACTGCTTTCCGCAAGGTGCCATGCATCTGTGACTTGGCCTGCACACAGCATCCAGTGAAGTTGATCACCTGCCGGGATATGAACATTGGATGTCTCACTGCCGAGTAAATGCAATGCCTGTTTATAGGCTCCACATTCAGCGAGGGCATAGACCATCTCCATTAGTATTTTTATCTCTATCCGTACTTGCCCTGTGTTCTTTTCTAAAGAGGGGCACAAATGGTTCATTCTATCTGCACGATCTGTCCCATGTATCTCATTGAATTGATTAGCCAGATGCAGCAAGCGATCTGTTATCTGTTCATCTGAAAAGCCCTGTTGTTGCAGTACATCCGCCAGCCCCATCCATGCCGGTCTATAGGTGGACAGGTGCTCCAGCGCCAGCTCATATAGTCGAACGGCTTCTTGCCCGAATCCCCGCTTCTGTGCGAGCCGTGCCATGGACGTATATGCCCGGTAACTGCCCGAGCCCGCTTCTGTTACGTAAACAGGCTTCGTTACTGCTTCACCGCCGCTAGCCCTCGCTTGATCGTCCTGTCTGGAGCCACAGGTACTCGCTCGTGCATAGGCGCGATACGCCCGCTCCTCCAAGCCTTGACGCTCCAGAATCTCTCCGTACAACAAATGCAGATCGGGATATGCAGGGTAACGACAACATTCTGCGGTGAGCAGCATGTGTGCTTCTTCGTAACGCTCCAGCGCTACCAGCACTTTAACCAAATCTTTCACCAGCGTGGCGCGATACGGAGCCTGTAATTCGGCAAATTCCAGCGATTCCCCGAACGCATCCGCTGCCTGTTCCAGATCACCTAGCTGGCAGCGTGTTACGCCCAGATTGTACAGGTGAAAGGGCTGTGCCGGATGATCCGCCAATTCTCGTTCAATCAGGCGCAAATTGCGCTTGGGTTTATCACCTTTAGCGATCACCGTTGCGAGGTAACCATCATGTCCCAGACGCAAAGGGACCAGCAGTTCTTCCTCTGCTTTTACTTTTACATCTGCATCTGCATCTGCATGTGCATCTACTAACTCGTTTGCTGCATTTGCTTGCGGCCAATCCCACCGTACATATGTTTCTCTCGTGGACTTATTTGGTGTAAAATCACAGCTCTGCTCGGCAGGAGCCTGATGGATCAACTGCTCATGAACGCGTCCAGTGTACCGATAACCGTGATGAGCCCGGAACAGCCGTACCGGATGGGACAGAATCTTGTCCTCTAACCCTTCACCGTAATGATTTTCGATCGTTATGCGCAATCTGGTAATGCTCTTATGGACACCTGGCAGAACAGCCATCAGTTCTTCCAGACCTTCAATCACATACTCGTCGGCATCCAGACAGAGAATCCATTCTGTGGTTGCCAAGGGCAAGCTAATATTTCGGGCTTTCGCAAAATCATCCTCCCAGTCAGCTCGCAATACGGTCGCACCATATGTTCTGGCGATATCAGGCGTCCGGTCGGACGAGCCTGTATCCGTAATGAAGCATTCCAAGCCTGCTTGCTTCAAGCTGTCCAGACAGCGAGGCAGGCACTGTTCTTCATTTTGCACAATCATATGGATACCGAGTAACCGGTTCTGCATCCGCTTGACCTCCAATACAAAAAAATACATGAAGCCCACCAAAGTGAACTCCATGTACCTATATGACAGCAAAGCGGGTTATGTGCCTTGTCCATTGAAGAACACATCGATCGTACTTGGTGCACCGATCAGGCTTGAGCGATAAGAGAGTCGAGTATATTTCAGAAACCGTTGGGGTACCAAAACATCAACAGAACCAGACAGGATACCCGTTACCGTAGTCACATCCGTGTACCAGTTGGTTCCGTTCGCACTGATCTCCACTTGAGCATCTACCCTGTTCACACCCGGTCCCCTGTTATACACGAAAAAGGAGTACGTACCAAACACACTGGTTGTTACAGCAGGCAATGGTGTAAACGTATTAGCAGTCGGTGTGCCGACAAGTTGATTCTCCTGAAAACTTTTCTGCGAGATGGATGTTACGCTGCTGAGTGTACCCGCCGTAATCGTTGCTCCGAGCACACTGGTGATCGTACCGTTCAGCAAATTCGTCAATGTTCCGGCAGTGACTGTCGCTCCTAGTACGCTCGTGATCGTCCCTGCTGTGATTGTTGCTCCAAGTACACTGGTGATTGTACCGTTCAGCAAGTTGGTCAGCGTTCCGGCGGTCACTGTCGCTCCCAACACGCTCGTGATCGTCCCTGCTGTGATCGTTGCACCTAACACACTGGTGATTGTACCGTTCAGCAAGTTCGTCAGCGTTCCGGCGGTCACTGTCGCTCCCAACACGCTCGTTATTGTCCCTGCTGTGATCGTTGCACCTAACACACTGGTGATTGTACCGTTCAGCAAGTTCGTCAGCGTTCCGGCGGTCACTGTCGCGCCTAGCACGCTTGTTATTGTCCCTGCTGTGATCGTTGCTCCGAGCACACTGGTAATCGTACCATTTAATAAGTTCGTCAATGTTCCAGCAGTTACCGTGGCTCCAAGTACACTCGTGATCGTACCATTCAGTAGGTTCGTCAACGTTCCGGCAGTGACTGTCGCGCCCAACACGCTCGTGATCGTTCCTGCCGTGATCGTTGCACCTAGCACACTTGTGATTGTACCGTTCAGCAAGTTTGTCAATGTTCCGGCGGTGACTGTCGCTCCCAACACGCTCGTGATCGTACCATTCAGGATGTTGGTGATTGTACCTGCATTAATAGTCACCGTGGTCAGACCTGAAATGTTGCTGATCGTCCCGTCCAGAATGATACCTACTACATTTCCACTTGTATCCGTTCTGACGGGCTGGGCCGTACCCGTACTATCCTGACCAAAAATCAGTGTTCTCAGGTTATCCGGATTTGTATTAAACGTTGTAAAGTTAGGCATGAGCCTCGTCCTCCTCCCTGGACAATCTGGGTAATAAAGCTACCTTACGAACATACGCTGTGCCTGAAAATAAACATCAAGCCGGGTTGGCTGAGCCGAATTCACAGGCAAGATAACTAACCGGGTATAATGCAGAAATCGCAAGGGAACAATCGCCTTGGTCTGGCCTCCCTCAATGACTTCCTGACTATCTACTGCATAATCTACAGCATTCGGGCTGACCTGAACTTGAACGATAGCTGGATGTTTTCCACGATTCACGACGCCATAGCTGTACATGCTCAGAGATGAGGTATCCTGAGGCGGGAGGGCATATTCACCTTGACTTGTCTCTGCTCCGGTATAGGTATGCTCTGTAAAACAGTGTGTAGCACCAGGGAGTTTCGTGCGTGAGAAAACACCCTGTTTGAACCGGGGACGAGTAATCCGGGAACAAGGGGGCTTCAGCAGTTTGGCGCGGCGAGAACAACGGGATGCATGGCGACTGACATATTTGGTTGTCTTTTTGATGGTCTGCTTGGCTGATGGTTTTGTTCTCTTCCTGCTTCGCTTCGCTGTTCGACTCATCTCGATTTCCCCTTAAAAAAATGTGCTTACGCATCGTATGCCCGAAATAGAAATACGGGCACGGCACCCGCCGTTATTTGGAGATTCGTATGGAATCCCCAAACGCTTTTCCTTCCTTTTACATATCATGCTAGTAATGAGGACAGGCGAAATAACGCAGGATATAGGCTTTTTCATCTATTCCATGGTTCAGAGGAGGTCAAGCGGGATGACCAATACGAATGTGTTCAACCAGTCCAATGGCCCTTTATTCACACAGCTGACCAACACATTTGCGGCCCCGGGAATCGGAGCGGCTCCAGACACGGGTGCGGCTGCGGCAGGCAGTTTTTTCGCCCTGACCACGAACAATACATCGATCCCCTCCAACCAAAATCTACTTCTGCAAATTTTGAATGCAGCAGGTAGCGGCAGAACGATACGCATTGCGAGCCTCTCAGGGGGCACAACAGCAGCAGCTACACTCGTAGTCTATTCCGGCGGAACCGTGACTGTCGGCAGCACACCCGTGCCTGTCAATACACTGCTGGGCAATGCCAATACCAGCATCGTAACGACAAGACAGAATACAGGGACTCTCGGGGGAACCTTCACAAGCCTGCTCAGTATCCCGCTCACTTCAGGCCTATATGCTTTGGATTTGAATGGCTCCATTGTTGTTCCCCCAGGACAATCGTTATCTATTAGTTTGGGCATTGGTAATCAGACCGGAGCGATTAACCTGTTTTGGTGGGAATTCTAACCAGATTTCAGATCAAAGGTGGTGCACAACGTGCCAAATAATAATGTGTTTAATCCATTAAATCGCCCCGTCTATACGTCGAATACCAACACATATATCTCGCCCGGTATTGTTGCCCCACCCGAGAATAGTGCGGGCAGCACAGGTAACCTGTACAATGCAGGTTCCACTAACTCCACCACACTGGGTTTGCTTGGAGGAAGCGTAACGGCCACTTTGCAACTCGCCAATCCAACTGGAAGCGGCAGAACATTGTATGTTTCCCGTTTGTCTGGTGGAATTACTGTTGCACTCAATCTGCTGTCTTCGTTCAGCGGCACGTTGACCCTGACTGCAAACGGTACACTCTCATCGCCAAATACACTTACAGCCGTAAACAGTAATCTGTCCAGCAGTAACACAAGTGTTGCTCTTGTTCGATTTTCTACAGCAGCCCCATCCGGTGCTACCGCTATCATGTCCATGCCTCTGCAAGTTGGTCCATTTCAATCCAACGAGTTCGGTAAATACGTGATCCCTCCTGGTCAGGCCATAAACCTGTCCGTCACCGGATCACTCTCCGTTGCCGGTTTATTAGCCTCCACAACGTATTTCACTTGGTGGGAAGTGTGAATATCTGCAGCCACATCTGATAGATAAATATCAAAAATAGCCACGTTCGGATAAGGACCGAATGCGGCTATTTTGCATGCTAAGATATGGTGGACAGAGCCAAGAGGACTTAACGCAACACGGTGTCCATCTTTTTGAATTGCATTCCCCATTTGAAGAACTCCCGCGATGCAAACAAGCCATTTATGAAATCCCCTGCTGTGCAGATCCCACCTTTTCACTCGAAGTGGATCTTCTGTTAAGCGACCACAACATACGCTGGAACAGGATGCCTGTCAGACCAATGGCTAGCGTAGCCAGACCGATCATTTGAAACGTCGGGCTTGGTCCCGCCGAGCGGATAATCGCACCGCCTGCCAGCGGGGCAGCGACCAGCACAACGCTGTATAACGAGTTTTGAATGCCGAATACACGTCCTACATAGTCAGGAGAGGTCTCTTTTTGCAGCAAATAATTCATCGTGACCATAAACAGTCCATTCCCCAGACCTGTACACAGACCCAACATAATAATCCATGCCGTCGACGTATCCGGACCAACCCAGCCAAGTCCTGCAATTCCGGCGCCAATGAGAAAATATCCACCACCTAGACCCCATCCGTACCCTATTCTTGGCAATCGGTTTAACAGCAAAATGATCACAACAGCTCCTGTACCAACCGATGAACCGAGCCAGCCGAGCATAGATTCATTCCCTGGCTTGATTTCCCGAAACAGGGTCGTAAATTGATATTCGACCATCAGAATAGACATGAGGCCAAGACAGCCAAACACGATGGTATTCCTGACTGTGTGGGTGTGGCGTAGATACTTCCAGCCCTGCTGCCACTGCTTGAAGAAGGTCTCGGGTTCCTTCTGATTCTCTTCGTTATGCTCATCGGTTACTCCAGCTTCTTTCTTCTCTACCAATCGTCGCAAAGGCCATAGTACAGCACCCGATAACAGCCGAGCACACGCATTGATCAGAATACAGATTTGTGGAGAGAAAAAGGCCAATACGACTGCACCCAATAGAGGACCAGCTATCTTCGCACACTGATTCACGAACCCGTTCATCGACGAGGCCTGAAACAGCTGCTCCTCTGCAACGATCTGCCTAGTCAATGCCTGCTGGGCAGGAACGTGAAACACACTCATCATCGCACGCAGAGCCAGAAGTGGCAGCAGCCATGCCGGACTTGGAGCAAATAAGATGCCCACCGTTAGTGCGATGGTAATACCATCACAAAGTATCATGATTCTCACTTTATGCAGCCGATCAGCGAGAGCACCAGCTACCGAGCCAAACAAGATACCCGGCACAGCCATACAGACAGGGATCAGCGCGATGATCAACGGATCGGCTCCCCAACGGTAGGCGACCATCACTTGGATAGCGAGTGTATCGAACCAATCGCCAAAGGTGGCGAGTGCGTAAGCAATAAACAGACGCACAAATTTGAGATTAGTCCAGAGGCTTTTCGAGGTTTTTGCAACAGATTCACCAGATGAATTACCTGCTTTAGACGAATCGGATGTGTCGTTTCTTGATGAGTTAGCTGTCATACATGTACTTCCTCCCTTGATTACAGCGGTTTTGCGAACATGATGTCCTTGGCTGTAATCTTAGGTGAGTTATGTCAGAGGAAGATCAGAGGATAAGGAATCAGCGGATAAAAAGTCACGGATCGTCTTCACGATCTGCTGCCCATATACGGGAACGCCATAGGATTTACTAATTTCTGTATAAATCTGTTGATATTTTTTGCGGAGCCTTCCTTCAACTCGGTGATGATCCATGAACAGGAGAATTTGATACGCTGAATTAAGATAAAGCGGTGCATGGAGTGACATTTTCAATACTTCCAGACCATCATCCATTCGCAGTTCAGCTTCTCGTACCCGTCCCTGCCGCAGTAGCCATAAGCCCTCCATCACCTGGAAACGGCCGATTTCTCTCAGATAAGGAGCGTCTTTTAATTGAGTTCGCAGAACGGCTATACGTTCCTCAACGGCCTCACCGCTCCCACCCCATAGTTCAACAGACAATGCGGCAATACTCACAGGTAACTTGAAATAGATTAACTGGTTTGCTTCCATCACCCGATATGTTTCTTCCAACTGCTTCTTGGCTTCCTGATACTGGCCTGTCTCGGCATAGATATCGATGATATTAAGAATCCTAAGTTCCTGGCAGTGCTCTGCGGGCAGAACAGATGAATGAATCGCTTGTTTGTATAACATCAGACTTTCCGTAGGTTCAACGAGAGCATGAACATAGATCAGCAGCCAATACAGACGCTCCTCCAAAGGAAACTCCGCTGTATTCATTAGCCACTCCAGATCTCCCTGTATGAAATGCAGGTATAACTGGTAGTACGGTTCAATTCGTACGCCGAGTGCCTCCTGTTGACGAACCAGCATCTGGATTGAATTCCCTTGGCCAAATAGATGATATTTCCGAAGCAGTCCATGCACAACTTCCTGCATCTCGGGATCATGGATAGACGGATTCGGGGGCAACATGGCTTTATAGTCCCGTAAAGCGAGCCGATATCCATAACCACGAACCGTATCCAGACTGACTTCATCCCAGCGCTTCAACTTCTTACGGAGACGATAGATGTGATCGTCTACCGTGCGTTCCACCGGATATTCTAGCGGCCATACCCGATCCAGCAGTTGACTGCGTGTGAAGACCTTATCTTTGTTTTCGTACAGAAAATGCAAAAGCGCAAACTCCTTCGCCAGCAGGCGAATGGAATCCATTTGCTGAGATACCGTATAGGTTCCCTCATCAAATTGCAGAGACATCCTCGTTCCTCCCTTGTGTGCTCTCATATATGTCATACACAGATCAGCAATCTGCTTTATCTTTTCTTTCTAATGTATCTATGTATCTCTCAAGTATTTTTCAATTGTCACTTTCAACATACCATAAAAAGGCCCTTTGCGATAACGCAAAGGGCCCTGTTTCTCAACGATAGTTGTGGATCTGACTTCACATGAATTCCACCCGTTTTGGGGTAAGAATGTGAACTGCATTTCCAGAAAGAATCCCTGCACATTGGTAGCTTATCCCAGTATCACGCGGTCATCTGCCATCTTCTTGCCGCTAATCCGCTCGAATTCGCCAAGCAGCTCAGGCACCGTAAGTGTACGTTTGTGTTCCTCGCTGACATCGAGAATGATTCGGCCTTTGTCCATCATGATCAGACGGTTGCCCAGACGAATCGCCTGCTCCATATTGTGCGTTACCATGAGTGTGGTAAGCCTCATCTCGCGGACAAGTGTCTCCGTCAGTTCTGTAATGAGTTCGGCACGGGATGGATCAAGTGCTGCCGTGTGTTCATCCAGCAGCAGAATCTGTGGCTGGGTGAAGGTCGCCATCAGCAGACTAAGTGCCTGACGCTCGCCACCAGACAGGAGACCCACCTTGGCATTCGGCCGTTTCTCCAGTCCAATGCCCAGCTTCTCCAGCTGCGCGTTGAAGATTTCACGTCTGGCGCGTGTCACGCCAAAGCCGAGTCCGCGTCCTTTGCCGCGTTTGTACGCCATTGCCATGTTCTCTTCAATGGACATATGCGGTGCCGTTCCGGCCATCGGGTCCTGAAAGACGCGTCCGATCCAGCTGCTGCGTTTATGCTCTGGCAGATTTTTGATCGAACGATCGTTGATGAGCACGTCGCCCATATCCGGTTTCATCACCCCTGAGATAATGTTCATCAAGGTTGATTTCCCGGCGCCATTACTGCCAATGACCGTGACGAAATCGCCCGGATTCATCGTCAGATTCACACCAACCAGAGCTGTTTTCTCATCCGTTGTACCCGGATTAAACAGTTTGGTGACTTGTTTAATTTGCAACATACTACATGCCCCCCTCTGCCTGTTGGCCGCCGGATTGCATCAGTTCTTCGGTTCGTTTGCGAGCGAGACTGCGCTGTTTCATCGAACGCTGTATCGTCGGGAAGACAAGTGCGATAATAACGATCACAGCCGTGATCAGCTTCAGATCAGATGTATCAAACCATTCCACTTGCAAGGCCAGTGCCACCACAATCCGATAGATAATGGAACCTATAACTGCTGCCAGTGTTGCCCAGAATACCGTTCTGGCACCCAGGATCGCTTCGCCGATAATGACGGAGGCCAAACCAATGACGATCATGCCAATGCCCATTGTAATATCAGCAAACCCGGATTGTTGGGCAATAAACGCACCAGACAAGGCCACCAGTCCATTGGACAAACTGACTCCAATAATGGTCGTTACATCGGTATTCGCGCCAAAACTGCGAATCATCCGTTTGTTATCCCCTGTAGCGCGAAGCGCAAGTCCGATATCTGTTTTCATAAACAGATCCAGCATGATTTTAAATACTAGCACAACGATGATGATCAGGATCATGACATGTTCACCCGAAAACGGCGTTTCTACGCCCATAATGGATTTATTCGGTGCACCCAGAATACGCATGTTGATCGAATATAGGGCAATCATCATCAGAATCCCGGACAACAGTCCGTTAATTTTGCCTTTTGTATGCAACAGACCTGTGAGTGCTCCAGCCACCATGCCGCCAGCCATGGCAGCCAAACAAGCCAGCCAAGGGGAGTAATCATTGGAGATCATGACCGCCGCAATCGCGCCTCCTGTAGTAAAACTTCCGTCTACGGTAAGATCGGGGAAATCCAGAATGCGGAACGTAATGTACACACCCAGTGCCATCAGCGCATATAACAGCCCCAGCTCAATAGCCCCTTCAATGGAATTCCAACTTATACTCACACTGCTTCCTCCCTGTCTATCTCTATCCGAAAAGAATGAGGCGAACCCACATACACGTTCGCCCCCCATCCGTCTGCCGAAGTATTGTCATACTGTCAGCTTCTCAATAAATTAATTTGGTCTTTGGTTTATTATTTGATAATGTTGTTCGCCTGATCTTTCACTTCCGCCTTCATCTCGTCCGTTACTGTAATGCCTTGAGCTTCAGCCGCTTTCAGGTTCAGGATCAGATCCAGCTTGTCGGGCACGGTAACCTTCATGTCGCCTGGTTTGGTTCCATTTTTCAGGATGTCCGCAGCCATCTCACCTACTTGATAGCCGTGGTCATAATATTTGAAACCTACTGTTGCAAAAGCGCCTTTCTCCACCGTATCCCGATCACTGGAGAAGAACGGAATTTTATTTTTGTTCGCTGTCTGGATAATCGTATCCACCGCACTTACCACCGAGTTGTCAAGTGTAATGTAGAACGCATCCACTTTGCCTACCAGCGAGTCTGTTGCCTGTTTTACTTCCGATGTATTGGTCACTGGTGCTTTGACCAGCTTGATGTTGTGAGTTGCCAGAGCCTTCTCTGCATTGTCAGCCATCACCACTGCATTCGGTTCACCTTCGTTGATGACCAGTCCCACCGTCTTTACATTCGGTAGATTTTTAGCAATAAAATCAGCCAATTGTACAATGGCCTCTGGATTGGTATCCGATGCACCAGTTACATTGCCGCCCGGCTTGTCCATGTCACTCACGAGCTTGGCACCCAGTGGATCGGTTACAGCTGCAAACAGGAGTGGCTTGTCCTTTACTTGTTGCGCGAGAGCCAGTGCTGATGGGGTAGCAATCCCGAGCACGAGGTCGTTTTTGGAATCGCCTGCAATTTTCTGTGCAATGGACAAGTTATTCGTAGAATCACCTTGCGCATTGTTGTAATCGATCTTGAGGTTTTTGTTCTCTTCAATACCTGCATCTTTCAGGGCTGCGATGAAACCTTCGCGTGTAGCATCCAGAGATGGATGTTCAACAATCTGGGAGATGGCAATCTGGTAGGATTTTTCGGCGCTGCCTCCACCTGTAGTACTTTCTGATCCTTTGGACTCCGAGCCTGTACCGCTGTTATTTCCGCAACCTGCCGCTACGATCATCGAAGCAGCCATCATCAGTGACATCCAAAACTTTTTTTTCATCTGTAAGAACCCCTCTCCAATGGTTAAAATGTGGTGTCTTCTTATAAGTGTTGCCTTAGTCGATAAGGCGGGACAAAACGACCGCTTCAACGCATTGTTGCTTTGATCGACAAAAGCAGACAAAACTAGACTTTTGGCATGCGACGGAAGTCCATGCTGTGTTGCTCTTTTATTGTTTTCCTAATATTAAAGTGCATCCCGCCTTCCGTCAATGGTTGAACCGCTTCCATTTTAGTTTATTTCAGATACGTGATAGAAAACTTTACATAAATAAAAAAAGACAACCCCCATATCATGCGGGTTGCCTGATTTCACATGTCTATTTTAATAAAACATGACTTCATAAATACCTCTTAGTCTATTGCGTATATAAAACTACAATTTAAACTTCTCAATCTGTGAACGCAGTTTCTCTGACATGTCGGCAAGTTCTGCAGATGAGGAAGCCACTTCCTCCATGGAGGCCATTTGCTGCTGTGCAGCGGCCGAGACATTTTGGGTCTCTGCTGCCGTCTCGCTAGCTGACTCCGATATGAGGCGAATGGAGCCCACCAAGCTCCCTGTGCCAGAGACAATTTCCTCCGCGGCAGCCGTCACGCTACGGATACTGTCAGCGACCTGCTCCACAGAAGAGCGAATATTCGTAAATAGCTCACTTGCAACCTCGCCTGCCTGTTTACCCTGAGCAGCCTGCTCAACGGTCTGTTCAGATGCATGAAGTGTACGCTCAATTTCCACCTGAATGCGCCCAATAAAACCGGCAATCTGCTCTGCGGATGCAATCGACTGTCCAGCAAGATTACGAACTTCATCTGCCACGACAGCAAATCCCCGGCCAGCCTCACCAGAACGTGATGCCTCAATTGCGGCATTCAGGGAAAGGATATTCGTTTGCCGTGCAATGTTGCTAATTACACCTACAACCTCACCAATAGAATTGGACAAACTGCTTAGGTTCTGAATGGTGTTCGACAACTCACGAATACCATATTCCATCTCATCCATCTTCTTGCCCATATCATTCATCGCAGCAGATCCATCTGTTGCCAACACATTAGCCTCCGAAGCAACGGCTGATACATTGGAGCTATGTGTGGCAACACCGTTAATTTGCACTGCAATATTTTCTGCTGCCTTGCTACCATCTTGTACACTGGACGTTTGACGCTCCGAGCTCTCCGCGACAACCATAATGGCCTCCGTAATGCTCTGTGATGCATTGGAGCCTTGCTCGGCACCGACCGCAAGCTGTTTCGCAGAATCGGTTAATTGGCCGGACAAATCCGTAACACTTGTCATCAACTGATGTAGTTGCTCACTGGATCTATTAAATGAATGTAGTGCTACGCTAATATCCGTTTTCCCTTTTACAGGAATACGATACGTCAGATCTCCTTGTGCCAGCAGATCAATTCCGTGTGTCAGTTGACGAATCGGCCGTACAATTTTGGTCGCGATTAAAATACTTAGTAACAATGCTGCCGCAACGATAATAATCCCTACGGTAAGTATAAGTCTTAGTAGATCGTTAACCGGTTTCGAAAACTCACTCTCATCCATATATGTAACAACAACCCAATTCAGTTCTGTTTGAGTCATGTAGCCAAGTCGATTTACACCATCTATTTGAAAATCAAAAGCAATGTAATTGCCCTTTACCGCTTCAGAAAATGCTTTATTCATATTGGTGTTACCCATATCCGTAATATTACTATTCATAATCTTCGTCTCATCTGGAGAATAGATAAAGATTCCACTCGCTGTTGTCAACACCGCTTGTCCCGTGTTGCCGTGCTTAAATGCACTTACATCTTCAACCAATTCATTAATCTGATATCCAGCTGTATAGAAACCAACCGGCTGACCATCTTTTATGATCGGCGCACCAATGGCAACGCCAAGTTTATTATCCACTACAGAAATTAACGGTTCAGAGACATAAGGACGCCCCGCCTGAATTTCTTTTAAATAAGGCCGCTTCGATAAGTCATATTCTTTACCTGTCGCGTCCATCGCAAACTGTCCTGTTACATCAGGTGAATACAAAACTGTAGTAAACTCAGGATGCTGCTCTTTTAAACTGGAGAGAAATTGCATCTGTTGCTCTTTATTGTCCCCGATCGACACACCTCGCTCGGCGATCATTTTTACGACCGTTTGTTGCTCTTTCATTTTGATGTCCATTTCTTTGGCCAGCAATTTTGTATCTAATACGAGCTGTTTCGTTGAATAGCTTTTGACCTGATTAGATGTAGGAACATAGAAGGTAACCGAAAGGACCGCAACACAGACAATGACAATGATCAGTGAAGACAACATGATCTGTCCTGCCGTTTGCCGTAATGAACAAAATGTGAGTATTGAACGAAGAAAACCTGATTTTTTCCGAGCCATAACCTATCCCCTTTTTTCTAGAAGCTATATTTTTTATATTATATATATCGGTAGGATAGTGGTTGTTTTTAATCAGTAAATTACCCCTTTCTAAAAAAATAATTGGAATTACTTTCAGATAACAAGAGCTTTCCCTCACTTATGTTCATATTGAGATATGAATGTATACATTAAAGATATAGCGTTTTGAAGTAATTTTGTTGCGTATATACGTTTCTTTTGTACGTAAAAAAAGACTGCTTCGAACATTCGAAACAATCTCATAGATAAGCTTGCTATTATTACTTCCCTGACACCTCACGAATCTGATACGTGCATTTCTTGCCGCCATCGGCGTAACACTCGGTGCGCTCGACATCGGCTTTCAGCAACGAACGGAACAAATCCAGTTCACAGCGACAAGCCTGCTTGTATACACTTGCGACTTGCACAATCGGGCAGTTTAGTTCGGTAATGACGTACGTGCCATCTTCTTCTCTGGAGGCATCCGCCATATATCCGTTCGCATTCTGGATGCGTGCCAGTTCCTCCACACGTCCGGCGAGATCATGCCCCTCCATCTGTGGCAAACCACTGCGAAGCAGCTTGTCACGGCGACTTTCGAAAAGGCCATCCACGACACGGCTGCCTGCTGTGTCCGACAACTCTTCGAGTAATTCCAACGTTAATGAAGAATATGATTTGGGGAAATAACTATCTCCGCGATCTGTCAGATGATATACCGAGGATGGACGCCCCGCGGTAGCCCGGGCCTCGCGTACCTCAATCCAGCCATCCTGCTCCAGTGCTGTCAGATGGCGACGAATCGCCATACCGGTCAGTCCCAGCTCCGCAGTTATCTCGCGGGCCGTCATCGTTCCTTGCTGCTTCAGCATGAACAGAATCCGTTCACGCGTTGTACGTTCTTCTTCACGCTTCACGTTCAGCACCTGCTCTCCTGCTTATGCGTGTACGGGCGCTGCCTCCCGGCAAGCATCCGAGCAAAAGCGGTTATGCGTCTCTTCGCAATCCTCACAGCATACATGCTGCAGGTTGCAGGTCGGACAATTAATATATCGGTCATGTGTCGTGCCACAGTGATAACAACTGGCGATGACAATATCCTCATCCGTCTGATTGATCGGCACCGAGATCCGCTCATCAAATACATAACATTTGCCATCAAACAGACGTCCTTGCACCTCAGGATCTTTACCGTAGGTCACAATTCCGCCTTCCAGCTGGGCAACATCCTGAAAACCTTCCTTGATCATGAACCCAGTCAGCTTCTCACAGCGAATACCGCCCGTGCAGTACGTAATAATCGTTTTGTCCTTCATATCACCGAGGTTCTCCCGAATCCACTCCGGGAACTCGCGGAACGATTCCACGTCCGGACGGATAGCGCCGCGGAAATGACCGATCTCGTATTCATAATCATTGCGGCCATCGATGACGATGACGTCATCCCGTTGCAGATGCTCATGGAATTCTTTTGGCGAAAGGCGTTTACCACTGGTCTCGTTCGGATCAAGCTCTTCATCGACGCGGAACGTCACGAGTTCTGCCTTATGACGCACAAATATTTTTTTGAACGCATGCTCTTGCACATCATCAATCTTAAACACCATATCCTTGAACAGCGGGTTGGCATGCATGTCTTTCATATACTGCTCCGTCTGTTCAGGTGTTCCCGATACCGTACCGTTGATCCCCTCGGAAGCGATCAGAATACGGCCTTTCACTCCCAAATCTTTGCAGTATTGCAGATGCTCCTGCGTAAACGTCTCGGGGTCTTCAATCTTCACGAACTTATAATATAAAAGCACGCGGTACGCGCTGTTACACATGTATATCACCTGTTCCTATTCAATGTTGTTGGTAAAAAAGAAAAGAAACAGCCGCTCGAAACATCGTCTCGAACTGCTGCCTTACATTCGACTTTATATTCCTGCATACTAGTTTATCGGAAGCGGAAGGACTTAGTCAATATAAATGTATAGAAAGGCATGAAAGATATGGAACATCTCTTCTATGCTGCCACCATTCTTTTTTTCAGTAACTATTCCGAGATCGTAATAATAGAGGTCACAAAGTGGTACTTCTCATTTTCCATCACCGATTGTGACAACAGTATTTTATTCCCCTCCGTACTCCAGGCTAACGGATCGGACGCTAGGTCCATATTTGCCGAAATCTGAAATTGCTCTGCGGACTCCGTGTTAGACACGAATAATCCCTTTTCATTATCTTTCTCGGAATTAATGGTGTACGCGATCTTCGAATCGTCACCTGACCAGCTTGTGCCAAAAATCTGAGTGCCCCTGGCGAGTGTGGCCTTCTCATTCCCTTCCAGATCGGTGAGCACCAGCGCCCGTTTGGTGTCCGCTGTTCTTTTCACAATGGCAAGCCTTGTTCCGTCGTTCGAAGGAATGACCCACTCCACGCTTTTAAGCACCTGTCGTACTTCGCCCGTCTTTGCATCATAGGCATTCAACTGACCGTCTTCTCCCGTGATGTAATAGATCACGTTGTTTGACGCTTTGATACTACGCACATTGAAGTTGCCCGTCTCCACCAGTACTTTCGTTGTACCGTCCAGTGCAGCCGAGATCAGATCGCCTTTCATATTGGAAAAAACCACATGTTCATTGTCCAGCCATGCACCCTCCTGAATGAATCCATCCTGTTTACCCGCAGCTACCGCTTCTCCGCTCTTCAGGTCCAGAATGAAAGGCCAGCCTGTCGTCTCCTCCGTCTGCCAGTAGAACAGATGCTGCCCATCTGGCGACACCTGCGGTGCTCCCAGACTGACCTCACTTTCCTTGATCGGTGTATCTGTGCCTTTCGTCAGATCATACATATACAAGTTATGCGGATACCGCTCTTGTCCCTCTACATTAACCGATTTCATGGATGTGTTTTCTTTGTCTGTAACCATTGAACTCTCGTTCAACCAAGCGATTCCGCGCATATTAGGCAGCTTCTCTATTTTCTCCAGCTTGAGACTCTGGTAGACGGATGTGTTCGTGTTATCTTTCACTGTAATATCTGTGCCTGTTTTCGCACCTTGTGTATTGCCAGACGGCTCTGTTGTGCTTCCACAGGCAACCGTTGTCAGTAACGCAGCTGCTCCCAGCGCCCCAAACGTCGCTTTCATCCATTTCATCATGTCGTGATCCCCCTCGGTTACTTATGCTATACACCCATCATAAAGCCGGCATACTTCCAAAGTTATTCAGACTTGTTTCCAACTTGTAAACTTGTATCTCGATCTTAATCTACGAGTGGGAATACGAGTTGAAATGTCACGCCTTCCTGATGCTCATGATCACTGGGCATTAATGTAATGGTTCCGCCCTGCTTCTCGACAAACTGCTTCACGAGGGATAGACCGAGTCCAGTGCCGCCTGTTTTTCGAGCTCGATCCTTATTCACGGTGTAAAAGGGTTCGAAAATCTTCTCCCTTGCCTCTTCCGGGATTGGCACACCTGAATTATGGATACGAATGACGGCTTGACGCTCGTTCATCCGCAATTCGTTTTCGACCCGAATAATGCCGCCGGGGATGTTATATTTGATCGCGTTATCCAGCAGGTTAATGAAGATATGCATCAGACTCTCCCGGTCACTGTGAATGACGGCAGGTTCAAGCTTCATTTCCATGTTCAAAGCGAACTTTTCCACCTTACCTCGCATGCGTCCACAGGCATCCTCCAGCAATGCCTTAATCTCTACATCTTCTGCCTGATTTTCAAAATCGTACTTCTCGAGCGCAGACAGATGCAGCACCTTCTCCACCATTTCATATAATCGCTCGGTTTCTTTGCCAATACTATTCGTAGCATCATCCAGCAGTTGCGGATCATCCTTGTACATGTTCAGCAGCTCCACATACGCCTTGATGGACGTCAGCGGTGTCTTGAACTCATGGCTGATATTGCCGATATATTGTTTCTGCTGCTGCTCGAGTGCCTGTAACTTCTCAATGGCCAGCTGCAGCTTCTGCTGCTCGGCATGCATGGCTGCAATATTCTGTTGAATAGACGTGCTCATATAGTATATCCCTTGTCCCAGATCACCCAGTTCATCCTTGCGTTTGACGGGAGATTCGGTGATGTAGTTCCCCTCCTGGATGGAGGCCGCTGATTTTTTCAACCGGGTGATGGCTACAGCAAAACGGTTGTAGAACAGATACCCCAGAATGAAACTCAGGGCAACTACCGTGATACCTGCCCACAGGAACAATTGTTGAATACGGGCGTAGAACTCCTGATAACTCTGCACAGAATATTGAACCCAGATCGCACCGATCTGTCCCTCAGGGCCATCCAGCGGCGCGGCATAAAGCAATGTCTCATCTTGCTCATGATAGGCTATTTTATTTTGCAAAGCATAATTCAGGGTTTCCTGAACCAGTTCACTTTCACTTGGGAGGAACGAGGCTCCCACTTGTTTTCCGCTCATGTCATATAATGCAATCGGCAAGCCTGTTGAGTCGGCAAGAGCTTGCACCAACCTGCGCCCATTTTGCTGCAAAAACAATTCCGGTTCCTGGCGAATCGCTTCCGTATAGTACGCCTGGCGCACATTCAGATTAATCAGACGTGTCTGCTGGGCGAGAATACTCTCCACCTGTGACTGCTGATTAAGTTCAATCCCTCGCAGCACGAGTGAGCTCAGCACAACCACGGTGAGAATGAGCAATGCTGCCAGAAACACACTGAACTTCAGCTTGATGCTGACCCTCATACCGCCCCGCCTGTTTCGGGGGCCGTCGCTTTGTAACCGATACCGTATACGGTCTGCAGCATTTGCTGATCCGTATCCCCGATTTTTTTGCGCAAACGCTGGATATGAATGTCTACCGTCCGCGTACCGCCCGCATATTCCATACCCCACACCCGATCAAGAAGATCATCCCGCGTGTACACCCGTTCCGGGTTGGACATCAGGATGGTCAACAGGTCGAACTCCTTCGGTGTTAAATCCAGCTTCTCTTCACCAACCGTGACCGTACGGTGAGCAACATGGATACGCAATGTCCCGTTGACAATTGCCTGGCTCTTGGAATCGTCCTGCGGTGGCGTACCGCTCTTCTCCACACGACGCATCAGCGCTTTTACACGGGCCAGCAATTCACGGATTTCAAACGGTTTGGTCATATAATCATCTGCGCCCATTTCCAGACCGACAATTTTATCAACCAGTTCGTTTTTGACAGTAAGTAAAATAATGCCGATATCCTCTCGGTCTTCTAACCGGCGGCAGACGCCATATCCGTCCAGCTTGGGCATCATCACATCCAGAATCATCACCTGAGGATGGAACAAAGCAACCTTTTCCAAGGCCTCTTCGCCATCATTTGCCGTCTCCACTTCATACCCTTCGCGCCGCAGCGCATATGCAATGGCACTGACGATGCTCGATTCATCATCAACAACAAGTACTTTTTTATTCATCGGATTCATCCTCTTTATCTGTGTCATGAGTTATGAATTTATGTTAACAAGATCGCGATCATTACGCCATAAACTTTGGTCGTTCCCAGCAGAATCTCGATTCTTCTCCGCAAGGACGTTGCCCTTCTTCTTTTATACCCTAAAGACAGCAAAAAGAGCCATTCCGCAGATGGGTTGGCTCAATATTTATCTATTAAATGTTGACTGTGGCAATGTAAAATTCACCGATAATATTTAAACTCTATTCGCACTTACTGCTAAGGTAGCAGCTTTCGAATCTCCTCTTCGGAAAGACCCGAGGCTTTCACGATAGTGGACATGTCCACACCGAGCCCCAACAACTCACGAGCCATCTCTTGCTTGCCCTCCCGTAAGCCTACCTGTTTGCCTTCTCGTAGGCCTTCCTGTTTACCTTCTCGTAAACCTTCCAGCCTGCCTTTGACCGTCCCTTCGGCCCGCGCACCCTCAATCATCGACTTCTCATCGCTCAGGGCCTTCATCCGGGCATCATACGCCATACGGGTAGATGCATCATGACTCAAAAATTCCAGCGTATCCATCGCTTTCTTCAACATCGGTTCATTCATGGCCAGCACCTCCCAATTTGATATGTTGATCCCTTTCAGAAATAACCCCCACAATTTGATTTCTTATTCCTCAAACGATAGATTTAAAGGCTCGTCCGACATCTCATATTCTGTCTCCATATGGGTCAATGGTGTGTTCAGATCCACTTCCTCGAAGCGGAAACTGTCCACCCAGACCTTGCCTTTCCCGTTCAAGAGTACCCCAAACGAGATCACCGCACTCTCTGCCGGTACATCCAGCACAATGCTGTACTGATTCCATGGCTGCGTACCGGAGATCGGCCGGTCATGCATGTTATCAAACTGCAGCACATCGTGCACTTGATTATCCACACGCATCCATAGTCCGCAGAAGGCTTCCACACGATCCGTTTTGATAAAACCGGTCAACTTCATCCGTTTGCCTACATATTTATCTGCCCGGAACTGCTGCATCATCGTAGCAAATTCATTCGGTTCCATAGGCGTAACAGCCTTCAAATAACCTGAGGCCTTGCCTTGATGTACCTCGGCAGGGTCAAGTCCCATCTCATAGTTTTGCGGGTGACTTCCCGTTAACATCCAACCTTTGATTACCGTTGCAGAATTCATCTGTAATTCTCCTCCTCTGGTTTTTCCACTGAATAGTTTTAGATCGAATAATTTGCGAAAACGTCCAGGCGGCATGCCATACATTTTGCGAAAAGCACGCGTAAACGCTTCCTGACTTTCAAATCCGCAGGCAAGCGATATGTCCAGAATCCCTGTATCCGTAGAGCGCAGTGCGGTGGATGCCAGACTCATCCGCCGATGGCGAATGTAATCAACCACCGTCATACCCACCCCATCCCGGAAGACCCGATGATAATGATAAGGCGATAACGATGCCTCGGAAGCTACGTCTTCCAGTCCAATCTCTTCATGCAGATGGTTCTCGATGTAGATCAGACTGTTCTGAATCATCTCCTGATATCGACTCAATTGAGGATGCCTCCCTTCCATATCTTTACTATACGTGTTCGCACAGGAGCCGTTTTGATCATTTTTGCGGAAAATAAAAAAAAGAAAAGCCAGACCAGGGACAACCATGTCCCTAACCGACTCTTCGTAGATACTGTTACTTTAGGCGAACCGAGACCACGCCAGTCCACCGTGCGACAGCTTAACTGTTCTTTACTTCGATACTCTCAAAACCACAGGCGGACTTATACTGCTGGAACCGGCTGTGCACTAACCTCTTCTTCATCATGCTCTACCAGCTCATGTTTCTCCCATGCACGGCTCTTCCAGCGGAAGTACATAATGACCGCTCGAGTCCATTCATCCGCTGCAATGGCAAGCCACACGCCTGCCAGCCCCATATTCAACTGGAACACGAGCAGATAGCCAAGAGGCAGACTCATGCACACCATGGAGATTAGACCCATGTAAACCGGAAACTTCGCATCCCCTGCCGCACGCAGGGAACCAATAATAACGATATTGCAGGTACGCCCGGTCTCAAGCACGAGACTGAGCAGGAGCACTTGTGCGCCCATCTTGATAATCTCCGGATTCTCCGTGAAGATACTCATCAGCGGTACACGGAAAATAATAATGACCACATCAATAACAACGGTTGCCAGTAGCGCCCATTTCACGCTGTCAAATACACGTTTGTACGCATCATCCTTACGGCGCGCTCCTACAAGTCGGCCAACAATGATCGACGTTCCCATACCAATCGCCATACTGAACAGATAAATGTAGCTTGAAATATTGCCCGCATATTGCTTGGTTGCCATCGCTTCTGCGCCCAGATAAGTCACGTACAACGTAAATACGAGCTGGCAAGAGTGATATACCATGGATTCCATCGCAGATGGAATCCCGATCCGCAGAATTTTCCCAATAAATTGTTTGGACAACTTAATGTAATATTCAAAATCGACACGAACCTCACTTACACGGTACAAGAGCCAGAAGAAGATCAGCAAGCAGATGAAACGGCTACCTACCGTCGAAATTGCTGCTCCTTCTACGCCCAGCTTCGGCAAGCCGAAATGTCCAAAGATCAGCGCGTAGTTACCAATCACGTGAATCACGTTCATAAACACCGATACATACATCGTTTCCTTCGTATAACCATGTGTACGAATCGTAGCCGCCAGTGCATTAATGAGGGCCTGCAGGAAAATCCCGCCGCCGACAATGCTTATATAGGATCGTGCGTAATCATAAATTTCACCTTGTATATTTAAAAGCGACAGCAGATGTCCACCAAACACCAGGAAGATCACACTCAGAATCAATCCAACCGCCAGGTTAAGCGTGATGGCATTACCTGTAACCTGAGCTGCTTCAGTCAGCTTTTTCGAACCGATATATTGGGCTACAACAATCGCAGCACCATGACCAATGACTTCGAGTACCAGAATTGCAATGGAGATAATCTGGTTGGCTGCACCCACCCCGGAGACGGCATTATCCGATACCGAGCTAAGCATGAGCGTATCCACGCTCCCCATCAACATAAACAAAAAGAGTTCCAGGAATATAGGCCAGGTTAACCGAATCAGCTTCAGATCCTGGGCATCTGAACGGAGAGACTCTTTGGTCGAGGATATTGCTGTCATTTTCTCACCTTTCCAACGTTTGCTTTAATTCATAGGGTATGTTAGCACAGGTGATTTGAAAATGCAGTAGTTTTGCGAAAATAATTGAAAGTTTTTTGTAATTCCAGAAATAGGAATTGTATTATTTTCATAAATCTGGTCTTGTAGTTACTCATGCATGGCTCTCTGCCACATCATCAAGACACAATAAAACCCTTCCACCACGCATATCCTGCGATCAATGGAAGGGTCTCAATTTTATTACATTTTAAATATCAGAAGCATCTTATACGCACTGACAGACAATCATCCTTTCACCGAACCTGCCGCAATCCCCTCCACAATTCGTTCACTCAGCACAAGGAATGCAATCAGAATCGGCAGGATGCTGATCATCAGCGTTGCACCAATGGCTCCCCAATCGGTTGTATACTGCCCGATAAAGTTCTGTACCCCGACGGTCAGCGTTTTGTACGCATCGGAACTGATGAAGGTATTGACGAAAATAAATTCGTTCCAGTCATAGATCATATTAATGATCGCGGTTGTTGCAATAACGGATGCTGTCATCGGCAGTACAATGCGGAAGAAGATGCGGTTCACCGAGCAGCCATCCATCACCGCCGCCTCCTCGACCTCTCTCGGAAGCGCATAATAGAATCCGAGCAGAATCATAATCGTAATCGGCATATTAAATGCAATATAAGAAAGAATGACCGATAACGGATGATCCGTAAGATTCAACTTCAAGAACAGGCTGAACAACGGAATCAGCGTGGAATGCACCGGGATCATCAGACCCACCATGAACAGTCCGAGCACCAGTGAACGTCCCTTCCAGCGCATCCGTGTAATGGCAAAGGTTACGAGACTGGCAAACAGCACCGTAAACACGACAGAAACCACCGTAATCCATACACTGTTGAAAAAATATAAGCTGATATTACCTTCCGTCCATACCTTGACATAGTTCTCCCAACGCGGCGTAGCCGGTAGTGCAAAAGGAGCCATGTCGAATACTTCCTGATTATTTTTGAGTGAAAATAACAGCAACCAGATTAAAGGCAAGATTTGAAGCAAAGCCACCAGAGACAGAAGCACATATAACAGGACGTATCCTAACCTTCTTATCCATGCAGAGCGATGACCTGTCTCCGGTCTCACGGGCAACCGAACAGCCGGTTCCATCTTCAACGGAATGACCTCCTTTCATTGTACGTATGCGTCAGGAATATTGAATTGTGTCTTTGGATGCCGTTGCCTTGCGCAGCAGCCAGGTCACGACCAGACAGATCAGAAGCAGGAAGAACCCTACCGCACTGCCGTATCCAAAGTCAAAACTGCGAAACGCCTGACGATACATGTAGGAGGCCATGACTTCGCTGGAGCCATTCGGACCGCCATCTGTCATGACGTAGATCAAGTCGAAATATTTGAGTGATCCTACCACGGCGAGTACCACGGTCACTTTAATCACTTCGGTAATAAGCGGCAGCTTAATACGGAAAGCAATCTGCCACGGGTTCGCACCATCAATACGGGCGGCCTCCACCAGTGATTCCGGAATGTTTTTGAGTGCCGCATAATAGATCAAAATATAGAAACCTGCATACTGCCATAGAATAGGCACGAACAGTGCATACAGCACGAGTGATGGTTCCGCCAGCCAGGCTGGCGGATTGCTAAATCCGATGGCTTCCAGAAAGCTGTTTAACACACCATTGCTGGGGTGATAGATTTTCAGCCATAACTGGGCGATGGCAACCGAAGATAGCAGCATCGGAATCAGATATATTTTTCGAAAAAAATTCGCGCCCTTAATCTTGCCTGACAGCACCAGTGCAATCATCAGATAACCAATGAGACTCAGCGCAGAGAATAAGGCTAGCAAAAAGGTATGATTGGCACTCTGCCAGAACGTACTATCCTGAATCAATCTGGCGTAGTTATCCAAACCAATAAACGTCATCGCTCCAATCCCGTCCCATTGCATCAACCCGTAATATCCGGTGAGCACAATCGGGATGTAGACCAGAACCAGCAGCAGAAGCAGCGCAGGAAGCACATATAGCGCAGCCACCAGACGGTTTGACATGACTTTGTCCAAGACGTAATCCTCCCTTCAAGCGTTTAAACATTCCTGTGGTGTACGTGTCGGTGAGGTGTACATCAGTTGCCCTTGTCGATGGCCGCCTGATGGTTCTTCACAAAGTCTTCCGGTGTAACTGCTTTGCCAAACAATGCCTGAATCATGTCCAGATGTGCCTGAGCGGCTGCCGGTTTCATCTGCACGTCTGCAAAGAGGGTCAAGCTACTCGCCTGATTCAACTCGTTCAGCAGATCGATGTAAAGCTGTGGCAGCTGTACCGTAGCTGTATCCACTTTGGTCGCCGGGATGACCCCTGCTTGGGTCACCGAGCTTTCGCCCCATTTTTCCACAAAGTATTGAATGAATTTCTGTGCTTCATCCTTCACTTTTGAGTTCTGAGCCGCAAACAATCCTACGCCTGGCCCGCCTACCCAGCTATTAATGTCACCTTTGCCACCATCAATCGTCGGGAATTTGAAGAATCCAACCTTATCTTTGAATTCCTGTGGGATGTCCGGGTTCGTTGTAAAGTTTGGTAGTTCCCAAGTTCCCATCAGATACATTGCCGCTTTGGAATTCATGAATTCGGATTTGCCCTCATCATTGGACAAACCGTTAAACCCTTTGTTGAATGCATTCATATCTACCAGCTTTTGCACTTCAGCCGCAGCCTGTGTCAGTGCCGGATCATCAAACTTACCGGAGCCGTTAATGGCTTTCTCAAGCGCATCCCCGCCTACACGATTCGCCAGGTACATGTACCAGAGTGACCCCGTCCATCGGTCCTTGTTCCCCAGTGCAATCGGCACTTCACCGTTATCGGTCAGCGTCTTCACCACGTTCAGGAATTCATCATAGGTGGCTGGCGGCTGCAAATTATATTTTTCAAAAATCGCTTTGTTGTAATAAATAGGTGAGATATTCAGCTCGATCGGCAGTGCATACGTTTTACCGTCTACCGCGTAAGCCTCAGTCGTTCCAGCGATAAACTTCTCGCCCAGGTCCCCTTTCAGCAAATCATCGAGTGGTGCAAACAGATTACCCTTCACATAAGGCTCCAGGAATCCCGCAGCCCAGGTTACGCCCACATCGGGGAGTTCATTGGAAGCAGACAGAATTTTCAGTTTGTTCTTGTATTGTTCATTCTCCAGCACTTCCTGTTTAATCGTCACATTTGGGTTATCGGTCTGATACTGCTGGATAATATCGTTGACCAGCTTGTTCTGTTGTGCGGAGCTGCCTGCAGGCCAAAGATGCATGAACTTTAAAGTTACCTTGCCATCTCCGCCACTGTCACCGCCGCTTGCATTACTGCCGGATTCCTTGCCTGAACCAGAACCTGCATTGTTGCATCCCGTCAAAATGACAGCCAGAATCAGCGTCCATGACAGAATCATAGCCAGTGTCTTTTTATTCATATTTCCAACCCCCAATAGTGGAATTCCGGTTAATGTAACCGCTTTAACAAAATTGTAGCATGGGCACCTCTAGCCAATAAGGGTAGAATGATTTGGAAAAACTCCACTATTTTGAGTGTTTATTACCTGTTTTATTGGACGAGAGAATTTTTCTTAAGCGGATATGTTAACTCTTTTCATTTACGGCATGGCGATATTTGCTTGGACTGATGTCCTCCAGGCTTTTGAATACTTTGATAAAATATTTATCGGTCTGATAGCCAACTCTCTCGGCAATTTCCGAGATGGGCAGGTTCGTCTGCACCAGCAGTTCCTTCGCTCGCTGTACCCGTTTGCGCATGAGATACTCACTGAAATTCAGTCCGACCTGCTCTTTGAACAAAACGCTAAAATAACTGGAGTTCAGGTGCAGGGTATCCGCAAGCTCACGCATGGTCATCGGCTCGCCCAGATGTGCCTCGATGTAAGCCAGAGCTTCCCCAATGGGTGTATCCTCCTGCTGCTCTCTCCGTTCCCGGATATCAACCAGCTTCGGATCAACCATCTCCTGCATCGTTTGAATACGCCGTTGCTGCTCATGCAGTTGAAGAGCCTTCTGTACGGTCTGAAGTAGCTGCTCTTTATCAATTGGCTTGAGCAAATAATCCACCACGCCCAGCTTAATGGCCTGCTGAGCATAATTAAAATCCGCATACCCTGACATAATCAGAACCGCTGGTTTACTCGGAAAATGCTGAATGGCTTCCACTAAGGATAGGCCGGAGAACTCTGGCATACGCACATCGGTAATCAGGAGATCCGCAGGCTGACTTGCAAGCCATTCCCTGGCCTCGACACCACTCGCAGCCGTCTGAATTCGGTTCTTTCCGGCAGACCATGCCTCCAGTGTCTTGCGAATCCCTTCTCTTGTACGCGGCTCATCGTCCACAATCAGAATCGTTCTCTCATGAATCATGTTCAGCCTCCGTTCCCCTCGGAATTTCAAAACATATGACTGTTCCTATTCCTAATTTGCTCTCTATTGTTAGTTTGGCGTGTTCGCCAAGCTGGCTGCCAAAGTACAGCCGGAGGCGTTGATGTACGTTAACCAGCCCTACACCGGTTCCTCTCCCAAGAGCTACCGGATCACCATTGTTGAGTGCATGTCTAATGGTCTGAAGACGTTCCTCATCTATACCCGGCCCAGTATCACGGACCTCGACACACACCTCACCTGTCTTCGAAGAAGGATGAATGCCGATTTCTATCCTTCCAGGCTTTAAAGAACTCTCGATGCCGTGCAAAACTGCGTTCTCCACCAGCGGCTGAATCAGCAGCTTAGGCATAGGTACATTGCGTAGTTCATCGCTGAGCTTGATCTCCCACTGCATTCTGTCACCCAGCCGCATCTGCATAATGTTCAGATACCGCTCTACATGTTCAAGCTCGTCCGCCAGTGTAACCCATTCATCCTGATGGGGGTTGGAGATAATGTAGCGAAATAACCGAGACATGGCGATAACCATACGCGCCATCTCCTCCTCTCCTTTTTCCTCCAGTGACCAGTAGAATGCTTCTAATGTATTGAACAGAAAATGAGGATTAATCTGGGATTGCAAAGCCTTCATCTCAGCCCGGGACTGCATAACTTCCTTCTCATGTACCACCCGTGTCAATTCATTCTGCCTGTAGACCATCTGGTTATACACCTCATTCAGCTCATTGATCTCCAAGGTAGAACTGACCATAAGGTTAGGTCTCATCGCCCCCGGCTGCGCACCTCGCATCGCCCGCATCAACCGAATTAACGGACGAGTAATCATCGTGGAGAGGAAGAAGGACATGATCAGAAAAAGCACAACGCCAATGATACCCGATACGAGCAAAGCTGTTCTCAAAATCGATACGCCTTCAGTGGTCTCTCGCAGTGGTGTCAATACAGCCAGTGTCCACCCCGTTAACTCGGATTGCTGCTTCACCACGATATAAGATTCCTTGCCGTTCTGAACAACCGATTCACTGTTCATCACCGCTTGAGGATCGAGATGCACATCCAAATTAGACGTGACCACTTCACCGCCGCCGTCCAGCAGCATAATCGAATCCTGTGAGCCGTCTGTCCCGTCCGAATCATTGAGTTGAAAAAAACTGCGCTGCATACGCACGACCACGTATCCCCCATGCTCGAAGGAACGATCCAGCAAGCTGATTCGCCGAACAGCCAGAAGAATGCTTGGATCATCGGGATCAGAGCCTGCCCATACCAGCCGTCCCTTCCCCTCATCTGCCTTGACAATCCAGCTCCGTTCCAGCCTGTGATTTAAGGAGCGATCATCCATCGGGAAGATACGGCTATAATCGGTCGTGTAGATTTCCATGCTCTGTGCGCCATTGATAAAGGATTGGTAACTGCCCGCAATCTGCAGCAGTGCCTGACGCTGATTAAAGGTCGCCTTCTGTCCCCGCTTCTCCTCACTGAGCAGACGCTGCACGTAAGTATCATCTGCAACCTGAGCAGTCAAGGAATTCACCTGAGCGATCAGTGCATCCAGTCTACCACTGGCCTGCACCGCGGTTTGATGGATATGCTTTTCGGCATTGCTTTTCAGCAAAGCCGCTACACGGTCATAGGCTGTGATGCCAGCGAGCAATAGAACAATGATCATGACCATCACAAAACCGACAAAAATCTGATTACGAAGTGAGTTAAAATGTCTCGTTTTCCGCTGCAATGTCCAAACGTCCTCCTCTTTCTGCATGTAAAAGAAACCACCATCTCACGCCCTTATGTTGCATAACGGGATACACTCGATGCCGGATTCATCTACGTTATTCTGTTAAGGTGATATTGAAGCGCTTGCAAGAGAAATAAAAAAAACGATCTCGCTTATGTTGTTTTTCCTCTGAGCGGTTCTACTTTGTTTATTGATTAAATTAACGAGTTCAAAATATCACATATTAGTTTATGAATCAATGGATTTGGCCGTTCTCCGTAAATCAAAACAGAAAAAGAGAGAGAAGCAAGCACTTTGTTTGCTCACTTCCTCTCTCTCTCTTTCTAATATGCTCTTTTACACCTTTTTTAAGGTTTGAGCTGACTCAACAATTATACCAGTGACAAACTAGTTAGCATTGACCTTGTAGTTTACTGGAATTTTCCAATCTAACGTCTCTACTTTCGAACCTAGGAAACTAACATCAAATTTCCAATTAATATAGGCTGTAGTACTTTCGTTTTTTGTTTCTTGAGATCTCCAAGTAGAAACGAAAAGACCTAAATCAAGGTAGTGACTAGCATCGTATAGATATCCAGATTTATCAATTTTATAAGAGAAGCCACTTGTATTACCAATTACATTCTCATACGTATTATTACTTACATTTGTAGTGGTTGTATTATACGAGATACTTGTAAGTACATCATATGCTGATTTTCCAGCAGCATAGTAAGGTATACTTTTTGTGAAATAGCCTACAATAACTGGCCAGTTAACTTTAACTTCTGAACTAGATTTTTTGTATACCCCACCAATCAATCTGGAAGTTATTTTTGTATTCTGGCCCGCTGCGATAGTTCCAAGAGTCTGAGTTCCTCCACTTGTCACCCCGCCTATTTTATAACGTTGCTCAATACCTGTTGTTGTATTTCCATTCACTCTTACATGTTCTGCAACTGTTAGTCTGGACGTCCAGTTGGCACTAGATGATGAACCAACATCAACGATATCACCCTCAACTTTAGGACAGAAATAAAATTCTGCTACATCTAAGCCAAAAGGGACTTTGGAATAGTAAACAGTGGAACAAGATTTAATGTAGGAATGAGTTGAAAAAAGGCTAATTTCATCGTTAGTAATTTTATGTGACTCCGCAGGCGCAAGAATTTGTTCAAACCAATTGCCATCCAAAAGGCTATCTACATATGATCCATCCGTAGTGATTTTAGAAGTATCTATATTTAAATTATTTAATTTCTCTTCGAAGTACAAAATACCGCCTTTTTTATCTTGAAGGTATAATTTAATATTGGCTGTGTTTCGTAAGTCCGTAGAAATAAGACTTGTGTCGGCTTTATCATTGGTTTTTATCTTGAAATGTAAAACTTTAAAGTTATCATTATTCTCCTTCAAATCTCCAACATAACTTTCAATTCCATCGGATTGTTCTCTACTTGAATACATTTTACCATCCAATTGAAGTGGAATAGCCCCCCCATTGTATCTAACAAGCCCATTAATATGTACAGCATCGCCATCCAGCGTTAAATTATCTATTAATAGTTTAGTCCGATGCACTAACTTCTCTTCAGCGATGTAATTTGAATATTCTTCAGATCCTATGACCCTTTGAATGTTCTCTTTCGAAACCATATATCCCGGAATAGATGTTGCGGTTTGAGGAATCTCCCCTTTTTCAATAACAGACTCACTCGAAGCGCTACTAACTCCACTAAAGGATACGACTAGTGTAATAATTAGAGACAGCAAGGTTACATTCTTTAATACCGCTTTCATTTTACAATACCTCCCATTTGACCTTATTTAAGTTATAAATATATTTCAGGATACATATATTGTCAAGGAGTTGAATAAAATGGATAATGCGATTAAGATAGAGTGTATGCACAGTTGTACATCAAAAGTTATTCTAAGGAGAACCTTAACTTATGAAAAAAATGAGCCAAAAAAATCTTATTATTATATTAGCTCTTGCTCTTGTAGCGTCTCTAGTTGCAAATGTTATTGGTTATAATTCAAGTAATGGAAAACTAAAAGATTATTTAAATCAACAATACAGTCAGGTACTATCAGATTACGAGAGCGGTATTCTTTCCACTTCGGATTCAATCTTGTCAACTTTGCAGAGCGCTATAGATAAAAAGAAGATTAGTAAAGAGGATTTACTATTCTTATACAAGAGCTATGAACAGTTAAATCAAAATCAGAATCAATATGCAAGCTATGTACAGATATATAACTCTCCTGATGGAAAAGAAGCTTTCTCTCTGGACATGACAGAACCTATTACTCTTAATTATGTCCCTGGTTTTATCTACTTTAATTCAAGTATAGCTATGTTTGAAAAATTTCTTTTGCAGAGCAACTCTACTCTCGAGGTAGTTGTAACAGATAACCTTGAAAAAAGTTTAAATCTTGCAATTGAAATCGTCCAAATAAACACAGCCATTTATAAAAAATATATCAATGAAAATTTTGCTCAATTGTCAAACGAAGAGGCAATCATGGCCCGGCTATACTTACAAAAGGATCTGACAACCTCGTCTGCAAAACTAGCTGAGCTTGATGCAGAACTATTCAAATCATATGACTAAATCCTTTAAAAAAAGTCACAATAACAAAGAGCCGAAGCAGGATTAACCTCTGCTTCGGCTCTTTTGCCACCATACATTAGACCAATCATTGGTTATATCCATTAACGTTACCCTTTAGGCAGTGCATTACGCATACGCTTCTCCCGATACCGCTGATATGCACGAATCAGCATGCCGATGATGATCATCACCACGCCAATGTTAATTGCCACATCTGCGAGGTTTAATATGCCCCGTCCTGACGGAAACACAAGAAAGTCCGTCACTCGAGCATAAACAAAGCGGTCTATGGCATTGCCGAGCGCACCGCCGACCATGAATCCTGCCCCGGCCTGCATCCAGAATCCCCGTATCTCACCTTTATGCCGATAATAGAGCATACCTGCGATAAACAGCACGGCAATGACCCCGAATAAACGTGCATTACCTTGAAACATGCTTCCGGCCATGCCACTATTTTCATAATGCTGCAGCTGCATTCCTGAATCCCCGAGCCGCATCACTTCGCCAACCTCCATATACATCCGAACCGCAATTTTGGTACCCTGATCCACAAGCGTAACCAGCACCGCGATAAAATAAAACAGCATCGTTTTCCCCCTGCCCGCCTGAGCCGCTCTTTATTTTCTCAATTGTAGAAAATCCTTATAACGTTCCCCTTACTTTACCACAGCGGCTACAACGTCTCCAAATGATCCGGTCTTGAATCTCTTCTAACATCAGATAGAGTGTGTAATTCAGTGCGAGCAGGAAGAACAGGAACTGGTATGGGATACGTTCAACTCCGAAACAGCGCTACAACTCGGCCTGCATCTAAATCAGGAAGCGAAGCGCCGGTCACAAGCTGTGACCATCGATATTACACTAAAGGGGCATCGTCTCTTTTTGCATGCGATGGAAGGCACTCACCCCGGTTAAGGACGATCACGGTATCAGGTCTGCCTGATGAGGAAGATCATGATCTTGTTACCACAGGCATTCGCTTTTTTTTAGAGGGTAACACGTACTTACAACTGTGTTTCTTGGACGTTTTACGCATAAAACCCGCCTTATATGATTGAATAAGGCGGGTTCAGTATTTTTAACTTTTCCGCTCCAGAACGCAGTTAAGGATCAGGATGGCTTTTTATTTTTCATAATGTGATACACGTTGCTAAAACTGCCAGAGAGAATGCCGACGATCGGGAAAATCGCCCAGTTAATATCCCAGCGCTGGTAGACGAAACCCGTAAAGAGGAAGAACGCTGTCGCGAGCGGCCAGACCACAGCCTCGACGGCTCGTACTGCTCGTGCCTCTTCTCTCTTGACTGCATTCAAGTGCTGATCCTCCAGCAACATCGTATAGGAACCCTGAATATTACCGTAATAGACAAACAGAAACACACCAAGCCCCGCCGTCGCCAAAAGAGCCGACACCCCGTAAGCTGCATACGTATCATTCACATAGGTCCCTGCAAAGATGAAAACAGGAGAAAGAATGCACAGACACACGCCCGTAATGAGTGCCACACGATATGTGAGTGCAAAGCTTGCCTTACTACGCTGAATAGTCATCATCAGGGAACGAGGGAGTTGGAACCCTTTCTCCATATACTCAAACCGCCCCAGTTTCATACCACTGTAGATGAACATGCCCACAGCAACAGCCGCCAGCACAAACATACCACTCATGCCAAGTACAGAGCCAATACCAACCGCACCTTGATCTGATGATGTACCCATGCTTTCGAACAACGTATCCATTAATATGAGGAAAGCTATTCCCGCCGAGGACAGCCACACGCCAAGCCCCGTCCAGAAGCCTGCACTTCGTTTAGCCGCGAGATAGGCCTGAACCTCTTCTTCGGTCAGCACGGGATATGTTACCTCGGCATCCTCAGTCTGAATACCGAGCTCTTCCATCAGTTCCTCAATATTGCCAAACTCAGAGATGACAATGCCAACCGCCTCATTCTCCGATCTGCCCTCCTGTTTTAACTCCAGATACTTATCTTCCATACCCGAAAGAAGCTCCTGTTTCATGCGCTCCACCTCAGGACTTCTCGGCAATCCCGCAAACATATTGTCCAGATACACCATTATTGTCTCCATATCCGATCACAGCTCCCTGATAAACAGATTAACGACCTCTTGCGTAACCTTCCATTCCTCGCATTTTTCCCTATAATAGTCCAGGCCAGCTGCCGTGATCCGGTAATACGTGCGGCGTTTGCTCAGACTTTCATCCTGATAAAAAGATTCGATATATCCGTTTTTCTCCAAGCGGGTGAAGGCCGAATAAAGAGTGGTCTCTTTCATGACATACTTCTCATCCGTCAGCTGCCTGATGTTCTTGGAAATCTCGTATCCGTACGATTCCCCTTCAAGCAACATGTAGAGGATCAGCGTATCATTATAACCGCGTATTACATCACTGCTGATCACAAAAGATATTCCTCCTCATTACTTCATCTGTCGTAGTAGTTTAAGTATAGCACAGTTACTACGACAGATGAAGTAGTTTAGTTGAACATAGGCAAAATAAAAATCCGCACCTGGTTAGAGGTACGGATTTGAAATCATATATCCTTTTCATCTGACAACGATCTCTACAATCACCCATCATTTTCCCTATAGATTTACCGAGTGCTCCCTTGCTTTTCGGTTTAAACTACGGTGATGCGCCCTAATTACTTAATCGCTGACAGCACATCCAGCAGCATGGACTTGAACTTCGGACGATCAATCGCTTCACAGACACGTACATTCGGCGCTTTGCCCAAACGTCCGTTGATATCTACCACGCTATATCCTCGCGTCAATTCCCCTGCTGCTTCCACATCGACATAATAATGCCCGGACTTCGTCATGAGTGACTCATCTGCCGCTACCGCCATTAACAGCGTATCGGGGTGTGTTGTTCCGTTCAGTTTATGTACCGACTTGTTGAACTGCATGACCACTTTATTGATCGCTATGAAAAAATCGGAACCCGAGGTATCCAATGCATCAATCTCGGCATGATCGTCATCGTCCATGACAGAATATTGAGTACACATCTCCCAGCCAACCATCGTAATCGGGATGCCTGCATGAAGTACAATTTTGGCTGCCTCCGGGTCTACGTAGAAGTTATACTCTGCTGCCGGTGTAATATTGCCCAGTGCATTGTTCGTCCCCCCCATGATATATAGATGAGCAATTTCAGGGATAATCGTTGGATCTTTCTGAATAGCCATCGCAATGTTTGTTAGCGGCGCAATCGCCAGCAGTTCGATCTCCCCCGGGTGTGCGTGCACCTTCTCAATAATAAAATCAACCGCGTGGCCGCTCTCCGGACGCTGATCCGCCTTGGGGAAATGTGCGCCGCCCATGCCGTCATCGCCGTGCACGTCCTCCACCGTACGATGCTGAGCTTGACCATAGGCCATGAGTGGACGCTCGCAGCCCTTGTATACTGGAACCTTGCCGCCGTGTCCGGCAACTTGTACGGTGTACAGTGCATTTTCAACCTCTTGGTCAAACTGCACGTTGCCGCCTGTAATCGTAATGCCTTCCACCTGAAAATGATGTAGTGCCGTCAGGATCGCAATCGTATCGTCTCCTGCTGTATCCGTATCAATGATGACTCTTCTCATGCTGCCGTGCTCCTTCTTCTGTATAATATTCGTTCTATATCCGTTGAACGTCCCTCGTCTATATCACCATGTTCATTCAACGGACATATCTATGCGTAACGTCAGGGTTTATTTTACATCAAAAACGTACCAATGACGATGGAAACGCCGATAATTACGGAACGTAACAACTGTGCTACCGCCATATTGCCTCGTGCAATTTCATCACACACTCGCATTTTCGGGATCAGGAAATCAAATATAATATAGACCAGGCACAGAATAAGGATACCCAGCACCGACCACAGCAGCATATCCAGCCACGCATGCGTCGAGAAGGACACCATCCCTACAATGATGCACAGTCCCAGCAGCTTGCTACCCATGTACATACCTGCGGCTTCATTTCCTTTTGCAATCTCTTCACTATCGTTATAACGAGTCAATTTACTGAACGCAAAATATCCTACAATTAATACCACTAACAGAATGCCAATCCCCACCGCAACATTCACGAGGTTCAATCCTAGCTTTTCCATTCCTTCTCCTCCTCGTCAATCATCTTGTCGCGTACTGCAGCGGCGCAATAATACGCCATATCTCCGGTCACTTTCTCCCCGACCCTGGGCAACATCCCGGCAAAACGTCCGCCAATCACAAATACACCCGTCAGCAAATAACCACGGTATTCTCCATCCTCTGTCTGAATCACAGCCTGTTCCATCGGCACGAGTTGCTGATATACCTTGGGCTGGTTTTCATAATAAGCAGTCACATCTTCATCTTCATCTTCATCTTCATCTTCATCTTCATCTTCTTTGTTCAGGAGTATAGATTCGTCTGCTGTATTCGTATTTTTATCCGTACCTGTACCCCTATTCGTATCTACGACTTCCACCGAACCTTGGACTGCTTTATGATCCAGCAAAAGTGTTCCACGACCCTCGCGCCCCCAATAGCTCTTGGCTACGTAAGGCACATCGCTCTGCTCAAACGGCTCCGCGGTGAAGTAGGTTGGCAGCAAATAACGAGAAATCACTTCCAACTCCGTTTCGTCAAAAAGCGTAAATCCACAATACTCTGGCGTCTGCTCATTCCGCTCGTACAGCGACCAGATAGCAGCCATAAAACCTTTGCTCTGCATCAGCACATGCTGGACAGGATTCATCAGGCCAAGTTGCCCTTCTCGTACCAGTTCAATCAGAGCAGCGCCAATGTCCACATCGGTCGTCTCATCCCGATCACCAATCAGATATTCCAGCGGGTATAACCGATATAACAGGCGAATCTCACGTCCCTGATGATACAGTGCCTCGCCCGGCACAATCTCAAGCTCCTCCAATGGAGCATATAACACCTCGTATCCGGCTTCACGACAGCGTTCCATCAGGTAGACGGTGTTGGTTCGATCCTCCACATGATCGCCGTAAGAGGTGAATGTGACCGGCCCTTCCAGCCCTTGCTCGGCATAAAAGGTTAACCACAATCGGAAACACTCTCGAATATGTTCATCCATATGTGCGGAGGGTGCAGTCCATGCCTGGTCAGCTGTCTGGCCGATCAGAATACGTTCGAGTGCCGCCGATTCAGGGATACCTGTTGGCGTATCCGTGTTATTTTCAATACATTTCAGACCAGCTTCGCCAATAATCCAGTCCTGACGAGTGATTCCGCCGATAACCGCTTCCATGCGTGCTGCGGGGATCAACCCCGGATGGATGCCAAGAGGATGCTCCAGAAACGAGTCTGGCATATTTCGCTGAATAAAACGCATGACTTTACTGTAAATCGCATCCACCGCTTCCGTCGCAGTGCGTAGCTCTTCTAGTTCTTCCGGTGTATAAACCGTCAATGCAGGCACACAATACTGTTTGCCATACATGCGATGATATGGGATCTGCTCTCCAGCTTCACCCGAGAAAATCTCCTCGTGACGGAATGGCATCGAGTACACTTCCCTCATCCTGCCAGCCTCCCCCAGATGATACGGTGAATATTCGCTTGCTTCATAATGCAATCAACCTCCGGAACTTCGGAAAAAGCTACCGAAGCCGCTCGATTTCGATTTGGATGAGCTTTTATAAGAGCTACTACTGTCCTTGCTACCCCGATAAGATGAGCCGCCGTATCCGCCATAATAGTAGTGACCGCTGCTGGAATCGTACTCACAGCCTGTATCATATTGGGGGTCACATTCGTCATTGCTACTGCCACATCCCGTAAGCACCGCAGGTACAGCCAGCATTAGTGAAAATGCAACCAGTTTGGCTTTGGAGCCCGGTTTTGGTTCTGATTTGGGGCTTGGTTTAAAGCCTATTTCAGAGCCTAATGTGGATGATGATTTTGATTCCAATGCATTGCCAGATGCCACTGCAGTCTCAGAACTAGACTGTAATGCGAATGCAATTTCATCACTGATGACGGCTCCAGACACTTGCCCGGATAAGGATCTTAGCACCTCTTCTTCCTTCATTACAGATCCACCTCTTTCATAAAAAACAGAACTTTCTTCCGATCCGCATCCAGCACCGAGTACAAAAATTCGTACGTCCTGCCTTCGCGTACCATGTAGTGATCCAGCAGCTGCTCGGCCAGCTCCATCGTGTAGCCAGAGGATTCCGCAAGCTCCAGCTCATCAAAAGAACGTCCGTTCCACAGCATATATTCCGGGCTGTACATGGAAGACATTTTACACATTGCCAGTGCTGCATCCGCAATAGCAGCACCATGCCCTTCCGGCATCTGCTGTTCATATGCTGTTACATAAATGGCATGATCCCGCCGATCCTGACACTCATTGGACAGATGGGCCCATAATTTGTTTTTCATCAGGGTAGCATCCACCAGCTTGCGCATAAACAGTTCATCCCGCGTCACTGAAGCCTGCTCAAGCGCACCCGTCTCTGCCTGTTTATCCTCCGACCAACTGCGATACATCAATGAATAATACATGGTGATTCCCTCCCGATCTGCAAGCTCGTAGATGAGCCGATTCAATATACACAAACGTATTAAACGCATGAGAAGGAAAAAAGTTACACTATTCGCCGAGACATGTAAAAAGAAACATGGGAAATTTATGATGTGCCTTTTAACTAAACTCCAGTCTGGCTATCAGACCTACTTATCTACTTACCTACATCATCTGCCTGCCTAACTGCCTGCCCGCCTCACAATTTTATCTCCCGCTCATTCGCTAACGATCACCACAGAGCTTATTGGGCGGAAAAACAGGCTGCCCAAATTCTAACGATCAGGAGAAACGTTATTTCGGAGAAAAGCCAGTGAACTCAGCTAAAATCTCTACATTTCACGGAAATAACGTCGCTGGTGAACGTTAGAATTTTAAATCACTAAATTACAGCCAAATAGCCTCTCCTCAGACCGTTAGAATGTGCTACGTCACAGACAGCACTCTTGCGTCAATTATAGTTACCCTTGAGCGCATGAAAATCAACACACTCACCTCGACAGGACTAACCCCTGAATTACTCTATCGCAACGCCCTCCAGAAAAGTAATATCACACAAAAAGGACTGCCCCATGGCAGTCAATGCATACCAAATGCATATCAACTGTGAGACAATCCTTTTACGTTCCCTTTTGCGTCCTTACGCTCTAGTTAGTTTCCTACACCTTTAACTATTGGGCTTCAACAATCAGCCTTGCATTCACACTTGTTCAGTGAGGGATGGCTGTTTTTTGTTAATCGATTGTGCCATGCTTTCGCTGTTCGTACTCTACCATCACATCTCAGCCCATTGAGCTAATAACTCATCGTATGCCCCGGATAACTGCTCCCGCTCGTTCCAGATTTGTTCCAGCGCTACCGCATCATTGGCTAACGCTTCAAGCTGCTGATCAAGCTCCTGAATCTGTGTTTCCAAACGAGCCATTGCCTGCTCCAGGTGCTGAGCAGACCCGTGATTCCCTTGACTCCCACGTTTGCCACCAGTTCGGCTTTGACTACTACTGCGGTCACCGTTCCCATTACTGCTATCGCTTCGGCTGCGGCTTTGATTGCTAACGCGGTCACGATTTCCGCTTCCGATACTCTTGTTCCCCCGTCCAGCATCCAGCTCAGTTTGAGCTAGCTCCAACACACTCGCTCTGCTTGCAGATGCAGCATCATGTCCGTCGCTTCCGGCTTTCAGTCGGGCACCTCTGCTCACTCCCGTCTCTGCTGACTTCCCGCCGATTCCTGTTCCTGTTCCCGTTCCTTCCACTCTTCTCCCCGTCTTCGATCCGTTTCCAGAACCACTTGCCCCAGATGCCCGTGATACCTCTGCCGCTATGCGAGCCTGCAAATCAAGCTTCTTCTCCCGATATGCTTCGTAATCTCCAAGGTATGTCTTCAGTTGCCCATCCTCCAGTTCCCAGACACGGGAAGCCAGACGGTTCACAAAGTATCGGTCATGTGAGATGGCAAGCACGGTTCCTTCAAAATCAGCCAGAGAATCCTCCAGTGCCTCTCTGGATGCAATATCCAGATGGTTCGTCGGCTCATCCAGCAGAAGTACATTCGGTTTGCGCTGTACCAGCAACGCCAGCCTCAGGCGAGTCCATTCCCCGCCGGACAGCTGTCCTACCGAACGGAAAACATCTGCACCATAGAACAGATATCGCGCTAGAATGCCACGAGCTTCCCCTTCCTCCACGCCTGCTTCCTGACGGAAGTACTCCAGTACGTTCAGCTTGGGATTCACAGGTTCCTCCTGCTGAGCCAAGTATCCCACATCAACGCGTGCGCCCCATTCCAGCTTGCCTGCATCCGGCTGTTCTTCACCAAGCAGCAACTTGAACAGTGTTGTTTTACCGGAGCCATTGCGACCGATCAAAGCCGTTTTGTCCCCATATTCCAGTAAAGCAGATACGCCTTGTAAAATGTCCCGGTCACCATAGCGTTTTTCCACGTCTTCCAGCACCGCTACACGTTTACCTGTCCGATCCGTCGGAAGCACATCAAAATCCGCCTGACGACGCTCCAGCACAGGGCGCTTCACCTGCTCCATCCGCTCCAGCGCTTTGCGCATGGAGGCTGCACGACGGAAGAACTTTTCGTTACCGCCGACACGGCCCCATTCTTCCAGCTGGCGGATTGTTTCCTTCATTTTTTTCATAACCTTCTGCTGCTCTTTGAACTCCTCAAACTGCTTCAGCAGCCGCTGTTCCTTGACCTTCATATATTCGGTGTATCCGCCCGCAGCGATTTCGGCCTCTCCGTCCTCCAGCTCCAACGTGCGTGTCACGACCCGATCCAGGAAATAGCGGTCATGTGAGATCAGAATAACGGTACCGGAATAATCTTGCAAAAATCCTTCCAGCCACTCCACCCGCTCCAGATCCAGATGGTTCGTCGGCTCATCCAGCAATAACAGATCAGGACTGACGATCAGCTGCGAAGCCAGCACGACACGTGTCTGCTCGCCGCCAGAGAGCGATCCGAACCGCCAGCCGTAATGCGCCTTCGCAATATCCAGCCCGTCTGCAACTTGGTCAATCCGTGCATCCATCTCGTATCCACCTTCGCGTTCGAACCGCTCCTGCAGTGCTGCATACCGTTTCAGCAGACGCTCCAGTTGTTCTGGATCTGCCGCACAGGAAGGATCGGACATCTGTTGCTCCAATTCGGTCATCTGGGTACGGCAGGCGATAAGTTCCCGAAAACCAAGGCCCAATACATCCAGCACCGTGCGGTCATCCATTCCTTCGGGTACTTGGGCAACATAACCGACTCGTGTATCTTTTTTCAGCATCAGTTGACCTTCATCCGGCTGGCTTAACCGGGCCATCAGACGCATCAAGGTGGTTTTGCCGCTTCCGTTGCGGCCGATCAGGGCCACCTTGTCCCCTTCCATAATTTCAAATGTAATGCCGTCCAGCACCAGATGTGCTCCGTGATATTGTTTCAGCTGTTGCGCGCTAATAATCATCATAATAAGGTTCCTCCTATGGTGTAGAAGAGCCCGACCGCAACACAAAAAGAGCCGCAGGAGGTTAGCTCCGCGGCCCTTCAGAATTCAAGCAAATATGCTTATCGTCCGAATGAGGTCAAGGCAGGCATCTTCTCGTACATGTTAACTTCCGTATATTCATAATTGGACAGACTTCTCCCGTTGTTCGAAAAAGTGTGAACAATGCCAGCCATAGCAATCGGCAGCTGGCTAATACGGTTGTTAAGCATCTCGTGATTCACCTGTCTTCACCTCCCTTGTCATAAGTAATGTCAATATATCACAGACGGTTGCATCTCTGCAACCATCTCATGCAGCTAGCTTCCTGTCATGTTCCCTGTGCCATTGATATGTGGGTGCACCCATGGTTTTCATAAAGCCATTCTCCATCAGCATTTTCCATTCCCTGACTACTCTTGCTGATCTCGTGCCGATCTTCTACCGATCTTCTACCAATCCTCAGCCCAGCAAGCCAATTATCATAGCCAAGTCATCTGGATATCCACTAGAGTCTGCAAATTAATCTCAATGCGCAGTTCCTCATGCTCATTGATCGCAATTAATGTATTACCGTTGACACTTAACGTTTTGATCGGGTTGGTATCCTCAAAAAAGATCCCCCAAACCAAACGGTCTCCTGCATCAGTGCAGGCAATAAAGCCCTCATTCCCCATCTGCCCGTCCCCGCCAATGATTTTCCCGCCTTGATAATCCACACTTGTCCATGCATCCACCATCGTCCAACAATCATCGTTATATTTCACAATACTATCCATCGTTGTATCACACACCGGAGAACAATACATGGTACGCTCTTTGTTGTTAGGGTCGACATATGTTCGGATATCCAAAATGATGACCTTGCCATCTGCAAAAGCGATGCAATTCATACCGGGCAACTCACGCTGTTCAGCAGACCAATGTTCCATAATTAAGCTGTTCATCATATGTTCCTTCCTCGACGCCGTAGCACCAGAGCTGTAATGGCGACTGTGATCAGCGTTAGCAATCCTGATGTACCTAGAGCCGCACCAAGCAGCGCGTACCCGAGACCGTTCCAACCGCCAATATCGATACTGATCATAATCACAACTGCCCCGCCAAGCAACGTCAGACACGGTAAAATGGACTGGATCCACGTCATCTGACGCCCCTGCGCCCGATACACGATCCACTCGATCACTAGCTGCACCACCCACATGCCAAGCGTCCACAAAATAACGATATCCACTAAATCCTCTCCTTATGATTGGATATTCATATCGGCTGCTACGAAGCTGTACTCTTTGTAACCTCTTCATAGAGCATGAACTGAATGATCAGCCTGACAGAATGACATAACATCAATACTCTGCAATCCAGCTTTACCGAACGAGCCCGTTGTACCAGTACAATCCGTACCTTGGCGCCTTACTTCAACCAGTCTGCAAAAAAGTTCCGATACCCTTCCTTCATCATGGTTCGTGAAAAGGCACCAAACGCGTACTCGCGGTTGTCTTCCGATACACTGCGCGGCGCAGCCGCAGCCATGTTCACCAGTTCAAACCAGTTATCCTCGTTGCCGGCAAAGGCATGTGTGGATCTGATGTGACCGTAGCAGGCATGCTCGGGCTTCACGACCATTTTCCCCATCGCCATCGCTTCCGTCAGTGGCATCGCAAACGTATCAAATGCGGAACAACTCCAGTACACCTTGGCCGAATTCATCAGCGTAAATATCTCATCCTGAGTAAGTGCAAACTTCAGCTTCACGTTGCTTGGGATATCATATTTCTTCATGGTCTCCTGGTAGCGCACACCGCCAAATACCATGTACACTTCTTTGTCCGGGTTCTGCCGGGCATATTCAAGCACAAGGTCGGGGCGGCGGTTCGCCTCATCCCGCCCGATCCAGAGCACGCGATTATGCACGACCTGACTCGGGTCATAATGGCGGTGTGCCAGCTCTTCGTTGAAGCCAATCGGAATGACGTTCACGTCATGCACGCCGAAATTGCGCCCCAGCTCTCTTTTCAAAAACTCCGTCTGCACAATCGCTTTATCCACCATCGTATAGAACGGCTTCATCATCTCATATCCCGTCAGTGCCGGGTCTGGGAAACTATGTGGAAACAGTACACTCTTCGGCAAAAACATTTTCAGAAATGTAAATCCCGATACCGTATAGATCACATGCTCGATATTTTGGCTATGAATCTGATCCAGCACGATGTCATAGTTCACCAGGTCACCCTTCTCATGCTCGTACCCCGGCAACCAGTCGTATCCACTGACATGACGCTCGGGCGAGATGAACACGATGTCCACACCCAGCTCCAGCCCGATCTGCTTCAGTCGATCCGCGAACACCCGCGGCCCCTGAGCCTCCGTGAATTGAATTTTACGCATAACCAGTCCGACTTTACGCAAATCTGTCACCCCTTATTTCCATATTGCACTTCAACCGTCTATTCTCTCATCCCGTCCAAATGCCCCATGCATTGCTCCAGCGTTGCAGCCGTCTCATGCCATTGATTGCGCAGCTGTTCCTGCGGCCACACACAGTCCGGATTCTTTAGATCACCGTTGATCATACGTAACATCCAGAGCGAGAATACAATCGCATAAGCGTCATACCACTTGGCAAAAGAACCCCCTTCAACCTGCACGCCGAGGCTCTCCAGCTTGTCCAGATAAACCTTCATCACACGCGCCCGCAGCCCCGGCGTCATCGTACGAGGAAAGAGCGGATGCGACAAGTCCAGCAGATGATATACGTCCCACAGCGGCGTATTCAGGTGAGCATGCTCCCAATCCAGAATGACCAATCTGCCTTCCACCTCGGCTACGTTGCCGGGATGCAGATCGCCATGACACAGAACTTGTGGCAGCTCATCTTCTGCCGTGAGGATCAGCATCGTTAGCTTGTCCCAGTCCGCTGCGGACAACGCCAGATTTAAGCTGCATAACAGCTCATCTGTCCCTGACTGGTACAAACGCAACTCATGTAACATGTCCCGGATAGGCGGTTTGTGTCCGACCCGCGGAAGTTCTTCCCACGCTGCAACGGGAAGTGCATGCCAGGCTGCCATATGTGCGGCAGTAGTGGGCAGGGTCGATTCGCACAAATGATGCTCCAGCTGTCCCATGTCTTCGTAGATCATCCAGCTCTGTGAAGGAGCTGCCGCCTGATCCGAAGCCGCGATGAGCTGCGGATATACGGGTGGCAATTGTGCCATCACATGCTCGTACATCCAGCGTTCCCGTCCGTACTGTGCAGAATTCGTCAGCGGTTTGAAAATATAAGACTGGCCGGATTGCGCAGTAAACCGTTCCACATGCCTGCCGTTCAACCCTTGATAGAGAATCTGCCGGCCTGTAATCTGCTGTTCATCTAATATTCCTTCGCGTGTCACCCAGCGCTCTGAATGTCTGTCTTTCTCCATATTCCCCATGTCCCCGAAATTTTCTGTGTCCTCTATATTATCCATGCTCTTCATATACTCATCCTCCCATCCGTCTGACCTTTCCGTACAGGATTTCTATTCATCATACGTTCCAGGTGAACGACCTGCAAGGGTAACTGCGGCGCAAATTAGGTATAAATAAAAACAATATTGACGGTATATATACTCCGAGAGTCTGTTTAAGAGTTTAAATAGGGTTATTCGTACCTGTCCATCGTATGTGGAAATCATCTCCTCATCCTATCGATATGAAATAAAGGAAATTGCCCAGCCTACAATCCATAAGCACATAAAATAACAATATCCCAATCCCTTCGTAAAAGAGGCCAAGCCGGTATTCCCGACTTGGCCTCCTTTACTTTCATATGAATTACATTTAATAACAATCATGATCTCGCTGACTCTATCTATCAAAAAACATATTAAAAGAAAAAAATGAATTTATCTATCCTAGTTGTAGGATCTCAGTTTCATGCAACGTCTATCTAAATAGTATTTTAATATATTTCAAAAAATCATAAAACCAGCTATAGAAAGTAATTAGGCTCCATTAAAACTTATTTTAATGCAACAAATACTATAATTAGTCAGGTTGTTATGAGATTTTATCAATGATATATTTTTTAGGATAAATTATACATATTTTAAATAATTTAAATTCAGGAGGTCATTATTAGATGATACTACAAAACGAACAATCAATGGATAAATTCTCCTCGATCTTAAAAAAACTGGTAGACATTGCAGCTGAGGATCATTATAACCCCTATAAGGAGTTTGAGTGGGTAGATAGCCTTGACCCCAATCAAATGTGGATGAGCCCGAGTTTAATGTCTATTTACAATACTAACTTTTATAACGATCTGCCTGAAGCCCAAATTCAAGCATTAAGTAAATGGGAGAGTATCAATTTTTACAGTTTGAATGTTCATGGGATTCGCGAGTTGTTAATAGAAGTAATAAAAAGAATACATACCGAAGGTTTCGAGCTGCCATCCGAGTTCTTTCACCATTTTGTAGGTGAAGAAAATGAACATATGTGGTTTTTCTCGAAGTTCTGTCTCAATTACGGAGGAAAGATTTATGTCGATAAAAAAGTGAAAGTTGAAAACAGTGGCAAGGAAGTGTTCGAAAACTTCTTAGTCTTTGCTCGCATTCTTATTTTCGAGGAAATTGTAGATTATTTTAATATTTGCATGGGAGCTGATCAATCACTTCATCCTATCATTAGAAAGATTAATAAAGTTCATCATATGGATGAATCACGCCATATAGCTTTCGGCCGAGAGATTGTGAAATTGTTGCACAGTGATTTAAAGGAGACCCAATCCATCGAACAGTTATATTTACTTGAAACATATATTAAACGTTATATGGTCTCAAGTATTCATTCTCTATATAACCCTACAGTTTACAAGGATGCAGGATTTGATGAACCTTACGCTTTTCGCAATACATTAATTGATCTTCCGGAACGAATCGATATACATGAAAAAATCTTGAAGAGAACCACTGACTTCTTTGTTAAAAGTGAGATTTTCACCAAGAAGGAGTTGTTTTAAATTGCAAGACCTTACCCAAAAAGAAATGGTTCAAGTAAAACAATGGGTCCTTCAGAATAACACCTCCTCGACTGAATTATTATATGAAACGGATTTAATTGAAAATCGAATCATTGACTCATTACAATTCGTTGAATTTATTTTGTTTTTAGAATCAATTACAGGTAAAGAAGTATATACAAAAAATTTCAATCTCGAAAGTATACGATCTTTGCAAGCTATTGAGCTCAATTACTTTAAGAAAGAGGATTTGCATGGATAAAAATAAATATTTCACTATATCAGATGGCCTTGCAGTATTTGGTCCTGAGATCATCCAAATATTGAATAAATTAGACGCCATTTTTGTAGACATGTCGAAAGATTTCATGGCAGACAATATGATTTTCCCTGCCTTGATGAGAGTGGAAGACCTAAGTTCTCTAGATTATTTCAATAATTTCCCACATTTAGGTTTGGCAGTGGCTGGATTAACAGATGAAGCCTGTGGCTGTTTGACATCACAAAAAGAGAAGGTTACGACTATCCGTCAGAACAACATCAAAAATAGTGATTATCTATTACCTTCTGCTGCTTGTTACAACGTGTACCTCCATCTTCGTAATGAAGTAGTGACTCAAGCCAAATATTATACAACTGCAGCTCGTTGTTTTAGAAACGAAAGCGAGTACAAAGGTTTAGAGCGTCTATGGAGCTTTCAAATGAGGGAAATTATCTGTATTGGTAGTATGGATGAAGTTCAAGCTTTTCTTTCCGTTTACAAGGATAAGGTATCCTCACTAGCAGAACAGATTGGGATTATATTTGACATTGAAGTTGCAACAGATCCTTTTTACGACAAACAAGGAACTAAAGCACTCATGCAAAAGCTCCAACCTGTTAAAGAAGAGTTTGTATTTGAGGGCACGGTTTCAGCAGCATCATTGAATTTCCACCGCAATTTTTTCGGAGAAAAATGCAATATCCTAAACAATACGGGGGCGGCAGTATTCTCCGGCTGCGTTGCTTTTGGCCTTGAACGCTGGCTTCATGCTCTTCTTAAAACATATGGACATGACCTGGAAACGATTCATGGGAAATTGAATAATGTTTGAATCTCTTTTCCTCTCCACCTTCGAGCTTAAGACTCCTCTCATTCAAGCTGGAATGGGTGGTGTATCTGGTGTTGAACTGGCTGCTAGCGTGTCTAATCAGGGGTGTCTGGGAGTGTTAGCTCAATATAAAAACTCTCCTCAAGAAGTTATACGAACAATACAGGAAACACGTCATAAAACTGCCTGTTTCATCGGTGTTAATTTTATTCCAGAGGTCTCAGGAACATCACTACTGGATAAGCAAATTGAAGCATTAATTCAATGTGGAGACAACAAGTTAACCATTGTAATGTACGGTTTACCACCGAAGCATGTAGCCGAGAAGATTATTTCATCCTCTATCCCACTAATTATTCAGGTTGGTACCCAAAAGGATGCAGAGGCAGCTTATCTAATGGGTGCCACATGTATCGTGCTTCAAGGAATACAGGCTGGAGGGCATCTTTTAGGTGAAGTAACAACTGAAGAATTACTTAAGGATGTACTGAGTTGCAAGTTTGAGGTTCCTCTTATTGTTGCAGGAGGAATTTCAAGCGGTATAGATTATTTATACTACAGAGATCAAGGCGCAAGTGGCTGTATGTGCGGAACAATGTTCGTAACGTCACATGAATCGAATGCCCATCCGAAGTACAAGCAATTAATTGTAGACTCCGCTGCAAAAGATACGATTATGACAGACCTCTTTCATATAGGGTGGGAAGGTAGAATACACCGAGTTTTAAAGAATGAGACGGTTCGTATTGGACAGGAACAATCGATAACGTTCATTGCCGAATCTGAAATCTTCGGCAAACGATATCCCGTGCCACGCTTTAGTTCAGCTGCTCCCCTAAAACAAACTAACGGCGCTATTGAACTGATGGCCTTGTACTGTGGAGAATCTTGCGAAAACATACAACGAATCGAGCCTGTAGAAGCAATTCTCGAAAGATTTTGTTCGGAAATAATCTTGCATGAGTAAGGACGATGAGTATGAAAGAAATTTTTATCATTAGACATGGGGAAGCCGAACATTTGGTAAATGGAACCGGTGGAGGCTGGGTCGACACCCCCTTAACAAAAGTAGGACGTGACCAATCACGACGTGTAGCCTACCGTCTTAAAGAATTAGTAAGTGACAAGCCATGCGATATTTACTCAAGCGATTTGACTAGAGCACACGAAACGGCAACCATAATTGGAAGTGTTTTAGAAAATAATCTTTCCACCAGTCCGCTTATTAGAGGCTTGTCACTGGGCATTGCTGGAAGCATGCAAAAGCAAGATGCTGAATTAGTTAAAAACCCAATTTCAATGCCATTATTTGATTGGATTCCATACCAGGATGCTGAAAACTGGGCAATGATGCAAGATAGAGTTGATTCATTTATGACAATGTTATGCGAAAGCAGACATGACACCTCCATTATTGTAACTCATGGGAATTCAGGAGTTTCCGTTTTATATTGGCTATTAGGAATTAATAGAGATTTACTGACCAAGTTGGTTAAACCCTCCTTTCAATTAGATCCTTGCAGTTTGACTCATCTAATAAAAAAAGAGGAAAACAAAGTCAGATTGGTGAAAATTAACGATATGAGTCACATCAATATATGACATTAAATGAGGAGCAACAATGAAAGAATTAATTATAGTTAATAGCAAGGTTGATACAAACCAAATTTTACTGCCTGAGTGGGAAAGCAGATTAAAAAACATAAGCAATAATATAAAGAAATACACTGGTGAAAATTATGTAAGCTTATACAACATTGGCGGAGAACATATGTATAATACTGCCGATCGTTTGTCCACTGAACTAGAACTCCCTTTAAAAAAGTGGGACGAATGTTCTACTTATAGTCAGCCGAAGAATTCCCATCAACACGAACTTCATGACTCAATGGATCGTTTATATCAAACTGAAAAAAGCACAGTTATTGTCACTATTTTAAATCAACAACTATCTGATCTCATTGGTTGGTGGTTAAAGTTACCTTATGGCCTATGGAGTAATTGGGAGTTAGTAACTGAGCAGATTGGATTTCATGTGTTGAATATTAATAAATCAGGCGATCGTACCATTTATAAGTTCAATGAGAGCTAACCAAGCCGACCATTCAAGGGAGAACATTTATGAATGCGAAAAGAACATTGGTAATCAGCGATATCCATGGTTGTCACGCGGAATTCAAACAACTCTTGGAAATTGTTAATTACAATCCAGCGCAAGATAGACTTATTCTTATTGGAGATTATGTTAGCAGAGGTCCTGATAGTAAAAAAGTGGTTGACTTAGTAATTGAATTGGTGCATGAAAACGGCGCAATTGCTTTACAGGGCAATCATGACCAACGTTTTGTAAGAGTAATCAAGAATCAGGCAAGTGAAAAAGAAGTTTCCAAATTTTTTGACAAAGGTGGACGTGAAACTTTACAAAGTTACTGCCAAACTAATATAGTCGAAAATTCATATCATATGAAGGAAGTCCAAGATTTCGTTATGGACCAATTCTCTCATCACATCGATTTTCTAAAAGATCTGCCTTACTTTTATGAAGATGATGAGTACATCTATGTGCATGCAGGATTGAATCCCCTTGTCTCTAGCTTATCTGAACAAGATCCTCATGACCTACTGTATATTAAAGAGTATTTTTACACGAACAAAAATCCCATGGACAAAATTATTATTTTCGGACATACCGTTACAAAGGATATTCATAATTCTTTTGATATCTGGTTTGGTGGAGACAAAATAGGTATTGACGGTGGTTGCTCCTTCGGAGGTCAACTTAACTGTTTAGAGTTAGTTAATGGAAAAGCAATCCAAAATTTCAGCATTAAAGCTGGGGGTCATCATTTGTGAGTACTGTTCAAGTCGAACAAACCCCCTTGGAACAGAAGCAAACATCTGTAATTAAAATTTACCTCTGGGTATTATCCTTTATGAAGCCTTATTACGGGATGACCATTTTATTAATTTTGATGGGGGTCATCGTCTCAGGTTGTGAGTTAATGATACCAAAAATCATACAATACTTTATTGACATTGTTTACCCAACCGGAGATTACCAAACATTCATTCAACTGTTCATGATTCTGCTTATAGTCACAGTTACAATCATACTATCTACAATGGGACAAAATTTACTGCAACGTATACTCTCCGAGAAAACAGCTAGAGATCTTCAACTAGCTGCATTCCGTAAAACTAGGGAGTTAGGAATTCCGTATTTTGAAAGCAAGCCGCCTGGTCAAATTCTATCTTTACTGAATAATCAAGTATCCGCCATACAAGAAATATACAAGTCATATATGCCCGTATCTATTCAATTCTCCATTTATTCCATTCTATCCATTGCAATTATGTTATCCATGAATGTCAAACTAACCTTAATCATGATACCCGTATTTCTCATTTATTATATAATAGGGCCGTACTTTGCTCGTCGAGCCGTGCTTTTCGGAAAGCAGTCTGCCGATTGTAATATAGAGTTGAATAAACAGATTTACGATAGTGTGTCGGCTTTGCAAGAATTCCGCGCAAATGATTGTCACGATTGGGATATGGAACGACATGAGAATAGCGTAAAACTCTATTTAAAGGCTTATTTAAAAACTAATTTATTCTCCTTTCTAAGAGGGAGCGTACGGCGACTTTGTAATAATGCCGGTGCAATAGCCATATTTGCATATGGATCTATTCTTTCAAAAACAGAAGAGATCACTGTTGGTGAATTTGTTGTATTCATACTCATCTACTTCTACACCATTTTTGTCCTGACCAAGATTGTTTCTCTAGCAACTGAGCAAAGACAATTACTTTTTCAGGGTGAAAAGCTCTACGAATTAATGAATAGTGAACCTGCAATTATTGAGAAAGAAAACCCGATTCTAATCAAAAAAGTGAGAGGCAATATATCGTTCAAACAAGTTCAATTTGCATACTCGAAAGATAAACCCATTTTGAAAAATTTCACTTTGGATATCCGTGCTGGAGAAAAGGTGGTTTTAGTAGGAAATAGTGGTTGTGGCAAATCTACGATTTTAAAATTGGCTAATCGTTTCTACGAGACCTCAAGCGGAAGTATTACATTAGACGGTGTGTCTATAAAGGATCTTTCATTGAAACAACTTCGAGAAAATATAGGCTGTGTCTTTCAAGAAACCTATTTATTTGGCTATTCAATTCGAGATAATATCGCTTTTGGTAATCCTTATGCATCGGAAGAAGATATACTAGCCGCAGCTAAAGCCGCTTGTGCTCACGATTTTATTATGGAGCTTAAGGATGGGTATGACACCTTAGTAGGAGAAAGAGGCGTTAGACTTTCTGGAGGACAGCGACAGAGAATCGCCATTGCCCGAATGTTTGTGAAAAATCCATCCATTATTTTATTAGATGAGGCCACGTCTGCACTGGACAATATTAGCGAAAGGGATGTTCAGGAAGCTCTAAACCGATTAATGGACGGGCGGACTACAATCATCGTAACCCATCGAATGACTTCTGTAACCAATGCTGACCGCATTGCTGTGGTAGATGAGGGAGAAGTTCTTGAAAGTGGGACCTATGATCAGATTATACAATTGCGAGGGAAGTTCTATAATCTAGTCCATGGGAAGATACTAAAATAAACAAGTTGTGCAGCGGAGGAATAATGAGCTACAAGCAATGGATTGTTCCAGTACTAATGCGACATAAATGGAGTTTCATCATTACATCCATCTTATTGATTACACAGGTAATATTAGAAATTATAATGACTGGATTGCAAAAATACGTCATTGATGATGTTTTTATCGCAGGAAATTATGGACGACTGATTCCTCTCTTAATTATTTTTGGTGCGGTCATCGCTGGCTATACAATACTATTCACTGTGGTACCGTATTTAACCAAAAAAATCGAAACCGAAATCTATCTTCTGTTAAGTAAAGGTCTAAAGGAACAGCTACACCGATTAACCATTCATCAAATTCATAACAAAAGAACCGCTCAGTTTATTCAATTGTTAACATCGGATACGAAAAAGGCTGCTGCTTTTATTGGAGTTGATTCGTTTAGCGGGATTCGTCATACCATCACAATTGTCCTATTGATTATTATTATTGGCACTATAAACTATCAAATTCTTTTATTTGTACTAATCATGAGCATATTTTATATTTTCACAGCTAAAAAGTTCTCCCCTAAACTTCGGAAAATATCCAAGTCCATAGAAGAAAGTCGGGGAAATCTATTAATTCACTTGGAAGAAGGTATTTCATCCACGAAAGAAGTCCTTTCTTTTAACCGATTAGAGCACGAGGAAAGTAAGTACCAATCCTTATTTAACCGCTACTTGGAGAATGTGGTCAACGAAGGCAAACTATTAAATAAACAATTAGCAATAAGCGGGCCTTTAAAATGGGGGGTACGCCTGGCATTATTCGGTTTCGGAGGTTATGAACTACTTCAAGGTAATATCTCATTAGGAATTTTCGTTATTGTTTGGCAATTCTCATGCAACTTAATTGATGAAATTTATTCCTTGTTTCTATTTGTATCCCACATATCGATAAACCTGGCTTATTTAGATCGGCTTAAGGCTGTCCATGATGAAACCCAAGTTGCAGACGGCACCATTTACTTAGAAGAAAAGATAATCAGGCTTTCTTTTGAAAAAGTATCATTCTCATACAACACGCATTCACCTCTTATACTCGATCAACTCCACTTCGACATTCCCATCGGTAAAAAAATTGCTTTTGTTGGTGGAAGTGGAGGTGGAAAATCCACAATTGCCCAACTACTGATTCGCTTTTTTGAACCTACTATGGGAAGTATACATGTGAATGGATACCAACTTAGTGATGTGAAGCGTAGTTCTTGGTTGCATAAAATAGCTGTCGTCTTTCAGGATCCATATATACTATCAGATACTATTCTAAATAATTTAACTTTAGGTCGAAACGAAAACTTGAGCAAAGTAAAGTCCTATGCTCAAATGGCTATGATTGATAATGTAATTGAAGAATCTACTGAAGGCTACGGAACTATAATCGGTGCCCGGGGAACTACATTGTCTGGAGGACAACGACAACGATTAGCGATAACCAGAGCTTTGATCCGGGATGCAGAAATTTTAATTTTTGATGAGGCCACGTCATCATTAGATATGGAAACGGAAAGAAATGTACAGCACAACATTGATCAACTACGAAAAGGAAAAACAACCATAATCATTGCTCATCGTTTATCAACTATTCAAAATGCTGATGTAATATACGTGCTTGATCGTGGAAGGATCGTAGACAGTGGATCTCACGAAAAATTATTACAATCATGCGATTTGTACAGAACATTACACCTCGCACAAAAAGAGCAGGTACAGACATCTGTCGAAAGACAAGTTGTAGAGGAGTTTATTTGATCATATAACAACGATTTGATGATACTATGCAAAAGGGGAGATATAAAACGTGCACAAAGTACTTCCACTTGGTAAACCCATTATTGAGAGTTATTTGCACCATGCCTATCAAACCTCAATTATTGGTCTTGAAGAAGGAACTACGCCTTGGCTGCTCTCGAATTATATTCAATTATATTTCGACGGTAATGATTCACTGCCTTTACAATTTTATATGCCGGATGAAACCGGCTATACTTGGAACTTTGGTTGTCCATTTTTAGATACACAAGTAATCAAAAAGGAGACTATAACTGAACTATATAAAGACATTAAAGAGTTTATCATTTATGCTTTGAAACATGGTAATTACGTCATGACTTATATTAATGAGAAGCATGTTCCCCAAAAGTCCAGTTATAAAAAAAATGATTTCTCTCATATGTTTTTCATTTATGGATACAATCTGGAAAAGCAAACTTTTCATCATCTAGGCTACAATGTTGAAAATAACAGCAGAAGGTTCGGAACGAGTGAGATAACATTTGAAAGTTTCATGAAAGCGTATCACAATAATCCAAATTACTTGTTCCACACTCATGAAAATGTATACCTCACTAGACTGAATGATAACTTTCAATATGATTTTAATACTTCACAAGTATTAGACCAATTAACAAATTTCTTACATTCAAGCAGACAAAAAAAGTTCAATGACGATCCCAACCATGTATTTGGATTGAATGTCTACGTAAATTTAAGACGAATACTCAAACAAAATCTTGAATGTAGAATTGATATGAAATTGACTCCTTTTTTACTTCTAGCCGAGCACAAAAAACTAATGGTGCAAAGACTGGAATACATGAGCACTCTAAAAATAATGGATAACTTTCTGAAAGAGCAGCACACATATAAACAGTTGGAGCAACGTCTGATTTTTCTAAGAAACTCTGCCTTACTATATAATCGAACGAAGCGTGTTGATGTAATGGATAACATGTTAGATGAGTTAATCCATATTCAAACTGAAGAGGCAGAAGTACTCGATGCTATTCTTCATAAAATGCATATGGGTTGAACACATCACTCAAACACAATCCGGCCTGACGGATGCTCTGGCAAAATGGACGACACCAGCTGCCGGACAGCAGGCTGATCCGACTCCATAATTGAACCTGAGGCATCCCCGGTATAGACCAGCCTTCCCTGATCCATCACGGCAATGCTGTCGCAGATCGTCAGCGCGGCGCGGATGTCATGCGTGATAAACAAATAGGATAGCCCATACGACGCTCGTAACTCTGCCAGCAAGGACAGGATCTGTGTCTGGTGAACCATATCCAGGCTGCTGATTGATTCATCCAGCACGATTAACTTCGGCTTGAGTGCGATCGCTCTGGCAATGTTGACTCGTTGCAACTGACCGCCGCTAAACTGATGGGGAAGCTTGCTCGCGTCCTGCGGCGTGAGTCCTACCTGAACAAGCAGCTGTTCAATGGTTCGCTGCTTTTCCTTGGCGGACAATCGCTCGTAATTATCCAGCGGCTCTCCAATAATCTGCGCGGCGGTCATCATCGGATTTACAGCGGAGTAACAGTCTTGAAAAACAACCTGCAAATCACGCCGCAACCCTTTAAGCACCGTTTTATCCGCTCGGTAGATGTCCTGGCCTTGGAATAGAACCTGACCTTGGCTTGGTCTTTCCAGCCCTAAAACAATTTTGCCCAATGTGCTTTTGCCAGCCCCACTCGTTCCAAGCAGTCCAAGACAAACACCTTGTTCAATCGTAAGTGACACATCCGCCAGTACAGGAGGGCGTGATCCCGAACGATCCAGCCAGCTCCGCTTGCCATAGCTATGACTTACTTCAAGTACTTGTAACATTCGAATCATCACCCTCCTTCCCTAGTTTCCATACTCCATACCACTCATCCAGACCACTTCTAGTGACCAAGAGACAACTTCGGCCGAGCATTCAACAGCATCTGAGTATATTCATGCTGCGGGTGATCAAACAGTTGGTACACGTCTGCTTGTTCGATGATCCGCCCCTTCTGCATCACGGCCACTTCATCCGCCATCTGAGAGATAACCCCAAGATCGTGGGAAATGAGCAGAATGGATGTGCCGTGCTCCTTGCGAAGCCGATCCAATTCCCGTAATACATTTAACTGGTTCACGACATCCAGTGCTGTTGTGGGCTCATCGGCAATCACCAAAGCAGGCCGCAGGCACATCGAAACAGCAATCATGACCCGTTGCAACATGCCTCCGCTGAGTTGGAACGGATAACGTTTCATCAACTTTGCCGGATCAGGCAGGTTCATATCAGCTAGCGCAGCAATGGCCTGCTCCCGTGCCTCCGCTTTGGATATCTTCGTATGGGTTCGCAGCGTTTCAATGAATTGAGATCCAATGGTATACACAGGGGTAAAAGCATTCATCGGATTCTGCATAATAAATCCGATATCCTTGCCGCGTATGCGCCGCATCTCTTCTTGCGATAAGTTGCTAAGCTCCCGTCCGTTCAGACGAATACTGCCTGACGATTCCATTCTGCGCGGATGAAGCAAACGCATCAGCGCATTACACGTGACCGTTTTGCCGCAGCCGCTCTCGCCAACCAGGCCAAAGACCTGCCCTTTTTTCAAATTCAACTGAACAGGTTCCAGTAACGGGACGGCTCCCTTCGCTGTCTTGAGCTTAACCTCTAGATCACGAACTTCAAGTACAATCTCTGCCTCGTCCATCGTCACATTCCCCCCTTGTTCAGTTATTTTCACGATTACTTCTTGGAAATCCCGTAACGATCGGATAACGCTTCTCCCAAAATGTTAAACGTCATTACAACAAGTAAAATAGCCACACCCGGATAGATCATTAACTCCGGATGACTGCGAATATACCCTGTACCTTCGTGAATCATGGCTCCCCACTCCGCATTAGGCGGCTGAATGCCTAGTCCGAGGAAGGACAGCGCCGAGATATCCATAATCGCCCAGCCCATCTCCAGTGTCCCCATAACCACGATGGGCCGCTGCACATTGGGAATGATATGTTTGCGAATGATCGTCCACGTGGAGGACCCGCTAATTCGAGCGGCTGCAATAAAATTCCGCTCCTTCAAGCTGACCACCATGTTCCTACATATACGCGCATAATGTACCCATTGCACCATCATGAGCGCAAGCAGGACTTGCATCAGACCTGGGCCGAAAATGCCCACGATCCCTAGTACCAGTACCAGCTGTGGAAATGCCAAAATGCCTTCACATAAACGCATTAGTACATTGTCAATCCAGCCGCCCAGATAACCGGATATCGACCCAACGATAAGGCCGATTACCAAAGACGACAGGAAGATTAGCGTTGCAAATCCAATGGAAACCCGCGCTCCATAGAGAAGTCTGGAGAGATTGTCTCTCCCCAGATGATCTGTACCGAGCCAGTGCTCTGCAGATGGATCCTTCAGCTTCTGCAGCAGATTGACCTTGACAGGATCATGCTGCGCAATCCACGGAGCCAGCAACGCCAGGATGAAGAAAAGGATTATAATTGCAGAGCAAATCCAAATCATTTTTTGCCCTCGAAATAGGGTAAGCCATCGGTTCATCAATGCTCTGCCCGTCCTTTCGCTGAAATCCGCGGGTCCATATACAGCTGTACCAGATCAACGATCAGATTACACACGATGAACAGACATGCCGAAATAAAGACATAACATTGGATTACGGGAATATCCCGGTTAAAGATCGCTTCGACAAAGTAACGTCCGAAACCGGGCCAGGAGAAAACTTGTTCTACAATAATCGTTCCGGTTAACAGCCTGCCCATGCTCATGCCGAATCCTGTGATAAACGGGGTGATGGCAAGCTTGAGCACATGTTTCAGCATGATGACCCGTTCACGTATGCCACGGGTTCTCGCGTATTGCACGTAGGCTTCCTGTAATTGCTCCAGTACACTGGTGCGCAGCATACGGGTGTACAGCGCAATCATCACCATGGAAAGCGTCAACGTAGGCAACACCAGGTTCTCCCAAGAGCCGCGCCCTTCAACGGGCAGCCAGTCCAGTTTGACTGCAAAAAAGAAAATGAGCAGATACCCGAGCCAGAACTGCGGAATGGAAGCACCAAAATAAGAGATGGCCCGGCTGACCATATCAATCCAGCTATTTTTGTATACCGCCGCCAAAACCCCCAAAGGGATGCTCACCAGTGCAGAGAACAGAATGCTCCATAACGCCAGTTCTGCCGTAGCCGGGAACTTATCCTTGACTTCATCAATCACCGGTTTATTGGTGAGATACGAGGTGCCAAAATCCAGCTGAGCTATTCTCTTCAACGTATCTACATACTGAGTGAACAAAGGTCGATCCAAACCGAACTCATGGCGTTTTTCTGCCAGCAGCTCTGGTGTTGGATAGATATGTGCTGCTGTCAGATACGCTTCGGCTGGATCAACAGGTGAAATATGGATTAGCCCAAAAGTCACAAGTGTAGCGATAAAAACGATAGGAATGATCGCGATCATTCGTTTACCTATATAGCCGATCACCAAACTTTCCTCCCCTTTTACCATGCCACACAAGCTCTTGTTGCCTGATGTGTTACGTGTTCATGAATACGTTCTTCGATGATGCTTATGGATTGCTTAACTTCATCCCCACAAACGGATTCTCATCACGATTCGCCGGGAAGACAAATTGAGCAATTTTCTTCTGATATACAGCTGTTTTCTTCACATAAGAGATCGGTACAATCGCCGATTGTTCCTGCAATGTCGTCAGAATGGATGTATACAGTTCCTGACGTTTTTTCTCGTCTGTAGAGGACAGTGCTGCATGAACCTGATCGTCCAGTTCCTTTTTCATCGGCAAGGCAGTAAGTGTCTCGGAGATCCCGAATCCCGGGCTTGCTACGACGTTAATGAAAGAATGCGGATCGTACGGCGCCCCGTAATTGTACCAGAAGTACAGGTCAAAATCATTGGCTTTCAGGCGTTTGATCTGTACCGTTAACTCAAGTCCGGTAAGGTTTACTTTGACCCCCAGCTCGCTCCATTCAGCCTGAATGGTTTCGCCCATTGCTTTCTGAATCGGGTCGGTTTTATCAAAAATCAGTTCGAATTCCAGCTTCTGTCCGTCTTTCTCACGCACGGTTCCACCAGCCGGAAGTTTCCAGCCTGCTTCGTCCAGCAATGTTTTGGATTGCTCCACGTTATATTCAATCGGTTTCAGGTCAACATTAGTGTACGGATAGTTTTTGGACAATGCAGTATCGGCCGGTTCTTCCAGACCCAACGTGACACCTTCTACCATGGCTTTCTTGTTAAAGCCCTGTTGAAGTGCCATCCGCACTCTCACATCAGACAACTTCGGATTGGAAGAGTTAAGCAACAGGTCACGCGTACCTACAGGATCAGACAACTCACTTACATATTTGTCGTTGTCACGAAGCTGCTGGAACGCATCCAGACTGATCATACCTTCACCGTAAATCAGATCCAGATCGCCTTTTTCAAAAGCAAGCACACGTGTCTCTGCATCAGGGATGATTTTGACCGTAATTTGATCGAACGCCGGTGCAGTACCCCAGTAATTCGGGTTACGTTTGAAGACCGCATACTCATCCTGCTTATAATCAGCGAGCATCCACGGGCCCGTACCCACCGGCTCTTTGATGCCTTTGGATGTATCCCCATCATCCGGGAATCCAGCCGCGCCCAGGAAGCGGAACGGACGAACCACGGACAAATCCTGAAGTACAGGATAATACGGCTCGGTAAGAGTCATGCGGAACGTATGATCATCTACGACTTCTGTCTTACCCAGCACGCCGATAATGCCCAGCCAGCTATGTGTTTTTTTATTTTTCATAATGGAGTCAAAATTCTTTTTCACAATTTCAGCATTAAAAGGTGTACCATCGGAGAATTTCACCCCTTGGCGCAGCTTGAATGTATATACTTTGCCATCATCGGAGATGGTCCATGATTCGGCAAGCGCAGGTTCCAGTTTGCCATCCTTCTGGTAACTCACCAGTGGTTCATAGATCATGGATTGGGCAAACAATTGGGACGGATTGTACGTATGTGGATTCATTGTACCGATATCCCGTGGCCAAGACATCGTAATCGACTTCGCCGAAGCCGCCTGATCTCCCGAAGCAGAAGAAGACGCCGAACTGCTCTCTTTATTACTGCAACCCACGATAAATAACAGCAACAACAGTGTTGTCACCATCATAAGGGTAGTAGAACGTTTGTTTTGTTGTCCTGACATAGATATAAACCCCTTTTCTCTCTTCTCTCATTCTTCACCTGATCATTATCGTGATAATGATTCTCATATTCATTAAGAATATGAAGTAGCCTCCCTTTTGTCAACAAAAATCGACATAATATGTATGCCCATTAAATAGCCAAAAAAGCCCTCTCCATAGGAGGAGAGGCTTTATTAGGTGAATATATGCATATTTACTGCATATTCTCTGTATATTTCGTCTTCATTTCATATCTATACACCATTTATCTAGTCATTTCTGGATGCGCAGGTACAACCCGATGTTGCTTCAGCTTCACATCTTTCATATACACTTGCTGTCTTACGTATAAAATTCAGTGCTACCCGTTGCAGAGACTCATTATAGTTTCCCTTCCTCGCGGTCGCCAGCAATCACTTCATCCGTTTCCTTGACATAGTTCACGATCTCTTGGGCCGTTGTGTAGGCCACACCTACATAGGTATCAGCTGCACCGTAATAAATGGCAATTCGTCCAGTATCGGCATCGTGCAGGGTTGCACATGGGAAGACAACGTTATCAACAAAGCCCTGTTCCTCATACCATTTCTCCGGCGTTAGTACAAAGTTGGATGAACGATACTTCACTTTGGACGGCTCATCCAGATCGAGAATAACCGCACCCATACTGTACACAAAACCGTTGCACGTCCCGGTTACACCATGGTAGAACATCAGCCAACCTTCGGATGTCTCGATCGGAGCCGGACCACCGCCAATCTTCACGGATTGCCACCAGCCTTGGCCGCCTTTGCTCATAACATGACGATGTTTGCCCCAATACACCAGATCCGGGCTTTCGCTCAGGAAAATGTCTCCAAACGGGGTATGTCCGCTATCACTTGGTCTGGACAGCATCACGTAATTGTCGTTAATTTTGCGTGGAAACAAGACGCCATTGCGGTTGAAGGGCAGCATCGGATTCTCAAGACGGATAAACATTTTGAAATCCTCCGTCTTGGCAAGGCCCAGAGCCGCACCGTAAAAATCGGTACACCAGATAATGTAATAGGTATCCTCCACTTTGACCAGACGCGGATCGTATGCGTAGTTCGGCATAAACGGTTCGCCCTGCTCGTCCACAAAAGCAATGCGCTCTTCTTCGATTGTCCAAGACAATCCGTCTTCACTGGAACCCAGGTGCAGGTGCGGACGGCCATTGATCGTCTCTGCGCGGAATACACCAATGAATTTCCCCTCATAAGGAACAACTGCACTGTTGAAAATACGCGCAACCCCTTTAACCGGATTACGCGGTACAACTGGATTGAATGAGTGTCTCCACACCGGACCTTCCGTTCCTTCCGGTTTATTCTCCCACGGCATATTTGGCAAAGCATCCCCAATAATGTGTACCTTTTTCGTTTCTGTAACTGTCATATTTCATTTCCCCCTTTAATTGAATGATTTCAAGGAATGGTTTCATGCATTCATTTCACGGAACCTTGCGCAAAACCGTTGTAGATGTATTTCTGAAGCAGCAGGAAAATAATCATCGTTGGAATAATGGCAATCATAATCCCTGCGCTGATGACCTCCCATTGTGATCCGAAGGGGCCCTTGAACTTGAACAGGGCAGTGGAAATCACCTGTAGATCGGTCTTGGGCATATATAGGAATGGCGTGTAGAAATCGTTGTAGATGTTTACACCTTTGACGATAATAACCGTAACAATTGCCGGTTTCAGCAAAGGTAAAATAATTTTCCAATAGATCGTGAAGTACGAAGCACCGTCCAGCATGGCCGATTCATCGAGTGCACTGGAGATTGAACCAAGGAATTGCAGGAAGATGTATACCGCGATAATATCGGTTCCCAAATACATAACGATGGCGGCCCATCGTGTGTTGAACAGGTCGAGTGCGTTAATAATCTGGAAGGTCGCAACTTGTGTGGTTACACTCGGAATCAAGGTAGCGAGCAGGAATGCGGCAACCATGATTTTTTTACCTTTGAATTTGAAGCGATCCAGAACATATGCAATCATAGATCCCGTTAATGTTGCACCCACGATGGAAATGATCAGGATAATAATGGTGTTTTTGAAACCAACAAGCATATTGCCATCAACAAATGCCTTCGTATAGTTCGCAAAATAAAACCAGTCGGCTGGCGGGGCAAGTGGACTACTTGTGGCATATTCGGCATTGGTCTTCAGGGACGCAAAGAGGATCACCACGATGGGCAAAAGTGCAATGAACGCTGCCAGAATAAGAGATGCGTATTTCAGTATAATTGCGATGGTCGTTTTGAATGGGTTCACGTTCATTCCTCTCCTTTCATGCTGACACGCTGCACAAGCGTCACAAGAATAACGATCAGAAGCAGCACAACAGCCATGGCTGATGCGAGTCCCAGTTTGCCGTATTTAAATGCCAAGTGAACCGTCTGAATAACAAAGGTCATACTGCCGTTGGAACCGTCAGTCATAATATATGGAATATCGAACGCACTGATGGCGCCGCTTATGGCCAAGATCAGGTTGAGCTGCAGGATACGGGTAATACTCGGCAAAATAATATGGCGGAATTGCTGCCAGCGGTTGGCACCATCAATATCGGAAGCTTCATACACATCCTTCGGAATGGAAGAAATCGCTCCGAGGAAGATAATAAAGTTAAAGCCCGTGTATCTCCAGACCGATGCACCCGCAAGAGATATGTTAATGATATTCGGGTTCCCAAGCCAAAGCTGGGTGTACTTCCCGAGTCCAATCGCTTGCATCAGCGTATCGAGCGTCCCATCCGGTTTGAAGAAAAAGAGGAAGATAAATCCGATGGCAACACCATTCAGCAGGTAAGGAAAGAACAGGATGCCTTTGAAGAAATTTTTGCCCCGGATTTTGAAACTCAGAATTGTCGCAAAATAAAGAGCCAGACCCATCTGTACAAAAGTGGCAACGAAATAATATAAGCTTACAATGAACACTTTGAAGTATTCCGGATCACTAAAAATCCGCGTGTAATTCTCCAATCCGACATAGTCGAACCTTTTACTGTATCCATTCCAGTCGGTAAAGCTGTATTTGAACATATTAATGACAGGCAAATAAGCAAACGTGAACAACAATGCCAGCGGAATAATCGAGAAGGCACAGATAATAAATATGCGTTGTGCTGAGTAACTCCAGTTTGAAAGTTTTACGTACTTCATGCTCCCCACACCTCCCAGCGGTTCGGCCGCCTTGGTTCATTAAAGCTTCGTATCGCTCCGCGGATGTAACCGCAGGGCGGGCCAAGTAAATACATTTTGAACAGGTTATCACCTTAGTCATTCCACTAATGGCTCAAACGCGCTGCGAACCTGGCCCTAAAACCCGACAACTACCGACACCCGCATTATATCTGCTCACATCTGCTGTATGAACGCTCGTTTTTTCTATTATTTCATGACCTCGGCGCGGGCTTTTACCCATTTATCGTTCAGATCTTTCATGATGTCATCGTACGATTCGCTTCGATTACCAATAGCTGCCTCAATAATGCGTTTCTTGAAGTCGGGCTGCCAGAGACCAATCTCGCCTTCGTTATCGATTTTGTCCATCAATCCCTCTTGCCCCTCTTTAGCGGGAGTTAGCGTAGAGAATTTTACGTCCTTGTATTGATTCAGAATGGGTGGCAGCTCTGCGCTTTTATCTGCGCTCATACCTCCTCCCTGCTGGACAGCATAGTTGGATTTCGCCAGGAACCAGTCGATCCATGCTTTCGCTGCAGGTTTGTTCTCGCTGTTCACATTCATGCCGATGTTGTAGTCCGCGGACAGCGGTACAATGATATCACTAGCCTTGGTCGGGAATGGCAAGAAACCGATATTGTCCGGTGTATCTGTCATACCTTGAATCTGTGTGATCGCCCAAGATCCGAGAGCCATCGTTGCAATTTTGCCTTTAGCCAGATCCGCCTTGGAGCTCTCCCAGTCTGTAGTCGTTGGATCTTTCTCGATCAGGCCATTCTTCGCTGCGTCATAGAGCACTTTGTATAGCTCGTAGTGCGGCTGCCCTGGCACAAAGTTATCATCCGTGTTTGGTTGATCTACGTTGACATAATCCACACTCCCTGCAACTGTCGGCAGGTCTGCCTCCCACTGAGTAAGTGCCCAGCCGGATGCGTAGTTGGTGTAGAGCGGAATAGCATCTGTGTTGTCTTTCACCTTCTGAAGTGCTACCTGGAATTGCTCTGGTGTCTTCGGCAGTTCGTTGATACCTGCATCTTTGAAGACTTGTTTGTTATAAATGATGCCGGAGAACGTAATAACGGTTGGAATTCCGTATACCTGGCCATCCACCATACGCTCTTCAATAGCGGTATATTTGTCTTTTAGCTCATCGTACGTACCGAGTGGCTCGAAAAAGTCCGGGATATCGGCGATCGGAACACTTGTTGGAATCATAAGTACGTCGCCGTAGTCTTTGGTGCTCATCCGAATTTTCACTTGCCCCTCATAATCAGCCAAGGCCTGGAAATTCACTTTAACGTCCGGATACTCTTTGTTGAACTCGGCCGCATAGTTCTTAAATACGGTATCCACAATATCTGTACGTTGCGTCAAAACCGTGATTTCCCCCTTGATATCTGCCGGATCTGTGCTAATCTCTTCTCCCGACTGCGAAGACCCTCCTCCTGATGAACATGCAGCAAGCAGCGAAGTGATGAGCAGCATCGTCAGCAACAACATCCAACCTTTATTTTTTTGCATTTGTTCCGACCCCTCTCTTAATTTAATTAGGTTATCGTTAAGGTTACAAAACAGATTCTATTATGGTAACGCTTACCTGTCAATGATATTATTCTATTACACCATTCATAAATGAAGACATATTTCGTTGACAAGTACATTTTATAGAACTAATATTACTCCATAAAGTTAACGATAACTTAATTAAACATAATTTTGTACTGTCGAAGGAGCACTCTGAATGACTCAAAAGTTGGTTCAGCTTCAATCTGAAATCGCGGAGCATTGGAAAACAAAGATTTTGCCGTTTTGGGCTAATCTGAAAGACACAGACCATGGCGGATTCTATGGCTGGGTTGGCAATGATCTGCTCGTTAACCGGTATGCACCCAAAGGTGGGATCGCTACAGCACGGCAACTCTGGTCTTTTGCCGCAGCCTACCGGGTGACCGGAGAGAAAATCTGGCAGGATCAAGCTGACCATGCCTATCGTTTTCTCACTGAATACCTGGTGGACAGGGAGCATGGAGGGATGTACTGGATGGTGGAAGCCACTGGTGAACCGCTGGATATGAGCAAGCATGTATATACCCAGGCTTTTGGCGTATATGCGCTCAGTGAATACTATCGCGCAACCGATAACACTTCTGCACTGGAACTTGCGAAAACGGTTTTTGCACGGATTGAGAGCAAAGGCCTTAACGCGGAACTGCCCGCTTACAAAGAGCAATTTGATCGGTACTGGAACGAACAGCCTAATGAAATGCTGAGTGAAAACGGGGTCATCGCGGATTACACGATGAATACCCATATCCATGTGCTTGAAGCTTACACCACCCTTTACAGGGTATGGCCGGACCCCGAAGTAAAAGCAGCGCTTGAACGCCTGCTCGGGATTCTGTATGAACGGGTATATGACAAAAACACAAAGTTCCTCGGGGTATTTTTCAACCAAAAGTGGGAGTCCATCATTGATCTGCGCTCGTTTGGACATGACATCGAGGCCAGTTGGCTGATTGACGACGCCCTCAAGATCCTGGGGCTTGAACATCACCCGCAATATTCAGTCATGGTCACGGATATCGCCTATAACATCCTGAATTCTGCTGTGCAAGCAGATGGTTCACTAATAAATGAACAGGAAGGCCACCATGTGGATACCATGCGCATCTGGTGGGTTCAGGCGGAAGCGATGGTTGGTTTCTATAACGCCTATCAACGCACCGGTGATGCCGTGTTTCTGGAACAAGTCGAAAGACTGTGGAGTTATACGAAGGATCACATTGTTGATCTCCGTGCAGGTGGCGAATGGCACTGGGCCGTGGATGAAAAGGGTACACCCGATCAGCACGAAGTCGCCGGCCCTTGGAAATGCCCGTACCATAACAGCCGGTTTTGCATTGAGCTACTGGAGAGGATGGGATAAGCATGATACACCCGAAATATGAATCATTACTGGAACAGCAGGAACAGCTTTTGTCACGTAAAAATGAAGTCGATTCCTCTTTCTACAATGGCGTACTCCGGCACGTATCATTGCCAAGCCGGGCGGCCATTTCATTGCCCCTTATGATGATGAGCGTGTGGGCAATGTATCCAATGTTATATTTTGCAACGGTGCTGCAGAACGAACGTTTATTGCAAAAGCATTGAAATTAACATCGGAAGATCAACCTCACCCCCTTTCGGACGTAGCGAAAATAGTGATGCGATGTCTGGAATGCCTTTATTCCAGGTTGGTAACGAGGTATACTAATATGGATTGTTGTTATGTTGGAAAAAAGCGCTCATCATAATGACAGCACATTGTATCTAAACCGGCTTGAAGGAGGCGACCAAAGCTGAAAAACAATATCACCATGCGGGATATCGCCGACAAGCTCGGGGTCAGCAGTGTGACCGTCTCGAAAGCGTTAAATGACAAAGATGGTGTCAGTGGCGAATTAAAGGAAAAGATTAAACAACTTGCCGTCCAGATGGGTTATCGGTATAACGCCACAGCCCGTTCAATGAAGGAAGGCTTAACCCATAATATCGGCGTAATTATCCCGGAGCGGTTCACCGGGCCTACGCAATCGTTCTATGTACGCGTGTTCCAACGCATCACTAAACATCTGGAGGATCAAGGGTACTACGGCATTCTCCATATTTTGAACAGTGAGGACGAAGAAGAACTGTCACTGCCCAAGCTGTACAGTGACAGTAAGGTCGACGGCTTCATTGTGCTGGGTCAGATCAGCAAGGAATATATTGAACTGGTACAGTCGATGGACGTTCCAAAGATGTTCCTCGACTTCTACGATGAGCATTCCGATATCGATTCGGTGGTGACCGATAACTTCTATGCCGCGTATGAGTTAACGAACTATCTGATCCAGCAGGGGCACCACAGCATTGCTTATGTTGGCAATCTGTATTCAACCAGTAGCATTCAGGATCGGTTCCTTGGTTACTACAAATCCCTGCTGGAACACCGACTACCTATGAATCCGGATCTCATCCTGAATGATCGGGACGAACGGGGAACCTTTATCGAGATTGACCTGCCCGCACAGCTGCCCACCGCATTTGTCTGCAACTGTGATCAAGTCGCTCATCTGCTCGTGCAGAAGCTGACTTCGCTGGGAATTCAAGTACCCGCTCAATGCTCTGTCGTTGGTTTCGACAATGATATCTATGCCATGTTGTCCGAACCCAAGCTCACCACGGTTGAAGTGGATATTGAGCAGATGGCACGCACAGCTGTTCAATCCATGCTCAAAAAGATCGATGATCCTAATCGCAGCTTCGGTCGTGTTCATGTGAAGGGCAATATCATCTACCGCGAATCGGTGAATGTTGCGCCGAAATCGACACGCCAATTGACAACCTAATGGAGTCAGTAAAATTTAAAAACGAGCGGCTCCCACAACCTTGTTGTGGAGCCGCTTGTTTTTTTGTGCATCTGTTTTTTTGGTGTACTGTATAGCTTAATTAGTAGCTTGTTTTCAGCCAGTTGTCTTTAGACCAGGTTAGTTTTCCTGCACCTGCACCATTGGAATTTGTCAGCCGTGCATTCAGCGTAGACGGATCATCCGTCTGATAACTGTATGGCAGGGAAGTAAAGCCATTCCACGAGAACGGTTTGATCACGGCTGGAACAGGTGCCAGCGGGCTACCTACTATGCCACTATCGCCACGGAACGAGCTCCCATCCAGAGAGTAGATCGTATCGAGCACGCTGATTTTACCCGTGTATGTGGCATTGGTTGGATCTGTCTGATTGTTGCGTACAGGGTACTGCACATCCTTGATTACGGATTTTTCAACCAACACAGCCCCATTTTCGGTGGAGATGGCTCCGTTGCTAGTAATACCGAATTTGTAGCCTTTGGAAGCGATGGCTGTTGCCATAGCAGTAGTAATACGCGCTTGGGCTGAACGTGCATCGGTCGCATCCATAATGATGTTATACGCATGAGCATTACCGCCGCGCAGACGAGGCATGCGATCCTGAATGTCTTTGTACAGGTTGTGATGCAGCGTAATGGACAGATTAGCGTTAGCTGACTCCAGGCTGGTCGCACCAACGAGATGCCCTTTTTTCTGCGGCCCAGCGATAGCAATGACATCTTCCTTGCTTAGACCGACCGCACTGCTACGCAGGTAATTGTACATGGGATAGGAAGCTTTATTGGCTTCCAACTCGTTAATCTGACGGGTGACCCAGCTGTTCGCGCTGCCGTCATCCCCTTTGAAGGTGGACCACGAGATGGTCACACCACTGGTTCCCTTTTTCGAGTCGACGAGTCCGTCATAGGCTTTGTTAAACGTGCAGTGATCGATCCATACGCCGCTGCTATCCTCCAGGGTAATGTAATCCCAATCGTTTTTGTCATAGTCGCCTTTGGTGGATTCATCCCACTCCCACAGCTCATCGAATTCCAGGTTGCGGATGATGACGTTGGAGCTTCGTTTCACCGTGATGGCAGCGTGTTTGATCTTGGAACCGTTGGCCGAGAAAATGGTTAATCCATTGAATCCGTCCACCGTAATTTTGCTGACTCCCGTCTGCTTCAATACAGGGTGTGTCAGTGCATCGTTATGCTTGGCAAAAGGCGAGGTCTGTGCCGCGCTAGGAATCTCGTTCCATCCTAAATCGAGGTCGTTCATAATTTCAACGACTTTGACACCGGAGTTCTTTTTCAGAGCCAGCGCCAGGTCGGTGGCATTGTACACTTTTTTGTACGTGGACGTGTTCGACTCATTGATGATTCCTCCGCCCGTATTGCCTTGGGAGAAACCGGTCAGATTGTAATCTGCATTGCCCGCTGCCTGCACACTTGCAGGTCCGGATAATAAGGTGAACCCTAACGTGAGAGCCAGAGCCGTGCTGCATAAGCTTCGTACTGTTTTTTTCATCGAATTGATTCCTCCCGGTAGATTATGAGTTTGCTTGTCTGCCCCTCTGCACTATGTTCATGTCGCAAGTGACATATTCACAATGTAAGTGTTGAAAGCGATTACAACAATAATCCTGATTTCACATTTGCAGGAGAACGACGGAACGGACAGGATTTGTGCCCAAAGCAACCTGGTATCGTATGTAGTTAACTTGTAAATCAGAGGATGTAGGAAAAATAACGGATGAATGACCTGATTAGCGGGCGTGTGAAAAAATGAAAACAAAAAAGCAGGACTGCTTCTGCTGCAGACCTGCCCGATTTTACTTTTTGATGGAACGTGTCCAGAAGCCTCCATGGAACTGTTTGGGCTCCACCGTAATGACAAACGCTTTGGGATCAAGAGCCAGGATCGTCTGGTAGAGCAGCTTCTGATTTTTACGTTTCGCAAGAATCTCCATCACAAGTCGATCTCCGTCTCGTCCGCTACCGACCCATGAGGTTACACCGTACCCTTTATCGCGCAGAGCATTTGCCAGCCCTCCGTCCATCTGGTTGCAAATCACTTTCACGGTAACGTAACCGAGTGCAATCTTTTCCTCGATCCATGCTCCGAGCAGTACTCCAAGTCCATACCCCACGGCGTATACGATGAGAGCTTCCGGCTGTTTCAAATAGTTAAGCACCAGATTCAAACCCAGCACATAGATCACAATCTCACCCATACTGATCAGGGCAGCGATGTATTTCTGCCCTTTGAGCGTTAAGATCATGCGCAGGGTATAGGCCGATACATATACAATCTGAATCAAAAAGATAAATATCAATATTTTAAACAATGACCATCCCTCTTTCCCAGGCTTTCCACTGTAAATCAAGCCCTCTGTTACATGCTGCATGACGAGCACTTCCGCCTAAGTGGAAAAACATTTTATATCACGCGTTACATGAAGCTCATCCTATTCCTCTATCTCCATCATTGGACGTTATGGCCTATTCCTAAACGGCTTGATGTAAATTTTCAGGTATCTGTCCGGTCCGTATGTGCCGGAACTGTCATTATAAAACCGTTTATGACGATGTTCAACCCGGCGAAGGTCCCAGGGGCGTAAAAGCCAAGGCATGAATATACTGTATTAACCACACGGGATATAGGGTGAGCCCTTATTCTTACGAAGCTGTCGACAGACTTGTTCAGAAGTGAAATTTGGACGGAATGCAGGTCTTATTGGGAATAGGGTTACCTGTTCGTACGAAGAACGGAATGAACATCAAAGGAGGAGTGCACCATGCGCATATGGCGAGAAATGGAGCAAGAAGGCATGGAAGAGCTTATATTTTGCCACGATCCCTCCAGCGGACTTAAAGCAATCATTGCCATTCACAATACTGCTCTAGGCCCAGCGTTGGGTGGATGCCGCTGCTGGGCCTATGCATCCGAAGAAGAAGCGATCCGAGACGCGGTAAAGCTAGCCCAGGGCATGACCTACAAAAATGCCATGGCAGGCCTGCCTTATGGCGGCGGTAAAGCAGTGGTCTGGGATGTCGGTGGCACGATAAAGCAGACGGTGACGGGGGAACGAGACGGCAGGTTGCTGGCGGACTCTGCGAAGAGTAGCACGCTTGGCGCGGGGCGGGCGGGTTCTGCGAAGGGTGACACGCTTGGCGCGGGGCGGGCGGGCTCTGCGAAGAGTGACACGCTTGGCGCGGGGCGGGCAGACTCTGCGAAGAGTGACACGCTTGGCGCGGGGCGGGCGGGCTCTGCGAAGGGTGGCACGCTTAGCGCGGGGCGGGCGGACTCTGCGAAGAGTGACACGCTTGGCGCGGGGCGGGCGGGCTCTGCGAAGAGTGGCACGCTTGGCGCGGGGCGGGCGGGCTCTGCGAAGAGTGGCACGCTTGGCGCGGGGCGGGCGGGCTCTGTGAAGGGTGAAGCACTGCGTGCGCTGCGTTTCCGGGCATTGGGTAGCTGTCTGGAGCGACTAAACGGTCGCTTCGTGACAGGTCTGGATCTGGGTACTACGGCGGCAGACATGGACCAGATCCGGATGGAGACGGCATATGTGACGGATACCACAGGTTCGCTTGGCGCACAGGATGACTTCACTGCCGACATGACCGCCTACGGCGTGTACACCGGCATTGTCACCTCACTGCGCCATCTGGGCACAGCCGATCTGCAGGGCATCTCCGTTGCCGTCCAGGGACTGGGCAAGGTCGGGCATGCCCTGTGCCGTTACCTGCATGCAGCCGGGGCACGGCTGATCGTGGCAGACGTTGTACCGGAACGTGTACAACGTGCCCTTGTGCAGTTCAGCGGCGCCATCTCGGCCGACCCGGCCCGTATTCACGCCGCTGACTGCAGGGTGTTCGCCCCCTGTGCCCTAGGGGGCGTGTTGACCCCGGCGACTGTGGAGGAGCTTCGCTGCTCCATTGTCGCCGGGGCGGCCAACAACCAGCTGAGTGAACGTCAGCTGGTTGTTGGCCGCATGCAGGCGCGCGGCATCCTGTACGCGCCTGACTACGTGCTGAGCGCAGGCGGCATTATCAGCACCGCCTGCGAACTGCAAGGCGCCGGGCCTGACCTGATCCGCCAGAAAGTGGCGGGGATTGCAGGCACGCTGAGCAAGGTATACGCAGAAGCTGCGCGCTCTGGAATCTCTACAGCAGATGCAGCGGATCGTCTAGCCGAGGCCATTCTGCGATCTGGCCAGACCGACCAGACCCAATAAATGAGGTTGAAGCAGCTCTTTTTTCAATGATCGAGCTAGTACTGTTTCAACCTTTTCATTCGGAGTCTTGCAGAGCTCTTTTTTAAAAGTCCTTCACCCATATCCACATCTACAGTTACATTCACACCTACATTACTTGTCCCAACACTCTAACGATCTCAGGAAAGCTTATTTGCCCCATTTTGCATGCTTCCCCAAGCTAACGATCACCAGAGACGCTATTTTGCAAAAACCAGCTCTTTCTCGGGCTAAAACACCCTCTTGTGCAGAAATAAGGTTCCTGGTGATCGTTAGAATTCATGAGAGCCACTTTTCGTCCAAATAAGCTCATCTGAGATCGTTAGAATACAGACTCACTTTGAGTACTTACTGCTTACTCTGGTTACCTATCCCTACCTACTGCACTTGAGTTACTTATTTTGTTTACCTCTCACTATCTACTGCACTTGAGTTACTTATTCTGTTTACCTCTCACTACCTACTGCACTTGAGTTACTTACTCTGGTTACCTATCCCTACCTACTGCACTTGAGTTACTCACTCGGATTACTTTCCTATCTAATCACTTTCTTTGGATTCTACTGCACTTTGGGTTACTTATTGCACTTGGTTCATCTTACTTCATTCACTTTCCATTTCATTCATTCGTTCATTCTGAACTCCCCTCTCTCCTACTCCACCCCTTCGCATCTCTCCCTTGCTGACCACTCTTGCGATGAAACAAAGCCCTACGTGCTGGTATTGCAAGTTGCACACGGGGCTAAATTAAAAGTTTACTTACATCATACAAGCGTAGAGTTACTGAGTAGGGCTACTGCATAGAGATATCACATTATACTTTTTGCATAAAGTCATTACATAGAGTTACTAAATAGAGTTATTACATTGCACTTACTGCATAAAGTTATTACGTAGACTTATTGCATAGTATTTACCGCATAGAGTTACTACGTAGACTCATTACATAGTACCTACCACATAGAATTATTAAATAGAGTTACTACTTATATACTTACTACATAAAGTTACTGCAAGAGTTATACTGGAGCCAATTCCAGTTCATCCAATTAAAAACTCTGGGCTGTTCCCAAGAAGCTTTCAACTCAAACCACCGCAGACGGTTGAACCACTGGTTTCTTCACCCGATACAACAGCGTCCACAGCAGCACATTAGCTAGAATCAAGATTGCACCGTATATCCAGACTCCTCCGGAGAAGGAACGGAAAAAGACATGAGCCCCCCACAGTAAAGCGAACACAGGTAAAGCAGCGAAAATATACCAGCCTTCACTTTGCTGGGCCACACTGAATGATTGCGAGAACGGCGGCTTTTGTAGCATAAACTTGCTGGATACCGGGATCAGCGCCGTAGCGGTGAGCAAAATAACCGCGATATCCGGCAAAATTCGCAGTCCGAATGTCCATGTGAACACTATCGCATTCAACAGAAATACGGGGATGAATATGTTGCTGAGGAATGCCTTCAAGGCTCCTCGATATAATACATTTTCATTAGCCATTGGCGCCGCACGAAAGATCCATGATGCCTTGTATTGGCCGGAATATTTCAGCATGATTATGATGGTTACCAAAAGTACCAGCATAATGTATAAGGTGTACATAAATGAACTTTGCCTGAATTCCGCCCAGGTCGATGATTGTAAAGCGGTATACCAGAAGATATAAGGCATCACTAAGGCAAAGCCTAGCGAAGGATATACTTTAAGCTTAAACTCCCGCTCATTGCGCATCATGCTGGCTGACAGGCGGAAGCAGGCCTGCTCCTCTGCAGAACGGCTGAACAGCTTGGCAGCCATCCGGTCCCATTTGCCCCGGCGGCGACTGGATGTCTGGCCGGAGTGAGCCATCTTTTCCAGATACAGCTCGAAAGAAGGCATAAGCTTCACGTATACGATTAGGCATATCACCGGAACAACAACAGCAAGCGCAGTTAACGTATAGATCCACACCCCGCCATGACCTGCGAATAACCATTCGTATGCAGCAGCGTACCATAGCGGAGGTAACAGCAACTGCCACCATTCGGGCGTAAAAGCTACTTTAAAATCAATAATATCGAAGGAACGAATGACAAACTGATATCCAACTGCGATGCCCACCGAAAGCAGAATCTGCACCATATTGATCATGTCTTTCAGCTTCTCTCCATCCAGAAACTTCATCATGAACAGGTAGATGAGGGATGTGGTCACCAGAATCAGCATACTGATCAGAATAATCTGTAAAAGAAAGATCAGGAAGAAACCAATCCCATGGGTAACCAAACCGGCAATTAGTGGCGCAGCCGTCACCGAACCCGTCAGCAATACCAGATAGACCCCTGCATGGATAGCCCGAGCCATACCTACGGTTCGTGCATTGACCGGTTTGGTCAATATAATGTTACGATCCCGGATGTCCAGAAGCACCGATGAAAAATCCGAAATCATCGATGTCATAATCATAAACATAAGCACGCCAAACAGGATGCCCATCTGAAGCATGAATTGGCCTGTATTCCAGACGACAAAGGGAATCATGATGGCTCCCATCAAGGCATACAGCCAGAGAGAGCGAACATACTGGTTACCCTCGTTGCTCTCCTTACTCTTTGTCCTTGAGGACATAATCGTAGGTACTCTGCGCTGATCCATCTGGAACTTCACCCGTAAAATGAGGCGTAGCACATCATAATCAGCCCCCATTTTGGTAATAATCGGCCGAAAACGATCCAGAATTTGGAGCGTACGAAAATCGGAGGATTCCGCCATGTCAGTTCACCTCCTGCACAATCGACACAAAGCGCTCAGCAATCGCCTTATGTTCATTAAAGCCAGTCAATTGGTTGAATACTTCCTCCAACGACCCTTCCATTGATTGCTGCTGAAGCTGTTTGAACGTCCCATCTGCCACCACACGACCCTCGGCAATCAGAACAATCCGGCTACTGATCTTCTCCACCACATCCATAATGTGTGACGAATAGAAGATGGTTGTGCCTTTCGCTGACAGCTGCGACAAAATCTCTTTCACCACCATCACACTGTTCGCATCCAGTCCGCTGAGCGGTTCATCCAGGAACAACAGATCAGGATCATGCAGCAGTGCCGAGATCAGCAGCACTTTCTGACGCATCCCTTTGGAGAAGGAGGCAATGCGCGAGTGATATGATTTTTCCAGTCCAAAACAATCCATCAGCAGCTTTGCTTTATAATCCGCATCTTCATAGGACAAGCCATATAACTCTCCGGTAAACGTTAAATATTCCGCCGGAGTTAATTGTTCATATAGTTCCGCCACTTCTGGCACATAACCGATTCTACGCTTATATTCCACATCGCCATTGGAGATATCCTGTCCAAAAATACGAACTGTTCCTAGATAACCCTCTACCAACCCGAGCAAGATCTTCACCGTTGTACTTTTCCCGGCTCCGTTCGGTCCGATATATCCAATCATCTCACCTCTACTCACATCCAGGTCGATGCCGTTCAACACATATCGCCCGTTATATCTCATACGTAAGCCTTCAATTGACAGTACTTGTTCTCTAGTCGTTTTGGAAACTATTTGTTCTAAAGCCACTTCGTTATCCAGCTCCTTCTCTCACCTATTTTCTACAATTCTACTAGTTTACCACAGTTTGGATTCAACTTCCTATGTAGCCTTGGAGACTCATCATTCTCGAACGTCATTAGTACAAGCAACGAAATGTTGCTACAATTACTCGCAATGTAGCCCATGTAGACTGTTTCCTTAGCTATACAAAAAAGACGCTTCATTCGAAGCGTCTTCCCTGCCTGATGCATCAGACTTAAGCTTTGTAGCCTAGGCACACTGTTTCGGACTAGTATGATATGGATGCTACCCATCAATCCTCATCGTCAAAATCCTGGTCAAACGACAACACCTTACCTGTATTCGCATCGATATCAACATCTGCTTCACCCTGAGCAGTTCTCAGTTCAATCTCATAGACATAGCGGCCGTTATCACGATCCAGTTCAACTTTCGTTACTTTCCCACCGGTCACTTGTTTCAGTGCAATGTTGGAAGCTTGCGCAACCGTCAGTTTAACCTGATTGGAAGCAGACGCACTCGAAGAGTTAGCTGTTCCATTATTACGATAATCATCGTCGTCATCGTGGTCGTCATCATTGATCACCGCCAAAACCTTGCCCGTGTACGCATCCAACCTAACCGTCACATCCGGGTTACCTTTTCTGTCGATCTCAACTTCATAGAACGTTTGGCCGTTTCTGCGCTCCAGATCCACATCATCCACTTTGCCTTCCACTGCTTTTAGCGCTATGGATTTGGCTTGTGCTGCTGTCAGCAGCTTACCTGTGTTGTTCTGATTTGCACTCGTGGACTGTGTCACTGATGCTGGTGCGGACTGCGTTGTTCCAGATTGTATTTGCGGTGCAGCTTGTCCATTGATATTGCCGCTGGCTGCAACGGCGGATCCGCCAAGCAGCACCGCTGCGGACAAGCTACCAATCCATAGTTTATGTTTGTTCATCATCATCATTCATCTCCTCGTTAATGTTCTCGTTCTCGTCTACATATATAGGATAACCTTGACGAATGAGAGTTCAGCGAGAGAAAGATTAGAATTTGATGAGAAAATAAACTTCAATCGTAGTTATCCCGAGCATCTTTTAATCATCGTCCTTATCCCAAGTTACCGAACGGATAGCACCCGAGATTGCATTCACCTGCACCGTGGCCTCCCGTCCGTCTTCCAGATCGATTTCAACCAGGTAGTATGGATTGCCACTGTTCGTACCGCGCAGCTCCACATCATCCACCTCGCCAGGAACCCTTGCAAGTGCTTTCTGCTTGGCCTGTTTCTCACTTAGAAACTGCGGCGCTTTCTCCGTACCTCCACCGCCGGATGCAGGCGGTACCTTAATCGCTTTGGAGGAAAGAATCCCGCCTGTATACGGATCAATCGTCAGTTCTTGACGGCTGTTGTCCTTGGCTTTCACTACTGCGGTGTACACAGGGCTGCCCTGCTGTTCAACTAACTCCAGCGACACAAGCGTCTCCCCGGCTCTTTGCTTCAGTAGCTCCGACTTCATCTGCTCACGGCTCCACAACGTCTTCTCTTCAGCCTGCGGACTTGCTTCCAGACGTTTGATCGATTGGACGGCTGCCGTAAACGCATCGACCTGCACATCGTATAGACCTGTCTCCGAACGAAGCTGCATCAGATACGTACCATCTTTAAGGGTGGAATGAATGATCTCCCCCGGATATTGATTCAGCACAGATTGTGCTGCTGCATCGGCGGATAACTGCTGACGGGCAGGTACCCACGGTTTCCACCATATCAATACGGCGAGGAGCACGAGAGCCAGCGTTCCAGCTCCCCACCACAGTAACTTTCGCGACCCTTTACCTACATTACTTCTGTCTGTATTTTTATTTTCACGCCCATGCTTATGTTTATGTTCACTTCGTATCATTTCAGGCCGTTGTTCCTGCTCTGTCATATGCATTCCCCCTCACCTTCTCCCACACTTTCACCTTATATATCCAGATCCTCACCCCTGAAAAAAGGAATCCAACAACGCTGGTCAAAACACCATCCTGGTTATTCTGTCATTGGAGTGTTCTGTGTGAACTTTTCAGTTCATTTATATCGTTCCATCCAGTATAGAAGAGAAGAATGAGAATTTCATGAGAGCGTGCTGTCTGGGCTTTCGGATCTGGATCGCGGCAAAATAATACAAGCCTCCGTACCCACACCCTCGGTACTGGAAAGTTCAATCTGTGCTCCCACGGCGCCTGCCAGTTCTTTGGCAAGGGACAATCCAAGTCCGGACCCCCCGGCACTGCCGCTTCGTGTTCTGGAGACATCCGCCTGGTAGAAACGGTCGAACACCTTCGCCAGATCCTCCTCCCGCATACCGATACCCTTATCCACGATTCGTATCCGGCAGCTCTCGCCCTGCGCCTCCAGCCTGACTTCAATGGCATCTTCACTATATTTCCGCGCATTATCCAGCAAAATAAACACCAACTGCCTCAGCTTGCTCTCATCGCTGATCGCCCAGATCGGGCCTGGAGCGTAGCACCGCACTTCCCGGTGGTACGCTTCGCGGAATGCACGTGTGGAATCCGTAGCCAGCTTCGTAATATCTACACGTTCCAGCTGTACATTCCATTGCTCAGGCTGCTTGGCCAGCAACAACAGCTGCTCGGTCATCTCACGCATGCGTACCGATTCAGACAGAATCGCTTCCACAGCTTCATCAAAGACTTCTGGCCGCTGCTTACCCCGGCGCCGAAGCAAACTGGCGTAACTCTCAATGATGGTCAGGGGTGTTTTCAGCTCATGTGATGCATCCGAGACAAAACGCTCCTGTCGTTCAAAGTTGGATTCCAGCAGATCCATCATGCGATTAAACGTCTGTCCCATTGTGTTCAGTTCATCTTTTGATTTTGCCTCTAGCGGAAGTCGCTTGAACTGTCCACTCGCTTGAATATCACTCATTGTACGTGTCATTTGCTGGATCGGTCTTGTCATGCGATTTGCCAAAATTCGGCTGGATATCACGGCAGGAATCAGGGCAACAATGGTCACGATTACTAATACCGTACGCAGGGTGGCAAGTCCATTCTCTGTTTCACCCACACTCTGAGTTACCTGCAGGTTTACCACTTCTCCGTCCGGCCAGATTAATGGCATGGATACCCACACATATCCGACCTGATCCACATGGGTATATTCTGCCTTTCTCTCATTCTCATATTGAAAAGACAACTTGCTGAGTTGTTCGGATGCTCCCGTTGTGGTTACTGGAGAACTGCTTCCATCTTCATGCACAATGCGTAGCATGCCATTCACGGGCGCATAAGCCCGGAGCAGATCATCTGGCGGGATGGAGCCGGCTGACTGCCGTACCCCTGTGACGATCGAATCCGCCTCGGCTTCCACCCGTCTGATCTCATTATTAATGGATACTCGCTCAAAGACGAGATATACAGACAGATTCACTGCAATTAACAGCACGGCAAATAGAACCGACGAGTATCCGTAGATTTTACTGCGCAAGCTCATGTTTGCTCCTTCAGGACGTATCCTACGCCCCTTACGGTATGTATTAAGGGTGGTGTGAATCCGTTATCCACCTTCTTGCGCACATAACGGATATACACGTCCACCACATTGGTATCGCCATAATAATCGTATCCCCACACGGATTGTACGATCTGATCCCTGTTAAGCACCTGACGCTGATTACGCAGCAAATATACCAGCAGGTCAAACTCACGCGGGGTAAGCTCGATAGCCTGTCCATCCCGAAACACTTCACGTGTTCCTTCATTCAGCTTCAAATCCGCAGCAGTCAACCATTCCTCCTGCGTTTCATGTAACTGACCCGCCGTCCCCTGCTCTGCTTCCTGCTCCAAAGTATGAGCCGCTGTCCTTGCAGAAACAGCCGCGGCAAGACGCAATGCTGCCCGGACTCGTGCCAGCAGCTCCTCAATCTGAAACGGTTTGGTGATATAGTCATTGGCACCCAAATCCAGGCCGGATACCTTGTCCTCCACCGAATCCTTGGCTGTCAGCATCAGGATCGGCACTACGGCATCTCTCGCCCGAATCCGCCGCAAAACCTCAATACCACTCAGGCCCGGCAGCATGATGTCCAATAGAATCAGATCCCATTGTCCTTCGCTGTACTTTTCCAGCCCTTCCGTCCCACTGCCTGCCTTTGTGACCTGATATCCTTCGTACTGCAATTCAAGTTCAAGCAGTCGTGCAATTTTGGGCTCATCTTCAATGACCAGCACAGCTTCATTCATGCTGATTCCCCCTCACCCGTCATATCATTCTCCCGTCATTTTACAACATCTGCTCACAATTTGCCCAAAGCATCGGAAACGGAGTGGTCTCCAGCCACCAGATCAAAGGCCATCCGATAGGTCTTCTCTTCCTGTAAAGAGGCAGCGATGACACGTGCCACATCTTCACGAGCAATGCTACCCGGTTTCAGCTCAGTTCCTACAGTCACTTTGCCGGTGCCCGGTTCGTTTTTCAGACCTCCGGGACGGATAATCGTATAGTTCAGATTACTGGCAAACAAGGCCCGATCCGCAAAATGCTTTGCGACATAATACGGTTTAATCTCCTCCGGCCATTTACTGCGCTGATCTGCACCATAGGCACTAACCAGAACATATCTGGAAATACCTTGTTTCTCTGCGGCCTCCATCGTTTTCACCGCACCGTCCAGGTCGATAAGCAATGTTTTGTCTGGACCCGTCGAACCACCGGAACCTGCTGTAAACACAATGGCATTCTGATCTTTCATCGCTTCGGCCAGCTCATCCACCGTACCCTCCAGATCGCCCATGACAACCTGTGCACCAAGTTCCTTCAAGGCGCCTGCCTGCTCCGGCTTGCGAATCATGGCTGTGACCTGATGTTTGCCTTCCTGCGCCAGCTGTTCTACCAAGTGTTTACCAATCTGTCCGTTTGCTCCAATCACCAGTACATTCATTGTTCATTCTCCTCTCAGGGTACGCAAGAGAGCGATTTAATCACTCCATGCCTGTTATGTTGTTGATCTTTTATAAAATTTTTAATCACTCCCCATCCTATCTTTTAAACGAAAGCGGGTGCTTTTAAGCGCGGACAGTGTCTATCGTTCCGTTTAATATCTGTATAACGCTCCATATTCATACCGTTAAGTGTCTCGTCTCAATTAGTTTCAACTCAAGCAGGTTCATGTCCAAAAGTGCATAGCAAAAAAGGACGCCCGATGGGCGCCCTTTAACGTTAGTGCTATAGATTAATAAGCCAGTGCGAACAAGCCATGGATGTGGGACAGGTAACGGATGTTACTTGCTTCTTTCATCATGGTTGCAGGCAGACCTTTCAGGCGAGTCTGGTTGCCACCGATCATGCCGACAGCATCTTTACGACCCAGACTTCCCAGCGTACCGGAGAAGATTGGCGAGAAGGATTCCATTGCGCCACCTTTGAACATTACGCCCAGGTTGTGACCAATGGTTTCACCCATTTGCCAAGCCAGTTGTGCTGTTGGAGGATACGGACGAGCGCCTTCGCTAGGGAAGACTACTGCGCTGTCACCAGCAACAAATACATCTTTGTGGGATGTGGATTGCAGAACTTCCGTTACTTTCGCACGGCCGCGATCCACTTCAATTCCGCTGTTAGCAACAACGGCATTACCTTGTACGCCACCTGTCCATACCAGTGTGTTCGTAGGGATGGAGCTGCCGTCTTTCAGCATAACTTCATTTTCTTTCATCTCGGTAATCGCTACGCCAACAATGAAGTTTACGCCGCGTTTCTCGAGACTGGATTTCGCACGATCAACCAGCTCTGGCGGGAAACCAGCCAGGATGGAAGGACCTGCTTCAACCGTGTAGAGGGAGATATCGTTGAAATCGATACCTTTCTCTTTACATACACCTGGAAGAAGGTCAACGAATTCGCCGACAAGCTCGATACCTGTCAAACCGCCGCCACCAATAACAAACGTAGCGTCTGCTTTGTTGCCGGATTGTTTGTATGCATCCAGACGTGCTTCAACATGTGCACGAATACGGTTTGCATCACTAACGGATTTCAGCGTGAAGCTGTATTCCTGCAGTCCAGGAATTCCGAAGTAAGCTGTTTCGCTACCCAGAGCAACAACGAGCGCATCGTAAGAGTATGTGGAGCCGCTAGTCATGAGAACTTTTTTCTCGTCCGGTTTGATTGTATCCACCGTATCGATTTTCAGGTTCACATCTTTACCGCGCAGCAACTTTTCAAGCGGGAGAGCAACAGCTTGCTCAGAAATGCTGCCTGCTGCAAGACGGTGCAGTTCCGTAATAATTTGGTGTGTAGGGTAACGGTTCACGACAGTAATTGTCGCTTCTTCCGGAGTCAAGTATTGACGCGCAGTCAGCGCAGTCAACAGACCGCCGTATCCTCCACCCAAGATCAAAATTTGCTTCGACATATCCATCCTCCGTTCTTCTAAGTCTTAACGTTTCGGTTGTTGACGCTCGTTCAGGATGCTCAAGAAAGATTGAGCAAAACGAAGCGATTGTTGTACGTTTGGATCTTTGAGCATTTTCAGCATAGCGAACAAGCCGACTGAAGACTGCTCTGTTTGTGCACGGTCGTTAGCTTCGATGGCAGCAGAAGCTACACCTTTAGCTTTGTCTACAACAGGCTTAGCGAACTCGCCCATTGCACTCATTGTGTCGCTGATCAGAACTTTGTCTGTAGCGATACCTTGTGCGAAGTCATAAGCTTTCGTCATTACAGTAACCATTTCAGCCAATTTAGGCAGGTTCTCCACCAATACAGTTAAAGACTCCTGTACCTCAGGCTTCATCAGTTGATCCAGTACATCCAGGGACTGGCGCTCAGCGCCTTCTGTTACTGGCACCTCTTGTTGAGTAGGCGATTGTGACATAAGAGAAAGTCCTCCTTTACTTTGGGATAGAAGTCCGCGACTTTCATGATGCCTGTCAAGCAGAGCCGAACCACAAATACATCAATACACTAAATGTACCAAATTTCACACATTAGGATAAGAGCAGCCAAAGACCACTCTCACGTATGCATGGTATGTTGGGTCTTATTGCGGACAACACATGTTGACGCACAAAACGACAAGCAGGCCGAAACCGAACTCTATACCCTTATATTACACCTCTTACACATGAACATGAAAAAGAAATTTTTTACACTTGTGAAGATATTGTGAACATTGTAACAAAATCGATTTTTTTGTCAAGCCGTGCAAGCTTATCACGAATGGTCATTTATCTTTCCCACACGTCACAAGCTACCATATGTGGTATTAAGACATGATCACAACGAACCATATGTACGAAAAGCACATATGAAAGTGCATGGTGAACGTTTTTTCAGGAATGGATTTCCAAAAATTTATTGTTCATGCAACGAATTTGGTCACTTTGGTTAGTATGCAGCGACAGCCCCGCCCTTATTCTCACAGTGTAAACATCTTTCATATTCAAGTATGAACATCTTTGGATGAGAATGCAAAAATGCCGCCCAAGAACGTGAACGTTTAAATTATCCTCAGCCCGGTTAATAAGGACTACACCAGACAACGAAGGAGATGTTCGATATGAGTAATTCAACTGGCGATAAAATCAAAGCAGGCATTAATAAGGCTAAAGGCGAAGTGAAGGATCAGATTGGTAACGCAACGAACAATAAGTCCCTTCAGGCTGAGGGTAAAATGGATAAGGCCAAAGGGGCCGTTCAAGATAAAGTAGCCGATGTGAAAAAACATCACGAATAATGCAATCAGGTTTGCATACTCGGCGAATTTCTACGCATCTTGCTAGAAGATCGCTAAAGAGTATTGAACCAGCCTAACCGTCGAAGTATGAAGTTCTGAACTTCATGACGGAGGCACAAAAAAGCCAAGGAAGGTGTTGAATAATCACCCTTCCTTGGCTTTTTTTGTTTTCTACATCACTGGTACCGAATACCGTGCCATATCAATGATAAAGTTACGGCTTTCACGCATGGTATGATATTCCTTGCTGAACAGTCTGACCCAATCGGTATGCTCCTGATACCAGCGGAATGTCTGTTCAAGCCCCTGCTCCAGCGTAGTTTGCGGATACCAGCCAAACGCCGCACGTAACTTGCCGGAGTGAACAACCAAGCTTGATCCTCTGGATTGCGTAGGCTCCTGTTCTCGTATCTCCTTCGCAGCTCCGGATCGATCCAGCGGCTCAATCAGCATCCCAATCTCCTGCATCGTTGTTCCAATTCCGGTAGAAATGTTATAGGTCTGTCCATCTTCGCCATGAATCATCATCTGCTCAATCGCTCTCAGTGCATCATCAATATACAGAAAATCACGTACTGCTGACCCCTGAATATCCAGTGGCAGCCCATCCAGCATCCGCCCGAAGTTTCGCGGAATAATGCGATCCGGCAGTTGCCATGGTCCGTACAGATTCGTCAAACGGAAAATTTTCACCGGAAGTTGATAACATCGAGCATAGGATTGAGCGAGTGTCTCGCAGGCTACTTTCGAGGCAGAATAAGGGGAGACTGGTGCGTAAGGGTCTGACTCGTTATATACTCGGCCCCATTCACCGCCGTACACTTCTACGGATGAAGCGAGTAAAAAAGGGATATCATGCTCGGATGCATACTGCAAGATGGCCTGTGTACTGAGGGTGTTATTGCGGAATACCTCTGCGGGTTGATGGTATGAATAATCGACATGAGGCATGGCGGCGAGATGAATGATGGAATCTGTGTTGTGTGGCAGATGAATGTTGTCTCTAGCGAGGTTACACTTGATGAAAGGCATATCATGTAGCGGAGAGCGGTACACAAGCCTCTGACAATAGTCATCCTGATCCAGCAGGGTGACCTGATGACCTTTTTGCGCCAAAAACTGTGAAAGATTAAATCCGACGAATCCAGAAGCTCCTGTGACCACGATGTTCACACATTTTCCCCCTATCGTTATATACATCGGCCGTTGAAAGAGAGTGTCTGTATCGAGTATAACTCAAAAATGATACACTTTGTATCATTTTGCAATGTTTTTTTGTTTGTCCATTCCCTGAAAGGTTAATATATGGAAAGAGGTGAATCAAAATGTGTGATCCAAAGCAGGAGTTCAGCGATATTCAGCACATGTATTTTAAAGACGACGGAGTCATGCCAAATCATCCGAATCTGCCAGTGCTTCTGTACAAAGGAGTCTGGCAGACTGAACCTGCCCGGGCTGAATTTAACTTAAACCGGAATGGCTGGGGCAATAGCTGGGTCAATGGTGTGTTTGATTATCATCATTATCACAGCAATTCACACGAGGTCCTTGCCGTAATTAGCGGATTTGTGCAGTTGATCTTAGGCGGTGAGAAGGGACAGAAGGTGTATCTGGAGAGCGGGGATGTTGTTGTGCTGCCTGCCGGAACCGGCCATAAACGTCTGGAGGCCAGTCCCGATTTTCGGATCGCCGGAGCTTATCCCGGAGGTATGAGCTACAACACCCGTACAGGCAAACAAAGCGAGCGGCCTCAGGTGTTGCAGGAGATTCAAGCAGTTCCGCTACCGGAGACAGACCCGGTGTATGGAAAAGGTGGTCCTTTAACCGAGCTTTGGCTCAATCATAATCGTTGAAACGCAAACTTTTGAAGTACACGCTGAAGCTGACAGACTATTTATGAAGAAATCGACTTTGAAGACGAATGCAATGAGTGTTGTTCATCTTGGTCCGGGTTGAACCGGGTAAAGTGACGCTCCAATTTTCGGCTTGCCCACAGGGATACCGCAATGAATAATACTACGCCAATCCAGCGTACGGGGTGTTCCAGAAACTGCTCTACGTTCGAGCCAATATACGTTACAGAGAAAATCATAATCCCTTTACCCAACCCAACTGCGAGCAAGAAGGACAACAATCGCATTCGGGCGATGCCCGCTGCCACATTAATAATAACAAATGGCCCTACTGGGAAAATGCTAAGCAGGAATACATAACTGAACGCGTTTCTGCGAATCCATACCATACTCCGCTGCACACGCGGTTTGCGTGCCCATTTTTCCACAAAAGCAGACTTCCCGATCTCTCTTACAATCAGAAATGTCACGGTACAGCCAAGAACCATGCCGATCCAGGAGTACAAGAAACCAGCCCATAGCCCATACACTGCCCCATTAACCCCCACAATTAATAACGTTGGAAGCGGCGGTACAAAAGACTTCATAAACGTAAGCAAAATGCCCGGCAATGGCCCGAGAGAACGGAACTTCTCCAGCCAGAATCGAATATTTTCTTCCGTGATATATGACATAATATCAAGCGCTGCTGGTGTCATCCGCATCCATCCAATCTATTCAATCTATTCAATCTATAATTCATTTATTTCATTCGTTAAAACAACGCTGAAGTACAGTTTGTTGAAGTACGTACACCTTAAGAAATGAATTAAGTCACTCCACTCGGTGCTACTCTGTCTCCTATACATGCAAGACAATATACAACTCGTTGTTTTCATGCGTATAGTTTGTGTTCCCTCGTGTGACGGTCAGCGCGCATAACCTCATTCCACTAAACATGTTGGAGGGATGTAGCTGTCGCCCTCCAAGTATAACGTACATTGAGGTGTAGCATCGTTGTCAATTTGAAGAAATTATTTGGATGGAAATATTCGGGTATCGAAACAAACGAACCAAAAAAGCACACCCCGATCATTCATCTTGGTGTGCTTACATATAAGAGCCCCTGGATCTTCTAAATTCAGCAGCATAACCTACCTAATGCTTATTCCAGTCCAGTTTCCTGTAACTCAAGCTCAAGCAGTTCCGCCTGATGGGCTGCATTCCACTCAGGAATACCCGAACGAATGAACTCTTCCGCATCCATCGCTGCTTTGGACTGGTTACACAGATTGCAGGCACAGACACAATTGAGTGGTGTAGTATGTCCACCTTTCGCCCGTGGTAGCAGATGATCAATCGTATCTCCATAGGAGCCGCAGAAGTAACACGTATACTTATCACGATCCAGAATAAACCGCTTGAAATCCTTGTTGCTGAACAATCGGCGAATGGTATACCGATTAACCACAACGGCGGCTTTCTCTTTTACCAGCGTAACCGCAAGTTCCATGTCCACTTCCTGATGCCAGCGGCGTCCTTTGTCCGTTTTGCCGCGCATGCGCACCATGCCCTGCCGATTGGTCCGGAGCGAAGCCGGATCTTCCGGGTCAATCGCTGCCGGCGGCGCGTGATAACGCCGCGGACGGCCATCCATGCCAGCCCCGTGGCTGCGGCTGGCATGAGATGGCTCTCGCCCTGCGGCGGCTGGCTGTGCCTTAGCCGCCGCATGTGCCGTGCCCGCGCTGGCCTCGCCGCGGGCTTGGCTTGGCTCCGGCGCAGGGGCCTCAGCAGCTCCGCTGCGGGCCTGCCCTGCGCCGGGCGCGAGCGCGGCCGCACGCTTGCGGCGCCGCTTGCGTTTGCGCCGGGCTGCGGGCGGCTGATCCGCAGCCACAGGCGCTGGCGCAGCTGCCGGGCCTTGCGGCATAGCCGGCAGCTGCGCTTGGGCCGTCGATGCCTGCACGACGGCCGGCACTACAGCGGCAGCTCGCTTGCGCGCCCGCTGTGCACTGCCCTTGCCATTCGCAGCAGCAACGCCTGGCGAATGCACATCCCCGGGCGGATGCTCCCCGCCCGGTGCCCCATCCACCGTATTCGGATCGGTGGATGGATTACCCTCGCTCTCTGCCTCGGCAGAGGCATGAGCATTCAGCATCTCTGACGGCTTTCTTTTCCGCCGTCTCCGTCTCTTCTTCTTCGTACTGGCGGAAGCACTGACCGAAGAAATCGCTGCATCCTTTACCGTCTGATCCGAAGACGCAGCTCCGGCCTCAGAGAGTGCCGGGCTTGCCAAGACATGTGGATCCACATGTCTTCCCAAATCCCCGCCCTGTTCATTCCCTCCGGTCGGCTGCTGCGACTGCGACGAAACACGCACGTTCTGTTCCCGTTCATTCTTTACCGGAGATGGAGGCTTGTCTTTCTCAGAATTCCTCTCCCTTCCATCATGACGATGCTCAAGCGGTGTACCCCCAGTTGCCTGTGGCACTCGCATATCACCGTTATGACGTTCTCGTACACCGAGCTGACGACAACGGCGGCAGGCTCCACGTCTGGCCCCGGAACCCGCACGTTTCCCGGTTCTGCGCCGAAAATCAGACGCAGGCCTCCGCTCTCCGCAATACATACACGTCTTGGTTTGTCGCGTTTCATGCTCTGTCTTCCCTTCGCGGAAAGGGGCTGATCCCGTCTCCATGTTGTCACCTCGGTTCCGAATGAATCCGGTTTCTTTCTATTGTATCACATCTGCTCGTGAACACCCTCATAGCCATAAGCCTTGTATTCTTCAGAGGTATACTCGGGTGTCTGTTCACTGCATTCACGGAGAATGTGCTCTACATATTCCAATATATCCTGCATCGGTTTCCCGCATTGTTCACATCTAGTCATGTATGATCACCTTGATCCTGTCCTCTAAGTTTACTGTATATTACCGTTCCGCCTTATGATTACCCTTGAATTCAGAAAAAGAAACATTCGTTCCCACGTAAACATACAGAAATATCCATCGGTATCGGACGATTCATAACAATAAAAACCGTCCCCGGCTCAACCTGAGGCTGATCCTGAGAACGGCTAATGGCAAAACATACGTTGCCTCGCTTCTAGCGGACATCCACTTGCCCCGAATTTTGTTGTGGTACCAAACGCGGTTTCGGTTTGGGCAGATTACCAAAGATAATCCACGCATGGGGCAAGAATCTTGCTGCAAGCCCAACCACAAACCATGAAGCCAGGAGTGCGATACCAAATCCACTGGCGTACCACAGATGAATGACCCAGGATACCCCGGTCTGCGGTGGATGTTCACGATAAAATAACAGGAAAAACGGATGAATCAGATAAATACCAAAGGATAATGCCCCAAGCCGGTTTAGCGGTTTGACGATCAGCGCAGGGCCATTGTGGTATAGCCAATAAGCAATCTGGATAATGACAAGTGCACAAGCGAAGGTATGTACATTCCAGAAGAGCTCGTACCATAACGTGTTGTATGTAGCAATTTTCAACCGCAGCAAATAATAAATATACACATGAGCCAATCCCGCCGTAAGCCACACCACCCACAGCAAAACCCATGAAGTTATGCGCACTTTGGTTGCATTCGCCCGGCTAATGACGAACCATTGCTTGATCTGTGGGAAGTACACACCCATGAAAGCACCTAACATAAAATAGGAGAAGTAAGAGAAGGCCCAGCTTCCTTTGTTGGGTACCTGAAATCCATATTTGTTGCTGATGATGAAGGCCCATTGAATAAGCAGACCGATTGGGATAGACCATTTTACAACAGAAGGATACTTCTTCAGTAGCCACAGCACCAGTGGGAAAATCAGATAAAATTGCATGTTGATAAACACAAAATACAGATGTGTGTAGGCTTTTCCCGTAAACAGCCTCTCTATGAAAGTAATCATCGAAACATCGAACGGACGCCCTTGATAGTACATGTTATGCAGTACAACAAAATACATAATTGAAAACAGGAAGTAGGGCAGTAGAATATAAACAAAGCGCTTCTTGTAGAAATTACTGACCAGTTTCTTGTCCAGCGGACGGGTGTAGTAGTTATAGAACAGCACGAAACTGCTCAAAAAAATAAAGGTCGGCGTACCATATTTCATAAAAATATTAATAAAGTTGTACATCCAGTAATAATTGGAATTTGTCATTTCCAGCATAGCATTGGATGTAGAATGTACGAAAAGCACACCGATAATCGCCATCGCCCGTACGAGATTTAACTCCGGGATTCGTTCTCTCTTCAGTGTTTGATTCATGTTATAGAGGTTCTCCTTTATGTATTCGTCAATATGTTAAATATGACTTAGTCCATTAAGCTCTCTATCTATTAAAAAGCATATTGCTTAACATGTGTAGCCCAATTTCTTAAGATTTTCCTAACTTTTAAGTTTTTCTCACATTTTTCCCATGATTTTGTAAGCCAAAAAGACCGCTATGACGCGGCCTAATATCTTTTAGCAATTAATCCAAATTTTATTTCTTTTGATAGCGATTAAATCTTGAAATCCGTTTCCCGATCATAGAATTTCTGTTGCACCGGGCATAAACCATAAAGGGCACAACGAGATTAGTTCTTCTCCCGGCTCGCCAAAATCTGCTTATACACGTCAATAGCCGCCTGTCTGGAGGTCTTCAGGTCTACGATGGCATCCTTGCCTGGCTGATGAATATCTTTGCTGTGCAAGTCTTTCAACTCAGGTAGCCACTTGCGAATATAGTCCCCTTCAGGATCGTACTTCTCCGACTGCGTCACGGGATTGTTCACACGGAAATACGGCGCAGCATTCTCTCCTAGTGATGCGCACCATAGCCAGTTTCCGCGATTCTGGATATTATCATAATCTTTCAATTTTCGTCTGAAATACGCCTCACCGAGCGTGAATGGGCACTGAAGGTTTTTGGTCAGGAACATTGCGGTAAGAATACGGAGCCGATTAGGCATATGCCCTGTCTCGTTCAGCTCTGTCATCGCTGCATCGATAATAGGGATACCTGTCTCTGCTCTGCACCAACGCTCAAAGTGAGTATCCTGAAGAGCAGAAAGATCATACACTTTTTCATACGTAAAATAATGTGCCTCATAAACTGCCCTGTACAAGTAGAAATCGCGGAAGCACAGCTGCCTGATCCACTCTCCAGCTTCTGAGATATGCCGCGCAGCATCGTACATCTTGCGAATGGATACAGCTCCCACAGCTACATACGAGCTAAGATGGCTCGGCTCATAGGCCTCAAACTCATCCCGATGATCCCCGTAATCCGCCACTCGCTCCGACAGAAAACGATCAAGCAATTTATGCGGATCTTCCTGATCTCCTGATTCGTCAGAACTCTCCAGCAAAGAAGGTGGAACCTTCATCTCCTTCGGCCAATCCACATCTCGTTCACTCACATTCACATCTGCGATGGTTGTTGCTGATGCCGGGTTAGGATGTTCGTTCATGAATTCAACCCAGCGCCGGTGGAAGGCCGCGAATACTTTATAGGGTTCCGACTTGCCTGTAAAATGGGCAAAGGCCTTCAGGTCCATCAGCAGGTGATCGGTCAGCAGGGTAAATGGAGTCTCATGGGCTTCGCAGATTTTACGTATCTCTCGATCCCGTTCCATCGCGTAAGGCGTCATATCCCGATGAACGACAATCTCACTGATCTCACCTTTCATATGTCGCAGTAGCCATTCCACCACTTCGGCTGGTTTGCCATAAGCTACATGCAACTGCCGTTTCGCCACCTGATACTTCTTGTCCAGTGCCGCAGCATGTTTAAGGAAATTCACACCACTGTGTTCTTTCTCCCTTCCTTGCCGCAACAGGAATGGGTCGTAGATCAACACATGCAGGCTCTCTTCTTCCTGCTCCCGCAAATAATCGAATGCGTTCAGATCATCTGTACGCAGATCTTTACGATGTATAAATAATTTCACGCGTCCTCCATCCCGCCTGAACAACTAAGGTTTGGTCAGACTTTGATATAACTTGCTCGTTTCAGGCTCTGGCTGATGACCCAGATCCTCCTTCAGGATTAATGTAAATGAATGATAGAGTCGCAATATGCCTTGCTGGTCATCCATGGAGGCATATACTTCCATCATTAATCTGCAGATTTCTTCCGAATAAGGCTCGCGTTCCTGCAATTGCATCAATAGCTCAATCGCTTGCCCGCCCCGCCCATGGTTCATTTCCCATGTGGCAATATCCATGACAAGCCCCGTATACTTACGCCTGAGTTCTCTTCCCTTGGATCTTGCCCAATCATAATCATGCTCTTCCAAATAATCGCCTCGGTAGAGCATGTAGATCTGTCTTAGATCCTGCACATTATCGGAATTGACGGCTTCATAGGACATCGCTTGCTCAAACTGTTCAATGTCACTCACCAGATTACCGGTCAACAGACGATAACGGTTCATATTGTACTCTAGCTTGCCCGTCATGCTCCATTCCTTCAATAACTTGCGGATCTGATACACAGATGTATGCAGAAGCGTCAATCCTTTGTCCTGGGATACATCTGCCCAGAGCTTATCAAGCAGAATCTCCTTGCTTACCCACTCTCCGCGGTGATGAAACAGAAAAGCAAATAATTCCTGCGACTTGGTCGTTCGCCATTTATGTTTCTCGGCACTCTGCTCCAGACTTCTGAAGATGTCCAGATGTTTGAAGGTTAGAAGTCCCGGCGCTTTGAATTCTATTGCCTCGGCTTCAGGTTCCGATTCCTGTACCTCAATTGTAGCAGCAACCTGTGCATGAAAAGACATTGCTCCTGCAATCCGATCAATGGTTTTGCTCAGTCGAGCCGAGCTGACCGGCTTCAACACATAATCCAGAGCATGAAGCTCGAATGCCTCCACTGCATGGTCCGCATACGCGGTTACAAATATAATCCGAATGCTCGGATCCAGCTGCTGTATATATTCAGCGGCTTCCAGGCCATTAACCTCCGGCATGCCAATGTCCAGAAATACAACATCTACACGATCACTTGCCAAAAAATGAAGACCATCTTGCGCTGTTGAAAAACATTGCACAGGCGTAATTCTTCCGTCCGATTGCAGCAGGCGCTGCAGGTGCATCTGCGCCGGCTTCTCGTCATCAATTACAATGGCTCTCACTGTTCTCAACCTCCTGCCATGAGAGATTTAATATGGACACCCACTATATCGGCATCCGCTAATTCGGTTGTTAACCATAATTACCCCATCCGCTTTAACTCATGTCTCATGTAAAATGATGAACCTGGTTCAGCGGGATGTGAAATTGGATCTGTGTACCACTTCCTACATGACTCTGGATCTCCAATCCATGTCCATAAAGCGACATGAGGCGACGATTGATATTTTGCAGCCCTACCCCTCCAGGCCCTTCGGTACGCCCTGATTTCACCTGAGCCATCCGGTCAGGAGGAATACCCACACCATCATCCTGTACCCGAACGATGACATCATCCGTATCCTGAAAAATATGAAGTCGCACTGTACCGCCTGCCGCTCTCTCCATGACCCCGTGACGAATAGCATTCTCCACAAGCGGTTGAATCGTGAGAGGAGGCAGAAACACCCGAATATCTGGCTGTACTTCATACTTGACGATGAGTCTGTCTTCAAACCTAGCCTGTTCCAGATGAACGTAGGACTCCACCAATTCGAGCTCTTTATACAAAGGCACCAGTTGTTCTCTATTCTGAAAGTCAAAGCTGCCTCGCAAATAATGACTCAATTCAATGAGCAGATCTGTTGCCTTATCCGGGTTCACCGCACAAGTTGCAATAATTACATTCAATGCATTATAGAGAAAATGGGGTTTAATCTGCGCCTGAAGAAAGGCCATCTCCGTCCGAATGGTGTCCTGTACCGAAGTGCGCAGCTCAATCAAGGTTCGAACCCGTGCTCGCAATTCACCTGCATCTACCGGTTTACTCAAAAAGTCATTCGCTCCCGCTTGAAAGCCGTGCCGGATATCTTCGGGTAATCCACGAGCAGTCAGCATCAGAATAGGAAGTTCTGACAACGAACGCTGCTCTCGCAACTTGCGACAGAGTTCAGGGCCGGACATTTTGGGCATCATCCAGTCCGTAATGACCAGATCGATGGTCGGGTTTTGTTCGTACAGCTCTATCGCTTTGAAGCCGCTATCTGCTGCAAGTACCCGGTAACGTTCGGTGGATAGCAGGTTCAAGAGTACATGCCGATTCACAGGGTCATCATCTACAATCAGAATCGTTGGTTCCCCGGCAAGCTTCTCATCCAGCTCATGCAATGGACTTGCGTCTTGCAAATCCTCAGCAACATACCCCTTCGTCTTTTTACCTTGCGCTGTCACATAACGGGCCGGAGCGGGAATGGCCTGTTCTTGTAGCAGCGGTAATTTCACTATAGGCAACGTAAAATGAAACGTGGATCCTTCACCCGGCTCTGATTCGACCCAGATTTCACCTTCACCCAGCTCGACCAGTTTCTTCGTGATACTGAGGCCCAGTCCAGTTCCCTCATAAGCCCTTTCCGTGGTTCCATTGCTTTGCTCATAGGATTGAAAAATATCTTCCAGCCTCTCCGGTGCGATGCCCACACCAGTATCCGCAACAGATACCTTGACCATCTCGCCTTCAACGGAAGCGTAAAGCCTTATTTCGCCATGCTCTGTGAACTTGTAAGCGTTACCCAGCAAATTATAGAGAATCTGCCGAAGCCGATCCTCGTCAGCTTCTACCAGCGGCAATGCATCTGGCCATTGCTGGATGAGTAAGATCGGCTTGTCCTCGAACGTAAAACCCGAGACCTCAACCACTGTTCTGGCAACTGACTCCAGATCAACAGGAACGCGCTTTAATTCAATCTCACTATTTTTCAGTTTGGAGAAGTCCAGAATATCATTCACTAGCAGTGACAAACGTTTGCCTGTAGCGGTGATCATGGACAGGTTTTTGGCTTGTTTTGGAGTGACAGCTCCAGCTGCTCCCTCCAGCATGGACTCAGCAATGTTAATGATGCCATGAAGCGGTGTCCTCAGTTCATGTGAGGTATTCGCCATGAATTCATCCTTGAGGCTATCGATTACCAGCAGACGCTCCGACAGAGCTTCCACTTCAAGGAAAGACTGCGCAAACCGAACGGCCGTAACGACCATCTGAAGGAGTACAAATAACAGAAGCTCAAGCAGTGCGAGAAAGGCAGTATCTACCGCCACGAATGCACCAATCGTGAATAACACAACAACCATGATAATGCTCATTAGACCAACAAGTGCAAAGTGGCTGTCGTTTGTCTGTTTGCGCGACCAATGAATCATCGTTCGTATGGCATAGATCAACACAGTGAAGGAGATGAGCAGCATTGGCAGTTCAAAAGTCGAAAATAACTGGGGTGGCAAAGTAATGCCTATAAGCGATTGAATAATAAGTAAAATCAGACCGAGACGCACAAACCAACCATGCACTGCCCCCGGCACTAATACAGACAGATACCGAAGCAAGAAATAATAAGAGAACGCTCCGCTTAGGAGCTGCAGACGAAGCAGCATATCGTGCGTCAGCAGCGGAACAATTGTAGCTAGCAGCTTCTCTCCATGCGTGAGAGCATACAATGCCCCCGAGAGACTAAACAGCCCTAGAAATTGAAGCTCTTTCTCACTACGCCGTAGCCTGAACAACACCAGGAAAAAAACAGCGGGTAGAATAAAACCAATCAAGGTCAGGAGATCCTTAAGCCAGTCCAGCTGTTGACTTCGAAGAATACTACCCTCATCTCCGAATAGAACGGGTGCAACAATTCCTCCCGAAGCATAGCTGTAATTGGTTACTTGAATGATGATGTCAGCTGTATCGCCATCAATGGACGTGAATCCTGTAAACGGCAGATTCATCTGACGGTCAGAATCCTCAGTTGCCCCAGGAGAACCCATACCACCTATGAGATTTCCGTTAATAAAAATACGATGAGACATGCGTATATTCTGGGTATGAATGCCGTAGCGATTTTTCATCTGCCGGGGGGTTAACTTCACTCGCAAGTGATACGTCCCATATCCTTGAGCCTGTCCCAACGATGTATTCCATTTTGACGGAACCTTAATAGTCTGCGAATTCGGAAGCAGCCTTCGTCCTGACAAATCGGCTCTAAAGTCTTCCGGCCCTAACAGCTCGCTAGGGTAAAAATCCCAGGTTCCATTCAGTGAGGCCGCACCTTCTTCGCTGAAATCCCATTGACGCAAATCTATATGCCCATTGGTCACCTGCGGATTGTTCCGCTCACTGATCCATGTCTGGGCGATCCATCCTAGCGGAAGCAAAACAACGCATATAAAACTTAGCGTCAGCATGATCCAGTGTTTTCTCATCTATGTATTCCTTCCATCCTCAAAGCAGCGAGAGATATCACTTTTTGTCGATTTATTCCTATATATCCATGTTACACGTTTCCGGGGCTCACGGAAATAGTTCATGAACAGTTTTAGCTCATTTTTCAACAAAATAAAGAGACTTTACAGGCATTCTTGTGCAAAAAGATGAAACCAAAAAGCCCCAGACTTCCTCCAACCAGGAAAACTGGGGAGAAGCCTGGAGCTTGGGCAATGCTCGCCGTATCAGTTTTCACTTCATAACTTCGGCCAGCTTCTCTACGAGACCAGCCCAACCTTGAGCCATACGTTCACGGATGACCGCGTGAGCCTGTCCGAATTCAGTCAATTTATCGGCATCCCAGCCGCTATGAATCAATGTAAAATGGGTGCCTTCAGCTTGTTCCGCAAGCTCGAACGTTAATGTCCAGTCTTTACCCCAGCGAAAAGCCAGCTTCTGCTGCGGCTTCACTTCAATCACTTGGCAAGGAGACTGTCCAAACGGTCCCGCTTCCAGCGTAAATTCACGTCCTTCAACAGCCTCCATATTGCTGGGCATGAACCATGACCCCATACCTTCCGCTGTCGAAACTTTAGGCCATACCTTTGCTACAGATGCCATCAGCAACCGTTCTTCCTTAATATCCGGCAATGTCGTTGATGATGATTCCATTCGTTTACCTCCTCCTTGATGCTCTTCTCGAACGCAACCTATAATAAGTCCATTTTACATATAAGGTGTGTTACTCCTATGATAGTCTGCTCTGAACAATCCATTTCCAAACAACGCTGCCGGAAGGGATAGCAATGCGAAATCCCACCTTCCACATGTGTGTTTCAAACATTCTTATTCGTGGAAAATAATACGATGTCAGCCCTTCATGCACCAGGGTATATGATGTAACCCAACCTGCCGGATACTCCTTGGGAGGCGACATTGAATTTTATAGCAATCTGCCGCTGCATTGCAACGGATGCATCCTTCAAGCTATGTCAGGCTCAGGGTGAATGCTCTGTTTCCACTGCTCGAAGCAAGCTTGTATGAAGCAACAGGCCGAGTATAGTTATATGAGTCTGGCACATTCGAAATATTAGAGCTGAAACTCTAACGATCACCAGGAAGCTTATTTTTCCCTAAAAGGGATTGCCAAAATTCTAACGATCTCCAGAAGCCTTATTTCATTGAAAAACCTGGAACTCGGCCTCAACTGAAGCAAATTTAGCCAAATAGCGTCTCTGGTGATCGTTAGAAAATGGCAATGGCTAAATTCGCCCAAATAAGGCTTCTCCTGATCGTTAGCGCTCTCCGCAACCATTTTGCGAATGCGAATGCGAACCCTACTTACTACTTACTACTTACTACTTACTACTTACTACTTACTACTTACTTCATTCTCATTCCACTCTTACTCATACAGGGACGGCTATCTGCCTCAAATTTAATACCCCCGCGAATATTGCTCGGCAATTGCCGCCTGATCCTTACTGACACCCAGTTCAAGTGCTGCATGATTAGCCCAGTACGGGTCACGCAACATACCTCTGCCAATTGCCGCCAGATCGGCATCCTCATTACCGATAACCGCCTGAGCCAACGCTGCATCTTCTAACATGCCCACAGCAATGACTGGCACATGCAGTTCCTCGCGGAAACGACGGGCAAAAGGAACCTGATACCCCGGATAGTTTCCAGGTTTACGCTGACCGGATGGCCCTTCACCTCCTGAGCTAATGTGGAACATGTCCACGCCTGCCTTCTGATAGGCACGGCCAATCTCAATGGCATGATCAAGATCATATCCGCCATCAGCATATTCCATTGCAGAGATGCGCATAATTAGCGGCATATCCGCAGGCATTTCTTTTTTCACCGCACGAATCACTTCTACGCCAAAACGAGACAGCTCCTGTCCATATACATCCTCGCGTTGATTCATCAGCGGAGAATGGAATTGGTGAATCAGATAACCATGCGCGCCATGAAGCTCAATGGCATCCACACCCGCCCGAACCGCGCGACGCACACCATCTGCAAACTTCTGCACCATGTCTTCCACTTCTTCGGTGGTCAACGCGCGCGGCTCCTTATACTTTTCTCCCGGAAACGTTACAACAGAAGGTGCTACAGGCTGCGGGGCATCCTCTGCTTTACGCCCTGCATGTGCGATCTGGATTGCTACTTTGGAGCCATAGGCATGCATTCCCTCCACCAGCTTGGCAAAGGCCGGGATATGTTCATCTGACCAGATTCCCAGGTCGTTGTCTGTAATGCGTCCATCCGGATCGATATCCGTCATCTCGATAATAATCAGTCCTGTTCCACCCACAGCACGGCTCACATAGTGAACCTGATGCCAGTCATTCGGGATGCCGTCCTTAGCTGTCACCGAATATTGGCACATGGGCGCCATAACGACACGGTTGTGCAGCTGTAGACTTTTGAATTGATACGGGGAAAATAATTGCTCTGTCATGGTTCATGCAACTCCTATTCCTGTTCTATAGTTCCTTTTCGTTGTTCGCTTCATTGTTCAGCTTCGTGATCATGTCATCCGCCTGGTTTCTGCTCTAACGATCACCAGGAAGCTTATCTTCCCCTGAATGGAGCTGTCAGAATTCTAACGATCTCCAGGAACCTTATTTCATCGAAAAACCCGAAAAACAGTCTCCACTGAAGCAAATTTATCCAAATAGCGTCTCTGGTGATCGTTAGAAAATGGCAATGGCTAAATTCGCCCAAATAAGGCTTCTCCTGATCGTTAGCGCTCTCCGCAACCATTTTGCGAATGCGAACATGAACCCTTCAAATCTCACTTTGCATGCTTACATTTTGCTACCACGTTCTCCTTCACTTGCATTGCTTTAATCGGTCTTTCCTTGACTGACTCCGTTTGCATCCAGATCGGAGAACATTTTGCCGTTTTTGCCGTAGTTATCTTTCTCCAGATCCTCTATGAAAATAAATACCTTGCTTGCTTCCACACCCAATGTCTCGCAAGCGACCTCGGTCATTCGTTCGATCAACTGACGCTTCTGCTCCTTTGTTTTGCCTTCCAGCATCTTCACTGTAATAAATGGCATGTTCTAAACACATCCTTTCTTCATAGCTATTATGAACCTGAGGTTCGAGAATTCAAGTACGCACTTTTTGGTGCCCTTCCATCAACAACCGTTCCAGATTCACTTCGATCCCCTTCAGCAGAATACCATTCTCGAAATCTGGCCAAAACATGATATGATATCGTTACGATCCCTACAGAAGGAATATCTTGCCACCAGCCTTTAGACATAAGAGGACTTCACCATCACAGGCAAGACCTTACACTCTAATGGGACAGGCATTTTCAAGGTGTGAGGAAGGGATATTAACGTTATACATGAACTAGCCCTGACGTTCCGACGTTCCATTCCTGCATTCAACCTATAGATTACCCATAAAGGAGAGATTCGACTTGAAAGATATATTAATCCAAAGACTCAGTACGTATGTACAGATGGATACCCAATCCGATGAAAATAGTGAAACCTGCCCATCCACACCAGGACAACTGGCGCTGGGCAAGCTGCTTGTAGAAGAGTGCACGTCCATTGGATTGCAGGAAGTGACGATGGATGAGAACGGCTATGTGATGGCTACCCTTCCTTCCAATACGGACAGAGATGTGCCAGTCATCGGGTTCCTCGCCCACCTCGACACGGCAACCGATTTTACCGGCAAAAATGTGAAACCGCAAGTGGTCGAAAACTATGATGGTGAAGACCTCGTGCTGAACCGGGAACTGGACGTTATTTTGTCCACCCAAGACTTCCCGGAACTCCATGAGTACAAAGGTCATACGTTGATTACCACGGATGGCACAACGCTTCTGGGTGCAGACAACAAAGCAGGCATTGCGGAGATCATGACGGCGATGGCTTATCTAATTGAGCATCCGGAAGTGAAACACGGCAAAATTCGGGTTGCTTTTACCCCGGATGAAGAGATCGGCCGCGGGCCTCACAAGTTCGATGTTGCTGCTTTTGGGGCTAAATACGCTTATACCGTAGACGGCGGTCCGCTCGGCGAACTGGAATATGAAAGCTTTAATGCAGCTGCTGCCAAAATTACAGTGCATGGTACTAACGTGCACCCCGGCACGGCAAAAGGCAAAATGGTGAGTTCTCTGAAAATTGCGATGGAGTTAAATGGACGCTTACCTGTAGAGGAAGCACCTGAATCCACAGAGGGTTACGAAGGCTTCTACCATCTGCTGTCGATGGAAGGTGATGTTGAGCTGACGAAGATGCAGTATATTATTCGTGATTTTGACCGGGAGAAGTTTGAAGCACGCAAAACCAACCTGTTAAACATCACGAATGAACTGAAGGCCAAGTATGGAGATAAACGTATTACACTGGAGATGAATGACCAGTATTACAACATGCGTGAGAAAATCGAGCCTGTCCGCCAGATCGTTGATATCGCGCATGAAGCCATGACTAGGCTGGGCATTGAGCCGATTATCCGCCCGATTCGAGGCGGAACAGATGGTTCCCAGCTCTCATATATGGGCATGCCAACACCGAATATCTTCACAGGCGGCGAGAATTACCATGGCAAGTTCGAGTATGTATCGGTGGATAATATGGTAAAAGCCGCACAAGTCATTGTAGAAATCGCGCAATTGTTCGAGCAGCAGGGAAACATCTGAATGGAACATAGCCAAGGAAGATAGAATTAGGAAAGATACGCCAACACACAACATAACGAATGAAAAGGCACCCTTCCATTGAAGGGTGCCTTTTGTGCTATCAAGGGTGGGAACGAGGCATGCGGAGTACAAGAAATGTAAAGTAAGTCAGCGAATGACCGGTTCATGGCACAAAGACACCCACTTATTCGTACATGTCTCCTCAACTCACTCGTACATATTGCCTCCTGCGATTGCTCGCAACTCCTCGACATTCTGAATGACGATCTTCCGCCTTACCTTGCGAATGATATCCCGATTGCATAAGTCCTGCGTGACTCGATTGAGATGCCTGTAGCTCGTACCGAGCAGATCGGCCAGCTCCGTCAGTTTAGATGTCTGAATCTCTTCCGAGACGGTTGAATCCTGTTCCGTTATAGATAAAAGATAACTGGCGAACCTGCTCTCGACAGGGTATAGCATGTTCAAACTCGACAGGTTCGAGAACGTGTACAGCTTGTGTGTCACCTGACTAAGCATAAAATGGAGGAATTTCGGATTCTCGGCATAGGTGTTCTGAATGGCACGGTAGCTAATGGCAAGCAGCAAACTGCGATTCACCGATTGCACCGTATTGTTCGCCTCTTTCCCATTGACCAGCTCCAAGTCACCGACTAGAGCGAGCGGTGTGCTGAACCTGAGCAGCAGTGACTTGCCATTCGGCAATGTTGTGAAGATCTTGAGCTTGCCTTGAACGAGAAAATATAAACGTTCAGGACGTTCCCCTTTTTCGCAAATAACTTCTCCTTTATCTGCCTCAAGCAGACGCAGCTCGGCAAGCACCGTTTCGTCCAGCACCTGATCTAATCCATACTCCCTGGCAAGCTGTCGCATAAGCTCAAAGTTCAGTACTTCCTTCATCCAGCTCTACCTCCAATGTAATCTCCCTGATACTCAAAAACGGACACATGTCCTATATTTTAATTTAATTTGCATCTATGTATTGGCATAAAAACAGCCGTAACTAGAACTAATATCCAAGAAAACGTACCACTTGGAAAAAAATTGGAACAACTTTCGAAAATAGTTCGATTTTCATCTAATTAGGCATTCAGGATATCCGATTTTTGTCCGATGAACAATAGAGGTTCTGCAAATTTTCCAATTCACTTTACATTTAAATATTGAGAGGATGATTCTGTTCCATGAGTAACATAAACATTGTTGATGCACTGTTAAAAGCTTTGCCGTATATTAAGTTGATCCTGCGGGAGCCAGCCAGCTTGACCGTGTATGACCACGAGAAAGTATTAGATGTAATTATGACAGATAAGTTCGATCTTGGATTTGAAAAAGGCATGAAGCTTATCGATTCTTATCAGAACTATGCCGTTTTGAAAAACGGCCGGGAATCTACACTCTCTACATTGCCCAAAGAAGTGTTTGGAGTAGAGCTGGATACGCTGAACGTTCCCATCTTTGATGACAACAATAACGTTGCGGCTGTATTCTGTGTATCCTATGACCAGTCCAATCAGAATCAACTGGAGGACATTATCCAAGAGAATCAAGACATCAATGCTAACCTCGTGGATATGGTACAGCATGTAGCAGCCCATGCCGAGGAATTACAGGCAACCAGTGAGCAGATTCTGGAGAATACACGGCTTGCCGTGCAGAACTCATCCCAAATTAACAAGGTTGCTGGTTTCATTCGTGAAATCTCGGAACAAACCAACCTGCTTGGCCTGAACGCCGCAATTGAGGCAGCCCGTGTAGGTGAAGCCGGTGCCGGGTTTGGTGTCGTTGCATCCGAAGTGCGCAAACTCTCTGTTGATGCAAAACAAGCAACGACCGATATCGATGTGAGCCTGAAAGATGTACAACAGGTGATCAAGCAGATGGAGGTTGAAGTGTCCCAGATTGCTGCTTCTTCACAAGAACAGGCCACACTGGTTGCATCCTTCACGGATGTGATCGAGAAGCTCAATGACACAGGTGCACGCATGAAAGCTCTGTCGGAGCAGCTAATCAGTTACTCCATACAAAAGTAATGTAACAGAGGCAGTACATATACTGCCCTGTCAGCATTAACTCCCTTGCTGAAAGACTTCAAATGTAATAAACAGGACTTGGAATGCCATCATGGTAGCCCAAGTCCTGTTGTTTTGTTATGCCATATACACGATATCATTTGAATGAAAGCATCTTGTTATCCTGTCGCATCCAGCTTTTTAGCACCTGTTACTTCTTCTTCCGACTCCCAGCATTCAATCTCGCCCGGAAGATGAATCCGGTCACGGGTGAATACAGGATCACGTCCCTCGGCCTTCTGACGCTTGTAATCCTTTAACGCTTCAAAGGTAACTTTGGACAGCATCAGAATGGCAATCAGGTTCACCACAACCATCAACCCCATGAACAGGTCAGCCAAATCCCAAACCAGCTGCACCTTCGCTACCGCTCCAAACACCACCATACTAATGACGGCAACACGATAAATCCAAAGCCACACCTTGTTCGATTTAATAAATTCAATGTTGGTTTCCCCGTAGTAATAATTGCCGATCAACGTACTGAAAGCAAACAGGAATACCATGACAGCCAGGAAGCCTGAAGCCCATGAACCCATGTGTACACTGAGCGCAGCCTGAGTTAGCTCGATTCCACCCAGATCAGAACCCTGATATACCCCGGATAACAAAATAATCATCGCTGTACTCGTACAGATAATCAGCGTATCTGTCAGAACGCCAAACGCCTGGATCAGACCCTGTTTGACCGGATGAGTCGTATCTGCCGTTGCCGCAGCATTCGGCGCACTACCCATCCCGGCTTCATTCGAGAATAATCCACGCTTAACGCCATTCATCAGCGCGGCACCTAGTGTACCGCCTGCCATCTGTTCAAAGCCGAAGGCGTTTTTCACAATCAGCATGATCATCGCCGGAAGTTCAGTAATGTTTGCCAGCACGATAAACGCAGCAACGCCAATATACAGAACGGCGAGCACCACCACGATATACTCTGACGCTTTTGCGATCCGTTTAACTCCGCCCATAATGATGCCTGCAAAAACGACAGCCATAATGATGCCAACCGTTAAACGATCCGTTCCGAAGGAGTTCTGGAATGCCACGGTAATGGTGTTGGACTGTACAGCGTTAAAGACCAGGCCGAACGAAAGGGTGATCAGAATGGCAAACAGGACTCCCATCCACCGTTTCCCAAGCCCTCGCTCCATATAATAAGCCGGCCCTCCGCGGAACCCGCCCTTGTCCTTAATTTTGTAGATCTGAGCCAGTGTGCTCTCAACAAAGCTTGAAGCCGATCCGATAATCGCGATAATCCACATCCAGAACACAGCTCCAGGCCCACCCAGGGCGATAGCCAGTGCAATCCCTGTAATGTTTCCCGTACCCACGCGTGCAGCCATACTGATACAGAAAGCCTGAAATGGGGAGATTTTGCCCGGCTCCTTGCTCTTTGGCTCTCTAAGCACCTTGACCATATCACCGATCATGCGGAATTGCATGAACCTCGTTTTCGTTGTGAAATAGACACCGCACACAACGAGTAGAATAATTAATAGCTTAGACCAGAGAAAATCATTGAAAACGACGACAACATCTTGTATTGTTTGCTCCATCGATACGCCCCTTATTTTGATGTATTATAAAAAGACTATTGCATTCGTTTCTTCATCCTGAGACTCCGTATGTCTGATCAGATGTTATGCTTGAAACAGCTGAAAATTTGCAACATTTTACACAACAACAGGCTCAGACGGATGTATGTTACTTATACTACAATTACACCTACCGAAATCGACAAATACCTACATGATTTCTGTACATTTTTTTCAAAAACGCGTCTTTCTCACCCAGCTACTGTCATCTAACCTCACATGTAAGCTTCTGTGTAACCTTCTATGCAGAAAAGCAAGATAGAAGTATGATAGGAGGGGTATCTCAGATGCACGAGATAGTCTTTATGTAGAATCAAACAAACTTTTTATGGCGAGACGAACCGCCTTTTAACATAGAGCATTATTTGTAACACCATGATGAACCGGAAAGGACGTGACGGATTTGCGTTATTTTATCGTGGATGATGATCCAGGCGTGCGTTCCATGCTAATGGACATTATTGAAGATGAGGGATTGGGTGACATTGCCGGGGAAGCTGAGGACGGGGCACATATTCATGCCGAATTGCTCGAGCTGCATAAGGTGGATGTGCTGCTGATTGATCTGTTAATGCCACATCAGGATGGAATTCAGACGGTACGGGCACTTGAAGGAAGGTTCAAAGGCAAGATCGTGATGATCTCCCAGATTGAGTCCAAAAATATGATTGGGGAAGCCTACTCTCTCGGTATTGAGTACTATATTACGAAACCGATTAACCGGCTTGAGATTCTATCGGTGCTGCGGCTGGTCGAGGAGAGATTACGGATGCAGCAGTCTATTGCCGACATCCAGCGCACGTTGCAAGGACTGACGGGCTTGCAGACAGGTGAACGCAAGCAGGCACAGGCTCCCGACAAAACGATTACCACCACGGGCCATTTTCTGCTGTCCGAGATGGGCATGATCGGAGAGGCTGGCAGCCGGGATCTGCTGGACATGCTGGAATATCTGGAGCAGGTAGAGACGGAGGAGCATAAGCTGTCGCCATACACTTTCCCCTCACTCAAGGACATCTTCCAGCATGTAGCCCAGCGTAAGTTGGGGCAAGACGCCTCGGCTGCGGACATTACCAAAGAGGTGAAAGCATCGGAACAGCGAGTGCGCAGAGCCATTTTCCAGACATTAAGTCATGTGGTGTCTCTTGGTTTGACGGATTATACACATCCGAAATTCGAGAACTATGCCTCCAAATTTTTTGATTTTACCGAGATTCGCAAAAAAATGCTCGAATTGCAAAACAACGTGGAACCCTCATTGTCCCAGACCCGCATTAATACGAAGAAGTTCGTACAAGTGTTGTACCTGGAAGCGAAACGCATGCTTCACTGAACAAAAATAGGCATGAATGATCCGCCGTTAAGGCTCCCTCACGTTGCTGCTGGGTTAACCCTTCCGGCGCTCTTCATGCCCTTCCTTGTTTTGTATGCTGTGCTGTGTGCCTAAGCCATACATATTCATAAGATGAGGCCTTGCTATATAGTTCCATTCCCGATTGATACGCTATCACGTTCGCGTCTGATTCCGGGATATTCGATTATATTCATTAATTAATTCGTCCAGCGCCATCGACTGCCGAATGACTTCGGGATGTCCAAGCCTTCCCTTGTTATGCTCCACCAGTTTATGAAGGTTATGCCTGGCCTTTTCTATTCTGTTCTTCAGATCCAAACTCATAACCATGGCTCCAGATACCTCCTTATTTCTGTTCCATTGTAGTGTTTTCTGTCAATCTATAATTGGATTAACATATGGCATAGGAGACATGGATGTTTTGTATGCTTCTCCAAAATTTGAAAGGGCTGATTCCATTCTAATAGAGATTGGTGAAAAATACCAGATGCAACATTGTGGTGCCACCTTACCCTAACTCTATACCCAAACCCCCGTTTACGCTCATACCGCTTCGAATGGGGTTGTGTCGTAATTGTGTATTTTATAAAAGTAAACCAAAAAGCACCTCTCCAATCTCGAACACCTGGTTGGTGTCCTTTTAAGATCGAAGAGATGCTCTCTTTACCTCTACTTTACGTCCGATGAGCTGCCCTGACTGTCATGTTGAAGGCTATTCACACATTAGTCCAATAGGACATTGAATATTAGTGCTTAACTTGGACCTGCATTGGTTCACTCGTGACCTTCCCACTTGCATTGATCCATTCCACGACATATTCGTATTCCCCAACAGCACGATCTTTGACCTCTATCTTGGCAGCCTGCGCATTCGGAGTAGATGCCGTCAGCGGCTGGCTATCAATCTCTATACCATTCTCGTATAACCGGTATGATGTCGCATTGGTGCCCCACCACAGATTCATCGTGATCGTGTACTGGCCATCCCCATCCCAATTGTCATGGGACAGCTCAGGCTTCGATGGTTCAGCATTACGAACAATTACCGTCAGAGGTTGGCACTCCGCCTTACCCTTAGCACTCTTCAGCTCACACGTATATACATACGTGCCGTTAGCTTGCCCCTGAATGGAAGTAGATGCATTCTGAGCAGTAGGGGTAGATGCAGATAACTTCTGAGTATCGAGCAGCACTCCATTTTCATACAACTTATATTCCGTACCGTTATTGCCCCACCACATGTTCATCGTAATCGTGTATGTTCCATCGCTAAGCCCGTTCCCGTGACCGTTATTATCGGATAAGACAGGTGTGCCAGGCACATCCGCCGGCTCTAGCGGGCCACCGACATAGCGGATATTGGGTGCCTTCGGCTGTTCCATATCTGCCCCCAGATAAAAGCTGGTATGCGGCGGCTGGTTATAGGCTACATTTTGCCAAGCTACACCTAGACGATAGACCGGATCATGCATCAGCGTGCGAAGCCGCACGTCTGTCTCATCGGTCGTTGTATAGATCCGCAGCTCGGAGCTGTCTTGGCTGCGCCAGATGACTTCCTCACGCCAGTCGCCAAACAAATCGGCCTGCAAGCTTGGATTGGCTTTGGTGCCATTATTGGAAGCAGCCCCCGTTGCCGTCAGCAGATTAACCGTCGTCTGGTTCTTGTAATCCCACTTGTCGATTCGAATGCCGTCCTGCAGCTCACGCAACAGATCACCGTCCCACCAGATCCCGAAGTTAGTCGAGGAAGGAATCTTGGTTGTGATCAGCTCTCCCTTGGCACTGTACAATCCGGTAATGGGAATGTGCTGTTCATTGGTAATCGTAGCAGCCCACACTTCAGCTCCCGGATAGTTTGGATCGATATCAGCCGCCATGCCGCGTCCCGTGTCCATACCTGTGAACACACCCCACAGTACTTCACCCGTAGCTGCATCCCGCATCTCCATACCGTATTTCGAACTTTTATCCTCGTGTACCCCGAATACCTCCATCCCCGGACGGGTTGGATCAAGGTCACTCAGATGCATGGCATCTCCATGTCCCAATCTTGTGTTGTAGAGCGGCTTACCGTCATCATCAATAGCCATCGCTCCGAAGGTAATCTCATCCTTGCCATCACCATCCACGTCACCTACGGACAGGTTGTGATTCCCTTGGCCAGCATATGAACCGTAACCTGCATCGTTCGAGTCAAAGCGCCATACCTGACTGATCTTGCCATCCCTGAAATCGTAAGAAGCAAGCACCGTACGTGTATAGTATCCACGGCTGAACATGGCACTTGGATGCTCCCCGTCCAGATAGGCTACAGCCGCAAGGAAGCGGTCTACCCGATTTCCGTATCCATCCCCCCATGCAGCAACGTCTCCGCGCGGCGGATCATAATTCACTGTATCCAGTGCCGCCCCGGTCTCTCCATCAAATACGGTCAGAAACTCATCGCCCAGCAGCACATATCCGGAGCTGTTGCGATGATCCGCACTCGAATCCCCGATGACCTTCCCTTGCCCGTCAACGGTTCCATCTGCGGTCTTCATCATCAGCTCAGCCCGGCCATCTCCATCAAAATCATAGACCAGGAACGGTGAGTAATGTGCCCCCGCCCTGATATTCGGCCCCATATTGATCCGCCAGAGACGAGTTCCATCCAGCTTATAGGCGTCCATATATACAATGCCGGTAATTCCGGCTTGAGAGTTATCCTTGCCATTATTCGGCGACCACATGAGCACAATTTCGTACTCGCCGTCCCCATCCACATCCCCGACACTGGCATCCCCTGCGTAGTAGGAATACGGCTGCCCGTCTTTGGTATATTCATCAGCAGGTTTCTGCAAAGGCACAGAGAGATATTGCTCCTGCCATACACCGAATTCCTTCGTCGCTGGCTCCTCCATTCCATTTTCTACCTTCGTAATACGGTATTTTGAGCTATCCGTACCCTCGGCATCCGTATAGTTCGTGCTTCCCGTCAGCGGCTCTGCGTTCAGCTTCACCCCATCACGATACAGATTGAAAGCAATCGAATCCGGATCCAGACCGAGCATGCGCCAGCCAATGTAGTTGCCTTGCTCCGTTTTCACCGCAACGGGTGCACGATCCAAATATTCCATTGCCCGGTTCAGTGTTGTGGCTACCGGGGTTTCAAGCGCGCCGGACAGCTCGGATACACCGCCTGCGTTCACTGAGGCCAATTTATAGTAATACGGAACCGTACTAAGAATGGTGGAATCCTTATATGAAGTCTCCTTCGTACGACCAATCATCTCATAAGCTCCATCCTCGTTCTTGGAGCGATAGATTTGGTAAAAGCGTGCACCCGCAGCTTCATTCCATGTGAAGGAAGCATCGTTTTTATTAACCTCTTGTAACGTCAGACCGGAAGGCACTTCCGCTTTCGTTACATTTGGATCAATCGTAGATACATTCAGCGCATTGGACGCGAGCGATTCCGTTCCCGTCTGATCCACTGCTGTTACCGTGTACACATAATCCATGCCAAGTTCGATCTGATTATCCGTGTAGGCTGGCTCATCAACCGTGGCGAGCAATTCCGGTATAGCAGCCCCCGCAGACTGCCGATAGACGTTGTACTGCACTTCCCCGGCAGCCGCCTCCCACGACAATACCGCACGGATTGGATCATTGTTCAGATCGAGATCATCGAGTTGAAGCCGCGAAGGAGCCATAAACGTCGGTGTGATCTCCAAACCGTTGAGGTGCGCGGTCTGTCCACTAAACACCAGATTCATCTGACCATCCTGAACCTGAACATCGTTGATCACTTTTTCGGCTATATTTTGGGCACCCGAAGACACGGTTCCGTAGTCTTTACCCTCGATATTAACGTTCGTTCGGGCAGAGCCGATCCAATCCCCAATGTAGGCTTTAACCGAATAGCTGCCATTCGGCAGATCCACCTTAAATTCATAATTCCCGCCAAAATAAATCACGAAATCACGGCGCAGCGCATCCGTGGCATTGCCACGATCCCGGTCCGCCATATTAGCCGAGGAGGTCAGGCCGTACCCACGCTCCGGCGTGTATAAGGTATTCCGATTCACTTCGTTATACCCTTCCGCGACCGGAGAGCCTACCGGGCCAAAGTCATATCGATACGCTGCCGACTTCGTTGTGAAACTCGTCTCGTCCGAAGGCTCGGATTCGCCGCGACCATTCACCGCGGTCACACGCACCGTATAGGTCTCACCTTCGGCAAGGCCGGATAAGGTCATGGTTGGAATCGTCGCTGTTCCAGCAAGCGTATACGCAGATGCCGGCTCGGAGGACAGCTTGCGATAAATTTTGTAAATATCTGCTGAATCATCCGCTGTCCACTTCAACACAGCACCCGCGTTGCTGATACTGCCAGCTTTCAGACCGCTTGGCTTCACCGGAACCTCGGCAGGCACCTCGGCATCTCGCACGGCACCTGCCAGTGGAATATCGAGTTCACGTACCGCACCGGCAACCATTCTTGCGATCTGGATGGCACCATACTCCTGAAAATGCGTATTATCGGCAACTCCGTTAGGGAACGCTTGATAGATGCCCGGTGCAACATGCAGGAACACCGACAGCGTAGCCTCAGGCCCGATCGAATCATAATATTCGATGCTGAGTTTGCTCAGATCGATCAGCAGCACATTGTTTTCGGACGCCACTTCTTTTGCTGCCTGCACATATTCCGGGAAGGATACATGGAACTTACCTGTGTTTGCATTGAAATCCCTGCGCCCCATCGGTGTCACCAGAATCGGCGTTGCCCCCCGTTGCCGCACACCGTCTATGTAGGTTTTTAGATAGATTTTGTAATCGGCTGGCGAAGCATAACGGTCAGGTACACTGATCGTGGCATCATTATGTCCGAACTGTACAAACAGATAGTCTCCCGGACGGATCACTCTCAGAATTTCATCCAACCGCCCTTGGAAAATAAATGATTTGGAGCTACGTCCACCAATGGAATGATTTTTGATCTCCACGGTATCGTTAAAAAAGGCAGGCAACATCTGCCCCCAGCCCGCTTGCGGCTCCCAATACGGATTGTAGGTCTGCATCGTTGAATCGCCTGCCAGATACAGAACAGGTTTGCTTCCAGCTTCGCGTTCAGCTTGCTTCGTAATAACCAGTGCATTCAGATTCGCAGCGGCACCGGAGAAGACCAGATTCATCTGACCATCCACCAAAGCGATGTCAAAGTTCATCTCCAAGTACTCACCTGCCGCCTTGCTGTTCAGCTGCACTTTGTTCATGCTTTCTACATCAATTGCAATCTCTGTAGCTCCGGCAGCATCCCCTGCAACAAGCGAGACCGTATAGTCACCATTCGGCAGATCCACATTGAATTGCCCACCCGCAGCAAACGTTGCAAAATCAGATTTGATTGGATCGCCGATCTCACGATCCTGCACCGTCACTTTGGAGACATCCGCAAAACCATATCCCCGTTCCGATGTATAAACTGCATCCGCCCCCACACCGGTATATCCATCTGCTACTGCTCCTGATCCAAAATCATATCGATAAACGGCTGTTTCCCCCGTAGCAGTAGCCGAATCTGGTTCGGCTGCACTTACTGCTGTTGTACCAAAGAATGCACCCCAACCCAAACTGGAAATCGTAAATAAGCATATAAGCAAAATCAAGCTGAGCCTACGTGTCTTTTTTGCGATCATCAACACCCATCCCTTCGCTTCTTCATCTTGTCCTGTTCACTTCTTCATCATGGAACGTACAGACTTTCTCGCTATAAACCAGATAAGTAAGCGCTTGCATTTTGTCAGTTATAAAAACATCTATTGCTGCCTTGCCTGCTACTAGTCCCCCCCTTCCCACCGCAATTCATACATTCTGCTGCTATTACACACACTACATTTCGAACCGCGGATGTGATTTCCATTCGATACTAACGTGAATTGTCTGGTAATAACATGTAATTATCCGTCTTTTTTCACCACAAACCCGATATATTGGTAACCCATTCAACTGGCTGTCACACAAGCAACCGTTTTCCGGCGTTTCAGGTAATAAAATCCCTTTTCATAACCGGGGCATTCGGTTACAATAGGTCGATATGTGTGTCCGGGTCCGGCGGATGCCAAATGAAGTTCGAGGATGGCCTATACAGGCTCATCATCCAGATTTGATATTATTGGAGGCTTATCAACACCATGCAAACCGAGTCACAGACTAAAGTCAAAATCATAAACGCCGATCCCAGCGCGATGGGATTATTTGGGCTGGCGATTGTAACCCTGGTCGCTTCTTCCCAAAAGCTCGGCATTACCGATGGACTTAGCTACGCTATTCCGTGGGCGATCTTCCTGGGTGCCTTTGCCCAGCTCTTCGCATGTATTCAGGATTCCAAACGCAATAACACGTTCGGCACCACTGCTTTTGGTGCATATGCCTTCTTCTGGTTCGCCATGGGCGCCAACTGGATGATCAAAATGGGCGTGTTCGGCTCTACACTTGCCGAACAGACCGATGGCAAGCAACTTGGATTTGCTTTTGCCGGATATCTGATCTTCACCTTGTTCATGACGATTGGCGCTGTTGAAGCCAACAAAGTATTGCTTATCATTTTCATTCTGATCGATTTCCTGTTCCTTGGTCTGACCTTTGACGCTTTCGGCGTAGCACCACATATCTTCCACACCATTGCAGCTTATGCTGAGATGGGAATCGGTATTGTGTCCCTGTACGGTACGGGTGCTTCTGTTCTGAATGCTCACTTCGGTTATACATTCTTGCCGATTGGCAAACCGTCCGGCATTTTCAGACCTAAGGCTTAATATACAGATTGAGGTTCCACCGCCTGCGCGCCGGTCCGCGCCTGGCGGTTTTTTTGGTATGATTGAGCCTCATCGCTCTACATTTGAATATGATTCTGACCGACACCTATACTAGGAAGAAAACCTTCTAACCCCCCAAAAAATAGTGAACCATGCTGCATTTAAAAATAGAGTCAGAGCAGCCATACTTCAAGGAGGAAGAGACATGAGAGAGATACCCAAACCTACGGAGATGGATCAAACGGAGAGAAAATATGTACGTGAAACGCGCTGTTACAAAACAGCAAGGGTGTTTCCGACAGATGTCAATAATCATAACACCTTGTTCGGCGGCAAACTGATGTCTTACATTGATGATATTGCCTCTATCACCGCATCCAAGTTGTGCCGGGTGAATACCGTCACCGCATCAACCGACTCTGTCGATTTTCTGTATCCGATTAATCCAACCGATTCCGTAACATTGGAGTCATTCGCTACGTGGACAGGCCGAAGTTCCATGGAAATCTTTGTGAAAGTCATTCGCGAGGATCTGAAGACCGGGGAGAAAAAAATCGCAGCAACAGCATTCCTGACCTTTGTGGCCCTGGATGAAAACAACCGCAAATTAATCGTTCCCCGAATCATTCCGGAGACGGAAGAAGAGAAAAAGCTTTACGAGACCGCACCTGACCGGGCAGCCATGCGTAAACAACGGCGGGAAGAGAGCAAAAAGTTCGCTAACTTCCTGACCGTAACGTACCCTTGGGAGTAAGAGAAGCACAGAGTGACGCCATGATCGCAGGCTGCGCTGCGTTTTCTTCACTCTGTAAGGAGAGTCTTGAGAGTCTTAAAATGCATGTGTCAGGAGAGTTAACACGCGGTTTAACGACTTTATAAGCAACTTGTTAGCCAGATGATGCCGGATAGATGGATACAGTTCTGCTATCCGGCAACTCTCCACCCATAGAGACACACCACTGCTGATAGAGGCGGAATGCAGCTCCACTCTCTATATGCTGCTTACAGGTATATATACCTTGCTCAATGGAAGGGACACGTCCGGCAACATATAGGCGAAAGCCCGCATTTAACAACACCTGATTAACAAATGTGAGATGGCCATCCCCGCGCAGCACACTCTCCGCCACTTCAACCTGCTTCGCTGCGGTCCAGATCATATCAGGCACGGGCATATCCAGATCATAGATTGAAGGATCTATGAGTTCAAGCTTCATCCCGCCATCCTCCACAGCGTATACACGTGTGGGGCGATCAATGTACATATCCTCTGATCCTTCCATGCCTTGAACAACATAAGCACGTTGATACTGAAAACGGGTAAGCAGTTTCGCAATTCGATCCAGAAACGTATTATGGAACACCCCATATACAAGATATGACGAATGGTTGTAATCAATCAGTTTCTCGGCTGTATTCAGCACTGTCCGAAAACCCAGTTCCTCCCGTAAAGGGCGAAGCCTGCGCAGCGGCTCACACCAGTCTTCGGAGGAAACATACATCACACCTGTGTGGCGAGCAGCACTCAGAGCATCCTCCCGGTTCATCTTGCGTGTATCCACCCCCGCTTCTCTAAGCACAACCGACAATGTAACTCCCCACTTGGGCGGCAAAGGTTCACTGCCATGAAGAGTAACCGGCAATCCGGCTGCAGCCAGCACAAATGCCACCGGATAAGTAGCCATAAATGACTTGGTTCGTCCATCGTAAGGACCGGCGCAATCCAAACTATCCTGAAATACAGGGAAACGCTCCGCGCTATTCCTGCATGCATGCACAAAAGCTTCCATTTCCTCCACGTTCTCCATCTTCATCCGCTCGGCCATTAGAAATGCAGCTGTCTGAGCAGGAGAAACTTGCTGTTTCAATATATGCTCAGCAACGTTCAGCGCTTCTGCATAATTCAGATCACGCGAACCTCGCTTTCCACGTCCAACCTCTCTGAGGATTTGAGACATATCCATAGAGCATCCTCCTTTCAATTATGACTGGAGCAGTTGATGCGCCTTTACAATTGCGGTAGCTACATCGACCATCCGTTTGCGCTCATCCATTGCTTTTTTACGTAAGAGATCGTACGCCTCCGATTCGGATATCTGCTTCAGATCAGACAAGATGGCCTTCGCCATATCAATCCATTTCCGGTCCTCCAGCTTGGAAAGCAGCTGCTTCCGCTCTTGCTCCCATTGCTTGCGTTCCATATAACGCCGTGCAGCAAAGTGCAGTGTCCAGTGGATTTCAGGTCCGGCCATAGACGGTGTAAGAATACCATCAAATGAAGTATCAACCTCACAGTCGTTGGCAGAGGAAGCCGCTGTATCCGGAGCACACCACCAGAGTAGCGGAGTATCCATCTTCCCCTCTCCCAGACGGTTCACCCAGTAAGCTACGTCCGCTAGAGACAGGTGCAGGATGGAAGCGTCCACCTCACGGGCTAGCTTCATCACCTCTGCCTCACTGTCCGAGACCTGTACTTGATAGCCAACGGTCCCGAGCAGCTTCTCTGGTGTCAGAGGGATTACTTCGGACGAGCTGGCCAGATTGGGTTGCACACGGATGACCAATATGGATCGCATGATGGATCAATCCCTCCTTATTTTAGTACACAAACACCGCCCTCACTTTTATTACATTACCACATGAAAGCACTAAATGTGTCATGTTATCTAACAAAAATGAAGAAATATATACAAAATCCCTGAAATCCTGAAGTCACTCGGAGTCATTTTTGAGGTAGATCGTCATAGAGGCTTTATTTCTTGTTGTTTGTCGTCCTATATTTTCTGGATGAAGATGGATTTAAAAACGATTATAGATCTTTGTCATGGCACCTTTCCTACATTGAATAATGTATTTAGTGCAATAAATGAAGTTATTTTCTTATAGATATGATAGAACATCATTTTTCCCCATCGCCGACTCCACTTTTCTTTAAACTCATGTAAACATAATTAACTTCAAATTTCAAATACTTTTTTATGTTAACTATATTGACATGAAAGGATCGTTCTTTTATAGTTAAGCCATAAGAACTCCATAAACGAAAGATCACTCACAGTTACAACGGCGTAGCTGGTTGAAACGGCAATGAAGCCTGTTTTGCAAATTCGGAGCAAAGGGATGCGTATGCGTATACGCAGTCCTCCGAGGCATGACAGGCTTTTTCTATTTTTCAGGATAAGGCGAAGACAGAGCAGTGAGCAGAATACAGAAATGGATCTGAGGGGGCTAACCACAATGAGTACAACGAAGAAACTGGTGCTAGTCGGCAATGGGATGGCGGGAATCCGTACAATTGAGCATATTCTGAAACTTGCTCCACATGCGTACGACATTACCGTCTTTGGCGCAGAGCCGCATCCAAACTACAACCGAATCATGCTGTCTTCTGTTCTGGCAGGCGGAACATCGATTGAAGATATCGTGATTAACGACTGGAGCTGGTACGAAGATAACGGTATCCATATCTATCCGGGTGATTCTGTCGTGCAGATTGACACCGTACGCAAGGAAGTTGTATCTCAGAACGGGGTTCACGCCTCCTACGATGAGTTGATTATGGCGACAGGTTCACAAGCATTCATTCTGCCTCTTCCAGGTGCGAACAAAGAAGGGGTCATCGGTTTCCGTGACATCAAAGACTGTGAAACGATGATGGATGCCTCGAAAAAGTATCGCAAAGCAGCTGTGATCGGCGGCGGACTACTCGGTCTTGAAGCTGCTCGCGGACTATTGAATCTGGGTATGGACGTAACCGTTATTCATATTAACGGACACCTGATGGATCGAAATCTCGATCTGCCTGCAGGATTAATGCTTCAGCGTGAGCTGGAGGAGCAGGGCATGAAGTTCCTTTTGAACAAACATACGGAAGAGATTACAGGCAAAGGCCGGGTTAAGGCGCTGCGGTTCACCGATCAAACGGTGCTTGAGACAGACCTGGTTGTCATGGCAGTCGGTATTCGTCCACAGATTGAACTGGCTCGAAACAGCGGACTGGACGTTAATCGCGGGGTCATCGTAGATGACTATATGCGTACCAACATTCCAGGTATCTCGGCTGTCGGAGAGTGTGCGGAACATCGCGGCATCGCGTATGGTCTCGTTGCTCCTTTATATGAACAAGGTATGGTCCTCGCCAAAAGACTCGCGGGTGCAGCAACGGATGGTTACGCAGGATCGGTCACTTCAACCAAACTGAAAGTTTCGGGCGTCGATGTATTCTCTGCCGGACAATTCAAAGATTCGCCAGATACACGCAGCATCCGCATCCAGGACGATGTAGACGGTGTATACAAAAAAATGGTGATTAAAGACGGTCAGCTCATTGGCGCTGTGTTGTTCGGCGATACGACCGATGGCGCATCCCTCTTCTCCTTGATAAAAAGCGGTGAGAATATCAGCGGCCGTGAAAAAGAAATTCTGCTCGGCGTGCCTTCTGGCGGTTCCGGCACTGGCCCGTCTGTGGCAGAGCGCATGGCTGCCATGCCCGATGATGAGATCATCTGCGGTTGTAACGGTGTAACGAAAGCTGCTATCGGCGATGCTGTTCTCAATAAAGGATGTAACACCGTCGGCGCCATTAAGTCCTGCACCAAAGCATCAGCTTCTTGCGGCGGATGTAAACCAATCGTAGAATCGCTGCTCACGTATTATGCAGGAGACAATGTAGGTGAGCAGACCAAAGAGGGTATCTGCGGATGTACTTCGTATGACCGGGATGAAATTGTGGCCCAAATTAAAGAAATGGGTCTGAAAACCGTCAAAGAAGTCATGAACGTACTCGGTTGGGATGAGCCGGAGGGCTGCTCCAAATGTCGTCCTTCCCTCAACTACTACCTTGGTATGATCTGGCCGACAGAGTATGAGGATGAGCGGGTATCCAAATTCACGAATGAGCGTTACCACGCCAATATTCAGAAGGACGGTACGTATTCTGTTATTCCACGGATCTATGGCGGTGTAACGTCACCTGCCGAACTGATCAAGATCGCCACGGTTGCAGCGAAGTATGATGTGCCGATGGTGAAGTTTACGGGCGGACAACGACTCGACCTGCTTGGCGTACAGAAGGAGAACCTGCCGAAAATTTGGGAAGAGCTCGACATGCCTTCCGGTTTCGGTTACGGCAAAGCTTTACGTACGGTAAAAACATGTGTAGGTAATACGTTCTGCCGCTTCGGTACACAGGATTCCATAGAAATGGGCATTCGTCTGGAGAAGAAACTCGACAAGATGGTCGCTCCAGCAAAAGTAAAATTGGCCGTTTCGGGATGCCCTCGGAACTGTGCCGAAGCAACGATTAAAGATCTGGGCGTTGTAGCCATCGATGGCGCATGGGAGCTTCATGTTGGAGGCAATGCCGGTGTGAAGGTACGTACTGCCGAGCTGTTATGTACGGTGAAGACGGATGCCGAAGTCGAAGAGTGGACTTACGCTTACCTGCAATATTATAGAGAGAATGCCAAATGGAATGAGAGAACAGCGGCGTGGATTGAACGGGTGGGTCTGGATCATGTGAAGGAGGCTCTTGCAGATCGAGATGTACGTCTCGCACTGGTTGAACGTCTGGAAGTGACACTGGGTCACACGGTAGATCCTTGGAAAGAAATTATCGAAGATGAGAAATTGCGTAAAAACTTTACCCCACTGTCCGGTGCAGAACCGGTAGCTCACTAGAAGAGGAGGATCAGCGATGAGTAAATTCCGAATTGGGCATATGGCCGATATTGATGAAAAAGGGGCTCGAACCTTTCTGGTCGAGGATACCGAAATTGCAGTCTTCAAACTCAGTGACGGCAGCCTGCATGCTGTGGAAAATAGCTGCCCTCACAAGGGCGGCAAGCTATCGGAGGGCATGATCTGCGGCACTGCCGTTCACTGCCCACTGCACGACTGGAAGATCGATCTGCGGAGCGGCAAGGTACATGAACCGGACGATGGCTGCTTGAACACATACAAAACAGAAGTGGACGGAGATAGCGGAGATATCTATATTACGATTGCAGGTTAACCAATTGATTAGTGTCACAAGACAATGCTGACAGAAGGAGGGGTGCACGATGGATTTTGTTAAACCTGCAGAAGTATTGCAAGCCATGGTTGACGTTGGTGAACATAAAGCCAAAATGAACCGGGTACAGATGTTGATCCGCGGTTTCTTGGCGGGGGCCATCCTTGCCTTTGCCACTACACTGGCGTATACTGCCGTGTCTCAAACTTCGCTTGGTTTGGCAGGTGCACTCATCTTCCCCGCAGGATTTGCCATCATTATTCTGCTCGGTCTCGAACTGGTAACAGGAAACTTTGCCCTGATTCCACTTGCAGTGATGAAGCGCAGAGTCAGGCTTATCGATATGTTTCGTAATTACTTTTGGGTGATTATCGGTCACCTGATTGGGTGTGCATTTTACGCGCTTTTATATGGCCTGACGATTACCAAAATGGGAACGGATATGAGTCACCCGCTAGTTCAGACACTGATTCAGACCAGCGAGACGAAAACACTGGGATATCAGCATCTGGGCGGAGCAGGGATCGTGCTCGTAATCATTAAAGCCATTCTATGTAACTGGATGGTTACACTCGGAGCTGTTATGGCGCTTACCTCCACGTCCACACTGGGTAAAATCGTAGCGATGTGGCTGCCCATTACAATCTTTTTCGCCCAAGGTTTTGAACACGCCGTTGTGAATATGTTTGTGATCCCGGCTGGCATGATGCTCGGTGCCCATGTCACTATTACAGACTGGTTGCTGTGGAATCAGATTCCGGTGCTGGCGGGCAACCTCTTGGGTGGCGCTGTATTTACGGGTTTCGGTTTGTATTTTGCACATCACCGGGGAAGCTCTCCGAAGCTCTCATCTGCACTCGCTACCATTCAGGGCGGTCGCTCCGGATTGATGAGCTCTGACGCTGCGCCAAAACTGGGGACACGGTCATGAGCCGGGGGATGGTAAGTATCATTGGTGCCGGCCCTGGAGATCCCGAACTGATTACAGTGAAAGCCCTGAAACGGATTCAGTCCGCTGATGTCATTCTGTATGATCGACTTGTCACAGATGAATTACTTGCCGAGGCGCGGGATAGTGCTCTCCGCATTTACTGTGGCAAAGCTCCTGGTCTTCACTCCATGAGCCAAGAGATGATTGGACGTATGCTCGCATCACATGCGGCAGAAGGTAAACAAGTCGTTCGCCTCAAAGGGGGTGACCCGTTCATCTTCGGCCGCGGCGGTGAAGAAGCGCTGGTGCTGGCAGAGTCAGGCATTCCGTATGAGATCATCCCCGGTATCACTTCGGCAGTAGGTACCTCTGCTTCGTCTTTGATTCCGCTAACGCATCGCGGAGTCGCTTCTTCTTTTGCCTGCGTCACCGGAACCGGCAGTGATGGACGTGTATCTTCCGTTCGTTGGGATCTGCTTGCGCACAGTGTAGATACGCTGGTGATCTATATGGGAATCAGTCAGTTGCCACAGATTCAGCAGGAATTGCTTCGTCACGGCAAAACCGAACATACACCGGCAGCACTGATTGAGCGTGGGACAACAAGTGAAGAACGGATTGTTACAGGTACTCTTGCCGAGTTGCAGACACTAGCTGTTATGCATCATATCTGTAATCCAGCTTTAATTATGATTGGAGAGTCCGTGCTTATTCGCGAACAGTTACTCCAGATGGAGCGCGCCGCATCCGCTTCGATGACGGGTTAACCTTGAACTGTACGTAGACTAAACCGACGGAATTCTCCTAGGACTGAACCGATTCACAGCACGTACATCCTCTAGTCCAACAGCATACGCTCATGCATTGTCCGGCCCTTCTGCCCTGGTTCAATCAGGAGGCGGGTCGGTTTGATGTTAATCAGAGCTGTCAGCTGTTCCCCCATATAATGAGCAGAATATTTGAACCCTTCTTCCGCCCAATGCATAACAACGCCCACGGTTGCGGATACGAGATAACTTAACATGATATCGTAATTAATAACCTGCTCACTTTCCTCGGTTATCAAAATGAAGTCTTCCATAAGGTAATTTCGGAACACATTGTTGATCCTCAGCGCCATATCCCCATGCATCGTCATCAATGCCTTGAATTGATCCTGGTGATTTTCAATATATTCAAAAACAGGCATAGTTGAAGGTAATAGTCCGGTCATGTCCACTTCTGTAAGGTTAGCATAAGGTGAGGCGTAAGCCTGCCCTAATCCTTGCAGAAAATCATCCAGAAGAAATTGCAGCAGCTCCGGTTTGCCGGGAAAATGCAAATAAAAGGTCCCCCGATTATAATCGGCTCGTTCCGTGATATCCCGGATGGTCAGGGCGTCAGCTCCCTTTTCCAATATTAAAGACACTGCCGCAGCGATGATCGCATCCTGCGTTCTTCGTGCTCTCCGATCCTGAGGATGTTCGATAATCAACACTTTTGCCCCCTTTGTCCATTATTGTAACCTAAATAAACAACGCTTACATCTGTGTTCATTAGCTGACATATGCGCTGTCAATGATTATTGTCACACGTTTACGTATATCTTAACATTAAGACAGGAACTACAACGACAGGTTTTCGGGCTTTTGGAACTTACCTGCCCACTATATATTATAAGGAGACGATTCAATCATGAGTACATCCTACACAAAAACCGCTGTAATTACAGGAGCTGCCGGAGGTATTGGTAAAGAGCTTGCACGTCGCCTGGCCGAACGTAAAATCAATCTGGTATTGGTGGATTTGAACGAAGAAGCCATTGCCAAAACGATTGCTGAATTGAATCTCGATCAGGAGCATGTCATTGCAGTTAAAGCCAATGTATCCGATGAAGCTGATGTTAAAAATTATGTACAAAAAGCGCTGGATGCGTTTGGCCGTATCGATTATTTTGCGAATAATGCCGGTATTGAAGGCCCAACGGGTCTAATTGAAGACCTGAGTGTTGAAGCACTTGATACGGTATACAACGTGAATATTCGCGGGGTGTTCCTTGGTCTGCAGAACGTCATTCCTGTGATGAAAAAACAAAAATCCGGTGCGATTCTAAATACCTCTTCCCTCGCAGGTCTGATGGGTGCTCCGGCTGTATCTCCATATATTATGTCCAAACATGCCGTTGTTGGTCTCACACGTACCGCTGCCAATGAGCTGGCACCGTTCAACATTCGGGTAAATGCTGTATTGCCAGGCACAATTAACACGCGTATGATGCGTCAGATCGAAGCTAACTCCGGCAACGTGGAAGATTACCAATCCGCTACGGTATCTGCCATTCCAATGGGGCGTTACGGTGAACCGGAAGAAGTTGCAGCCGTGATGAACTTCCTGTTGTCCGAAGAAGCATCGTATGTTACTGCCTCCCTCTACACTGTAGATGGCGGTATGATGGGACAGTAATAGGTAATTGGTAACACCAACATCATTGCCATATGGAAGGGCGCATAGTAGAATCTGCGGGCGTGTACTCTACGCGATGTCCTCGGGTGAGATGCCCTGTAGCGTGTAGCGTGTAGCGTGTAGCGTGTAGCGTGTAGCGTGTAGCGTGTAGCGTGTAGCGTGTAGCGTGTAGCGTGTAGCGTGTAGCGTGTAGCGTGTAGCGTGTAGCGTGTAGCCAAATTTTACCGACATCCAGCCAGTCTGCAAGAGTTTTTTTACTGGCATACCGCTAGTTTGATGCTAAAAGACCTCGACACCACCATTAAGGGATTTCCCTTTTGTGTGAAGTTGAGGTCTTTTCTTATATGCAATAGCTTCGCACTCATCCGGCACTCATCCGGCACTCATCCACTACGCTAACGATCACCAGAAACCTTATTTCGGCCATTTCGGCACATTTCCTAATCTAACGATCACCAGGAACCTTATTTCAGTAAAAACACCCTATTTTCATCAAAAATGACCCTCTACTCCGAGAATAACGTCTCTCCTGATCGTTAGGTTTAATTACATCCGAAAAACACAGAAATAGCGTCGCTGGTGATCGTTAGAATTTTGATGCACGGTTAACGACCTGTTATTCCCAGTTTACTCCATTGTTCGTTCCTTAACCCAAAACGTTCGGTCTCTAAGCCAAAACTCTACCTAATCCACGTACCCCGCGTGACCCTTGTCCATCAAGTAATCCATTTCCGCATCCAAAATACTTTCTACGGTCAGCTCGTCGAGCTTCACATCTTTGCGGCTTAGAATGTAGTCGGCCAGATCGTCACCGTCAATATCAACGTCTTTCCCTTTGGAATTCTCATGCGCCTTGTTGATGTAAGCTTGCTCATGATTCAGGACAAGCTCTATATTTGCCTTGCTTGCCTTTGTTTTGTCAGCAATATATTGAATCATTTCCTGCTCGTTAATTGCGTTGTTGTCTGCCACGTCAGTTCATCTCCTTGGTTATCCTTCTTGCTGTCATTGTAGCATAGGTTATCCCATTACGGGCAGAACTTATGCCCAGCCTTTTGCGGCACCTTTATGACAAGGTACTCATTTTCGCCAGTCGCCACTTTAGCATCCACCCTACGATAACCGCACATAAAACGTAGCCCCCTCGCCCAAGACACTTTTGGCATAAATCTCTCCCTTGTGCTGTTCCACAATAGATTTTGCAATGGCCAGACCTAGGCCATGTCCGCCGTGTTTGCGCGCTCGGGATGCATCCGTGCGATAGAAACGGTCAAAAATTCGATCCAGATGCTCTGACGCGATCCCTTCCCCCGTATTAAAAACAGTTAGCATGACATCATGGTTCTGCTTCTTGAGCGTAATGTTCACAGTTCCTTTGGGCCCGGAATATTTCACGGCGTTATCAAGCAAGATCAGAACCACCTGTTTGATCTGCTCCGGGTTTCCATGAACCATCAGATCAGGATCAATGCTGTAATCAAGGGCGATGTTTTTTTCAAAAATCACAGCTTCCATCGGCAAAATAATACCTTCCACTGCATCACTCATATTAAACTTGGTATGGATCATCGTGGAACGTGAGTCCTCCATCTGAGTCAGATACAGCAGATCATTCGTTAGTCCAGACATCCGCTCGGTTTCCGATTTGATATAGTGAAGCCATTTGGCCTGGCTTCCAATGGTCTCCTCCTGATTTGCGAGTAACACATCCGTATTCGTATGAATGGTTGCCAGAGGTGTTTTCAACTCATGGGAGGCGTCAGCGATAAACTGTTTCTGTTTCTCAAACGCTTCACGCACAGGCGCAATGGAGCGGCTAGCAAAATAACGACTTAGGAAGTAAATCACCACAAACATAATCAGCCCAACCACCGTAAAGGTGTAAATTAAATTGGTCAGGATACCCTGCTGCGCGGTCACGTCCATGAACACAATCATATGCCCGTCCCTGCTCGGATCAACCACATAGGCCCAATCCGTGCCATCCAGTGCAAATTGTCCGGTCCACCGATTACTGTTACCTTGACCCGTTTTCTCTTGATCTACTTTTTGCAGAGCTTGGGTGTAAAAAGATTCCTCCATATCAAACAGCGAATGTGTATCGGTAATTTTCCACTGCTGATCGGTTTGGATCATAAAAGAAACCGACCGGGCCGGGGGTGCACCGGGATCTCCACCCGGTCCTCGAAATCCACCAAAGTTCCCACCATTCATACTCTTGTTACCCCCGCCCCTCCCAGTAGAGAAAGGAACCGTTGCCGATTCGGAGTTCATTCCTACGTCAGCATCGGAGCCAGAACCTGAACGAGAATTTGAACCTGAATTAGAATCTGCATCAGAAGTTACACCCGACCCCGAGTTCGTTCCCGTTCCCGTCCCTGCTCCCCCATTTTTCCCTTCACCTCGTGACTGCTGAGTACCCAAGCCATAAGAGATATGGTAAAAATCAGAAACCTTGTACAGCTCCATATTCGTTTCGCGCTGCACATTCTGGTACGTAATCGTGTAGATCGTGACAAAAGCCACCAGCATCATAATCGAGATCGACACCAGATTGACAATCAGGAACCGATTGCGGAGTTTCTTGAACATTAGCTCGTCACCTCAAGTACGTATCCCACGCCCCGAATCGTATTAATGCGAACAACCGAATTCAGGAAGGTTAGTTTTTTACGCAAAAAGGAGATATAAACCTCCACGTTGTTATACTCGACATCCGAGTCGAATCCCCATAACTTCTCAATGATCTGCTCTTTGGAGGTGATCGCCTGTTTGCGGGTGATCAGCAGTTCCAGCAGCTCGTTTTCCTTCAGATTTAATTTGATCTCCTTGCCCTGTGCGCTCAGTTTCAACTGCGTGGTATTCAGTTCGATATCGCCAAACTTCAACCCATCCCCGGGGATCACTTCGCCTTTACGTCTCAGGGCTGCCCGAATCCGGGCAAGCAGTTCTTCCGTGGCAAAAGGCTTCGCAATGTAATCATCGGCACCATAGTCAAGACCGGATACCTTGTCCGAAAGTTCCCCTTTCGCTGTCAGCAAAATAACCGGAGTATGATTCCCTTCACTGCGCAGCGTTTTAAGCACCGTTATGCCGTCCATCTCCGGCATCATAATATCCAGCAGTAACAGGTCGTAGATGCCGCTCTGCGCATAATCCAGTCCTGATCTGCCGTCGTGGACCATGTCCACGGAGTAGTTGTTTTTTTTCAAAATCTGCGATACGGCCTCTGCCAAATGAACTTCATCTTCCGCTATCAAAATTCTCATGATCTATTCATCCTCTGCTCACGATGGTTGGTATGTTCTTATTCTATCAAGTAAACCTTGAATCAACCTTAATTGGAGACTCATTAAGAGTAGCAGCCACCAGAAAGATTAATCTGTCGTTGGAATCCGTGTGTGAATGCTCCCTTTTTCAACAGTATAGGTGAAGGCAAAGAAATGTTAACGCTATGTAAAAACCATTTAAGATTCATTCAAGGTTGCTTCGCTAAGATACAGACATGACAGCAACACACAACAAACCAAACATAATCAAAACATACACCAACTTATCCATACCCGAAAGGACTGAACCATTATGGCTATTGAAGTATTCAACCGATATGAGAGCAAGTATCTGCTGACCGATGAGCAATACCAGCATTTTTACAGCGATCTACTACATTACATGGAACTGGATGCCTACAACAAAAAACATGAGTTTTACTCCATCAGCAATCTGTACTTCGACACACCGCAGGATTCACTGATTCGAGCGAGTCTATCCAAACCGAAATACAAGGAAAAACTGCGCTTGCGAGCCTACGGCGTACCCGAAGAGAATGCGAAAGTGTATCTGGAGATCAAAAAGAAAGTGTTCGGCCTCGTCAACAAACGTAGAACGGCGCTGAAGCTGGATGAAGCTTATGATTTTGTTCGCTCGGGACAAGCGCCAGAGCTGGCCGACTACATGAACCCGCAGGTGTTGGAAGAAATCAAATATTTTCTCCGGCTCTACGATCTCGAACCTAAAGTGTATCTGGCCTACGAACGTAAGGCGCTGTTTGACAAGAACAGCCGCGATCTTCGCATTACCTTTGACACCAACATTCGCAGCCGCAGATATGATCTGAAGCTGGAACAGGGAGATTACGGCGAACCGCTGGTGAAGGACGGGCGATGGCTGATGGAAGTTAAAGCCGAGAAAACCGTTCCGATGTGGCTCTCCCAATTGCTGTCGGAGCACGGATTGTACCGAACCGGCTTTTCCAAATACGGCAATGAATACAGACATCTGGTGCGAACCACCAATCTGAATTATCAGACCGAACGCGAGCTGATCCCGGGTACCGATTTCAATCCTAATGATACGGTCACGGCTGCTTCACAAGAAAAATTAATTCGCGAAAGAGAGCGTGTGTTATATGCTTGATACCCTTTTCAGCTCCGCCCTGGACGATTCAACCTTGAGTTTTAGCAGTGCTGTCATCACAATCGGACTTGCCATCCTCCTGGGACTGATCATCAGCCTGACCTATATGAAAACCAACCAAGCGACTTACTCACAGAGTTTTACGTTGACTATGGTTGTGCTGCCCGTGATCGTTGCCATCATCATTCTGCTTATCGGCAGCAACATTGCCCGGGCGTTCAGTTTGGCGGGAGCCTTCTCCATCATCCGTTTCCGCAGTGCACCTGGTGATCCGAAAGACATTGCTTACGTTTTGTTCACGATGGCATCCGGTCTGGCTTGTGGTGTAGGTGCCTTTGGTTATGCCATTCTGTTCACCGTTATCCTGTGTGTGCTGATGTTTGTACTAAACCGATTTAACTTTGGCGGGAAAAAGAGTCAGCAGAAAACGCTCAAGATTACCATTCCCGAGAATTTGAGTTACGAAGAAGCGCTGAACGAAGTATTCCATCATTTTAAAGTCCCATTTGATCTGAAAAAAATCAGAACCACCGAACTCGGCAGTCTATACGAACTGGTCTATAACGTCACGATTCACGAGAGCGTGAATCAGAAACAATTTCTGGATGCCATCCGCACACGGAACGGCAACCTGGATATCTCGTTAACGATGAGTCCAACGACAGAATATTAAGCTTCGTATTAAGCTTGGAACGGTGTTTTACTCAATTGTTCGACTAACCCATTAGGATTTGGAGAGGAACGATAGATATGAAGAAGAAAAATGCTCAGAAACGTAAAAACATCATTACAGGCAGCAAACTGTGGTTCATCACCATGATTACCAGTTTGCTCGCAGCATGCAGTGCTCCGGCAACGACAAGCAGCACAGCAAATGCAGCCGTCTCCACAACAGGAACAACCAAAATTGTTTCTGTCAGCGAATCAACATCCGTGAAGTATGCCGATCTGGTCTCCCTCGATGCCGATGATACGAATGTCAGCTGGACTGAAGCGGATTCGACCATGATCAAGCTGAGTGGTACAACGGCAACCGTAACCGGTTCGGGTGCGAAGGCAGCAAACGGATCAGTTACGATCTCCGAAGCAGGCACTTATGTGCTAAGCGGTGAGCTAACCAACGGCCAAATCGTGGTCAATGTCGCTGATAAAGGCGTGGTACATCTCGTGTTGAATAGCGCAACCATTCATGACAATGACAGTGCAGGAATCTACATTCAAAAGGCAGGCAAAGCGGTAATCACGCTAGAAAAAGGAACCCAAAACGCCGTTTCCGATGGCAAAACCTACGTATATGCCGACAGCAGCACCGATGAGCCGGATGCGGCCATCTATAGCAAAGCCGATCTTACGTTTAACGGTGCAGGTCAGTTGACCGTCACAGGCAACTATAATGAAGGGATTACAAGCAAGGATGATCTGAAAATCATCAGCGGCTCTATTAACGTCAAGGCAGCCGATGACGGCATCAAAGGTAAAGACATGGTTGCCATTCAGTCAGGCACCATTACGGTTGATGCAACGGGGGACGGCATTAAATCAACCAATGATACGGATGCCAGTAAAGGGTTTGTCGCCATTGCTGACGGTACCTTCAACATCCAGAGTGGTAGTGACGGCATTCAGGCAGAGACCGCGCTTGTCACCGATGGAGGTACGTATAACATCGTGACAGCTGGCGGCAGCGCGAATGCACCTGCCAAGGTCGAAGAAGGCCCCGGTGGTGGCGGCTTTGGAGGAGGTCGTGGTGGATTCGGTGGTGGTGATGCAATGAATGGCGGCACGCCTCCAACCGATAGGGGTACACCACCGGATGGTGAACCGTCTGCCGACATGCCAGCGATGCCAGATGGTGCTACGAATGCAGGAAACCAAACGGAGACCAAAACGAAAAGCAAAACAGGAACCCAAGCTAGCAGCGGTACAACAACCAACTCCACAAAGTCGGCAAATTCGAGTACAACTAGCACTACTTCAGTATCGTCCGATTCGAGCGTCGATGCAGACAATACATCGACAACAACAGAGGAAGAGTCTACAAGCGCCAAAGCGCTTAAAGCAGGAACCAATCTCACCGTCAATGGTGGGACATACACGATTGATTCTATGGATGATTCTTTGCACAGCAACAGCAATGTAACAGTAAACGATGGGACTTTCAACATTCAGTCCGGAGATGACGGCATTCATGCCGATCAGGCGCTGACCATTAACGGTGGAACAATCAAAATTGCGAAAAGTTATGAAGGAATCGAAGGGGCAATTATTACCCTGAATGACGGGGATGTAGACGTAATGGCGTCGGATGATGGGGTGAATGCCGCTGGTGGTGAGGCAACAACGAGCAGCACAACCGCAACTACAACGGGAAAAGCTACAAATAACAGCAATTCTGCTAGCGTCACCAACAAATCAGCAGATACAGACACAAACTCTGCTAACTCCACCGGAACCACGGGTACCACATCCACGTCAGATCAGTCGGCACAAGGTACGGATGCAAGCCAGCAAAATCGCGGCCCTGAGGGTATGCCAGGCGAATCATCAGGCAATAACGAGCTTCACATCAATGGTGGCTCCCTGACCGTAAATGCTGTTGGTGACGGCCTTGATTCCAATGGCTCCATTACAATGACGGGCGGAACGGTGATCGTGAATGGTCCAACGAATAACGGCAACGGTGCACTCGATTATGACGGGACATTTGTGATCAACGGTGGATATCTGGTGGCGGCGGGAAGCTCCGGCATGGCACAAGGCACCTCCGATGCTTCAACGCAAAATACAATCGTGATGACCTTCCCCGAGACACAAAAAGCCGGAACATTGGTTCATGTTCAGGATAGCAAAGGGAATAATATCCTGACGTTTGCACCAGTCAAAGACTATCAAAATGTAGTCGTTAGCTCACCGGATCTCGCAAAAGATGGATCTTATGTCATCTTCTCTGGCGGAACATCGACAGGCAAATCGGTAGATGGACTTTATACTGGCGGTACCTATAGTGGTGGAACCCAGGTCGTTGCTTTCCAGTCCACAAGCAATGTGACCTGGGTGAATGAATCAGGTGTAACAACAGCCCGCTCTGGTATGGGTGGTTTCGATGGCGGCAATGGAGGTGGACAAGGCGGATCCGGCGGTGGGAGAAATCGTTCACAATCCGGTACATCTACAGATACCACGGGTACGACAAGCACAACTGGTACAACAGGAACTACGGATTCGGCAAAGTAAATAAAATGAATACGCTGATTGAAGAGAGGGCAATTGACATTGCCTAACCTAAGTAAATTAAAAAGTCCGGCTCTGATTTCACATTCAAGGTGAACTCGGAGCCGGACTTTGCATGTTTTCCCCAGGGAAAATAAGTCATCTAACAGGAGTCTGTCACCCTAACGCGAATTTTGCTGTATTTGGGGAATCGAGCAACCTGGTCAGGAAACAAAGTGAGAAGGTACTATCTATCAAAACGAAAAGGTGACGGCATTCATAGCGAGCAAATGGTGGCCTAACAATAAAGGGCACGCTCATCTTGTTCCTAATCCGCATTTTGAAAATATCTTTGACCTGCCTTCAGATTACGCGGCTGCCATTCAACATGCAGCTCAGCTTACAGCTACAGCTATGAAAAGTACATATGAATGTGCAGGAATCTCCACTGCCAGCATAATGAACCTGCGGGTGATCAAGATGTGTGGCATTACCACTTTCATGCTTTCCCAAGATTTGTGGACGATCAGTTCTATCTCTTCAAAGGTTCACGTCCGAATTATTTTCTAACGATCACTACGAAGCTGATGTCCAAGAAACATACCACAAAATGGCCAAAAGACAGCCTTTCTACCGAAATAGCGTCACTGGAGATCGTTAGATTTTTATATTGGTTAAATCCAGTCAAATAACGTCTCTGTGATCGTTAGAAGTTAGCTGAGACGAAATCAAGATACAGGGAGATATATCTGTCATATCCATTCGACTGTATTACAGAGTTTATGTTTTTTGAAACAAAATAGAAACCGCTCATGTAATCTTGAGTCCCGGAGGAAGCCATCCACAGCTGATGGAAAGCGCAGCTGAGCTATATCATCTAGGACTTGACTTGCACCGTATATCCTTCCCTCAGACTGCTCAACAACGAATGTGGAGACGACAGAATGGGAATTCCTTCATAACATCGGAAGGTGTCCACTCATTAAGCTGTAGCGATAGTACAACGTCCCGTGTTCCATTTTTGAAAATCACAACCTGTCCCACTCTTAAAAAGCGTACACGTACACCTTGGTCCGCAGCGCATCACGGCAGGTGATCGTACGTAGCGGCTCCTTGCCCGGCAATGCAAAACAGACGCTAATCACCTTCGCGCCCGGCGGCAGTTCGCTTTGGAACTTGTCTACCAGCCGAGTCATCGCACCCGGGAACAGATAACAGATCACACAATCCGCATGCGCATAAGAACAGGTATAGATGTTTCCGCGAATGAAGCGCAGACGTCCTTTCAATGAATGCTGCTGCCCACCGACTCGGCGGAGCCATATACTGAGCCATGTTAGCCATTGAGAAGTCCAAAGTGGGATGAGTGAGTTTTCAATGCCCGTAAGTCTTTTGCCTGGACAATGCTTTACTACATCCAAGCCAAGTGTTCCCCAACCGGAGCCGGCTTCCATAATGTCACCATAACCCGATATGCGATTGACCTCCTGAATCACCACCTGCCTCACCGGGCCGGATGTGGGCATGGGCGAGATTCCATTTTTCCAGCTTACGATTACGATCCATACAACGGCGACAAGCGTTAACACAGCGATGAGCCATGGCATCAATTGAATAATCATCATGAACTCATCATAACAAAGGGAAGCTCCAGCGGTCTATGATCGCTCAGAAGCTTCCCTTTGTCTATATTCTTTTAAAGGCTTGATCACATTACTTGGTAGTGCTGTTTTCAGAGGATGTGATGCGGCTACTCATCGGTCTCCCCGACATGAGATTTCATGTATACCCCTTTTTTGTACACCGATTTAATCGTAAAATGAATGCCCAGCTTGCGATTCGTGCGGTAGATCAGCGAGTTAATCTCGTCGATGCCTACCGGATCACTCTCAAGCATACTCCGTTCCGGCCACACCTGAGCAATGATCTGCTCCCTCGTGACAAAATGATCCAGTTCGCTGTACAGCAGCTTGAACAATTGGTATTCCTTCTTGGATAACGGAATTTCATCCTCGTTCACCTGCACCGTCTGCAGATGATCCTGTAAACGCACACCCTCACCGAGCAGATCAGATATGCGATATTCTCTCGTTTCTCCGAGATCACCTTCCACGCGAAGGTGGATCAAACCGTTGACCAGTGTCAGGCTGTCCCCTTCGCCAAACGGATATTTCTCATATGGAACGAGGCGTTGCCCGTTGAGTTCGGTTCCATTTTTACTATCCAAATCCTCGATCCAAAGCTGTTCTTTCGTGTCATAATGAATGCGGCAATGCCGCTTCGATATCATCTGATTATAGATGGACAAGTCCAGTTCACTGACCCCTGTGTAACGCCCCACCGTAATCGAGCGGCCCTGGCTCACATAAGCGAACGAACCATCGCTCTCCTGACCCGGCGTACGAATGACGATTTTTGCCGTCTCCCGCATGTTATTCCCCACCTTTAATGTAACTCGATCTCTATCTTTTCATTTGAGTACTGATAAATTCATCAGATTTGTTCCATTGTTTGCATACCTGCCATTTCATATAGTGATATACAGGAACACCATGGATGTAAACAAACTTAAACATCCATTACTTACTCAATTACTATACCAAACGTTGTGCATTTTTTCTCATAGCGGCCTGACGGACGCACGCTTTAGCATATTCAACAAGAGAGGTATTTCCCATGAAGAAAAAAAATATTTTGATATACGTGCTGCTTGCCTTCGCTCTATCGATCACCCTAACCGTGCTGTCACGCGTGAGTGACGACGGCGGTGTATCACCAGAAGGGACATCGGCCTCCGAAATCTCGTGGCTTCGAATGAACAATCAACCTTAAATGTAGAAGCTACTCTATTATAAACGCGACTCCTGTGCAAAACGTTTCACGAATGTCATCTATGCGAAACATTTCCAGTACGTCCTTCATTTCAGACTAAAGGGAGGAATGACGGTGAAAAGAAATACCATTCACGCTATCACATGCGCTCTTTTTGCTGCTTTGATTCTTAGCAGTTGCCAAAATTCTGATCTTCCTAATCAAGCGGAAATAAATAAAACACCAAAAGAACTTGGGTCCTTCTTTCCAGGCAACATCACTGAAGCGGATTCAATCGAAATCATGAGTGGCAGTGATGGTTCTAAAAAAATGACTACCGATCCCCAACTGATTCAGGACTGGACTGAAAAGTTACGGCACTTAAAAATCGTTCTGAATCCACATCAGGAAGATACAACTGGGGTTCTGTTTCATGTGACGGTGTTTAAACAAGAAGAGGTTATTTTTTATATGACACCTACTAATATCAATCATCATCCGATCGAGCCTCAGAGCAAACTGGCCGACCTGATGACTGAACTGTACAAAACAATGAAATAACTATTATTGCATGTTAGACGACTTCAATAAGAAAAGACTCTGAAATTGCCCCAATTCCAGAGTCTCCTACAACGTTTAACGAAGTATAAGTGTACTAAGTACAGCGTTTTTCTAACATAAGTTATTACGACAGTCGCTATATGCTTACATCAGTTCTCTTCATCATCTGATTTGCTCTCCCTCGCCTGAATCTCCTCCATCCGGCTGGTCACCTTCTGGTACAGATACGAGATGCCCAACAGCAGAACACCAAAGCTGAAATACGCAAAGATTTTGCTGCCTGCGGTCAACAAACTGGCATCGTAGAATACCATCTTGCCGGTAGCGAACAGCGTCAGACCCAGACCGAGACGCCGGATCATGACGTATTTTCTACGGAACCCGTAGGCAATATAGAGAATCGCCAGCACCAGATAGATCAGGCTGAACATCAACCCCACGTCACCCCACTGGAACTGAATGGTCAGGAACACGGTAATGACGCCGAGCAGATAGATTCCCGCAATAACAGGATACCACTCCACACTTTTGAACTGACTGCGAATGCCTGCAATCAGCAGATCTCGGCCTGCGAAGAACACGCCCACGTTGAAAATAATCAAGACAACCAGCCCGACAATCTCGGCCGCCGTATGCTGCTCTACACCTGGCTGCAATGCAGGCATCGTCAAGGTTACTGCCAGTGCGATACAGCACCCAATTCCATGCAAAAAGAGTGTATACCCCCGCAGGAACGGGTCACGGAGCAGCTTCACTTTGCCCAGTCCATATGCCAAAGCAATTGTCAGTGCGGCAAACATAAGCAGCTTGTAGAACATATATAACAGGAAGGTTTCATCAACAGCCCTGACATACAGCTCATTCGATTCATACAGCACGTATAACCATACATTCACAAGGGTCACGTACCTGAAACCTTCCAGAAAACCGCGCTCCCACGAAGCGTAGCTGAATCTCCTCCCCGTTCCTTCGGAGGCGTTTCCGCGCAGCGCCCAAGCATAATAAAGTGTAATGAGCAAGGTTCCCAGCGTAAGGCTGGAGTATTTTAACATGAAATACGACGATTCCCCCACAAAGAATAAAGAGAGCAAATCATACTGTACAAAAATCGTAATACATAGGAGCATGATGCCCCAGCCCGCGCGTTCGACCGCCTTAAACGTTCTGAAATGTCCAAACGTCACGAGCAACACACCTTCGATCAGCCAACCCATCGACAGCCATCTCGAACCGAACTGGAACGGAATGAGCAGAATCGTAAAGGTGAGCGACGTAAGATAGAACAAGAGGATCGTCTGTTTCTCCTGCGCCATATAGCGCTGAACCAATCTGGCGAGTCCGAGATATACGAGTGCAAAAATAACAGCAAGCAAACCCTGCGCATCATTCCAGCCTGCTGCATCGAGCAGTACATACAGGACAAGACAGCTCAAGCTCGTATTCATCGCTAACAAAGCAAAATCCCACCAGGTCAACTTCACCCGATGTTTAAACGGATAGGCGAGCGTAATGCCCAGGTACAAGGCAAACGTCACGACAGAGTACAACATGCCCACCTGTTCACTCGGCGAGAGCCATAACAGAATCAGCATGGATGGCGCGTGGAACAGGAAGCTGATGTAATGCACCACCGGCCAACGCTGCCCGAAGGAAATGATGACAATGATGCCGTTCAGCAACAACAGATAGATCATCGCGGTATAAACCGCTGTGCCTTCCAACCCAAACGTGAACAGATAAGAGAAGAACGGCAGATAGCCGCCCACAAGACCAAAGGAACAGATTGTCTTGGACTGATACCGCAACGACAACAGTACAGCGACGGCCGACACCAATATGGATAAACCGAGACCTGTATATAGCCCGATGATTTGCAGCAAAAAGTAACTGTAGAAAATCGATCCAAACAGCACGGATATGCCTCCGCCGAGCAGTCCCATTGCAAATGTTTTCTGTTTCCGGCGGAACAGCCACTCCCCGCCTGCGAGCATCAGTGCGCCGAGCAGGAAGAAACCCGCACCTTTCATCTCATCGCTAAACCACGTTGAATAAGAGTATCGGAAGGCTGCACCCACCCCCAGGATGAGAAGCAGGATGGCTACTTTGTTAATCCAGCTAAGTCCAATGCGCATCTCCATCCGGTTCTGTTTGATCCGGCGCTGAATGGTTTCCTCACTCAGTTCCTCCTCTGCCATCTGGTCATAGCCATGTTGCATCTGTCCGCGCACAGCCTCGGCTCTCTCCCATACCGCCTGCTTGTGCGATTCGATCCGTGATTTCACCTCCGTTGCCAGGTAGGCAATCCGTTCCTTCATCTCTGCCGCATCCTCCTGCAGATGCCGGGAAGCCTCATGGAAGAGAGCGTTCAGATTGGATTTCGTTCGGTATTCCAAATTGCTGACATGGTCGTTATGTACTTCCGTTTTCCCTTGAAAATACGTCTCCATCTTCTCCCGGGATACCCGGATCAGATTCAGTTTCTCGTCCAGCATCTGCTCGGACAAGGCCGTGCGAAGGCGTGCATTTTCCTCTTCCATCTGGCGTGCACGATGCTCCAATTGTTGCAGCCTAAGCTGCTGAGCTTGCGTCTGTTCCAGCAACTGTTCATTACGAACCGTGAGGTCATCGGATTGATACTCCTGAAGCAGGGCCTGATAGTCCTTGGCGAGCTGCTTTTGCCGCTCCTGAACCTGCCTAAGCCGATCCTTAAATTCCTTCATGGACTTCCTCCATTGGTTGTCATAAGATGTTTTCCTATATTTTACTATACTTATGTCAAAAATTGAGGTTTTCATGATAACTTTCCATCTGATACAATGCTGAGCCACTACACAAAAAAACACCGGCACTTCAGCCTGTGATATCACAGATGCCAGAAGATGCTGATGCTTATTTATAGAAGGAGTATAGAAGTAGCATGGAGATATCAAAAAAGATGTATGGATACCTATTTCCATACCTATATGACAGCAAAAAAAGCACACAGAGGGCATCTGCCCTACTGTGTACTTTGGTGTTTTTGTAGCTTATCATAAGCAATGTGCGAAGCCCTACTGCTTCACCTTGCTTCAAACCTACTTTTTATCTGCTGTATTGCTTTTTTCTGCTGTGCCGCTTTCATCCGTCGATTCAGGCTCGATCAACTGTGTTGTATTAGGGTCAAGCCAGCTGGCAATCATACCTCGCACATAGGTCAGATCTTCATCAGACAGATCGTAATACCACGTACCGCTACGCATCTTTCCGTCGCCTTTCAGCATGTAATTGCTGATGGTTGGAATGCTGTCTTTCATATATAGAGACTCGGCAAAATTCACAATAAAGTCCGATTTCATATTGGTTGTAAAATTCGATCCGGCAATCTTGATGATGTCCGGGATCTTGGTCAGATTTTTGACCTCCATCGCACGGTTCATGAAGCTACTTAGGAAAATCCGGTGACGCATCGTACGATTGAAATCGGAATCCTCCCGGTAACGTACATATCCGAGTGCCTCTTCGCCGCTATAGATCGGTTTGTTGGCTTGCACGAACAGCTTCTCATGCGCTTTGCTTTTGTTCTCAATATCTTTCTTAATCGGCAGCTCCACGCCACCCACCGCATCGACAATGTCTTTCAAACCATGAAAGTTAATTGCCGCATAGAAATCCACTTTGTTCTCCAGCAGCTTCTCCACCGTATCCATTGCCATCTTGGCTTCGCCGTGGGCATAAGCCGAGTTGATCTTGGACTTCACATCACGACCCACAATTTCGGTATAGGAGTCACGCGGAATGGACAGCAGCAGCACTTTATTGTCCTCTGGACGCACGACAGAATAGATGATGGTGTCCGAACGGCTCGGCTCATTATCTCTCTGGTCGATACCCAGCAGCAACAGTGAAAATGGATCGGTATGTTGTACAACAGGTGCATCCTTGTCCCCTGCGGCTTTATACGAATCATCCAAAGCTTCCTTCACCGTACCTGAGGCAAACATATTAAATGCCAGCAACACGAGCTGTTTTTGATAGATAAATCCGATGCCTCCAAGCACAATCAAAATGCTCAGTATGATGATGAGTGGCTTTTTCCATTTTTTCTTCGGTTTCTTCGGCTTCCGTCTAGTTAGATGTGCAGCACTGTTTTCCATCATATCTCCTTTAGTTGCGGTTTCTTCATTCATTTAACTATATTAATAACACGTTTTCAATAGATTACGATATAATCGGCTATACAAATACTGGACACCAAAGGAGCGATAAGAGATGGAGTATCGACGTTTAGGTAACAGCGGTCTACGTGTGTCAGCGCTGGGGCTGGGTACAAATGCATTTGGCAAAAGAGCAGACGAGGCCGCTTCAACCCGCATTCTTCATGCAGCGATGGACCGTGGCATCAACTTTATTGATACGGCCAACATCTATGCTGGCACCGAATCAGAACGAATTATCGGACAGGCACTGGCTGGTCGGCGGGAAAACGCGGTGCTTGCAACCAAAGCCGGCTTGCCCCGGCATGATGGTCCTCATGGGCGCGGTTCCTCGCGCTACCATCTACAGCAAGAGCTGGAACATAGCCTGCGGCGTCTGCAAACGGATTATGTTGATCTGTACCAGATCCATACCTTTGACCCGCATACCCCGCTGGATGAAACCCTGCGCACGCTGGACGACATGATCACGTCCGGCAAAGTTCGCTACATCGGCGCCTCCAACTACGCCGCCTGGGAGCTGATGAAAGCCCTCGGCATCAGCGAGTTGCGCGGATATGCGCGGTATATCTCCACGCAAACCAGCTACTCGCTTGCCGATCGAACACCTGAGAACGAACTCGTTCCGCTGTGTCTCGATCAAGGTGTAGGCATTATCCCGTATTTCCCACTGGCTGGTGGTATATTGACGGGGAAATACAATGGACACACCAGCGTGCCATCTGGCTCCAGAGCAGATACAGATCCATCCTTCAACCGCTTCCTGCTGGAGCACAACATTCAGTTGAGCGAGCAGGTAAGCGCCAAGGCAGAGGCATACGGCTGCTCCCCAAGCGTGCTATCGCTAGCATGGCTGCTAACTCGTCCGGCAGTATCCACTGTGATCGTTGGTGCTACTCAGACCCAGCAGCTGGAGCATAATCTCGCTAGTCTTGATCTGCAGCTTCCACATGAGCTGCTGACGGAACTGAATCAACTGAGCGACGATTTCCGTTATGGAGAGCCGTTTGCTGCCTATAGGCTCGATTAATTCTCAATGACAAATAAACCTTCCAACCTTACATGGTTAGGGAGGTTTATCCATTTTTCGTCATTTTTCGCAAAAGCCACATGATGAATCCACTTGATGCAAACGCAAGTCACTGAGAATACGCTATGGTTATTATTGTTCTTCTTTAAGTCGAATGAATTCCTGCATGATTTCCATGTATCCCTCTTTACGGTCCGCAAGAAGCTCGAAGAAGTTTTTGTCTGATTCCTCTACGAGATTCATCCCTTCAATCGCGAGCTTGGTGCCTGCCGGCGTTGTCGTGATAATATTAGCCCGTGTATCCGTCTGATGACGAGCACGTGTAATGTAACCTCTCTTTTCAAGCGCTCGTAGCACCTGAGAGGTAACGTTGACGTCTACATTGGCGAATTGAGCAATCTGAACCTGGGTAACGCCCTTACCTTCCAAATCACGCTCATTAAGCCATAAACAAGAATGTAATAATATGAATTGGGGTTGCGTCAGATCGAGAGGTTCTAATACCCTTCGCACTTCCTTCTGCCACATTGTCGTTACGTGCCATAACAGGTATCCTGGACTATCTTGCGGATTCGTGTATCGTGAGCTTTTCATTCTTATACCTCCATGGTGTACGATCTTGTGCTGCAGAGATGTATGAATCATGCATCGTATAACAAATCTGTTATACTAACGCTTCGAAACACACATCCGTTGCATCTCTATAAGTTTATCTATGAAATAATTACCTTATTTATCGTGTGGGAATAAACTGTTTCACCCATTGCCCAAACCCCTGTGGATTGCGGCTCTGTATGAAGATCGTGCCTTCTCCGCGGAAACGGCAGACTAAGCCTTCGCCACTCGTCACACTGGATAACCAGCCCTGGGATGCTTTTTCGATGCGATAATCAACGTAATGCGGCCAAGCCACCAAGTGAGCATTGTCCACAATAACCTCTTCACCAGCAGCCAGATGTATGGAGTGTATCGCACCATAGGAAGACAGGAACACCGTGCCGCGTCCGCTGATCTCAACAATAAAGAAGCCCTCTCCGGAAAAAAGACCCTTTTTCAAATTCTGCATTTTGGTGTTCACCTGAATGCCTTCTGTCCCTGCCAGAAATCCGTCTTTCTGTACATAGAGAGAATAAGACCCGTCGAGTTCCACGGCCTCCACACCACCCATGGCTGATGGAGATAACAAAATCTCCGCACGACCTCCTGCTGCCGTCAGTTCCTGAAAGAAAAATTTCTCTCCGCTCAGCATGCGGCCAAATCCGGCAAACATCCCACCTTCCGCTGATCCTTTGAGTTCGACGGTAGGTGACATCGAAACCATGGCTCCACTTTCAGCCTTGAAACGTTCTCCACGCTGTAACTCTACCTTAAGCATGGCAAAGGCACCATCGTATAGAATTTCGTATCTCACGGTTTCATCAGCTCCCTGTCGTTGTCCGTAGTAAAGTCATTGAGTCCGTTATCTTCCAGCACGGCTGCTTTGTCGCCGTACTCCTTCATAATGTGCTGGTCACCCCAATTACAAAGCGCGGTCAGAATTGGCTCTAGACTCCGCCCGTAATCACTTAATTCATACTCTACCTTGGGCGGTACCTGATTGTATACAATTCGTTTTACAATACCGTCATTCTCGAGTTCTCTCAGCTGCTGTGTCAACATTTTCTGGGTAATTGCGGGCATAATACGCTTTAAATCACCCGTTCGTTTCTTTCCATGCGTCAGGTGACAGAGAATAACACACTTCCATTTACCGCCGATAACCTCTAGCGTTGCTTCGACCGAGATATTATATTTTTTGCGCTCCATTACTGTCTTCCTCCCTGATGAATCACTAATCCATTTGCTTCCGCTCATGCTACTGTATAGGCACCAATAAGTACGTAGGGTACTAAAAAGTACGTACTGTTCATGTTATACCGAATAATTCATAATAGCATTTGCCGGTAAGCAAATCTACATTCTAGGAGTTGAGCAGGACATGCATCATGAGACAAAACATAGCACTTGGGCGCTACTGGCACTAGCAATCAGCGCTTTTGCAATCGGTACAACCGAGTTCATCAGCGTGGGACTCTTGCCCCTGATCGCAAATGATCTTCACGTTAGTGTATCTTCGGCGGGACTAACCGTTACCATATATGCTCTGGGTGTGATGTTCGGTGCTCCGATCCTTACATCGCTAACCTCCGCTATATCACGCAAAACATTGCTGCTGGCTATTATGGTGGTCTTCATCGCAGGCAACACGCTGGCCTCATTATCTACAGGGATTACCGCACTGCTTATCGCACGAGTGATATCTGCTCTGGCACACGGCTTGTTCATGTCGATCGGTTCCACCATAGCGGCTGATTTGGTACCAGAAGGCCGCAGAGCAAGCGCCATTGCCACTATGTTCTCCGGACTGACCATTGCAACGGTAACCGGTGTACCTTTCGGTACATTCATAGGCCAACATGTTAGCTGGCGTGCTGCTTTTATGCTGATCGCAGCAGTTGGCACCCTTGCCTTGATTGCTAACTTGTTACTTGTGCCCTCAGCATTACAGCGTGGCACACGTACAGCCATCCGGGATCAGCTCAAGCTGGTGACAGGCGGACGGATGATGCTCGCTTTTATCATCACGGCTGTAGGCTACGGAGGTACGTTCGTTGTGTTCACCTATTTATCCCCACTGTTGCACGACATTAGCGGTTTCTCAGAACATACGGTGACCTTCATTCTGCTGTTGTATGGCATTGCCATCGCCATCGGCAATATGATTGGTGGCAGAGCGGCTAATCGAAACCCGTTAAAATCACTACTTTACATGTTCATCGTACAGACCCTCATTCTGGGTGTGCTGTACTTTACCGTTCCATTCAAATGGGCAGCACTACTGACCATTATCGGCATGGGTTTGCTCGCTTTCATGAATGTGCCGGGCCTTCAAGTGGTTGTGCTTACACTCGCAGAAAGGTATGCACCGCAGGCCAAGGATGTAGCATCCGCTTTTAACATCGCTGCATTTAATGCAGGCATTGCTATAGGTGCTTATCTAGGTGGAGTCATTAATGACTCTATCGGTCTGATTCATACCACCTGGGTTGGTGCATTGATGGTACTCATTGCAGCAATCCTGACGATATGGGCCAAACATCTTGAGCAACAAGTCAAGGCGAGTTCAAACCAACTGAATAAAAGCTTCATTAAGGTGTAATCTAAGAGAAAACGTATTTCTGGTTATGGATAGGAGACCGTTGGAACCAATAACTGGTCTCATATTATATATCGACAGATTATATACGTTACTATATACGTTGGATGCAATTTGATCTACTATCATTCAATTTTGTATCATGAAACTTTGGCAATTTCACTTTATATGGAAATATCAACATTTTTCAAGGAGGATTTCTCATGACAGCTGCACAACATTTACAATCAACAACAACATTGCATAACGGTGTCCATATGCCTTGGTTTGGTCTAGGCGTATTCAAGGTCGAAGAAGGATCAGAGCTCATCGAGGCAATAAAAAGTGCTATCAAGCATGGTTACCGTAGTATCGACACAGCGGCGATCTATGGTAATGAAGCAGGAGTAGGACAGGCCATTGCGGAAGCCTTGCAGGAAAACGATCTAAAGCGCGAAGACCTGTTTATTACATCTAAGGTATGGAATGCAGACCTCGGATATGCTGAGACACTGGCCGCATTTGATACAACGATGAACAAACTTGGACTGCATGTCCTGGATCTATACCTGATTCACTGGCCCAAAGCCGGCAAGTATAAAGGTGCATGGAAAGCCATGGAGGAATTGTACGCAGCAGGCCGAATCCGCGCAATTGGCGTAAGTAACTTTCAGATTCACCATCTGCAAGATCTGATGCAGGATGCACAGGTGAAACCGATGATCAACCAGGTTGAGTACCACCCGCGTCTAACGCAGGAGGATTTAAAATCATTTTGTAAGCAGCATGGCATTCAGCTTGAGGCCTGGTCACCGTTAATGCAAGGCGAATTGCTGGACAACGCGGTACTCACGGAGATTGCTACATCCAAGAACAAGTCTGTCGCTCAAGTCATCCTACGCTGGGATCTGCAAAATGGCGTCGTGACCATCCCGAAATCCACGAAAGAGCATCGGATTATCGAAAATGCTGACATATTCGACTTTGAGCTGTCCACTGAGGAGATGGAACGGATCAACTCGTTGAACGAGAATGTGCGCGTAGGTCCGGACCCGGATAACTTTGATTTTTAAAACTTAAAAACTACATCTCTAAACCGTCAAGCAAAGTCGATTGTTCATCCATCGGCTTTGTTTTTTGTTTCATCCTCTTCGTTAAACTGGTTAATCAGTTTATCCAGGATCACGGACTGCCTGATTACCTCAGGGTGTAGAAATCCGTTATGTTCCTTCGCCAGTTCATGCAGCCGTCTTCTAGCCCGCTCTATTCTCAACTGTATAAGCATGCTTCTTTTCATCAAATTCAGCCCCTCTGAACTATTTTAGAATTTGATGTCAGATAATAGAATATTACTTTAAAGGCACAAAAAATATTTAGAAAGTATCGTAACGAGTAAATAATGTTATTGGAATATCAATAAGTATCCATTTCTTATACTTATGTTGTTTCATACAGCCTATATCATCTCGAAATTTTTTCAATATAAGCCAAGCAAGAGTTAATGATCTTCCTACTCCCCATCGCTACTGATAAATTTAAACCTTCTAACATCAGTTTTGTTGCGGACTCAGCATCCTTACATTCATTCAACTGATACATGGCTAGTTCAGCGAGGAATTGGACATAACTTTCTTTTAATATCGTTGGTTCATACTCACCGAACTCCGTCTGCCCTGATTGGTAAGGAATATATTCATTGAAACGTTCCAAGATGCTGTCTATATTGAGATGATATATATTCGCAGCTTGGAGTATATGCCACAGTGCAATGAATATCTCATCTTCGTGGATTGCTATATACTCAACATATTCATTCAAAACATCCACTTCTCCAGACATCAGGCGATACAAATAAGTGTTGGCAACAGCCCACTCTGTAAATTGTCCGATTATCCTTGTGGCCTCCTCGTCTTTCTCTCGTATCCAACTCTCACCGTGAGCATATAAAGCCACAAACTCTAAAGCCCTCTTATAATTTCCACATTCCTCACTAGCTGTGGCTCGAGCCAGATAGGCATATAAAATATAATAATATATAGGTCGCCCTGCTATATCAAATAATACCGGGGTATAAGAAAGGTCTTCTAATATACGTATCGTGATTTGCTGTATACAATCTACTCTTTTTAAATCAGCACACCGAAATAAAAATGGCCGAATACGTCTGATAGACACTGAAGAAGAGAAACACTCCTCAATGTAATCGATAAAAAAGTAATCTTCAGCCAATCCCATCCCAGCGGTAATTGCTTGGAGTTGATTCATAGATATTGGTTTGTTTCCTTGTAATATCCGACTAAGTGTACCTGAGTTTATGCCTGATTGATTAGCAAAATGGGAATGTCTCATGTCATTGTTATGTATATACTGCATCAGTTTTTTTCGAATTGAATTTGTAGTATCCATTGAAAACACCTCCTGAAAAATACAAAAATAGGTCTTACACCTATATGTTACTATATACTTTAGAGGTCAGCTATTCAGTGAAAATAAAAGAGTGTGGTTAAACTCCTATCACCCAAATACATTAATTAGGAAAGAATATATCTACCTCCTAAGTGACCAAAGAGACTGCTTCTAAATTCCTGATCCGAATTTAGACACAGTCTCTGCTTTCTTTTTGGAACAACAGCCCGAGAGAAGGATCTACATCCTTCTATTTAATTAAATGGCTTCCAGCCATCCTCCCCCGACAGGACAAGGGACAAATCATACTCGGCTGCTTCTTCATCCGTCAGGATGTTAGACCAGGGTACACGAACGTCTGCACGCCCAGCGCCAGGTCCAGCGCTTTTATATTCGGCAAAATGAACCGTCGCTTCCGCTTCGATCTTGCTCCAGTTGTGCCAACCCTCTTGTTTCACATGCGCGCCGAGCCAGCAGTTCAGGAAACAGACTTTGGCGTGATTACGCCATGGCCTGCCCAGATACACCGATTGCGGAGGGGCGTTGCTGGTCAGATCACATTCAACAAATACATATCCGTAACGAACGTCCTCTGGTGTAGAGGCTGCCGTAATCCAGCCATTCACTTCGCCTTCCGCCACTTCCACATCCGTCAGGCGGCTTTTCGTATAAATCTCACAGCCCTTGAACACAACGGTAGCCGAGCCGAAAATAAAATCGATATCCCCTTCGATATAACAACCCTCGAAGTACTGTCTTAACTTCCGCCGCTCCGCACCGTCACGCGGACCGCCGAAATAACTGCGATCCAGCGGTTGCTCCGGCAGCGGCCCAGTGAATATTGTATCCTGATAACCGATAAAACGACATTGACGAAACACAGCGCGATCCCCATCCACATAAATGGCCAGCGCCTGTCCCACTTCCTTGCCCGGCCCGGCCGAATTCACAAAAGAGATCCCTTCTGCCGTAAAATCATCCGCACCGACAAACGCTGTATAGGAATGAAAGGTATGGTACTGCGAGCCATCCGGAAATCTCTTGAGCGCATGATCATCATAGGTGATAATCGTCTCATCCGCTCCATCACCTATGAGATGAATGCCCGGCTTTTCCATGTGCAGCTTCTCAACATACACACCTGCCTTCACTCGAATCGGAAGACCACCAACGCCATCGTCCGGGTAAGCATCCACTGCTGCCTGAATGGTGTTGTAGTCCCCTGATCCATCCGATGCCACGGTTATGCAGGACACAGATGACTCCAACATGATATCGGCCGCCGAGCGCTGCTCTGTCATGACAAACGCTCCATTTCCAGCGCAGCCAGCAACAACGGAGCAACCCCCATAAAGGAATCGCTTACAATTGCCTCGCTGACATAATAACTGTACGAGCCATCACGATCGAGGCTTAATCCTGCTCCGTGACAGATGCCGTTCAACTTCACACCTTCCGCGGTCTCTTCTACCAACCTGGAGGTAAGTCCTTGCCAACCTTTCTCTGCCGCTTCTCTGAAGTGAGGTTCCAGATAACGCAATCTCACACCCTTGGCGAGTGCATATACAAACATGCTTGAACCTGAAGCTTCCAGATAGTTCCCTTTACGGAATCCCTGATCCAGCACCTGGAACCATAATCCGCTCTCCTGCTCTTGTACACGTACCAACGCATTGCACATCCGTTCAAAGATACCAATGATCGTGCCCCGTTTAGGGTGATTTAGCGGGAAATGCTCCACGCTATCCACGATGGCCATAGCGTACCAGCCCATCGCCCGGCTCCAGAAATGTGGTGAGCATCCCGTCAGGGAATCTGCCCAGATCTGCTCCTTTGATTCATCCCAGCCATGATACAGCAGTCCGGTACGCGGATCACGTGTCTGGCGCTCGACCAGCAAAATTTGATGTGCTACCTCATCAAATAACTCTGGACGCTGGAACGTCTTTGCATATTGGGAGAGAAAAGGTGAAGACATGTACAGTCCATCCAGCCACATCTGGAACGGATAGATTTTTTTGTGCCAGAATCCGCCCTCGGACGTTCGGGGCTGCCCTGCAAGCTGTGCAGCGAGTAGATGAGCTGCTTCTGCGTAGCGTCCATCCTTGGCACCATCCAGTAACGCAAACAGGTTTTTTCCCTGATTAATCTGATCCAGATTATATTCTTCCAGGGAGTAGGTGCCGATGGAGCCGTCAGGCTGCACATACAGATCCATATGTCTCTTCATAAAATCGATATATTCCTGCTTGTTGTACTCTTCTCCCGTACGTGCCATACCCATCAACGTCATGCCCTCTACATATGCCCACCGTCCCGAAGGGAACGCATGGAAACCGTCCTCGTTACATTGCTGCATAATCGTAGCTGCAATTCGCTCAGACCAGGATAACTGCGTCTGTACCTGCATCGCGGTACCTCCTAGAAGTTCGTATTGGTTTATTTTCTATTTGCACTTCTATTGTTACTTGCTACATTCACTTTCTACTAAAAAGCCGGCATTACTGCCGGCACTTTGCCGTTGAATTACGCAGGTTTAGCTTCGGCTGGATGACAACCGGCACTTCCACCTGCTCGTCACGGATCAGGGATACGATCAGCTCTGCCGCCTGAGCAGCCAACTCATCCAGCGGTGGACCAATGGTGGTCAGCGCCACTTCGGCATACTGCATATCCGGCAAGTCATCGTAACCGATAATCGAGATATCTCGTGGCACGCTGTAGCCCGCTTCGAGCAGCGCCCGAAGTGCTCCCCGTGTCACAAGGTTATTCAGGCCGATAAATGCCGTTGGAGACTCCGGACCAAACGTGTAATTTCGAATGGCAAAATACCCGTCTTCCCACGAAGAATACGCCGGCAGCACATCGTCCTCATTAAAAGTCAGACCTGTACGCTGCAACGCTTCCCTGTATCCCTCCAGCTTGACATGCTGCGAGTTACCGATGAATCCAATTCGACTATGACCGAGTGATTTCAGATGCTCCACGGCCTTGTACAGCCCCTCCTTACGGTCAATCTTGATGTAAGGAGAGTTCGGAGCTTCATCTGTACCGAGTACAAAACATGGCATGTTAAGGGTCGCAAACTTTTTCCAGAAAGCATCCCGATTGTCCAGCGCATAGTCCCACAGAATACAACCATCCACCCGCAGCTGGCTGAACACATCCACCCCGTCATCGGCCACAACCAGAATCATCTGATATCCCCGCTTCTTCAGTTCCGTATGCAGGCTGCCCGATATGTTGGAGAACAAAGGGTTGCTTAATTCATCCAGCACAAAACCAATGATATTGCTTCTGCCGGTGGAGAGCTGCCTTGCCAGCATATTTTTTCGATATTGATGTTTCTCCGCTATCGCAAGCACCTTCTGCTTGGTCGCCGGTTTGATCCGGGGATCATCATTCAGTGCTTTCGATACCGTGCTGTAGCTCACCCCCGCCAGTTTGGCAATATCTTTAATGGTAATCAAATTGAATCAACACCTCTCATATGCCTGAAACCTGTCTCTTATTTCTGTGCAGCTTTATAGCGATCGTATTGTGCCTGTCTGCCTGCGATCACCTGTTCAACATTCATTTTCTTCAATGTTTCGATATAACTGTCGAACTGATCCAGGCTTGCGTCACCGCTGATAAACTTGAAGTTCATCTCTTCCACATACGTGGTAATGTCAGGCATCGACATGCTCTCTACGCTCGCTTCATCTGGCAGAGCATAAACAAACGGGAAGGGCTCACGTACATACTTCTCTAATTCTTTGTCCAGCTTCGCATGCCATGGTGCAACGATGGAATCCGCCGAATCCGTGGATTGGATGTTAGGCAGATTGACCGGGCCAATTCCAAGCTTTTGGATATATTCATTGTCTTTACCTTTATCCGTGAACTTCTTCACGCCGTTCTCTTCTGTATACGTGTCATCTTTGATACCCCAAGTGTAATACGTCTGTGCTTCTTCACTGACTGCATAATCCAGGAAGCGGAAAGCCAGTTCCGGATTTTTACTATCCTTACTGATGCCGAAGATACCGCTAACCGGTGTACGTCCAATGTAGAACTGGTCTCCATGTGGCCCTTTTAATGGCAGAATACCTTTGATGATTGGCTCTTCCGGCTTGTAATCCTTGAAGAGTGGGCTGTACACCATCGACATATACCAGCTAAAATTAAACGTTGCTCCAGTTACATTCTGGGAGATCCTTGAAGTAACCTGATCGCTTGTCGTGCTCGCATAGTCCACGCCGAGCAGACCTTCCTTGTACAAACCGTTCAAGTATGTCAGATATTCCTTGTAGGCAGGCTCATAATAACTGAAGTGCACTTTGCCTTGATCATCTGCATAGAAATTGTTCGACAGATCAAGTCCAAAGGCTGGACCAAAGGCCATCGGCACAAATTTCGATTCCATAGACAGCGGAATCTCATCGGCTTTGCCGTTGCCGTTCGGATCTTCCGTTTTGAATTTGCGCAGCATCGCTGTGAACTCATCCAGCGTCGTTGGTTCGCTTAACCCCAGTTTTTTCAACCAACGCTCATTCAACATGAACACAGGCATATAGTTACGGGTCAACGTCTGCTGTGGAATATAATACATTTTACCATCTGGCGTTGTTAAACTGGCCTTAACTGATGGCGACTTTTCATATATTTTTTTGAGATTAACGCCGTATTTCTCTACCAGGTCATTAATCGGGATGAACAGACCGCTGTTAATGTACTTCATCAATTGATCCTGATCCGGCAGGTACACGATATCCGGGAGCCCTGTACCCGCAGCCAGTCTTGGATTCACTGCATCCGCATAGTTTTGAGGAGGGATCAGATCCCAATCCACTTTCACACCCGCATTACTCTCAATTTTCTTAACGATGGCTGCGGTGGATAAATCCACGTTTGTGGTCCATGCATTGGTTGCCAAGACAGACAGCTTCGCATCCGGTTGATCCGTTACCGGCCCAGCGCCGGTATAATTGAAGGCTTTTTCTGTACTCTCTGGTGTTTTCCCCGCATCGGTTCCTGCACCTGTTCCCCCACTACAACCCGCTAAACTGATTGCCAGTATCGCTGCGATTACACTTTTTCTTCCTGCCCCTTTGACTTTCATCCATCATTCCTCCTTGGTATGAACCCTTTTGAACTCCCTTGAATGACTTTCTTGAATGATTATGATGCTTGGGTGATGCAATCTATCCTTTCACGGCTCCGAGGGTAATCCCCTTAACGAAGTACCGTTGGATAAACGGGTAGATCATGACGATCGGCAGAATGCTGACCACAATAGATACATAACGAACTTGCAGCGATGAAACCGCCAATGCACCGGATGTCATCGTACCACCCATCTTCTGCATCACCTCTGGCGAAGCCATAATCAGCACCCTTCGCAGGAACATCTGGAGCGGCTGCATATCCTGTTTCCCCAGATATAAGAGGGCCGAAAAAAAGTTGTTCCAGTGGAATACGGCATAATACAGCGTAAGCACGGCCAGTGTAGGTTTGATAATCGGCACAGCCAGACGGTACAGCATCGTCATCTCATTGGCTCCATCAATGCTTGCGCTTTCAAATATTTCATTCGGAATGCCTTCAAAGGCCGAGCGGCAGATCATCACGTTAAATGTGATTACCAGTACAGGCAGCACCATCACCCAGCGGGTATTGTACAGACCGAGCGATGTAATCAGCATGTAGACCGGAATGAGTCCACCTGAGAAATACATGGTGAAAGCGATGAAGAAGTTCAGCTTGCGACGTAGAAAAAATTGCTGTCTCGACAAGGGGAATGCGGCCAGGCAGGTGGCTACAATGTTCAGCAGCGTGCCTACAACGGTATACCAGACGGTGTTATAAAAGGATACCCAGAGTTCCTTATACTGGAGCACCATCTTATATCCCGAGAGCGTAAACCCTACGGGCCAGAGCACTACTTTCTGTTTATCAATGGCATCCACCGAACTGAAGGAAATGCTGACCACGTACAGGAACGGATATAAGGTAACAACAACCGCCACGATCGTCAGCAGGTAGACGAAGACATAGAATAATCGGTCACTTCTCGATTTTTGCATACAGGCTCTCCTTTGGATCAGTGTGTGTCTTACCAGAGTGACATTTTGGTCAGGCGGCGAGTCATGGTATTGGCTGCAAAAACAAGGATAAAGGTGATAACGGAGTTGAATAATCCAATAGCTGTGGCGAAGCCATAGTTCTGACCCTCAATCCCCATGCGATACACATAAGTGGACAGCACATCTGCCGTTTCGTACGTAGCCCCGTTATAGAGCAGGTATACTTTCTCGAAGCCTACGCTCATAATGCCGCCAAGCGACAGAAGCAAGAGAATGACGATGGTTGGTTTGATGCTTGGGAGTGTGAGATGCCATAGCTCCTGGAATTTGTTAACGCCATCGATTTTACCGGAGTCATACATCTCAGGGTCAATGCCCATAATGGCTGCGATGTAGATGATGGAGCTGAAGCCGAAGCTCTGCCAGATATCAGAACTTGTGAAGATGGTGCGGAACCAGCTGGCGTCCATCATGAAGTTTACTTTTTCCATGCCGAGACTCGAGATCAAGGTGTTAATAATACCGTCTGTTGGCGACAGGAAGTTGATAATAATGCCGGCTACAACGACGGTGGAGATAAAGTGAGGAAGATAGGTTACGGTTTGGGCGAAGCGTTTAAAGGTTCGATTCTTAATCTCTACGATGCAGACTGCAAATAGGATGGGGATGGAGAAACCGAACAAAAGCGGCAGAAAGGCCAATAAAAAGGTGTTACGTAGCAGCCGCCAGAAGTAGATTGAGTTCACGAACTGTTCAAACCATCGTAGACCCACCCATTCGCCGCTGAACATGCCTTGACCTGGGATAAAATTGCGAAAGGCAAGCAGCACACCCGGCATAGGCAGGTACATAAAGATGAGATAATACAGAAAGATTGGTGAAAACATCAGCAGTAAATACTTATCCCGCCGGATCAGACCGAACAGTGTGGACATGCGTTTTTTCAACATAAACACTCCCCTTCGATTCCTAATTACAACGTTTGAATTTTTAATTAAAAAAATATCCGTTCCTCCGAATCATCTGTTGCATAGCCAATTCCAATTTGGTAATAACCTATACTATATCGCATGATTACAAGGAATATTGGGTTGATACAGCCTTTATCGAACCTCAGTTAAGTCTTTTCAGCACTTGCCGCCCCCACAATTACAACGTTGTAATTTTATTTTAAATGTATACGCTTTCATAAACTTTTTCTCATCTTAGCAGAGTCTTTCATGTTTAGCAACAACAAAATCAGAGATACCCTTTTATTTTAAAAAGTCATGCCCCTCGGGGCAAACATGAATATTGCATGGTACCCGCATTTCATTCGTCATCCGGCTGTGTTCCTTTTTGCCCCTGATCGGCGTGTGTGCTGTATTCTTGCACAGTGATCCATCCGCTAAAGCTTAACAAGCTATTGAAACTTGCATAGCAGGTTCAATACAATAAGTTGAGAAGCAGAGGCGCGATATTTATCAGAGAGAAGGGATGGTTCAATGATCATTGATGTACAGCATGTCACTTGGAAAAGAGAACATGTCACCCTGTTGCACGATGTCAGCTGGCGTGTAAACAAAGGCGAACACTGGGCTTTGCTTGGCCTGAACGGCTCCGGCAAAACAACGCTCCTTAATATGATTACCGGCTACCTGTGGCCTACGGAAGGCAGCATCTCGGTACTCGGCCATGAATATGGCCATGTAGACCTGAGAGAGCTTCGGAAGTCCATTGGCTGGGTAAGTTCCTCCTTGCAGGAGAAACTGCACACGTCCGACCGCACACAATATGTCGTGATTAGTGGGAAACACGCCACGATTGGCTTATATGACAAGCTTGCGGACGAAGATCTGGAACAGGCCAGACACTGGATGGAGACGCTAGGCTGCGACCATCTGTGGGATCGCGAGTATCGTACCTGCTCACAGGGGGAGAAGCAGAAACTTCTCATTGCCCGCGCTCTGATGGCGAATCCGCGCCTTCTTATTCTGGACGAGCCCTGTAACGGACTCGATCTGTTCTCCAGAGAACGTCTGCTGGACAGTATCCGTGAACTGACAGAGCGTGCCGACACCCCTTCGTTGATCTACGTTACGCACCATACCGAGGAAATCCTGCCTGTTTTCCGGCATAGCCTTCTACTCCGCCGGGGTGAAGTTTTCGGGAGTGGATTAACCTCTGATCTCATGACAGAGAATGTATTAAGTGATTTCTTTGAAGCCCCAGTAGAAGTAGATCAGCATGGTGAACGAGTTTATGTAAGAGCGGCAACAACCAAGAGTTAGAAACACCCCCATTGAAGATACAAAACACAGAACAAAGCAGAGCAAAAATACAGACAAAGCCCAAAGACTTATCCACATGTGGATAGTTTTTGGGCTTTTCACTCCTATATCTTGTGTTATCCACGGTTTTCTGTGTAGAACTTTCGCCAATCTGAGTATAACTTCCGCTTCTACGTCTGCCGTCATACCTTAGATGATTCATCCTAACCAAAACGTTCGGTTTTGTACCATTTGCTCTCCCGTTTGCGGATTTTGTCCATCAGCAGATTGTAGAAGGCCCGGATCGAGATCAGAATGAAGAGCTGTGCATACGTGAAATACGATACGCACGCATAGATAAAGTTACGGGTGTTGCTCTGCCCGATATCGGCTGCCAGTGCCAGATTGATCTGCAGCACATAGATAAAGTACATCAATGCCCAACCAATCACAAGATAAACGTATGCATCCCCGGCAAACTGGAAGGGAGAACTGACCTCCGGTTTGAATATCGCGATAACCTGGTAAACGAGGTTAACCACAAAGATGATATCCGACACAATAATGGCCAACATAAACCAGAAGTAACTGACAGCATAGTAGAGAACAAGCAATTTGTTGCGCCAGCTGGAACGGTTGAACAGATTATGAATGTTATCCAGAACCACCTGGTAGTTCCCTTTCGCCCAGCGTTCACGCTGCTTCATGTATACACCAAGCTGTTCTGGCTCTTGCTGATACGCTTCCGCTTGCGGTGCAAGAGCAACCAGCTGGCCTCGATTCATGATCTCGAATGAAAGGGCGGTATCTTCCGTAATGGCGGTTACATCCCAGCCTCCGATTTCACGGATAAGCTTGCTTTTGATAATATAATTCGTACCCGGTATGGTTCCCAGTTTGAACAGCTCCCACAGCCCTGTGTGGTAGACACGCTGAGACGTGATAATTTCGAGATTAATGCATTTGGAGAGGAAGTTTTGCCCACGGTTACGGGCTTTGTTCCGCCCAAACACGACACCATACTGCTCCGGGTTTTCCAGTGATTTTTGCGCGAGGAACATGAGTGAATTCCGCTCCGGTGCAGCGTCTGCATCGAATATACAGATCCATTCGCCGGTTGCCAGCTCCAGTCCGTCGTTCAGTGCACCAGATTTTCCACCCTTGCCTTTGCGTTCAAGTACCGTGACATTACGGTGTACATAACTGGTCTGACCAAGGAATGATTGTAAACGTTCCGCTGTGTCATCCGTACAGTTATCCGCAATAACAATGACCTGCACCTTATCCTCTGGATAGTTCAGGCGCAAAATATGCTCCACCGTTGCCACAATGACCAGACCCTCATTATGGGCAGGTACCATGACCGTAACGGTCGGGTAAAGATCCATATTTTCCGGGATCTGAATGCCCTTCTTCTCTTGCTTGTGTATAAAACGAATGGCCCCAGCCATAATGACGATGGATTCAAACACAGCAATCCAAATACTGAATATCGACAAGATCAGAATGAAATCAGCCATCCGTTTTCCTCCGATCATACCTTCGAATAACTCTGGAGCGAAATCGGAGCGTTGCAATCGTTAATCCGATGGTAAACACCACAAAAATACAACTCACGGCAATACAGATCGGAATAAACCAGGACATATAATCCATCAGCCTCGCTCCTTCCTGTTAGATATATTCCCCGATTAAATCCGTTTCCGTGTTTCGTTCCAGTGCAGCAAGAACAGCGTCGAGATTGTCATACTTGCTGAATTGTTCCTTCTGAAACACCAGCGCACCGGATTTGATGACGGTCTGTAGTTCATTCCCCTTTTTGTCGAGCACATCCAGGTCCATAATATTTTTCTTGATCCGGCGTGTCAGCATCGGCAGGTAATCCACATTCACCATCGGGCACAAAATGACAAATCGACCGCGGTCTACAAAAAACTTGTGATCCTCATATCGAATCTGTTTCTGAATCGTCTGTGATATCTCAAGCAAAAATTGTGAATACCTCACTGAACCGAGCGATTCCAACACAAGCGGCAGAAATTCAATCTTAAACATTGCAATACTGAATCCATAGCAATCCGAATAGCGGCGGGCAAGGTTGCTCTGCTTGACTAATGTATCTTCAAACGCTTCCTTATTGCCCAGTGTCGTATCCAGATCAACCTCGGGATTGCGATCTTTCATCTGCTCCAGGCGTTCAATCACCCGTGCGCTTCGCACAAGTCTTCTCTTAATAACTGCTGCGATTGCGGTATTTGCCGGAATAAGCAGCCACCAGGAAAACACGAGCACATTCGGTTCTGCGAAAGTCACGAGCCACACAAAATAGGTAACCAGATAAACAAATATCAACACGGCGGATACACCAACAGGAAGCAAAAGCCCCAAAGCAAGCGCCCCTAGCGACGCAATGCTTAATACAACATCAAGCTTGGTATAACTCTGATTCATGTACAAATGAAGATACACGAAAAACTGTTGTATGATGGCAAGGCTGATCAAGATGGCGTATCCCCAGGCTAGACGTCGGGTAGGTGCTTTATTTTTCATAGGCCTCCTTGTCCGCAAATAATAATTTAATTTTTAAGAAAATTGTACAAATATGTTTCTCCCAGCAACGGGAACAGGTTGTCAAACAAATGAGTGTTTCCGTCAAATACATAACCACCCGGATAACGTGCATCCTGCCCGCGGAAAGTAATCATATGTTTATACAATTGCTTCGCCCAAGCTGAATCTTCTGACCGAACCGCAAGCAAGATGGCGAGGCCGTAAACTGATGCGGATTCGTATTCTACAGCAGGATTATGCGTTTTACGATCATACTGTCCGGGAAGCTTGCCCCGGGTGGCCCATTCTTTTTTCAGAAAAGAAATCAGCTTGTCGGGTCTACTCCCTGTCTCCATGGCGTGATTCGCCACGATGAGCTGATCAATCAGATTAACCTTGTCATCATAGGTATAAGCTTTGGTGTTTATATCGATGCTCTTCGGATAGAATAATCCATCGTCGGGCATTTTATGCAGCACGTCTTCGTACTTGGCATACGCATCCGGCTCCAGCATCTGATGATCTCTCATAGCTTGCAAAGCGAGCGAATCCACATAGACCAGGCTTAGCGTTTTCGTGGAATGACCGCTTTTGAAATCATAAAAATCAACCATGTACCCCTGCTGCTCTGTACGCTGCGTCAACGTGCGGGAAAGGGCCGATGCCGTCGCCAGCTTGTCCGCTCTGCCTTGCTTCCAGCGATCTGCTGCTTCCAACAAAGCTCCTATAATTCGCAGGTCATCCCCCAGCGCATTGGTTCCCACATGGGCTTTCCCCTGCGGATCGAGCTTCCAGGCAATATACATATCGGGCCTAATCACATAATACGTCTGGAACTGCTTGTAGGCCTGCTCGAACATGGGCTCGTTATCACTCGCCAAAGCATACTGCATCCACAGTCCAACCGATTCGGACAATGCCTCTCGCCCTGCAACGATGTCCGCTCTCTGGGAGGGTGCATCCTGCAGATAGGTTGCAAGTGTGCCATTCGGATTGGTCATATGTTTTTCAACAAAAGCGACTGTAGGCGAAACCTTATCCATCACCAACCGCTCCTTCCATAGCAATACGATCGCCACAGATGAAACAATAAGAAGTAATATGTACCATGATCGTTTGTTCCGAAAAATAAACTTCACACCATTCCTCCTGACGGGAATATATGACGGATTAACCCAGCCTCTTCTGATGAAGGAAGGTGGCCTTATCCAAAGTGTGCACTTAATCATGGTTATCCATGTATGAGCGGCGCCCGCCCTTTTTAACATATTTCCAATCCACCTCAATGTTATGTCTCATCTTCCGCAGCAGCTGGATCGCCATCTGAATATCCGCATCCGTCAAACCGTTCAGCGTAACCTGATCCGAATGCACGCCTTCTTTGCGAATAAACTCCCATGCTTCAAGCCCTGCTTCAGTTGGATAGAGTACCTTATTCTTCTTATTACCCAATGCTGGCTGTTTGACTATAAAACCGTCCGATTCCAGTTTGCTGATCGCTCGGGCTGCCGTTGTACGATCCACCTTGATCAGTTCAGCCAGCTGGTTGGGAATGATGCCAGGGTTCTCACAGATACGGTACAAATACAAATATTGCCCGCGGGACAAATTCAGATGCTGGAACTCCACATTGCTGATGGAATCCAGGCAGCGAGCAATCATGCCAATCTCACGCAGCACTTCTCTCGGTTCGTTTTGTTCATGCGTCTTATGCACTTCTATCGGTTCGTTGGGTTCTTTTGATTCATTCACAGAGCTCACACCCCTATAAAATTGTTGCATTCGCAACATAATTAATGATATAACTACACTAGTTTAGTGTATCACTTTCCATTCCATTCCGATATTCGATTCCAATCATGCAAAGGAGAACTATCCATGAATATAACTATTGTTGAAGCGAACACCCAGGAGCTGCTTGATGCGTGCTTTGCTATTCGTACGGCCATTTTTGTAGAGGAGCAAGGTGTACCTGCTTCTGACGAGTTTGATGCATTTGATGCCCTGGGCACTAAAGCACGCCATATCTTGCTCTATGTGGACGGTGTGCCTGCCGCTTCCTCCAGACTGCGCATCGTCGAACAAGTAGCCAAGCTGGAACGTATCTGTGTCATGCTGGATTACCGCAAGCACGGCCTCGGCCGTGTATTAATCAACAAACTGGAGGAAATGGCTATTGAGGACGGACTACAGAAAGCCAAGCTGCACGCACAGGTGCAAGCCTCTGGGTTCTATGAACGTCTCGGCTATACTCCTGCTTCCGAAGTATTCATGGAGGATGGCATTCCCCATCTACTGATGACGAAAAGCCTAAGTAAAGCTCAATTAAGCTAAATTAGCTCCCAGGTTCAATCTGGCCTGCAATTCGAAAAACGCCTCTATCCTCACTTCTTCAGTGATCGGATAGAGGCGTTTATTATAAGCTAAGATGCCTTGCGTTATCCCATAGCGAGACGGCTTGTATCTGGTTTTGCAGATGTTTGCCCATCGGCGCTAGCTTCCGCATTATTCTTCATCTGTTTGCTGCGCAATTGCCCGCAAGCAGCATCGATATCCGACCCATGCTCCATACGTACAGTTGAGTTAATGTTGTTCTTTTTCAGCGTATCGTAGAAACCCGAGATAGACTCTTCGGTGCTACGCTGATACTGGCTGTGCTCATCCACCGGATTGTATGGAATCAGATTTACACTGACCATGCTCTTGCGGCTGGACAGCAGTTCCGCCAGTTCGGCAGCGTGTTCGCGCTGATCGTTCACATCCCGGAGCAGAATGTATTCGAACATGATACGTTTGTTTGTTTTCTCCAGATAATAATCTACCGCATCCATCAATTGTTCAATCGGAAACGCCCGGTTGATCTTCATGATGTGTGTACGCAGCTCATTATTCGGCGCATGGAGCGAGATCGCAAGGTTTACCTGCAGACTGCTGTCTGCAAATTCCTTGATTTTATCCGGCAATCCGCTTGTGGACACCGTGATTCGCTTCGCAGCGAGAGCTAGCCCTTTGCGATCCTTGACCACTTCGATAAAGTTGCTCATATGCTCGAAGTTATCAAATGGTTCGCCAATGCCCATCACCACAACGTTCGTGACAAGCTCGCCTTGACCCGCCGCATCCAGATGCCGCTGTACATGCATGATCTGTTCTACAATCTCTCCTGCAGAGAGATCCCGGCTTTTTTTGATCAGCCCGCTGGCACAGAAGCTGCAGCCGATATTACATCCGACCTGTGTTGTGACACAGACGGTCAAGCCGTACTTTTGCCGCATAAGCACAGTCTCGATCAAGTTGCCGTCCTGCAGTCGGAGCAGGAACTTCACCGTACCGTCTGCTGATTCCTGCTTCACATGCTCACTCAGTGAATTCATCGTGAAATGCTCAGCCAGTACATCTACACATTCCTGACGGACATCGGACATACCCGTAAAATCATGAACCCGGTCTTGGTATAACCACTCCCAGATACGAGAAGCACGGGATTTCTTCTGCCCATGTTCGGGCAGCCAGGCACGTAATTGCTCTAATGTTAATCCATATATGGATGATTTAATCATGATATAAACCTCTTTTCGCGAAAAACATATGGTTCATCGGTCAAGTAACCCAAAAAACCTCTACTCTGTATTGTCCCAAAATTATCAGGTGAACACAAGAGCTTTTGCATTTCTTCCAAGAGGTTTTATGCTTGGTAAATCTGCGCAGGCCGTCCTAGAAGTGAATGATGCCAGACGTATGCAGCAGAACAAGCAGGACTAAGATTGGTGCTACATAACGAAGCATGAACAACCAGATGCGGAACCATCCTGAGCTTAGACCAGCTGCCTCAGCAGCTGTTTTCCAAAAGTATCCCGCAAAGATCGTAACTAACAATCCGCCTACAGGCAGCAAAATGTTGGATGCTACAAAATCAAGCCAGTCGAATACATTCTTTGATCCAATCTTCCACTCCGGGAACAGTCCGAGCGACAGCACGGAAGGCAGCCCTACGATGAAAACAGCGAGAGAGATGATCCATACGGCACGGTTACGACTCCAGGAGAGACGCTCCATGAAGTATTTTACGGGAACCTCCAGCAGCGAAACCGCTGATGTCAACGCTGCAATCGCCAGCAACACAAAGAATAATCCCGCAAACAGGAATCCCATCGGCATCGCCGAGAATGCTGCTGGAAGCGCAATGAAGATCAGGGAAGGCCCCTGGTCAGGCGCGATGCCAAACGAGAAGGTCGTCGGGAAAATAATCAGACCCGCAATAAAAGCATAGAGCAAGTCACCCGCACCTACGGCCACTGTTGCTGCACCGAGAGATTGGCTTTTATCCACATACGAACCATACGTTACGAGAATACCCATACCCAGCGACAGCGAGAAGAAGGCATGTCCAAGCGCAACCAGTGCCGACTCTGTTGTAAGCTGGGAGAAGTCCGGATTCAGGAAAAAGGAAACCCCGGCACCTGATCCCGGCAGTGTAACTGCACGAATCATCAGTACAATTAACAGAACCAGCATGGCTGGGATCAGAATTTTGTTAAACTTCTCGATTCCGTTCGATACACCCTTCGCAACAATCCAGCCTGTGATCAGGACAGAAACCAACTGCCATACAATTGGCATATAGCCACCGACAAAACTGTCGAATTGTGCGCCATAATCCGGATTGTTGAACAATGTGCCGCTGAACGAAGTTACGGCGTATTGCAATGTCCAGCCCGCAATAATCACATAGAAGGACAGAATAATAAACGGTGTTAATACTTGCAGTAATCCGGCTGCCAGCCAGCCTTTGTGTCCACCTGCTTTGATAAAAGCCGTAGCTGCACTCCCCCGCCCACTGCGTCCAATAGCCAGCTCCGCAAGCAATACAGGCAGACCGATCAGCAATAGACAGACAATAAACAGCAGGAAAAATGCCGCTCCACCATTTTCACCCGTGATATATGGGAATTTCCACATGTTACCGAGACCCACGGAACTACCGATGGCCGCCAGAATGAAACCGGCGCGCGAGAATCGTTCCCCTTTACCAGCGTTGTTTGGGTCCAGATCAGACTTACTCAAATTCATTGTATCTACTCCATCACTTTAAAGTTTTCCCGTAATTATATACTACTCGGCGTGTCAGGTCATGCAAAAATCAATATTTGTCGAAAATTCACCATATTGAGGATGATTTGATTTCAGTATGGATCAATTACATCGGGCTTAACCATGAATTCACTTGAAAAAACACAAAAAGAGACGTTTCAGACAGCCCCTTTTACATGCTGGCCTATGAAAACATCTCTTCCATTTTGCGATTGACGCTGTTTATACTTTAATTTCAAGCAGTTCGTATTTGATTACACCCATCGGAGCATTAACATGGATCACACTGCCCACTTCTTTGCCCATCAACTCTTTGCCCAGTGGACTCTCGTACGAAATTTTGCTATTGGATACATCCGCTTCTGCTGGACCGACCAGTTGATATTCGATCTTTTCAGCAAACTCAAGGTCGTTCAGGATTACCGTTGAACCAATGCTTACTTTAGTGGAATCCATATTGTCTGAGCTGATCACTCTTGCTTTGGTCAGCATTTTCTCCAGAATCAGAATGCGTGTCTCCATAAATGCCTGATCATCTTTGGCTGAATGATACTCACTGTTCTCCTTCAGGTCCCCGTAACTGATCGCAAGCTTCAAACGTTCTGCCAGCTCCTTGCGTTTCACCGTTTTCAGTTCCTTCAGTTCTTCCTCCAGCTTTTCCAAGCCTTCCTGTGTCAAAATTACTTCATCATTAGCCATATTTTCCATCTCCTAATCCTGCTATCTATCTCTATTCTAACCTATATCCACTCCAAACAGTTAACATACCCCGGAAAAAGAAACCAAACTCTCCTTTGTCGAAACAGGAGCACACCCTACAACCTCACTATTTCATGATCATTCAAACTGTACCGGTACAATAGGGATAATCATATGTGTGCATTTCAGACGTTCACTTTTACAATGAAGTCAGGCAGCAGCTTTTCACAACATTTCACCTGCAGCCCATTACATGACCCTGAGGTGATCGGAATGAATGTTACTTTAACTCCATCTGAAATACATGCCTATTTGAAACGGATAGGCATTGATAAAGTCAAGGAACCTACATTGGAATTTCTATCCGAAATTCAGAAAGCACATATCCATCATCTATCCTGGCAAACGGTCGATATCTTTGCAGGTCGGCCTGCCGGCATCGGTCTCCAAGAATCTGTACAGCTTATCCTCCAAGGACGTAGCGGTTACTGTTTCCACCTGAATGGTGCGTTCAGCATCTTGCTTCAGTCTCTGGGATACACCGTACATTGGCACCGTGCTGGCGTTCAGCCGCATGGAGAACAACCACGTGTGAACTCGTTCCATCTTGGTCTCTCGGTATCTTTGCCAGATGCAAACCCGGACGTGGAGCGTTGGATTGTGGATGTCGGTCTGGGCGGCATGCCTTTTGAACCGCTTCCTCTTCGTTATGGAACCTATGGACGCGAACCGTTCACTTACACTTTAATGTCTTCTTCTGTTGTTTCCGGTGGATGGAGGCTCGAATATGAGCCTAACGGACCAAGTAAGGGCGTGGACTATGCTCCCGAGGAGCTTACCAGCCTGGAAGAGTTTATTCCCAAGCATGAATTCTACAGCCAATCCGCTGATTCGCCTTGGCATAACACATTTTTACTCCGCCAGAGAGATACAGACCACAGCTATGAGCTGCGGGGAAGTATGCTTCGCACCCATGGTATCGAAGGCATTAACAAAATGGAGATTCAAACCTACACCGAGTGGAAAGACGTGCTCGTCTCACACTTCAACGAATCGTTGGCGAACTATACGGAACAGGAACGCAGAGAAATGTGGGATCGGATTCAGGTTGCACATGTGGAATGGAAAAAAACGCAACGAGCCTGACACAAAGTCTCGGACAACGAGACGACTGGAAAACAGGAAAACGGGATCAATATAAAGGAAAGGCTGCCACCCATGCCGAATACAACGTCAGGTGATAAATGATGATAACTATACAAGTACTGCAAGTCCCCTCCGTTATACCAGCAGCATACTGGGATCTTTTTCTGTCATACGTCTCTGAAGAGCGCCGGACACAGGCTTTACGCTTCATACATCAAGCGGATGCCTATCGGTCTGTTATGGGTGAAGTGTTGACCCGTGTGAAGTTAAGCGAGTTGACTGGCATAAGGCCTGAAGAGTTTTCCTTTACTCGTAACAAATACGGCAAACCTGCCCTTATTAACGATGCTAATGTACAATTTAATGTTTCGCATTCCGGTGATTGGGTTGCGTTAATCGCTGGAAGTGAAGATGAACTCGGTGTGGATGTGGAAAAAATCGCACCGATTGACCTGCAGATCGCAGAGCGGTTCTTCTCTTCATCCGAATGCCAGTTCCTGGCTGGGAAGCCTGAAGAAATGCAGCAGGAAACCTTCTATCGTCTGTGGACACTGAAGGAGAGTTACATCAAGGCTGTGGGCATGGGGCTTTCCATGCCACTGAACTCTTTCGCTATTCTTCCTCATGTCCAGCAGCAAGGAGAGCATAATTGGAAATGCAACCAAGCCGGGCTAAATCTTGGCCATCGCTTCTACAGTCATCCCTTGGATGAACAGCATATGTTGGCTGCCTGTGCTGCAAGAGGCGAGCTGCCGACCCGGCCCGAGATCGTGACGCTGGAGAGTTTATACGCAGAGCTTATTTAAGGTGCAGCCAAAAATCTAATGGTTTCAAAAAAAGGAGCGAATTCATCCGGTGGTAAAATTCTCCGGTGATTCTCTCCCTTTTCTGTGTCCAAACACAGCTGATCCATAATAACCCACTCATAATCAGGGCCAAATTGAAACCAACAATCAATCCGCCACAGGCAAGCGGCATCACTTCTTATGCCTAGTGCTGCTTCCTTAACCATTTGAACTCTTCAGTTTCTTCATAAGTTATGTAGAACTACTTTCTTTAAATAAATGGAGCCGGATGTGATCCTTAGATCACACCCTGCGCACCTACACAATCTCATAGGACATATGTCCTAACCATCTCCGGCATTGCGTTTGGCATTTTTACTTTAAGCCTCTATAAATTCCCTGCCTACTTATACAGAACCTTGTCCACATTATACTTTGCACGCATGGTGTTAATGATATAGGTCTCGTAAATTTCACGATCCACCGGATCTTCTACCAGACAGACCTCAATCTTAGTCACTTCCTCACGATGATTTTTCATCGGGGACACGGTATCTTCAAAATGCTTTTTAATGCGGGGTCTTAATTTTCGTGCTTTCCCGACAAATAACAACTCGCCAGCGGCATTATAAAACATGAAAATCCCGCCTAGCTCCCGCGTAATCAAGTGAAAATCAGTAAATCCATAGATGTGGCTTAACTGCGGATTTACCTGCTTCGTAATGGTCACATCTGGTGTTGGAACAGTAATTTGAATCATCATTTTCACTTCCTCAATGTTCTATAGATGTACATCCTAACACATATTATAATCCGACACCATTTCAATCTAAATGATGTACAATTCACGGAATTTTCGCTATTGCGACAAATATTTCAAAAAAAGGTTAACTTTCCTGATTCAAAGTGGTACTATAGGGGTGCGAGGAAGAAATTGGGCACTAAGACACATGTCTTTGTATCCAACCAAGTCTGATAGGGCCTGAAATGTTTCGTCTTTCTCACACTGAATTCTGTGATGTGCACACGAGAAGAGTACAGTTAGCAAGAAACGTAGATTTTTAGATTTACCATCTATACGAATATACGAGAACTTATTGCAGCAAGCAAATCCGGCCTAATAGTCATGAATGATTTCTGTATATTACAGCATCAGGTTCATCAACTAGAATTAGAAATGATATAAACAACCTATAGCCTCATCATAGTAGATAGACACACGTAGAAGGATAGATAGAAACCCGTTTTAGAGACTAGTCAGAACTTGTAACTTTAATCAAGCAGAATAGCATCACACCCTTAGAACATGAATAGGTTCCACCTCCAGCCCGGCATATGAGCCAGGGCTTTTTCCCATTTGTGCTCCAACTCAGACCACCTCGGCAGTGAAACAGAGGTATCGTGGTTCTTTCTGCTGGGTTTATAATATGGCAAGATACCAGTAGAGGGAGTGATGGGATGTATTCCGATCTGCTATTGACGGAGAACCGCCCTATATATATACAAGTTAAAGATTATTTGAAACGATTAATGTTAAAAGGGGCTTTACAGCCCAATCAGAAGCTGCCTTCGACCCGTGAGCTTGGCACGCTCATGAAGGTAAGCCGCAGCACCATTCTGCTTGCCTACGCTGAACTTGAAGAGGAAGGTTTGATCTATGCACTCAAAGGTAAGGGCAATTACGTCAGTACGCTCATTGAAACGCAGCAGACCCCCAATACACATTGGCAATTAGACTGGACAGCAAGGGTCAGCGACTATGCGATTCAGGCAGAACAATATGATCTGATGAAACACGGCTCGGGAGCAGAGCGCGGCGAAATCTCGTTTACCAGCATAGCCCCAGATGAAAAGCTGTTCGATCTGCACAATGTGAAGCGGGCTTTTCTGGATCGGATGTCACTTGAAGGGGAAGTTTTGCTTAATTACGGTTACGCGCAAGGGTACAAACCGCTCATGAATTATTTACTGCGCTATATGGAAAACAAAGGCGTAGACCTTGCCGGCAAGGATATTCTGATTACGAACGGATTTACGGAGGGTTTCGATCTGGTGCTTGGGGCATTGCGCAAAAAGAGCGGTAAAGCACTCTGTGAGAATCCCACACATCACACGGCAATCAAAAACCTGAAGTTGCACCAGTTCCAGCTAACCGGTATCCATATGGAACCGGACGGAATCGATCTGAAGCGGCTGGAGCAAGAGCTGGCAGGCAGTGCGTATGATCTGGCCTATCTTGTTCCCTCTTATCATAATCCAACCGGAATCGTGACTTCCCCTGCCAAACGAATTGAAATTATACGTTTGATGAATGAATATCAAGTCCCCATCATCGAGGATGGATTCAACGAAGAACTTCGTTATTCGGGCTCCCATGTCTCGCCCCTCATCGCAAGTATGGGTAACGGGAATGGCCTGGTGTATCTGGGCAGCTTCTCCAAAGTGTTATTCCCCGGACTGCGCGTAGGCTGGATTATCGCAGATGCCGCATTCATTGATTATTTGGAGAGCATGAAGCGGGCACGCAGCATTCATACGTCCACACTAGATCAATCCCTGTTATATCAATATTTGAGCAACGGCAATTTCGAGAAATACTTGAAACGGGCTCGTACAGAGTACAAGCGAAAATATGAACTCGTTGTGCGCTGTCTCAATCAACATCTGCCGATGTGTCAAATATCCGGAGCTGGCGGTCTGCATCTGTTCGTGCAGTTTCCGCCGAAGGTACGAACGCGGGAGCTGCTTGCCGCTTGCAAAATAAAAGGGGTGACTTTCACCCCTGGAGATACCTTTTATCTGGAACCCGGTCAAGGACTCCATACGATGCGTCTCGGCTTCTCCAGAGTCAGCGACGAGAACATTCACAAAGGCATACGTATCATCGGAGAGACCGTTGTGAGCATGTTGTAAACTAGTTTAATAACATTAGGGAGGATTTCATATGAAAGTCGGCGTTATTATGGGCGGCACATCTTCAGAGCGGGGCATATCCCTGCTCACCGGACAGGAGATGATTACAAATCTGGACAAAAGCAAATACGAAGTCGTGCCCATTGAGCTGAACTCCAAGCGGGATTTAATCGACAAATCGGACGGGATCGATGTAGCCTTGCTTGCGTTGCACGGAAAATACGGAGAGGATGGTACGGTGCAAGGCACACTCGAATCCCTCGGCATCCCTTATACGGGCTGCGGCGTGCTTGCCAGCAGTGTATGCATGGATAAAGACATGTCCAAACAGCTCATGCGCCAAGCGGGGGTACTTACAGGAGATTGGCTTCAAGTGAATCGAATGCTAGATCTATCCTCAGTGGCTGTCCAGCACTTAACGTACCCTGTAGTCGTCAAACCAAATTCAGGGGGCTCCAGTATCGGGACGCAGATCGTACATGAGCCGGATGCCCTGCCTGCTGCGGTAGAAGCTGCTCTTGCCTGGGATGACAGTGTGATGATTGAGCAATACATCGAGGGTGAAGAGATTACCTGCGCCATTGTAGATGGCAAGATGCTGCCTGTAATCTCCATCCGTGCCAATGCTGCCTTTTTCGACTATGCTGCCAAATACGATGATAACGGCGCAGACGAACAAGTTGTGCAGTTGCCTTCCGAGCTGCATCAGCGTGTAGAGGCCGCAGCATTAACTTGTTACAGTGTGCTCAAATGCAGTGTATATGCACGGGTGGATATGCTCATTCGGGAAGGTGTGCCTTACGTGCTGGAGGTTAACACCTTACCTGGGCTTACCCGAAACAGTCTGCTGCCCAAAAGTGCAGCCGCTGCGGGTATTTCTTTTGCCGAACTGCTCGACACGATTATTGATCTGTCTCTCAAAGAACGTTCCGGGGAGTTGTCACGCATATGAGTCTAGATGTAAATATCCGGCATAGCACCGACCAGGATCTGCAGGGCGTGGTTATTCTCATGGATCAACTTGGATATCCAACAACCTACGCTGAGATGCAGGAAAGATACGCTCACATCGCTGCCGATGCCAATTTCACAACATTGGTTGCTGAAGTGCGCGGGCGTGTAGTGGGACTCATTGGTATGCAGACGTCATATTCATATGAAAAGAACGGAAGACATTGCCGTATCATGGCACTGGTTGTCCATGAGCATTACCGGGGCTCCGGTATCGGCCGTCAGCTTCTACGCGCTGCTGAACAATGGGCAGCCGCACAGCAAGTGGACTCTATATCGCTAAACAGCGGTAATCGTACGGATCGTGAAGCAGCGCATGCATTTTATCAGGAAATGGGCTATACCGCTGGCAGCACCGGATTTAGCAAAAAAACACAGCTCCTGCAACACACGTGATTGAAGTCAGACGATGTAATAAGATATACGATTTTACTGCCCATCGTAATTGAAGCTCAGTACGCGACTCACTGAATCTAAATCAACAAAACATGCCCTCCAAAGCGTTGATGCGGCTCGGAAGGGCATGTTTACATTTAGCTTTTAGCTTCATTCGCTTAGCTGTATTTACTTTGTACTTGGCGATTTTGCGTAACGTCGGATTGATCCGGTATCAACTCAACAATTATTCAGCCTCTCATATGCCTCAAATAAATGCTCAATGGAAACTCCATTGATCTTCATTCTCGCTACTTGACAAGCCTCTAGCTCCACACCTGACAGATCACAATCAACAAAACGACTGCCCACCAAATCACAATGTTTCCACTGCATCGGTACGTTGCCTGCTCCCAGATGTGTATCCTGAAATTGAACCCCGTCCAGTGCGCAGAATTCAAACTTGGTGTTGGTTAAACGCAAATCCGCCAGCAGCATTTCTGTCATGTTCAGGTTCGTTAATTTGCTTCCGCTCAGATTACAGTCGGTGATGCGGCTATTCTTCATTGTACTGGAGCTATACCACGTCGAATCCAAATTGGCTTGCACATATTCATGTTCTATCACTGGATTATACTTCCAGCTCTCGGCATCGATCTTCTTCTCATAACCGTACTCCTCATCAGAGGCATACATACGAACATAACCGAGCTTTTCGTAAAAATGATGATTACTCGTCTGCCGACCCGAGGTCTCCAGCCTCCAGTGCAGGATATGTGGGTACGCAGCCTCAATCTGCCTGATCACTTGTGAGCCTGCTCCGCGCCCTTGGCAGACAGGATCGATATAGATTTTGTCCAGCCTTGCGATTTCCTGCCCAAGCACATTCACGCTTACCCCGCCAATGGCACACCCATCCGCTTCCACTACATAATAGTCCCACTCACGAATGACATATTCATGCAAACGGACAGAGTTATAACCCGGAGGGCTTAGATTACTATCCAGGTCATGCTTTCCTTTGGTCCAGACGCGGATCGCATGATCAAAAGCACGAGTGCAGATTTCTGTCAGCACAATGGCATCTTGGTGTTCCGCTCGGCGCAGGTTTATCGATAATGGTTTGGATGTAATCCGTTCAATGGCTTTCCCATCGGAATGGGTGCTGTGAAGTTCAAAATAATCATAGACCTCTCCGTCAGACAGACGTCTCCGGTTCACATACTGAAAGCCAGTATGCTCGAGCACTCGGCGAGAAGAAGGGTTATACGTCTTCACAATGCCCACAATCCGGTTTAACGATGTACGTTCGAATAGATATGCCGTCAATGCCCGTACCGCCTCCGTGATATAACCTTTATTCCGATGATCACGCGAGATAGCATAAGCCACCTCACGATCAGACGGATCAAGCATATCGTTCGGGAACACGCCACACCAACCGATCGGTTGCTGGCTCTCCTGATGAACTACCGCAAGCATCATTCGCACATCTTGCGGATCAAACCGCTCATAACTACCCATGACGAACTGCAAAAACTCACTTAATTGCTCTTCCGTCATCTTCAATCGGGCAACAAGTCGGTAATTTCAGGCTGATGTGTCAGGGCTGCCAGCGCAGCTTGGTCTTGCAAGGTAAAGGGACGTAACATCACTGCACTCGCATCAATCGTAAATCCATTCATATAGAACACCTCTTAGGGATTATTTTGCGATGGCACAACAAAAAGGAGCACCTCCAATAGAGGCACTCCCGTGTCGTTTCATCCTTTCAGATCGAAACGCCGAAGCTCCTCGTAATGGTTTAAAAAGGACAGACGTATCCTGTGTTGATCTAACGGAATTTTTGCGCCATGTTCTTTTCTACATCATTACGAGAAATCTGGCATTCTCTGAAATCCCCTTCCAATTCACGCATCATTTTCAACAAATTCAATTACATTATGGGCGGTCAATGAAAATCCAGCCTGTATCTTGTTCTTTCTCCACTGTGGCTCCAAGCGATTCAGCCATAAAGCGCAGTGGCACATAGGTTTTGCCGTTTTTGCCAACGAAGGCCGATTCTACCATCGTAACTTCTTGACCCGCGACTGTTGCTTTCGGAGAACCTACCGTCAGCACAACCTCGTCTCCCGTCATATCGTCAATGACAATAATCTGTTTCGAGCCTTTGGTCCATTTCACTTCTGCATCCAATTGCTCGGATAGATACCGAAGTGGAACAAAGGTTGTATTTTTCACCGTGATCGCACCATTTTCTTCACTCGGGTGGAGGAAGATGCTTTTTGTTGAAATTTTCATCTCATTCTTCAGGAATTGATAGACGAATGAATTCGAATCAAAATTGCGAAGAACTTGGCCAGGGGTAACTTCTCCTTCTGCCAGTTCCATCACACCGCGGGAAGCATCCACTTCATCCACTGTGACCGCACCGCCAATATTCCACAACTCACTGTCTGCACTGAGGGTTACAGCACGAACCGGCAGGTCTTCCGAAGCAGGAACAGCCACCTTCAACGACATATTTTGTTTACGAATATCCAGCTTGCTATCCACGAAGAAGTCCATGTTCAATTTGGTCTCCGGGCCAAATACCGTTTTCAGCTCCGGTGTATCTTTCAGCAGGTTGTTCAGTTCCTCATCATAGTTCACCAGGATGCTGTCCAAACCTTTTTTAATCATGTCATATATGGATGTGACTGCTTCTTCCTTCGATTTCGGTAAGATAGAAGTCACTTCATCGTCTTCCATGCCTTCTATACCTTCCAGACCCATATAACTTTCAAATACAGGGTACAGTACATCATACAGGTCTCCAATCAACTGCTTGAGACCTTGCTCATCCTTGGCCATACTCGTCAGGAACGGCTTAACCATAGCGAGCAATTCTTCACCGTTAATCTCCATGTGCAGCTTGTTCAGAGACAGTGTTTCACCGTTTACAGTCTCCTGAACAGGTGTAACGGATATGTTTTTGGGATTAGACAGATGTTTCATGACAAAAGTTAATACCTTCGGAGAAAGCTCCTGCATCTGTTTCTCCAGCTCTTTCATATCCAGAGGCAGCATGGTTTCTGCTCCCCCAAGTGTATCGAGCGATATGTAAACCGGTTTCTGAGCTCCATCCACATCAATGGTCATGCCCGACTTGTCCACGGACAGGTGGAAAGGCAGTTTTGTTCCATCCATGCTCAGTGATCCTTTGACCGATGCCGTATCCGTGTCTTTCATTTTGGCATGGTCGATATTCAGTGAGATCGAATTGATTCGTTTGATCATTTCGAGAGCTTCATCCGTTGCAAGTTGTTTGTCCGGCTCTATATTGATGTGCATGGATTGCTTGGATTCGCCGGATTTTAATTTGGTGTTATTGACTAAGGCTTGGCTAACATCAACGCCACCTACGGCCTGACACCCTGTAAGAACAACCATTAACAGGACAAGCGGTATTGCCATCCATTGATACAACTTTCGGCTCTTAATTGGGATCTCCCCCTTAACAAAATATGGTTCATTCCATATTATGAGGGCACAAGGAATTGTTGTAAACGGATACGTATAAAAATAGGCCAAATAGGCCGGAACACGTCCGGCCTTCTGGTTCTTCTATCCTTCATATGTCATAACATGCGCGTGGAAACATGCTGTTTCATGTAATATTTTCAGGTTATTCCTGTTCCTGATCCTCTGCAGTCTCTTCATCCTTCGCTTCATCTACGGGTGTCACAGTTGCCTCAAATTGATCCGGTTCATCGTCTTGAATCGCTTTGTTCTCTTCATTCTGATTTTGTGTCATAACGGTTCTCCCTCTCTTCGGCGAAATCATCAAGGCGCTGCCTTGTGTGTATCAATAACCGGATGACGCATGAATCAAACATCGTACACACGTGTTCACTGGCAGCACACTCTAGAAAACATAGAAGATAATCCCGTTGCCGTTCTCCACAGTCACCTGAAACAACCCCTGAATTTGATCAATCGTCTGCTTAATCTCCTGAAGAGTCTCTTGTTCGTCCCAGCCTTCCATCACGGGATATACACCTTCGGCAAGCATATGCTCCAGATTGAAACGTGCCTCCACATCATCAGGGGTAAGCTGCTCCAATGCCATATAAGCTTCAAGAACCTGCTTGTTATTAATCAAGAACAGATCCATGTCTGAATAATTCCCAAGATACTGTTGACTAGCGAGCGGCACAACATAACCGAGCGGTGGTTCTCCATCCGCAAGACTGCCGTTCAACGTGAACTGCAGCATCTGCCACATTTTATCAATATCCAGATCGACCTGACAATCATGCACACTAACCTCACCCGATTGGATGGATTGCACCAACTCATCGTTCACTACAACATATCTGCCCGACATGCCCATCGCGTTATCCCTCCTGTACATTTCCTTCTATTGTTCCCCATTAACCGTGCTTGTTACATCAGAATCGGGGTAAAAAAGAAAAAGAGCATATTAACATTATCATACGATGTGCAAGTAGATGTGAACGCGAATGTTCTTTCAAGGAGGGTAACCACATGAAAAAATTCGATTACAGTCTCAATTACAAAGAGCTGAATCTGCGCAAGCAGCCTGAATTATATACTGTGGGACGAGGCGAGCAAGGTGTACTTATGGTGGAGCCCTACAAAAGCGAGATTTTGCCGCACTGGCGGTTCAAGACACCCGAGATCGCGACAGAGTCAGCCGAGAAGATCTATGAACTATTTTTGGCGTATAAGAAAAAGAGTGACTTCGTTGGCATGGATATGGCTCGCAAGTTCCTGCAGATGGGCTACACACGGGCAAGACGATATACCAATCACCGAGGAGGACGCAAATACTCGAAGGAAGATGGTTCGATCTTACCCTATCAGAATGATGAGGTGAAGGCTGAGGCTGCAGCCATATTCAAAGCGCAATGGGAGATTGCAAGGGCCGATCCTGACTATGTAAAAATGAAGAAGGAACATCGAGAAAAATACGAGTCAGCAGAAGCATAAGCACAACAACCAACGTATTGGTGAACGAAGTGAGAAACGTGCCTTCCGCCGAAGTGTTCATCCCTATGGTTAATTCAGACTTGTAGCTTCTGTTTCACCACCTTTGGAACGTGGTCGTAGCATGCTTCCTACAATTCGTAACATGAACTTGCGTGGCATGAGACGGGAGAACTGTGCTGTCCAGTAATTTCTGCTCCCCGGTACAGCATAAGGTTTCCCTGACTCCAGTGCCCTCATAGCCACTGCCACGACATGCTCAGGTGTATCACGTTTACCGACGGACGCTTCATCAGCACCCACCACATCAAAGAACGAAGTCTCGGTTGAACCCGGACATAATGCTAAAAACTGAACGCCACGCTTCCTGTTCTCCTCATATAACGCCTCTGTAAAAGAAAGTACATACGCCTTCGTTGCTCCATACACAGCCATATAAGGATCTGGTTGAAAGGAAGCTGTCGAAGATACATTAATGACGACGCCATTTTTCCCCTGTAACATGCCTGGCAAGAAAAGGTGTGTCATGTTTGTCAAAGCGAGCACGTTCAACATAATCTCATCCTGCTGCCGGGAACTGTCTACTTGTTCAAAATATCCATGAGTAGCGAATCCAGCATTATTAATCAAGATATCAATCCGTATTCCCCGATTCTGGCATTCCTCATACACCTTCCGTGGTGCGTCTGCTTCAGAGAGATCCGATACAATTAACTCAGCCTTTACTTGATATGTACGTTCTATTCGTTCTGCCAATTGTTCCAGTTTGGACTCTGTTCTGGCCACCAGCACAACATTTTTACCCTTGGAAGCCATCTCGATTGCAAAAACTTCGCCTATTCCCGAAGAAGCTCCTGTAATAAGTGCCCATTGTTGTTGTTTTATCATTTCTCTTCCATCCTCCAGACATAATAAGAACAGTTGTTTTCTTTAAGAAACACTGTTTCCTTACGGAATCATTGTAACCTGAATTCATGATCCAGTCAAATGATATCTGTTAAATCATCTTTTACACTGAGTTTAGTATGTGGTGCTGACATTCTAAAGCCGGATTAATTGACGTTATCTGGCGTATACCAGTAGAATGACCATAAGAAAAGGAAACGTCATCGTTTCTTTTAACAACAATACGGTTATGAGGATGAAATCAATGAAGGATACACATTCGGGTTCCGCGGAATCTGCACATACGGTAACAACCTTTCAGGAAGCCAGACTCCAGCACTCGGATAATCTGCGGCAAAATATTGTACATGCTGCTGCGGCTTTATTACAAGAGCATGGCCCCGAAGCCGTCACGGTACGCCGTGTAGCTGAACGCATGGAATGCTCTACCAAGATCATATATAACCTTTTTGGCAAAAAAGAGGGATTAGCCAAACATCTATATTTAGAGGGATGTTCTCTTATGGCCCAGCGTTTTGAAGCTATGCCCCGGCAGGCATCGTTCGAACACTATTTCCGTGATCTTGCCTACGTCTACTGGGACTTCGGCATATCTCAATCCAGCTTCTATCAGCTGATGTTTGGAGGTTCCTTTTCCGAATTCAAACCGGACGGAGAGACGTTACAGGGAACAGCGACTGCACTGAAGCAAGTGTCCGGGTTAGTTGAGGTAGCGATTGAACAAGGAATGATTCAGGTGCAAGATCCCCTGCTTGCGGTGCGGATGATCTGGGCTCCCTTACATGGTGTGATTCATCTGTACCTGGGAGGACATATTGAAACCGAAGAAGCTGCCAAAACCCTCTATGATCATACGTTATCGATGATCATAAACTCTCTTGTGAATCCATCTGCGAATGGATAGACACAGAATTTGTACATTTAGAAACGATTAAAGATAAACATAAAGGAGCATATCCATGGCGTAATACGCTTAGGACATGCTCCTTTTTCTATGCTACTATTTCTGTGTACATAAATAGATCAATTTAGATCAACTACAACCCGATTAGCGTGCTTCCTGATTTTCCGTTTCCCAGCGTGCAATCTCCTCACGAACTCTTGGCGCTACTTGTTTGCCGAGCAGTTCGATCGCGTGCATAACCTCATCATGCGGCTGTGTGCCGAGTGGAGTGTGCAACATGAACCGGGTGATGCCGACCTCTTTGCGCAGATATATGATTTTCTCAACTAACGTGTCCACATCCCCTACGTACAGCGCACCTTCCAGGCTGCGTGCCGCATCAAAGGTTTCGCGCCCGTAATGTCCCCATCCGCGTTCACGTCCGAGCTGGTTCATTACCGCTTGTGCAGGGCGGAAAAACTTCTCCACCGCTTCATCGGTAGTATCGGCAACAAAGCCGTGAGAGTGGGAAGCAACGGTTAACTTGGAAGCGTCATGCCCAGCGTGTGCAGCTGCTTTTTTGTACAACTCCACCAGAGGTGCGAACTGTTTGGGACGTCCTCCGATAATCGCAAGCACGAGCGGCAATCCGAGCAGACCTGCACGAACAACTGATTCCTGATTACCGCCACTGCCGATCCAGACCGGAAGCTTCTCTTGCACCGGGCGCGGATAAATGCCCAGGTTGTTGAAGGAAGGGCGATGTTTGCCCGACCAAGTTACTTTTTCCGACTCCGTCAATTTCAAAAGCAGATCCAATTTCTCATCAAACAATTCATCATAGTCGCCCAGATCATAACCGAACAACGGGAACGACTCAATAAATGAGCCACGTCCTGCCATAATCTCTGCACGTCCATTCGAAATACCGTCCAATGTCGCAAAATCCTGAAACACACGAACCGGATCATCTGACGACAGCACCGTTACTGCACTGGTTAGGCGAATGTTCTTCGTCTGTGAAGCTGCTGCCGCCAAAATGACTGCCGGGGACGAAGCTGCATAATCTGAACGATGATGTTCCCCTACGCCGTATACATCCAGCCCCACCTGATCTGCCAAAACAATCTCTTCCACGACATCACGAATCCGCTGTGCGTGGCTGATAACTTTTCCTGTATTTACATCCGGGTTTGTCTCCACAAATGTACTGATTCCGATTTCCATAGTATGTTCCTCCCTGGGTATGAAGCGATCCGTCGTCCATCTAACCTATTGTAAGTAGATCACCTTTTGTTATTTATCTTTATATTGAACTATTTCGAACAAAAACACAAGTACCCTCTGTTTCCAGAGGGCACTTTTCTTCTACAACTTCCTTCCGATATACAACAGATGGGACGAGATCCCCAGAATGGAAGGATCTTTGGCTACCTCAATCATGTATTGAAGCAGCTCTTGTTCCTCCCCACGTTCCTTCCAGTATCGATGCTGCTCGTCTGTGATCATCGCTTTGAGGCTGGAGGAACCGATCAGCTGAACAGTCTCGAAGCCGTGCTGCTCCATGAACGGCACAACATCCTTCACATGAAAATAGTATGCTCCCGTAAAACGTCCCTGATCCTGATGATCAAACGTACCTCTTTCGACAAAAGACCGGATCGCACCGATGTTATCATTGGGCTTCCAATGTTGCGGTGATTGCAATGAATTGATACTCATCCGCATCCGGCTCTGGACCGCCACAAATACAGTGCCTCCCGGCTTCGTGACTCGATAGAGTTCACGCATTGCCGCCGCCCGCTCTTTTTCCTGTTGCAGATGATACAGCGGCCCCAGCATAAGCACCGCATCATAGGTGTCATCGGCAATCCCGTTCAGGGAAGTTGCATCCAGTACATGAAATCCATCAAATTGCGGAGTCAGCCCTAATGCTTCGGCTTTCTCCTGCGCAAGTTCTACCGATGAAGGTGTAAGATCCGATAACGTAACCTGATATCCCGACTTAGCCAGCTCCATTGCGTATTTCCCCGGTCCAGCACCGTTATCCAGAATCAAACCGCCTGGAGGAAGATACTCCCGAATGTAATTCATATTAATGATAAATTCGATGGGTTCACGCTCCAGCCTGCCCCACTCATCAAATCCGGAATAATATCGAATAATGTGCTCTCGATCTTTGTGCATCTCTTGTACACCCGCCTTTTTTGAACTATTTAACTACAGTAAATTTGCTCTAGTATACATCCTAAATTTTTCCTGTCAAATCAAAATGACGTCCTCCTTTCGCTATATTCGAAAGAGAACGTCATTGCAGGTTTATTTAGTATTTAAGTCTGTATCAACCAGGGATATGATAAGACTAGATTTTTTTTACAAATTCAGATTTCAGTTTCATCGCACCCAGGCTATCGATCTTGCAATCAATATCATGGTCTCCATCAATCAGACGAATATTCTTCACTTTGGTTCCTTGTTTCACGACGAGGGAGCTACCTTTCACCTTGAGGTCTTTGATGACCGTAACCGTGTCACCATCATTCAGTACATTCCCATTGGCATCACGCACAACTTTGGATTCCTCAGCATCCCCTTCTGCTTCCAAAGACCATTCATGCGCGCATTCCGGGCAGATCAACAACAAACCATCCTCGTACGTATACTCTGAATTACATTTCGGACAATTAGGCAAATTAGACATATGTATCAAACTCTCCATTCTGCATTTTCGCTATCTCGCTAGTATAAGGGATTTCTGCAATATGTTCCATACGATGGCTCACTGCATTCCTGATTCGACTTATTTTTAAACAAAATTTAAAGGAAGATGTTCTTCACTTTAAGGAAAGACCATTATGATAAAAAAACAACGTATCCGCTTCATGTTGATTACAAGAAAATTTTCACAGCACCAATGATGGATTACCCTTTGTAAAAACAATAAATGATTATATAAAATCAATCTTTCATCCCAAAGGAGTTTCGGCTTATGTCATCTTATGTTTTCCCTATTCAGACCGCGTTTATCATCTTTGTCATTGCCTCCATGTTCCTGCTGGTTCCATGGTTAATCTATGGTTATCGCAAAGACGGCTTCTTCAGCTGGTCCCGGTTTGCTGTCAGCTTTTCTTTTATTTTCTTCCTAATGGCTGCTTACTGCCTTGTGATACTGCCGCTTCCCGCGACTCGAAATACTTGTGCAGGGCACACAGCGAATGCAGTCTATTACAACCTGAAACCCTTTATGTTTGTAAAAGACATTATGAAGGAAACCCCCATCATCTGGTCTCAGCCCTCTACGTGGATTAACATGATTAAGGGCCGAGCCTTCCTGCAAGTGCTATTCAATGTATTACTGCTCATGCCACTGGGGGTATATATCCGGTATTTCTGGCAAAAGAGAGCTTTTTGGAAACACGCCTTGGTGGCTGGCTTCGGGCTTTCCTTGTTTTTTGAAGTTACCCAACTCACCGGTTTGTACGGATTCTATGACTGTCCTTACCGACTGTTCGATGTGGATGATCTTATGCTGAACACCTCCGGTGCAGTGATTGGCTTCTTCGCAGCCCCGCTGCTGCTGGCCTTGTTCCCGTCTCGTGCAAGCATTCAAGCCAAGAGTGAACAGATCGTGGAGCAGAACCGCGTCTATCCTGTACCACAGCTGCTTGCCCTGCTCATCGACGGTATTGTCGTTGTTGTTATCGCTAATTTAATGTCGATCTTCACATTAACAAATGCCATACAAGATGTATTAAATACGTCTACCGCGATGGTTATCGTCCTGTTCTTTATCCCTTGGGTTCGTAACGGAGTTACACCAGGCTCTGCCGTTCTAAGATTCCGCTATGTTGATCGTCAGAGTGGTAAGCCGACACTCCCATCGCTATTGAAACGATTTATCGCCATCTATGCTCCGTGGCTCCTGTTAACGATAATTCAACTGGTAAGCAAGTATGCCTACCCTAACTATCGAGATGATATCATTCAGCCTTATTTCGTCTGGATTTCCCTGGGTATCAGCGTGGTGTACTTTCTCGTGTATATCATCCTGTTCATCCATGTGGTGTTCGTTATATTCTCGGGTGGAAAACGTTCCTTCTACTTCGACGAGGTCTCCCGTACACGAGCCTCGCGTAAATAATAAATCAACTGTGTGTCCTTCCCTACAGGACGATTCACATAACCGAAAAAGGCGGCCTTCATGGATAACCCATGAGGCCGCCTTTTTATTTTTAGACACTGAGATGGTTGAGTTCTCAGCATGTTCTCTGCTTTGAAACGCAGAAAAGGATACCTTACTTAACACCTAACAGTTCGCGTTTGGAAGCCTCTGGATCATGCTCAACCTCTATCTGATGGTTGATGATCAGTGTCGCCCGATCCTCACGATATTCCGGCCATTCGATTCCCGCTGTCTCCGGTTTACCATTCTTCGCAAAAGAAATCCAGGCATCCTGCACCTTGAGGGCAAGCGCTTTGGCAGCTTCATCCGGTTCAGCCTTCATGAATTTCAGTGCATCGAGCGTGTTAAAAACAAAGAACATTTCGATGCTGTGAATGGCTCTTTTCAGAAGCGGATGCTCTGGCATCACCCAGTCAAAACGGTACATCCACACCGGGGCATGCTTCTGTTGTGCAGCTGCATACTGTAGTGCTGAGCGCCAGAAGAACATATCGGTCATGACCTGAGCCTGTCCATCTGCTGTTTTGGGATAACTATCGGCGATAGCGACACGATTCTCCAGATCCGGCGTCATAAAATCAACACCCTGCACCATATCAATTTCGTTTGAAAACGGTACATGCGGCTGAATAAACAGCGCTCCCTCATGCTTCGTTGTGCCGATAAGTACCGGGACGCCCTCTGCGGAGCCTTCGCTTACGGCTTGAAGCGGTATTTGCGGCAACGATTCGCCATCCAGCACAGGCTGGAACAACATAGCCATGCCGGCTCCGCTCTGCTGCTTTACCGTTTCTGCAGCTGCCATAATCTGCTCTACCGGAATGCTGTTCAGCGTATGCAGATTTTCCCTGTTTACACCAAGGATCTTCAACATACCCTCACGCAAAGCCGAAGCTTGCTCTGCCGGCATGAACTGCGATGCACCACTCTCCATAATGGTACGCTGGAACAAACCTTTGGCTGATGGCATCGCCATCAGTGCGGCAATACTCATACTGCCTGCCGATTCTCCAAATACCGTAACCTGGCCCGGATCACCGCCAAAGGCGGTAATATTATCTTTCACCCATTGCAGCGCAGCTACCTGATCCAGCAGCCCAGCGTTGGATACGTAGGAATCACCTAACGGAGCCATGTGCAGGAATCCTAGCGGCCCAAGTCGATAGTTGATCGTCACCACGATTACGTCGCCGCGAACGGCTAGCTGTGTGCCATCATATACAGGCAGACTGCCTGATCCGGTGACAAATGATCCCCCGTGAATCCAGACCATGACGGGAAGGGGATGACTGCTTTCTTTCTCGGGTGCCCAGATGTTCAGATACAGGCTGTCTTCCGACTCTGGCGGCTTTTGCCCGCCCATCCACTCTGAATCATGACGCGGTTGTATATTCTCAGGCCCGAATTCGGTTGCCTGTCTGGTTCCTTCCCATGACTCGGGCTGTACCGGAGCTTGGAAACGCAGCTCGCCTACTGGTGGCTTCGCATACGGAATGCCCTTCCATACACTTGCACCGTGTAAAAGCTCGCCTTGAACCGTACCATATTTCGTTTGAACTTGAAGTTCTCGCATATCGCTTCTACATCCTCTCCGTGAATATATGCATTCATTAGCAACCACGATTAGACTGACCATGTGTATCTATTTGAGTATAAATCTTCAGTATACCTATTTACAACTTTGCCCAAAAAGGCCTGTTTGCATAGCATCTACTTTGATTATTACCGTATCAAAACACCTTGAATACGAGAAAAAGCCACCGTCACGATTGCCGTGATTCTGATGGCTTTATACTCACTAGTCTTCAAGAAGACAAGATGTGCTTCTCAAGTCACTGCCTTGTCTCCCCTTGATTCCAAGAGGGTTTCTCCTTGACTACTCCTGAGGATACCGACCGTATACTCCACACCCTCAATCCATTTCCCGGCAGTGAAATCACGTCCCTTCACAACCACCCGATCCTTGTAAATCTCAACATGTAGCCCTTCGCTACCCTCCAGATGCTCATCCTCATCGGTCCATAGATAAGCGACAGAGGAAGCATTGAACATGGTTGGCATCCGGCCAGTACCATCGAACATCGTATGCGGTGCTTGCAGCTGCCAATGGGTATGCCCGGAGAACAGAATCGCTTGTGGATACTTGGCAAGTACTGCCTTCAATTCTGCATCCTGATTCACGCCATACCAGCCTTGTTTCTGGAGTGATCCCGCAACGGTATCCATCAGGGGCTGGTGGATAAAGAGAAAGATCGGACGATCCAGTGCGGCCTGTTCAGCCAGCTTCGCATCCAGCCACTCCAGCTGTTCAGACGACATCTCACAGTCTTTTGGATGCGGCTGTTCCGTGCCGAGGAAGATATAATGATATCCATCGATCCAATGATCGTGGTAAGTTCCCTTCATGCCTGTCGCCGCTTCAAAATCAATCAAACGCCGATGCCATAGGCCCGCAACGGTAATCGTATCAGCTGTCGCTCTATCTGAAATTTCCGTGCGAACATCTTGATCTGCACTTCCGTCTGTATTTCCATCCTGACTGTCATACAGGTGGTCATCCACACTGCCATATGGACTTGCCACTTCTCCTTCATGCCCGCCATGCCCTGGCAGCACATATTGGTCGCCAGCGAGTCTATGAATCAGTGCCGCCGACTCCTCAGCTGTCTGCTTCACCGGGTGTTCCAGTTCCGCATCTTGCTCCAGCAGTTCAGCAACGTGACCTTCCGTCATCTCAAGCAGAACCAGGGGTGGCTTCTGCCAGATGATCGCACCGATATCATGATTGCCGACCGTGAAGCGTATTTCAGGCAACTTCTCCGCATATTGCTCCCAGATTCGCTGCCATTCCCGATACTCACTCGGCAGTCCACGGTCGGTCACATCACCTACATGCATTATGCCGCTGCTGCCAGGGCTAAACGAAGCTATATCCGCCAGCGCCTGCTCCAGATGCCGGTTATGAATATGATCTGCCTCGTCCCGTACATGTGTGTCCGTGATCACCTGGAAGGTAGCAAGTGGTTGCTCGGTAATACCCATTATGAATCACTCCATTTCAGTCCAATAATGCCTATCAAAATAAAACCCATCCACACCATCGACGTCAGTCGTAGCCGTTCACCAAAGAAATAATGCCCCACCACGCCAATCATCGTGATCCCCACGCCTGACCAGATCGCATAGGCCACAGCCAGCGGCATATACTTCACGGCATAATTCAGAAAAGTGAAGCTCGCGGCGTAACAAACGAACATCATCACGGAAGGCCACAATCTGGAGAAACCGTCCGACACTTTAAGCAAGATCGTGGCACTCAGCTCCAGACCAATGGCAAGTGCCAGCAACACCCAGCCCAGATAGGTCTGAATATTCGTCATCGGCCTAACCCACCGGAGAGCAATTCATGGAACGTCTGGATTGTGCGATCCGCCAGTTGTATTTTCCCAGACTCACCAATGCCAATCTTGTAGCCTGCTCCTGCAGCTCTCGCCATCTCCATATCTCCGTCCGTGTCCCCAATCACCATGACCTGCTGCGCCTGTACACTGAGTCGCTCACAAGCAAGTAGCAACATGTCAGGAAACGGTTTACCACGGTCCACCAGATCTGTGCCAATGACGATGTCAAAGTAATCATCCAGCCCCATCCATTGCAGATGTTTGACTGCACTTGCCGTTTCATCGGCTGTCACTACGCCCATTTTCAACCCCTGACTCCGTGACTGCTCCAAAAACTCTCTCACACCGGGTAGCGGATGTGCCGGACGATGTACCTCCATCGCTTCCTCCGCCTGTGCGAGGCATGCCCGTACGATTATTTTGGCTTCTGCCCAGCTGAGTCCTGCGCGATATCCATGCCACGTCAGCACGGCATACACTTCATCCATCGTACCCATGGCAAGCGGGCCCCGAACATCATAACCGTTCATTCGGCCCTGCTCGTCATGAAATGTACCCCAGATCTGTGGAAGATCGTCCTCTTTCATTTCCATCCCCCGGATAGCAAGCTGTTCTCTAAAATCCCGCAGTACACAATCCGTCCAGAACCCCCACATGCCTGTAAAATCAAGCAACGTCCCATCTTTATCAAACAGGATGGCTTGAACTTGCACCTCTGATCTATGGTCTACCTTATTCTCTTGCATGGACTAAACTCCTTGTCTGCGATCGTAATGAATGGAAAGGACGGTACGTGATGTACCGCCCTTTGGGCTCAGGCACTAAAGCTTATACATGAGAGGAGATGAAAATTCCATGTAATACAATGCATTATTTGGCAATTCGATCCAGTTCTTTCTGCGCTTTCTCTTTGGCTTCCTTCAACGCCTGCTCTGCGGGTATGTTATTGATCTGCACTTTATCTGCTGCTTCCTTCAGCGCATCATTGATCTTACCGCCTGTTGGGTCACGGAAAGGAGATGAAGCATGTGCTGCCTGTTGCAATGGTACAGTAATCTGCGGATGCTCTTCACTAAACTTCTTGAAGTCTGGATCTTCCTGAGCAGATTGACGCACCGCAATGTAACCTGTGTTCATCGACCATGAAGCGGTGTTCTCGGTTTTGGAGAAATACGTCAGCCATTTATACGCTGCTTGTTGTTGCTCCGGGCTTGCCGCTGCCGGAATACCTGCAAGAATTGCACTCGCTACCGGTTTACCTTCGCCAATGCCTTCCCAGCCTGGTTGCTGCATGGCCGCTACGATTTTAAAATCGAGATCGCCTTGGTCACCACTTGAACCGGTGTATCCAGCCGCTTTATTTTTCATCACATCGTCAATCGTTTTGTACCAATACTCCCAGCCTTGACCACCATATTGGATGCCCATGATTTTGTCTTCGTTGATCCATTTACGGAACAACTCCCATGTCTCGATCCATTCAGGAGAATCGATCATCACGGTTTTACCGTCATCACTCAGAATCTTGCCACCTTTGCCCATAACCGCATCGATCATGTTGTCTCTGCCCCACATTGGCTCCCAGCCGTAGAAGGTCGTTTTACCATTTTCCTTCTTGCTCATCTTCGCGGCAGCCTCGGCAAACTTCTCCCATGTCGTCAGGCTTGCCGGGTCAATCCCGTTCTCTTTGAACGTATCCATACGGTAGTACATAATTTGAGTCGTGCCATACATCGGTAAAAAGAATTGCTTGCCGTCTACATTCCCTTGTTCAAGGAACGTTTGAATGAAATCGTCTTTTTTGAAGTTCGGGTCAGCCGCGATCATCTCGTCCATGGGTGCATAGTAGCCTTTGCGCGCCCAGTCAATATTGGCACTCAGAACCGCAGCAGGTACCTTCTTGGAAGCAATGGCCGCTTGAAGCTTCTGCTCAGTCTCCGTGTAATCCGCTTGTACAATGCCTTTCACAACAACTTCGTTCTGCGAAGCGTTGAAGGCATCCATTTTCTTTTTCATATTGTCGCCCAGGTTACCGCCCAGCCCATACCAGAACTCAATCTCCACGGGCGCTTTCGCCTGTGTGTCCGTACCGCCGCTAGCAGCAGCCGTTGAATTTGATTCTGCCGGGGCTTGTGTTCCGCAAGCCGTTATTAATGCAAAGCTTGCCGCGAGTACCAGCGACATGCCGCCTTTCCAGCTCAGCTTCATTTTCTTCTTCAAAGTCATGCCTGACTTGCTCCAATTCATTGTTGTTCCTCCTGTTTTTGGGTGACTTTAGTAGGCGAAAAGGTGAAGCATATCAATTCTTGTTTACGCCAGCCGTCATGTTCACGCTCTGCATGATCGTTTTCTGGGTGAACACGAAGAGAATAAGTAAAGGTGCGATGGTAAATGCACTCGCAGCCATAATCTGCGGCCAAGCCAGCCCATAGGCTCCGCCTTCCACGAAGAAACTTCGCAATCCGGCTGACACCAGCTGCAGGTCAGGGTCTTTGGTGATGAGCATCGGCCAGAAATAGTTGTTGTACTGTTCGATGAAGGTAATCAGCACCATCACGGCGAAGCTGGAGCGAACAAGCGGTGCAATAATCGTCCAGAGAATGCGGAAATGTGATGCTCCATCCAGCTGTCCGGCTTCCACGAGTTCATGAGACACCTGCATAAAGGCCTGACGAATCAGAAAAATGGAGAACACACTGACACAGTTGGATACGATCAGACCCGTGTAGGAATCCAGCAGGTTAAGCTCGCTTAACACCAGATAACTGGGCAGATATACCGCCGTACTTGGGATCATGTAACCCACCAGAATGATGCCGGTTAACGTGCCCTTAAGACGGAATTTCATATGAGTCAAGGCGTATGCCATCATACTGGAGTTCACAATCTGGAACAGACAGATCGCTATCGCGACCCCGGTGCTATTCAACATGTACCTTGCAAAAGGTGCAGCGTTCCAGGCATCCACGTAGTTCTGCCACAGAAATGTCTCTGGCCAGAAGGTCGGCGGGAACTGCCAGATTTCATCATTCGTTTTGAATCCGCTGATCACCATCCAATAGAACGGAAAAGCAGTGCCTAGTGCGATAATAGCAAGCACCAGATAGCGAAGGATCGCACTGATTTTTATTTTTTTACGGGATGCCTTATGCATCTCTCTGGGTTTCATTTGGCTCGTTTTACTTTTTGGCATCGTCATTGTCATTAGTAGTGCACCAGGCGTCTGCCAAGCAGGAAGGACACTCCCGATAACAGTACGCAGATCAGAATAATAACTACAGCAATCGATGAAGCTTCTCCGACATGAAACGATTCAAAAGCAGACTGGTAATACATATAAAGCAAGGTTCGAGTTGATCCAGCAGGTCCACCTTGAGTCATGACGTTAATCTGGTCATATGCCTGTAGCGATTGAATGGTCAGAATAATGGACAGGAAAAAGGTCGTTGGCGAGATCAGCGGTAAGGTAATACTTCTGAACTTGTCCCAAGCTCCCGCACCATCAATGGACGCTGCTTCAAGCAGATCCGACGGCAGATTCCGTAGAGCTACCAGATAGAACACCATCGCCCAACCAATGGACTTCCACAGGGTGACAATCAATACGGCCACCATTGCCCAGTCCATATCACGGAGCCATCCAATCGGTGATACTCCCACCCAGCCCAGCATCAGATTGGCTAATCCCACTTGCGGTTCAAAAATCCACGACCATGCGATGGATACGGCAACCGTTGGTGTCACCCATGGCGAGAAAAGTAATGTGCGAAAAATACCGGATGATTTCATTTTGCTATTCATCAGCATCGCTAGTGCAAGTCCTCCCACAATCGTAGGGATCACACTCCCGAGTCCGAACAACAGCGTAACTTTCAGAGATCGATAAAATTCAGAGTTTGTTAAGAGATAAGTGTAATTGTCCAACCCCACAAACAGCTTGTTCGGGCTCATGAAGTCCCAGTCGGTAAAACTGAGATATACGATATATCCCAGAGGCCCCAGCCAGAAAATCAACAGCGGGATTAAAGCTGGCAGCGTAAATAGAACCGCCTCCGACTCCCTCCATACTTTCAAGCGCAATTTCCCCACTCCTTATTGTTCAAATTTTCTTTAACAATTGGCAATTTATAGATATATATTGGCTTGTTTGATCTTCCGTACAAAAATGATTGTACACTCGATTTGAAAAATCTATTTCGAGGTTGTGTTAAAATTCAAAGGAGTCATGTAAAATATGAATATGTTGTTGGAAACGTTTATCCTATTGCCGAGGTGACATTGTGGGAAAAGAAATTGCCGGGAACCCGAATCATGTTTCGTTACCCGATCGGTCTGCGCTGAGGGAGAGAGTTATCGAGGCGATCGCCAATACGATGGACTTATATGGGGTTAATCATACGTTTGGTAAATTGTATGGCGTAATGTATTTCGAAGATCGTCCGATGACGCTTGAAGAGATGAAAACCTCAATGAATATGAGCAAAAGCAACATGAGCTATGCGGTTCGTTCGTTAACCGAATCCCAGATGATTTATAAGCTGGACGAGAAAAAAGAGCGGCAGGATCAATATATGGCGGAGACAGACTTCTTTCGCACATTTCAGAATTTCTTCGGATTAAAACTGCAACGGGAAGTGGATGTGATGCTGGAGGGTATTCGAGAGGTTATCCCTGATCTGACAACCATGATCTTATCGGAACACACGACTGCACAAGATCGGGAAGAGGCATTGCGAGATTTGCACAAGCTCCAGCATGCAGAGCAATATTATGTCTGGCTTCAAGGATTCGTGGATCGGCTGCGAGAGGGTAAGTTATATGAAGAAAAAACAGAAATACCGGAACAGCACGACTAGCCCTGCTGAGTATAGACTTAAAGATATCGGATCTTAACAGAGTAGATTCAGCAGCAAATATAAGATTGAGATCAATGTATTATATAATAAGCATATACAACAAAGAGCTGTACCCAGCCGATCAATGGCTTTGGGCACAGCTCTTTTCATACTGTTCTTTTTTATAGTACTCTCTCATCATTCACATTGTTTATTCTGTTTATTTTTGAGTACCTTGTAACTAAATTACCTATAAAAACTACTTCTGTGCCGCAGCCTCAATATCTGCATATGCCCAGTGGGTTGCAGGCACATCGCTAAAGGATGGCGTCGCTACTCCGGTCAGCGGTGTACGTTTGAACAATACGTTCAGCACTTTTACCGCTTCTGCACGAGTCAGCTTGCTATCCGGTTTGAATGTACCATCGCTGTATCCAGCCATCAGGCCCGTGGATTGCACATAGGCAATTGCATCTGCTGCCCACAGATCAGCGGCTACATCCGTGAAGGAAGCTGCTTCTGGTGCTGTTGCTGCCGAGTTCGTTGGTTGCTTTTGCATCCAGCGGTACGCAATGGTTGCCATCTGTGCACGCGTAATCGAACCTTCTGGTGCAAAAGCTGTGCCGCTCAGGCCATTCATGATACCTGCAGCCTGTGCTTTCTGAATCTCACTTGTTGCCCAATGTGTTGCGGATACATCGGTGAATTTTGTATCTGCCACGGTTGCTGTTGCTGTTTCACCCGACATGTTACGAACAAGCATTGCGGCCATCTGTGCACGTGTAACGAACGCATCCGGACGGAAATCAATGCCGAAACCTTGGATGTATGGGTGATTTGTCTTTTGAGAAGCTTTCAGCCCGTCTACAACAACCAGCGTAAATGTACTAAATTTGGTTACCGTAAACTCAATGCCTTCGCTGTTATTAGCCAGCTTCACGAGTTTGCCTTGTACCAGTTCTTTCGTGCCATCGCTGTGTTCAATGTACACAGCCAGGTTATCCAAAATCTGCTGACGAGCTGTCGCATCCGTTGGCAAGCTATTGCCCAGTGGCAATGTGAGCGTCACTTCACGACTTTGCATATTCGTGTCGATCTCAACTGGACGAGCAAGCACACGCACATTGGTATTCGGAGCAACTTGCTGAATCACTTGCTCTTTCTTTGCACGCTCTTCCAGATCTTTGCGCTCGGTTTCTTTTTTCAGTGGAACCACGCGGAAATACAAGTCTTGATCGAATCCGGTAATGGACTGTGTAGGTACCGAAATGACTGCATTCTCTGTTGAGATTTCCAGTTTCATCGAACCGTCACTCAAGTCTTTTACAGCTGTTTTCGGGACTTCGACCCGTGTTTCGGACACAGCATCTTTCGTATCTGGTATGACAATACGTGCCGTATTGGTACCCAGTTGTTTTGCTTTTTCAACCGATTCCTTGGCAATCGCATCTGTCATTTTCACCAAATCTTTAACGGTTCCGTTGGTTTCGGTTGTACGTGTGATTGGTGTCTTGGTCAGGTTCGTGCCATTAACTCCGTTCACATCCACCACGAGCTGTTCTTGCTTCGTCGTTGGTGCAGGTGTGGATGTTACTGGTGCGTTTGATACAGGTGTAGCTGTAGATGTACCCCCACCTGTGTTGCCCCCGTTATTATTACCAGGATTGGTATTTGAATCATTCATTGTATATACGAGCTTTACGAATCGACTTGGCAGTACATCTTCAACGGCTTTATAACGAACTAGTATCGTCTTGTCGCCGCTCAGATCTATGCTTTGCATAAATGCAACATCAAGCCAGTTCAGACCACCATTAATGGAGATTTCCATTGTATTTTCCAAACCAATAATTGTGTTCTTGACATCATCACCAGTCACTTTTGGTGCAGCTGGAGCAAAAAATAGATCAAATGCCTTTTGAATTTCTTCGAACGTTTTATAACCTCCTATAGGTCGTTCGCTCACCATCCACTCCGTAAATTCCTCTGTTTTGTTTTGAGGTAATAACATTAGCTTATCTAGTTTAAGAGGGAATTCCTCGATCTTCGCATTCGAATTCCCAGCATTGTACTGCATTGAGAACATCTCTGTCATAAAGAGGTAACCAAAGACCTCCATAACGTCATTAGCCTCTGCCATGTTTACAGAAGGCATATTCGTTGGGCCGCTCAACAACAGAAGCACATGTTTGTCTTTAAATTCTGATCCAGGATATGTTGCCGATAATTTAGAGACATAAGCAGCCAAGTATTGATCTACGAATGTGCTGTTTAAATATGTTTGAGCAGCTAACTCAAACGGTTTAAAATCATCTTCTGAAAACAAATTTTTATGATCTAAGATTTGAGTATAGAAATTTTTCAGAATCAACATCATGCCTTTTACATCTGTTTCCCTATAAGCCTTGAGTGCCGTGATACTAGCATCTGTAATAAATTGAACCTGTGGTTCCGTGTACATGTGAGACTTAGGAGCTAGATTCATTAAAGCATTAGCAACCAGGGTCTTTTCATTATCAAAAAGGTTATTAAATGCTTCTGGTTGCTGAAGCAAACCTTCACTTTTTAATATAGCAAGTACCGTATTTCCATCCCCATTTGAAATTGCCGTCTTTAACATTTCCAAAAGAGTCTGTGTATTCGAAGACGAGTTATTATTCTCCGTGTTTGTGTTTGTGTTGGTGTTTGTGTTAGTGTTAGTGTTTGTGTTCGAAGTCTCTGTGTTGGTGTTTGAGGTCTCCGTGCTTGTGTTGGTGTTGGTACTGGTGTTCGAAGTCTCCGTGTTGGTGCTTGTATTCGTGCTTGTAGTAGAGGTCGAATTACTATCTTCAACTGGTGTCGCTCCCGCAGGGACAGCACCCGTTAACGCCCCTTGCAACAGCATGAGTGAAACAACTAATAAACTAAATGATTTGCGAATCTTGCCCATTGTTATCCTCCTCAGATGTTCTCAATCAAATTATTTAATCTATCTCTCTGTTAAATAGATAGGCCTATTGTAGTACACAACTCTGAACGGATTCTGAACAAATGGGTAAATATTAGGTTAAAAAACCTTTTTTAGCGGATAAAATGAACTTTTTTTAAATTTTTTTCGTCATAATTCAACATTCACACTATATAAAACATTATTCAAGACCTATACATCGCTATAGCTATTCAGTCTCAATAAACAAACAAAAAAGCAGCCCTCAAGGCTGCTTTCTCTGTTTTATTTTATCTTATCCGCACTTATATTCGCATCTCCGTGTCCTGAGCATGCCTGCAGTCACTTCAATAGGATCTCCTTCTCGGACATTAACATGTTACCCTCATCATTGGTAAACACAAATATGGCTTTCCCGCGCTCGCCCTTCATCTCGTCCGAATAGATAAATCCCGAGAACTGGCCATTACCGCTAAAATAAAAGCCGTCCTCTCCGTTCGCCCCATGCTCGATTGCTTCTTGCAGCGAATTCACAATGGTTACCGTGTTAGACGTCCAGCGCATTTCCGTTAGGCTATACCCTTTAGGCACCTGCTTGATCACAAAATCAAAGCTGTTGCCCTCCATCGGTTTATCCGATTGATCAATGACAATGTCGATCTCCTCTGACGATGCCTCAGCGTTAGACTGCGTCTCCATCTTGCCTTCTTCCGCTTTTGCGTTGCCCTGATCTTTGTTGTTCTTGGCTTCCGCATTAGGTATAGAGTCTTGCCCAGCTTCCTCGATCGGTTGCTTGGACTGCGGGTAGGCGTGCTCCTGTACAGACTCTTTATTATTTTTGGCGCCACAGGCACTAACGACGATGACCATACACAACACCGCTGTATACAGCGCAGATTTCCTGACGATACGATTCATACTTCATCGACTCCCTTTATTCTTTTTGCTTCCTTCTCATACACAAATTAGAACGTGAACCTTATTCATCACTACACCATATCGTCCCTCATGAAGCTCCATAATATGTAAATGATTCTAAAATTCAAACTACAACCTGTTCTTTCGTAGTGATAAGTGTATGAGCTTGCATTCAAGAAGATGGGAATCAGAAGTGTTATTTCTTATGATTAATGCTGAAATCTCGGTAACTCTAGTACTTGACCGGATTGAATAGTTCCGTGTGCCAACTGGTTTGTATTTTTGAGTGCTTCGACATAAATCCGAGTATCCATCTGTTCCGGTTTGTTCGCAAGCGATATACTCCATAGCGTATCCCCTGAGGATACAACGACCTGCTGATTTAGCAACACAGGTTGATCACCCGCAGAGGCCTTGAACACTACACTGCAGCCAGCAATGAATACACTAATGGTAATAAGTAGCTTGATCATCGCGGGGCGTGTGACTTGATCTCGTATAGAAAGCATAGAAGTGTACTTTTCAGAAATGTGCTTTTCTAACGAAAAATCAGGCTTAGTTAACACGGCCTGTTCATGTTCATGAATACTTTTATACGTGGAATATCTCATCTTCATTTGACCTCCGATTTTCATCTACCTTTTTCGCCAATCTTCATTTAGCCCGCTTATATAATTGCATTTAACAACAAAAAATATCTGTCTTGCTGAATCTGTATTAGGAATATACGACTAGCTATTAAATTAAAATATAGGTCTATATTATCACCCTATTCTAAACAAATTCTGAACAATTCCTAATCCGAGATAAACAACAGAATTGAATAGATGCCTGATTTTCGGCGATGAGAGGTTTGTTTCTGCCCTATAATAAGGGAACGATTATGATTCCAAGGAAGTAAGGACGTGCGGTTTATGATCTCTGCGGATCTGAAAGGACAGTATTACCAGGCACTGGTAGCCAAAGATTCAGAATATGAAGGTTTATTTTATGTCGGGGTCAAAACAACGGGTGTATTTTGTCGCCCTACCTGCCCGGCTCGAAAGCCAAAGTTCGAGAACTGCGAGTTTTACGAAACGGCTCAGCAAGCGTTGCTTGCGTCATTCCGTCCTTGTCAGCGTTGTAGACCTTTATCTCATCCCAATCAGGTTTCGGATGTGGTTCGCATGCTGGTTGAGGCTGTAGAGAGAGAGCCGGAGAAACGATGGAAGGGACAGGACTTCAAAGCATTATCCATTGATGAATCCACAGCTCGCCGTCAGTTTAAAAAAAGATTCGGCATGACCTTTGTCGAATATGCACGCGCCCGGCGTATGGGACTAGCCCTAAAGCATATTCGCTCCGGACGTACCGTCATCGATAGCCAGCTCTCCACGGGATATGAGTCAAGCAGTGGATTTCGGGATGCTTTTTCGCGGATTATGGGAGCTGCGCCTACACATGTAGATGAAGAACGGATACTGAAGGCGGCCTGGATCGACACCCGTCTTGGCCCTATGATGGCTGTGGCGGATGAACAAGCTTTATATTTACTCGAATTCATTGATCGCAGAGGACTGGAACGTGAGGTAGAACGTCTGCGGAAGCGTACCCAATCTGCAATCGTGCCTGGCACATCAGCGCCTATTCAGTCTATAGAACGGGAGTTAGATGAATATTTCGACGGCAAAAGGACGGCGTTCGACACAGCGTTGTTCTGTTTAGGAACACCATTTCAAAAACAAGTCTGGAAAGCGTTATTAGCTATTCCGGCCGGAGAAACGAGATCGTATCAGGAGATTGCTAACGCCGTTGGAAAACCGACGGCATGCCGGGCGGTAGCACAGGCCAACGGTGCTAATCAGCTTGCTATTGTTATTCCATGTCACCGTGTAATTAACGCTAGTGGGGAACTCGGCGGGTATGGAGGAGGACTGACACGTAAAAACTGGCTGCTCCAACATGAGAAACAGCGGTCATGATCGTGAGGATCAGCATTACATTTATCTGATAAAGGAATGATTCGAGATGAACGTCAACAACCACACGTTAAGGGAAAAAGCTGAGCAATTTCATCAATATCACATCAAAGGAAAACCACTCGTACTAGTGAATGCGTGGGATGCTGGAAGTGCACAGACTATTCAATCTACAGGAGCGGCAGCTATCGCTACCGGAAGTTTTTCTGTTGCCGCAACCCACGGTGAACAGGATGGAGAAGCTCTGCCCTTCCATTTGGTACTTGCTAACCTTGCACGCATTACAAAGAGCGTGGATTTGCCAGTAACCATCGATATAGAGGGAGGGTATGGCAGGTTTATGTCAGAAGTGAAGCAAAATGTATTGCAAATTATCGAGTGTGGAGCAGTAGGTATTAATATCGAGGATCAGCTTCCGAATGGTGAAGGTTTGTATCGTTCTGCAGAACAGTGTTTGAGGTTATCCGCAGCTCGCGAGGCTGCAGAGCAGGCAGGCATCCGGCTTTTTATCAACGCGCGTACAGATTTATTTCTGCAACAAGTTCCTGAACAGCATCAGGAAGCGTTGGTACATGAAGCTATTACACGATCGAAGGCGTACGCAGAAGCAGGGGCTAGCGGTTTGTTCGTTCCAGGTTTACAGCATCCGGAGTGGATTCAACAACTGTGTGAACAGTCCCCAATTCCCGTCAACGTGATGGTAACCTCCCCGGAGCCTTCACCCAATCAGCTGGCTGCACTAGGGGTTTCACGAATCAGCTATGGCCCTTATCCTTATCTGCAAGTCATGGAACACCTGAAAGCGTTAGGGCAACGTATTTTGACAGGATCATATGGATCATAATAAAGAGGTGTTTTCGTACCACGCTTCCCTCATGAACAGAGGATGTCCTCGGCCTTCACCTGTGGTATAATCCGACTACCTAACTAGTAACAGGAGGCATATATGCTTAACGTTGAACAAAAGCTTGAAATTCTTGAATCCTATCCCCAGCTGCAGCGCAAAAATGTTTCTCTGGGGCGTGTAAATTTCCACTATGAAGACAGCGCCTATGAGAAAAAGATCGTGGCACTTCACATTCACCCGAACGGTAATGGTTATATCTATGCAGGGCTGTTGCCGAACTATGAAACGGATGCCAAAGGGTTCGTTAATATTCGTGACTACTCGGAAGCGGATCTGCGCTCGTTGCTGGATGCAACGCTCAAAGCGATGTCTTACAATCCGGATGCAGTTGAAGCGGCTGAGAAAGCACCCACCCCAAAAGAATCTGTCCCGGTTACTCTGTCGTCAGGCGGCGGAATATGGATCAATGAAGAGGGACATACACTCACCTTAAAATATGATAATGACATGTGGTGTGTGTATTCCGGCCAGGATTTGGATATGGCTTTTGAATCACGCGGCGAAGCCGGAGAATATCTTCAAGAGGAAGGTTTCAAACCGCAAGCTCAAGCTTAAATAACGATACAACAAACATGAGAAGGTACAACAAACACGAGGCGAGTTATACTCCCTCGTGTTTTTTTTATCGCCCTGAGTTTAGGTCTTCGACTCGCACATCGTTTGTCTTAAACCCTTGTTAATTCATCAACTTCTCCATACGTATCCGGTGATATTGGTTCAGGAGAGCGTCGAGTACTACGGATTGTCGGATCACTTCAGGATGAAGCATATTACCATATTGCGTGTGTATCTGATGCAGCTGTTGTCTCGCGTCTTCAATCTGTGTTTTTAATTCCATACGATCCATAGTCCCCCCTCCTTTTGTCATATTTTAGCTTATTATGCCAATCGATAGTTTGATGAGGATATGACAGTGTACTTTCTTATGTATTATCCCAGCATTATTACAGCGTTTATGGCATACCAAAAAGAACGCTTCCGAAGAAAACCAGAAGCGTTCCGTGGCTCAGGCTTATGCCCCCGAACCTTATTTCGTATAGTCATTTAAGTTCCGAATCCGTGGTCACTGGGTCTCATAATTTGTGGGTCGGGATTCTTTGTGTCTGGGACAGGTTGCGCAGCAGGGACTGTGATGGATACAATGATACTACATGTAGCTATCAGCAAAGCCAACTTTCTCTTCATTAAGTTTCTGCACCTCACTAATGATCATTTTGTATTCCTGTTTCGCCGTCTCCGATGCGAATTCCCTGTATTGCTCAAACAGTCCGACTCCTCTAAGCATACCTCGTCCGCTGCTAATTTCAATAGCAAATTTTAAACTATCTAACACAAATCTTATACCTGAGTGATACTCGTCTTTCCTTAAATAATATGCACCCAAATCCAATAAAAGTCGTAAATATCGATCGTCTGTAACCTGGCTGCTGACTTTACCAATTCGGTTACTTTGCTCCTGATATATAAAATAGGATTGGTAGTCCCGCAAGACATGATCGATATTCTGGTTGTAGTGGAGAGCTGCCTTCACAATATCACACAGTGCTGGGAAAATTTCGTTCTCTTTGGTTGAAATATACTCCAGATAATCAGGCAAAACTTCAAACTGTCCGGCCATCAACTTGTAGATATACCGGTTAGCCTCTGCCCATTCCTGGAACTGATTCATGACAACGCGTTCTTCTTCATCGGGGTCTTTCACCCAGCTGTTATTTGCGTATAAAGCAACATACTCGAGTGCCGTATGATAATTCTTTTGATGATAATGTGCGCTTCCTGAGGCAAGGTAGGAATATAGAATATAAAAGACAATCGGCCTTTTGGTCTCCTCCTGTTTCCTCCTGCCATTAAGTTCATAATGGACTGTAGCTTTAATTTTTAATTTGTCGGATAGTTCCTGTACTTTGTTCCATCTATGCAAAGCTCCAAACGCATTAATCAGTTCATTTAGTGCATCCAGTTGATAACGTTCATCCAGCCGATCCACATAATATTCAAATTGAGCCGCAATAATGACATTCCGCTGCTGATCACTCGTCAGTCCAAGCTTGAACAGGCGATACTGACAGAGCGCGAGCCGTTCAGAATGCTGCATCTTCTCACTTTCGGCGATCGTTTCATATAAAAGAGTTGCCGGTTTCCATTTGCCAGCATGGTAGAATTCCTCTGCCACATCAAATAACAACGGGATATACGACAGATTGTCCATCATCAGACGAATGACCTCTTCGATACAGTCCAACTTATCGAGTTCAGCACATCGATGCAGGAACGGCCCTAATCTCCGCCAATCCGGGGTAGCGTGCACAAAGCACTCATCAATATACAACTCGTAGAAATGGCCCGCCTCAAGCTTCATGGCTACTGTAATACGATCCAACTGCTGCATGGAGATCGGTCGATTTTTGTTCAATATGTTGCTGAGAGTGCCAGAATTAATTCCGGACAGCTCTGAAAAAAGACTGATCGACATCTGTTCACGCTTCAGATAACGTTCTAAATGATCGCGTATCGTGGTTGTCGGCTCCAAGGGAACACCACCCTCCAAAATAAAAACACCAAAAACAAGACTGTGCGGTACGCAAAAGTAATTAAAAGTAATTATATGTAATATGTACGTGCTTTTCAATAAAATAATTTCAACTAATTTGTATTAATTACATTTTAATCCTTTTAGAAGGAATAAGTATGTATCTATATTTTATATCGAAGTGAGCTGTTCTTCCAAGCCCTAAGTGTACAAAAAAACACGAGCCGGACGGGCTCGTGTCAGTCAAGCATTGATCCGTGCACATGTTCAGTACACTTCCTGTTGCCTTATAACTCAATGTGTCTAACTTAAGGCAGCACATTACCTGCAGCACGGTAAATCTCATACCACTCTGGACGAGTGAGATGAATTTCACTCGCTTTCACACAATCTTGCAGACGTTCTATATTCATCGTGCCCGTTACAGGTTGCATCTGTGCAGGGTGACGAAGCAGCCATGCAATCGCAATCGTTGTATTACTCACGTTATACTTCGCAGCGATCTCATCGATCTTGGCATTTAACTCCGGGAACTTCTCACTACCCAGGAAAACCCCCTCGAAAAATCCATATTGGAACGGAGACCACGGCTGAATAGTAATGTCATGCAAACGGCAGTAATCCAGAATGCTGCCATCTCTGTTCACCGCAGCATCATTCTCCATATTCACATTGATGCCGCTGTCGATCATGGTGGTATTGGTAATACTCATCTGCAGCTGGTTGGCTACCAGCGGCTGTTTGACGTATTTTTTCAACAAGGCAATCTGATTCGGGTTCTGGTTCGATACGCCAAAGTGACGCACTTTACCCTCACGTTCCAACTGATCAAATGCTTCTGCCACTTCCTCTGGCTCAACAAGTGCATCCGGGCGGTGTAATAACAGCACATCCAGATACTCGGTTCTCAGACGCTGCAGAATACCATCTACCGAATTCAGGATATGCTCTTTGGAGAAATCAAACATGCCTTTGCGAATTCCGCATTTGGATTGCAGAATCAAATTTTCACGAACTTGGGGATTCATCTGCACAGCATCGGCAAAAATCTCCTCACATGTCCCTGTGCCGTAAATATCGGCGTGATCGAAGAAATTTGCTCCTACTTCCATGGCAGAACGTACAAAATGCTCCGCATCCTTACTGTCCAATGAATTGATTCGCATACAACCTACAGCAACTACAGGCACATCGAGTGCACTGCTGCCCAGTTTAATGGTTCTCAAGATGTTTCCCCTCCATATTCAATAAAATAGTTTTGGTTTGCATGAGACCTGTTATGCAATATGCATGTCCATGCCTGTCTTCCGTCTATGATTGTGACACATACCTGCAATCGGTTTCAATAGACTTTCCCCACATTTATATGGAGAAATGATTCGTTTTTCACCGGAACTGGCGAGCCCATGGGGAATCATTCACTTTTCTCCGGCACGATGACCTTCATATAACCAGGCTGAACACGAATATCAATGGGCAAGGCAGGCCCTTCCTCTCCGTCTACATTCGTACGAATGGTTTCGTCCGAGCGGACACGTACTTCTTTGGCTGTAAAATAGTCCACGTCCTTATGCTCCTTCAGATTGCCGAAGAACAGTGACGTACCCAAGGTCAAGCTGTTGAACACGCCGATGTTCCGGATCACAAAGCAGTGGATCAATCCGTCATCCACCTCTGCATCCGGTGACAATTTTTCGAATCCCCCAACCGAGTTGGTGAGTGCTGCCAGAAAGAGCGGTGACTCTCCCTCCCATGACTGCCCGTCATATTCAATCTTCAGAGTGTTCGCTGGGGTGTTCACCAGATCCTTCAATCCTTCCTTCAAATAAGCGAACGAGCCCAGCTTCGATTTTTCCTCTGCCGAAACAGAGAACAATGCCTCCGCGAGCGAGCCGGCAGCCACCACATTGGCAAAAAGCCGTCCATTCACCATGCCGAGGTCTACCAACCGGGTCTGTTCCGAGCGCAGTTGCTCGATCGCTTCATCCGGGTCAAGAGAGATATGTAACGCCCGCGCAAAATCATTTACTGTTCCAAGTGGAACAATGCCCAGAAGAGGACGATGCTCCTGATCCAGCATACCGTTGATTGTTTCATGCAATGTACCGTCTCCCCCGATGGATATCACTAGATCACACCCATCCTTACACGCATTCAGACCGTAATGAGCAGCATCACCTTCCCCGGCCGTTTCGTTAACGACCACCGCGTACTGCTTGGCTTGCAGAATAGCCTGAACCTGAGACACGTACTGCTCCGCTTTTTCCTTGCCTGACGACGGGTTGCTAATGATCATCGCTTTCTTCATCAATATCTCCCTCTCCACATATAACATCTGTACATCTTTACCCTTTTCTTAAAGGTGTTGAATACAATCCCGTGCAAATCTGTTTAATTTGTACAAAGTTATTCCGAAAAAGTGCAGGGCATGGCCTTCATCATATAGAATAAAGGTATAGATCGATGCAAGTTATACAATCACTGTTCCTATTTCCCCAAGACGGGTTAATAACTAGAGAAGTTATGATTTGGAGGGAAGGCATGTAATGAAAAGAATTACACTGTTATTGATGATATGTATTCTAAGTATAGGTACGGCAGGGCAAGCGATGGCCTATCCGGCCTCTGAGACAGAAAATCCCCTCATCAAAGATCCTGCACTGGAAGACGGACTTAAGCTAATTTTGAATATATCTGTAGGCGAACCCCTGACGTCCAACGATCTGAGGCAGCTTCGTGTAGTGGATCTGAGTAATGTCGGTATTCAGAATCTCTCCGGGCTGGAACATGCCGTGAATCTGACTCATCTGCGTCTATATGGCAACGAAATTACCGATCTCACACCACTGAAACACCTGACTCAGCTTCGCGAGATTGACGTACGCAACAATTACATTACATCCATTCAGCCTCTTGCTACATTGCAACAACTGGGACGACTATATATCAGCAATAATTCAATAACCTCCATTGACGTTGTGCGGGAATTCCCCAGATTACATACACTGCATGCCAGCGGCAATCAGATCTCAAGTCTGGACGCTCTATCCGAACTGCGTTCGCTGAAATGGCTTGAAATCTCGAACAATTACATTACAGATCTCACCCCACTTACAGAACAGACAGGGCTAACACAGTTAAATGTGGCAAACAATCACATTTCGGCACTTGATGCACTCTCTGATCTGCCGAATACACTGCGAGAGCTAAATGTAGCAGGTAATCATATATCCAGCATTACACCCTTGAGCCACATGACACAACTTCGATCACTGGATATCTCGGGTAACCAGATTCAGCAACTGAGTGACATTGCGGTATTAACAAACTTAACCGAGCTAAACGCGGATTCGAATCAGATCTACGATCTGGAGCCTCTGCGCAAGCTAACCAAACTGAACATATTAAAGCTATCGGGCAACCGGATATGGGATCTGGCACCGATCTCTGAATTATCTCTTACGCCTGACAATTCGGGGCTTCCAAGTGTAGATCATATCTCCGCTTCCACCTCTATGTCCTCAGGCACACAGAATGTGCTGGCAGAGACAGAGGCTACCGGACTAACTGTACAGAATAATTATCTGGATGTGGCAAGTGGTAGTCATACGATGCACCTGCTCAACCAATTGAATGTCAGGGAGCAGAAACGCACGCCACAGGGGCGTTTCCAACGTCTGATTGAAGGCTCTACTACGGCATATGTAGGTGACCGCGCGTACGCACTGGGTGCAGCTCCTTTTATTGATAAAGGCCGGACATATGTGCCTCTGCGCTTTGTATCCGAGCAGTTAAATGCTCGTGTGAACTGGAACAGCGATACGCGTGAAGCTGTAATTACACAGGAGAATCTAACGATTCGCTGGAGCGTGGGCAATAAACAGGCAGCAATCAATGATGAACTCATCATGAATGATGCTCCCCTGTTGATGAAAGATGGGAACGCCTATGTACCCGTTCGATTTATCTCAGAGCAGCTTCATACCACCGTTGGATATATAGCCAATAGCAAAACGATTCTGATCTTTGAAAATAAACCGCAGGCTGAAGATGATGTTACACCATGACCTTAAGCAAAGTAATCCGTTAACACATCTCATTCATTGCAAAATGTGACTGCATCCCCGCCTGAATGCCCAGCGGGGATTTTTTGTTCTCTTTTCATGAGGAATAGGGTATACTGCTCTCCACCTTGGATTAGGGTAAATATTGCACGGTTTAGCATATCTGTTTTTGTAGCGAAAGTTGGTATACTGAACGTAATCAGCGAGTCACTAAGAAACAACCTAGGAGGATCATCATATGACATTTACGTTTAACGGATTTTCCACTACACCTACAGAACCATGGATGGAGATATCTGTTGCTCCCACAAATGAAAGCGCTAACTTAGGGTTCACCGGTGAGCAACATCAGCTTGTCGAAGGATTCGGCGGCTGTTTTAACGAGCTGGGCTATCTGGCTTTGGCTCATTTAAGTGATCAGCAGCGGCACGAAGTCATGCACTCCCTGTTCCATCCGGAAGGAGAGCATCGGTTTACAATCTGTCGCCTGCCGATTGGCGCGAGTGATTATGCAGAGCAGTGGTACAGCCACAACGAGGTCGACGGAGATGTGGCCATGAACCATTTTTCCATCGAACGGGATTTCAAATATCTGATCCCTTATATCAAGGAAGCTTTAAGTTATAACCCGGATTTGCAGTTATTCGCATCGCCATGGAGTCCGCCAACCTGGATGAAGTTCCCCAAAGCCTACAACTACGGAACACTTCGCTGGGAAAAAGAAATTCTGGAGGCTTACGCTCTGTATTTTGTGAAATTCGTGGAGGCCTACCGTGAGGCGGGCATTACAATTCATCAGGTACATGTGCAGAACGAAGTGATCGCGGATCAGAAGTTCCCGTCCTGTATGTGGACAGGCGAGCAGCTGCGTGAGTTCATCGCTGATTATCTGGGGCCTGCTTTTGACAAGCATGGTCTGGATACGGAAATCTGGCTGGGTACCATTAATGCACCTGATCCATGGGAAGAACTGATGAAAAAGAAAACGACCGGATTTGATGAATACGCCGGGCTGGTGCTCAGTGATCCCAAAGCTTACTCCTATATCAAAGGAGTCGGATATCAATGGGCAGGCAAACACGCCATTCAACGTACCGTGGCAAGTTACCCGGAGCTTCGTTATATGCAGACCGAGAATGAATGCGGAGATGGTACCAACTCTTGGAATTACGCCAAGCATGTATATAACCTCTATCAGCACTATTTCAGCAACGGTGTTAATGCCTATATCTATTGGAATATGGTGCTGGAGCCCAAAGGCCGCAGTACATGGGGCTGGGAGCAGAACTCGATGATTACAGTGGATCCTGCACACAAGGACGTTACGCGCAATCCGGAGTATTATGTGATGAAGCATTTTGCGCACCATGTCGTTAACGGCGCTCGCCGGCTGGGTCTCTCCGGAGCATGGAGCGGCAAAGCGGTTGCTTTCCGCAACCCGGATAACAGTCTGGTCGTCGTGATTAACAATCCATTCCCGGAACGCCGCGACCTGTACCTGGCTCTGGACAAAGGACAAACCATTCATGTTCAGCTTGAAGCCGATTCATTCAACAGTATGGTAATTAGGTAATTACAACAAGTGAATACAGCCCTTTGAAATAACAAGAAGTGAAAGCAAAATGCGGATGTAAACTTCAAGAGCCTGTCCCGCATCGTTAGCGGAACAGGCTCTTTTTGGGGGATAATACTGTTAACTGATTGTAAAAGTAGAATGAGCCCGATCTGCTTTTGCTACTACTAAGATTTATACAAAGGCCAACTCTAGGACCTGTTCCTAGACTTAAGGATTGTTCGCCAGGTAGCTTTTCAGCCATTGCATTGCAGGACGCTCTGTACCGTTGCTTCTTACCAGGTGAGAACCACTAGTCCATGTTTGGTTTTCGTTGTAACCCCACAGCGTAACACCTTTAACAGCCGGGTGCTTCCAGAGTACCGGGAATTTTTGTTGGTAACGTTGCAACTGAGTATTGTCATCGCCAGTCATATCCAGCTCGGATACATACACTGGGAGACCTGTTGCTTGCAATTTGTTCAGAACGGTGTTCATCGTGTTCACAGATACGTTGTCCATATTGAAGTAGTGCGCTTGAATACCGATGCCATCAACAAGGCCTCTGTTTTTCAGCAGGTTGATGATTTGGATATATCGATCTGCCTTCGCAGGGTCACCGATAATACCGTATTCATTGATCAGCAACTTGGAATTCGGGAAGGCTTGTCTTGCTTGTTGGAATGACCAGATGACCCAATCCCAGCCCGTCTGTCCATCTCCACCAATCGCATTGTGGAAGGCTGGCTTTGCATGCAACGGCTCATTGACTACGTCAACAAACTCCGACTGAGAGTAACGTTGTCCTGCAGCTCTGATCCATTGAATCACTTCGTTTCTCTGATCTGTTGCAGAAAGGCCATTCATCCAGTTAGGTGCCTGATTTCCCCAAACAAGCGTGTGGAATTTGAAAGGCATTTTATTGTTTTTCGCATAGTTGTAAGCCATATCTGCCTGGCCCCAGTTCATCACATTACGCGTGCCTTCTACTGCTCCCCACTTGGTGGAGTTCTCTGGCGTTACCTGATTCCAGTATGGACTGAAATTGTTTGGAACCTGGCTAGCTATAATATTCCCCAGGAATTTACTGCCTTTAGCCAATCCGGCACTAACACTGCCCACCGCGACTGACGCGGCCAGCACACCTGCCAGGGCAAGTGTACCTACCGTCTTAAACCATTTGGACTTCAACATAATATTCCTCCTTGGTTTGGTGTATTTTATAAAGCGCTTACAATGACATCATAATGGATAATTTTGGTTTTATACACATATAAATCATACTATTTACTTTGAAAAGTATACTTCCTATTGCTTTATCTTTTTTCCCTACTTTACGCAACTGTATCGAACATATATGTTACATCAGCGTTTACATTACGTTGATGTTTCTCTAGTATGGATGGATAGATATCATTACACACTCTAGAACACAAGGGAGATTACACATGCGTACACTTGGTTTGAAACGTTTCGCCAGTTGGTCGTTATCCATTCTGTTAGGCTCTTCCCTGCTGCTCACGCCGCTTGCTTCGGAAAGCGCTCACGCAGCTGAAACAGATCAGGAAACTAAAATCACTTTGCTTGGCACATCCGATATTCATGGTCGATTTATGCCATGGGATTATGCGCTGGACGGTCCCAACCCTGCCGGCAGCATGACACAGCTCTACACGATGGTAAAAAAGGTTCGTGCCGAGAATCCCAACACCATCCTTCTGGATGCGGGAGATATGATTCAGGACAATTCAGCCGAACTGTTCAATGACCAACCCAAGTCTCCGATGATGGTGGCGATGAATGAGATGAACTATGATGCCTGGGTTATGGGCAACCATGAGTTTAACTTCGGCCTGGACGTACTGGCGAAAATCTCTTCGCAGTTCAAGGGCCAGGCACTTGTCGGTAACATTTTCAAAGAAAACGGCGACCGTTACATGCCTGCATATACCATTATTGAGCGCGACGGTATCAAAGTAGGCGTCATTGGTATGAACACCCCGATGATCACCGAATTCGAAAAAGGAACCGATCACCTGGATGGTGTTGTTGTGAAAGACCCTGTCGAGGAGACTCGCAAAGCCATTGCCGAGCTGAAAGGCAAAGTCGATGTGATGGTTGGCCTCATGCATATGGGACTGGATAATGAGAACGGAAAACCGGGAACCGGGGTAACGGATATCGCGAATGCCAACCCGGAGCTGGCCGCTATTTTTGCCGGACACATGCATCAGCTGATTGAATCACAGACGGTGAACGGCGTGCTGATCTCCGAGCCCAACAAATATGGTACACACATGTCACGCATTGACCTGACGTTTGCCAAAGAGGACGGCAAGGTTGTGTTGAAGAGCAAAGAAGCCAAGGCACTCGCTGTCAAAAAAGCAGACGGCACCTATGAAGTTTCCGATCCTTCCCTGGAAAAAACACTGCATCCGTTCCACGAGTTCGCACGTGCCGATGCTAACATCGTGGTCGCGGAACTGAAAGGAACGAATCTGGTTCCTGCGGATGAGATCAAAGGCATCCCTGCCGTACAGATTCAGGAAACGCCGCTGTCTGACTTTTTCACCGAAGTGATGCTCCATTACAGTGATGCGGATGTTGTTGCACATCAGATCGATAATGACAAAGCCAAGCTGGACGTTGGCCCAATCAAGAAAAAGGATATTGCATTCAACTATCAGTACACGTTTGGTGAAGTAACTGTATATGAAGTGACTGGACGCGATCTGAAGGATTACATGGAATGGTCTGCGGGATACTTCAACTCTACTCGTCCCGGGGATGTAACCATCAGCTTTGATGCGAAGCGGCGTGCTTCCAAATATAGCACCGACGATTTCTTTGGTGGTGTGACCTATGAGATCGATCTAACGAAGCCATATGGCAGCCGAATTACGAATTTGAAGTATAGTAATGGAAAATCTGTTCTGGCCAATGATACGCTCAAGCTCGGTTTGAATGCTTATCGGATGGAAGCACTCATTGCCAAAGGCGGGGCGCTTGAAGGACGCAAGTTCAAACAGCTCTGGTCCTCCAAGGATGCTTCGGCTTTCGGCGAGATTCAGGGGACTATCCGTAACCTGTCGATCGCCTATCTGAAAAACGTAATGAAAGGTGTCTACGAACCGAAGATACAGCACAATTGGAAAATCACTGGTGTAGACCTGACTGCACCGGAACGTGCAGATGTCGTAGAACTCATTAATGCCGGCATGATGACCGTTCCGACTACGGAAGACGGCAAATATACGAACATTGCCTCGATTAACATTTTGGACACGGTAACAGCGGATGAGATTGAAGCCCTCTCTTCCAAAGCAGGGGTAGATACAGCACAATTCAAAGGCGTAAAAACAAAAGGCGCGTTCTATCAACAGTTGAACAAGGCTCGCAAAGCAATCAAAGGTAAAGACAATGACGGGACTTCAACACCCCCTTCATCTGAGACACCGGTAGCTCCTGCACCGGAAAAACCAGGTAATCCAGCGAAACCGAAACCAACTCCGGTTCCTACACCTGGAGCGCCAAAACCAGGCACTCAGAAACCAGGTAAACCACCTGTGTCTTCAGACAATGGCAAGCCAAGTGTCGCAGTTTCAGGCAAACAAGCCAAGGTTACGGCCGCTCATCTGAATGTACGGGCGGGTGCATCTTCCAAATCTAAAGTGATTACTTCCGTGCCACAAGGTACGATGCTTGAAGTAGTTAGCACAGGCCATGCCTATGGCTGGGTCAAAGTGAAGCTGAATGGAAAGATGGCATACGTGTACGGCAAATATGTGAGTATTCTAAAATAACAATGTATGTATCAAGGCGGTACACCCATGTAATGATGGGTGTATCGTCTTTTCTTAATGTGAGTTTGCTATAGAGGAAACTCTCTGTAGGATGATACTAATCGTTTCACGTGGAACGTTGCATATCTAAGGAAGGGGAGCATCGTAGAGTGCCCTCATCCCCTGATTTGAGGGACACGTTTCATCTAACGATCTCCAAAAACGCTATTTAGTCCATTTTATGCGTTTTTATTTTCTAACGATCTCAGGAGACCTTATTTGGGCAAAATGAAGTGAGATCGGACATTTTCATCGTGTTTTCAGCAGAATAAGCTCTCTGGTGATCGTTACAATTTCAGAAAGCTCTATATCGTTCAAATAAGCTCATCTGAGATCGTTAGAATATTGGGGGTGCGGGTGCGGGTGCGGGTGCGGGTGCGGGTGCGGGTGCGGGTGCGGGTGCGGGTGCGGGTAATGACCGTAACTCCCTTCACCTGTATGGAGGGGCTAACTGCTGTTCAGAAGGAGAGTCTCTTTATTTCCCACGCGCTTTTTGTGCACATAGAGTATAATAAGCAGGTATATGTTACATGTACGGTGCAATGCTGGTAAGTAAGATCATTCACATCCTTACTGAGACCACAATAACGTGAGCAGACTGCATTCCAAACTAAAACGCAAAAGAGGTAAATGATGAGCACTCAGCAATTTAAAGACTACGATCTTGGTGAAGAAATTATAAAAGCACTGGACAGCCTGGGTTACGAGAACCCTACTGAAGTTCAGACCCGGGTCATTCCCGTCGCACTGGAGAATCAGGATCTCGTGGTAAAATCACAGACCGGTAGCGGCAAAACAGCCGCATACGGTATTCCGCTCTGCGAACTGGTAGACTGGAACGAAAATAAACCACAGGCTCTGATTCTGACTCCTACACGAGAGCTGGCCTTGCAAGTCAATGAGGATATTACCAACATCGGGCGCTTTAAGCGTATTAAAGCAACCGCACTGTACGGACAGTCCCCTTTTCATATTCAAAAAGCCGAACTGAAACAACGAACCCATGTGGCTGTAGGCACGCCAGGCCGGGTTCTGGATCATATTGAACGGGGCACGCTGCCGCTGGATCGCATCGCATATCTGGTCATTGATGAAGCGGATGAGATGTTGAACATGGGCTTTATCGAGACCGTTCAAGCGATTATTCAGGCATTGCCACAGGCACGGACAACCATGCTGTTCTCTGCAACGTTCCCGGAAGATGTAGCGAAGCTGTCACGGAAATATATGAACACACCTGTAGAGATTGAGATCAAGGCCAGCGGACTGACTACAGCAACCATCGAACACGCCGTGGTTCACACATCGGAAGTGAACAAAACCGCACTGCTACAGGACTTGTTGATTACCGAAAACCCGGATAGCTGCATTGTATTTTGCCGTACACAAGAAAATGTTGATAAGCTGTTTCGGGTCATGGCTGATCTGGACTATCCCGCTGATCGTATCCATGGCGGCATGGAGCAGGATGAGCGAATTGAAGTCATGAACGCGTTCAGACGTGGACAATTCCGTTATCTGATCGCTACCGACGTTGCGGCGCGTGGGATTGACATCACAAACATTACTCACGTCATCAATTATGATATCCCCCTTGAAAAGGAAAGCTATGTTCACCGTACGGGTCGCACGGGTCGTGCAGGTAAAACAGGCAGAGCCTTCACTTTGGTAACCCCGAAGGACGGCAGACGTCTTGCGGAGATTGAATCCTATATTGGATTTGAGATCCCGGTTATGAAAGCTCCTTCCGAGGAAGCGGTCGATCGCCGCAGAGAAGAATTCGAGAAGCGCCTCAAGATCGTGCCTGAACGCAAAAAGGACAAGCGTGAGCAGTTGAACCAGCAGATCATGAAACTGAACTTCAACGGAGGTAAGAAGAAAAAACTTCGTGCGGTTGATTTTGTAGGTACGATTGCGAAGATTGAAGGGGTTAGCGCAGACGATATCGGGATTATTACCATTCTGGATAACGTAACGGATGTGGAAATCCTGAACGGCAAAGGGCCGATTGTACTGGAAGTTATGCAGCATACGACGATCAAACGCATGCAGCTCAAGGTACGTAAAGGTCATAAAAATTAATATAGTGATAACGCGTTGAAGATGCGAAACGTCATTCACCAATCAGGGGCTTGGACTTGTTTGAAGTCTGCCCCTGCTTTTTTGCTTCGACTTTTCAATCCAACTCAACATTCCCATGAGGACACCGGGTTTGCTATAACTATATTCGCTCAGGACATATTCGCATTCCCAGCTACGTTTTCTTCTTTTTTCGTACTACACCTTCTGCTACCGCATAAAAGAACAGCTCATCCTCCGCACTACCTTCAGCATCCGTCACTTGAAAGGTCTCAGCATCCGCCGTCTTGTACACCCCTCCTGTCACAAAACTGAACACAGCCTGATCATCTTTGCCCCAATACCGATTTAACACGACAAAAGATGCTCCGTCTATGCCCTTTACCGTGCGTTTTCCGTTTGCATTATAAAGACTATTTCGATCCTTTGCCCAGCTCTGGGGATAAGCTTCGAACAGATGAGTAAAACTGGTACGGTCTATCTTTTTATTAGCAGTGCCCCAGAGATATACCCGATTCGCATCTACAGCCCAGCTACCGGATGGGGTAAGCAGCTCAAAGGTAACCGTGTCCGCTCCCTTAATTCGTTGAAGCACATCGTCAGGATGGCCGTAAGGCTGAATGGTACGCGCATACTGCGCATGATATACATGGTTCTGATCCCTGGATAAGCCCAGATGCTCCGTACCACCTAACACTTCAAACGTTAGTACATCTGCTCCCTCAACACGATACCCGTTGTAATACACATGTTGCTTGTCGCGGCCAAATCGGCCTCCAAGTGACTCGAAGCTCTTCGGATCTATTCCACGGATGGTGCGCCACTTAAAATAAACCCGATCCCGATCACGCGCATACTGTTCATCTAGCGGTTCAAATGAACTCCGATCCACGCCGCGAACCAGATGGAAGGTTTCCTTAGCATCTCGCCCGTATCCGCCGCCAGACTCTGTCCGATAGAATACGGAGGTAGCCGTGGCATGCCAATTCCCCTCAAGCTGCACTGCTTCATCTGCCTGATTAACATAGTCAACCTGCCACCAGCCAGGGGTATCTGGATAATGCTGCCGCAGCCACTCTAGCATCTCATGTTTATACTCGTTGGCATAACGAAGGCCGCTGGACAGATGGAACAAATGATCTGAATCCGTACAGTAGTCATGCTTGGCAATGGCTCCATATGTATCGATCTCATCGAACAGATGAAAATGCTGGCTGTCTTTGACATAAAGCCGGTAATTATCCCTCGCAAAATAGGGCGTCCCGGACAACGGCCCAAAGCTGTCCGGATCAGATGGGGAAACAGGCTTGTCCTCCAGATACACGTACTGTGAATCACAGCTGTAATCCTCGTGTACGACTCGGAAGGCTTCCGTATCCTGAGTAAACAAATTTGCTTTGTTTGCCCTGGCATTGAACCACCATATGCCCTGATGATCCTGTAAATAGGCAAACGTGAGCCAGCCCTTCGCATAGGTCGACAAAACCCTAAAACCTTCGGCAGTCATTCCGCCTTTGACTACCACCGTTTCGCCCCCCTCCTTCTTCAGGAGCACTTGGGCATTCCCATCGATGACAAAGCTATCCATAACCATCCCCCTCTAATCCTCAAGTGCACTTCCTATCCTATAGATGCAATCCTCCACTAGCATCCAGACACGGTCCTGGTATCCAGCAGCTATCCGCCGAAATACGAATGACATGCACAATCTTGCTCTCTTAATTGAGCGGAAATTTTATCAACTGTACAGCCCCAATCGGTGATGAAGCTGCTCTCGAATCTCTGTCTGATTACTCACTTTAACGATCAGCGAAGGTGTGTACTGCTGCTGGATGATTTCATAAGAAAACTCCGGATTGGATGATGAAGAGACCGTCTGAAACAACTGATAGAAGTATAGTCCGTTCGGCTCGTCTGAACCTCTATACTTGTAAGGCACCTGATAAGTCAGGTACGGAAACTGAGCCAGATTCAGCTTGGGAGATCCCAGGTTATCGTTATCAGGCAGCAGACGCCCCCATCGAGGGTCATCATGCATATCATCGATCAAGTTATATTGGGATGACTTCGCTTTCACATTTTCCAGTATAAGATCGGTCACATCGACTGTATTCTCTTTCGCATAACCATACACGTACCCTGTCTGACTTGGCTCTCCGCTATGATCGGTACGGCTCAAACAGGCAAAATACAATGCACGTAGCGAAGACTCTGTCAGTTCCAGCAAATTCGTTGGCAGACCCTCGTGATGACACCAAGCCAGCACATGCTCACGCTCCCACTCTCCCGTTTGATCAGCCATATCTCTGACATAGTCATTTACTGCTTGTGCATAATAATCCGGGTTAGCTTGAAGCAATCGCGCTATTCCTGATCGAAGTAAAGATGATGATTGCGTATCGTATCGCCTGTTTTCTCCACGGTAATAATACACACCCCGACCATTCGGTAACTCGTTGATAATCGATGTGTAGTCTTCAACAGAGCTTATCTCGTAGTACAAAGGATTTTTCGTCGCATTCGTCGCATTCATCTCGTCCGGTACCTCCAGCGTTTATGTGTAACTCTTAATCACTTTTTCGGAATACTCTCTAACCGTTATATACGCCACAATCTCCCCACTGGCTTCAAATCCAATCCCTTTTTTTAGACTGGATCGACGCTATCTCCTCTTACTGTCTTAATGATATTACTTTGTTCAGCAATAATTGAATTGTTCACTTGCTAAATATTGTAAATCAATTACAATAGATTTGAAATCGCTTTATTCATTTACAATCATGATGGAGGTGTACGTAATGGGAAAACGTAAGGCAATCTGGCTTCTGGTTTTCACACTCGCATTAACGATGTTTAGTCTACATCCTGAACGAAGCAACGCGGCAAGTGTAGCAATTACCAATGGTACCGATTGGCTTGATACGTCTGGCAATCCCATTCACGCCAACAGCGGTAACATCCTGCAGGTGGGCTCAACGTACTATCTGTATGGTGAACATGCAGTAGGTGGTAAGTTTGACAGCGTGAACGTCTACACCTCAACCGATCTGAAAAATTGGACGTTCAGCAACGCTATTCTGACCAAAGGCTCCGCGACAGAACTCGCCTCCAGCAAGATTGAACGTCCAAAAGTGATCTATAACGCCTCCACCAAACAGTATGTACTCTGGGCCCACTATGAGAACGGTACCGATTACAATCTCGGCCGCGTTGCGGTAGCCACAAGCAGTACACCCAACGGTAAATTTACGTATGAGGGCAGCTTCCGCCCGCTTGACTACGAATCTCGTGACATGACGGTTTTTGTGGACACAGATGGTACAGGTTATCTCGTAACGGCCTCCCGCAAAAACGGCGGCGCAAATGATACGATGGCTATTTTTAAAATGAATGCAAGTTATACAGGGGTACAATCGTTCGAAGGATGGTTGTTCGAGAATGCATACCGCGAAGCCCCTGCTGTTGTGAAAAAAGGAAACCGCTACTACCTCTTCACCTCCCAGGCTGCCGGCTGGTATCCGAATCAGGGTGCATATGCTACGGCTACATCGATGACTGGCCCATGGTCTGCGCTCACACCTTATGGCAACCCATCGGCCTTCGGCTCGCAGATTCACGATATCGCTACCATCCAGGGCAGCAACACCACTTCCTACATCTATATGGCAGATCGCTGGAACCCGATGAACCTTGGGGAGCACAAACATATCTGGTTGCCGCTCACGTTGAGTGATGCAAGTGGAACGGCCTCGCTGGAATGGTATACGACATGGAATATAGATGCGACAACAGGACAAATCACGCTGCCTGCACTCGTGAATCATGCCCAAGGCAAAACAGCTTCCGCCAGCTCCACGGCCTCTGGCTCATCCGCTTCTCTTGTCAATGACGGTAACTACCAAACCTCTTGGGTGGCCTCCTCCAATAGCTGGCCTGCGTGGTGGCAGGTCGATTTTGGAGCACCGAAGACGATTACGGAGATAGACATTTCATGGTTTATGTATAAAGGTTCTGAAGGGTATTACAAATATAAAATCGAGATTAGCAACGATGGTGTGAATTACTCCACGCTAGACCGTATCAACAATCTGACGTATGGGTTCACTACAGATACGGTTCATTTTACAGCCCGTTACGTGCGAATTAATATGGTCAATGCCGTCTTGTGGAATAATCCGGGCAACTGGTACACCCCAACGCTGCACGAAGTCAAAATGCTGGGTCCATCCAATCCCGAAGCCACAGGCTACAGCCAGTTTACTTCACACAACGTACCGGATCGAATGATCCGTCACGCCAACTATATCGCTCGCATGGATGCCAATGTCTCCCCGGCTCTCGATGCCCAGTTCCGTGTTGTACCGGGTCTTGCCAGCTCTACAGGCATCTCACTGGAGGCGATCAACTACCCTGGTTATTTTCTGAAACGCAATGCGAGTAATAAAATTGTACTTGAAGCCTTCACGAACACGGCTGCTTACAAAGGAGATGCTACGTTTCTGATCAGCCCCGGCTGGGCAGACAGTACCAAAGTATCTTTGCAATCCTATAGCCAGCCCGGATTTTACATCCGACATTATGATTATGTGCTACAGCTGGATGCCGTGAATGCCGCCAGCAACGCTACAGTGAAAGCCGATGCCACGTTTGCACGGACGAATTTCTAATCTGGAAATACGACACTTCCATGCTCTATTGTGATGTCTATTTGTGAAGAACAATAACCATGTATGAGGTCAAAAAAGCCGAAGCAGCAGCAGTTTAGCTCACTTCGGCTCTTTTTGCTTTTCCAGCATTATAACGATTTTCCCTGCTTTAAGAATCAACTTGTTATAGCGATGCACCAGCTCTCATGAAGAACGACATCAAAATCGGAGAGAGTAAGCGTAGCGCGGGACAAATTTTTTCTTGTGATGACTTCATCTTCATGATCATAGCCAAACCAGAGATGCCAAATTTCCAAGTTCGTTTCTTTATCGAGGGAAGTTACATATTGATACAAATCCTTTATTAAATGGATATCGGGAGCATCGAATTTATAAATATGAATCAGGTCTGTATACTGGCTTATGATTTTTACAGCATATGGTGCACTTTCGATGTGAAAACAATTAGAGGCTGCTGGATCACCGTAAAGAACACTTGCACTCTCATTCATCTCTTTCCAAGGAACCAAGCCATCCGGAACATTTAACCGAATCATATCGCGGACAGTTAAAATCTCTTGCCCACGAAGTTTGACCTCGGGGATCGGACGATCTGACGCTATGTAGTATTCAAAGCTCATCTTGTACTCCATCCATCCTTCCTTCATCTGTTCCATGCTCCTATTATGACATTTAAAGTGAAAGCCACATCCGATAGCTCGAATGTGACTCGCACTTTATCCAGTTTCATCTCACTTGCTTTCAACTTCACTTCACTTTTTTGCAATATACAATTTTCTTGATGCTCTCGATGGATAAACAATATTGCTCGGCCAGCTGATCCACGGTTGATCCCGTAGCAAACTTCCGGCAAATCTCGTTGTTCCGTTCCCGAATGAGTTGTCGACCGCCCGAATCCTCTCCCCATTTCTTATGGGTATGCTTCGGCCTCGGAATATAGATTAATCCACCAGGAAGATGACGCTGTATTTCTTCGAGCAATGCCTTCGGAAGGATGGCATCGGCATTTACATATTTCATCGCACTCCACTCCTTAAAAAGTTAATCTTTTAAGGTAGCAGAGCCTCACGAGGAAACTTCTAACTTTATCGCGTCAATGATGGCGGAAATGGATATTAGGCTCTATGCAAACAACCGCCGTTGTTCCTCGCATGGACTCTGCATAGAGCGGGTGTTAAAACCTCTTATGAATCGAATCATGGTAGCCCCCCTTTCGCTGAATCGATATAATATTGCCTCAGGTCATGCCCAAGTATCTTTAGATTGCACTCCTATATCTTCCATATTAGAAATCGATATCCTCTATTCATTCTCCCATTCATCCCTCTATTCGTCCTTATACTGCGCCAGACTTTGCTCTAACATCACACGAACCTGCTCCTGCAATTCCGGTGGATATATCACCTTAACCTCAGGTCCATACGAGAGTAGCCTACGCGCGGTAAAAGAAAACTCCGAGCGCGGCACAATCCCGCGCCACTCCTGATATGACACCATTTTGAATAATGCATCCGAAGCCGCTATTCTTGCCCCGAATTCCGTGAAATGCAGCACAACCTCTTCGCCCTCTCTATCCTCTGCCTGTTTCAGCCATGCTTTTAATGTAGGTACAGATTCATCCGTTTGATCCAGTACCATCACCTGCTGCATTCGATCCACGCGATATAACAACACGCGATCTTTATTTCGCGCAGGCATGTACCAATATCCCTGCTCATAATAGATGCCAAGGGGATGCACTTTTACTTTTTTCAGACCGTTGCGAGCCTGGTACATGAATGAAACAGCTCTCTTCTCGACTGCGGCCGTTAATAGATCGGATGTTAGAGACTCGCGATGTTCACTTGGATGCTGCATAAATGCAATATGTTCCCTCATCCCTGCAATCCGTTCCTGTACATCCGCAGGCAGCGTGGAGTAATACTGCTCGGCCAGATGCTCCCGGATCATACCATACGGAAAATCAGGAACCTGTTCCAAATATTCAAGCATCATAAACAGGCCCATTGCTTCTTGCTGCGTCAGCTGTAGAGGCGGCAAAATCCGATTGGGCAACACCCGATATCCGCCGTTAACACCTACCTCGGTATATAAAGGAAAGCCCATCGCCTGTAATGCATCCAGATCACGCTGGATCGTACGAACCGACACTTCAAATCGTTCTGCCAGCTCCCGGGCTGTGAACTTATGTCTGGAATCCATGAGACGCATTATCGCCAACCTGCGTTGATTCATCATAACCCCACCTTAATTACGTCACTTCTTGTCATAGTAAAATTGTAACATACCTGAACTGATCCACGAACAAGCAAGCTGTACAACATCCTTAATAAGTTTGTGTGATAAGCAGGCTCTTCACACACCAATGTAGAACTATAGAGCATTCACCATTAAATGTCGGGAGTTGAAAACAACGATGAGCAGCAAAGAACTCTTTCCTGCGGATGTACGTGAGGTTATGGATTACATTGAACAAGGCGATGTATTGAAGGGGCCTTACCTTGCGGTTACCCATGACGGCGCAGGGAATGGAACAGCATCCGAGACACAAGATTCGTTTGCGAATCTGGAGGAAGCCCTGCTTCTTTACCAAGATCAAGACGTTGAGCCACCTTGTTATTTTCTACTAGACATTACCGCAGACGCCTTAGGAGATATTCCGCCCGCCTCTGGTGAGGAGCAGAGGTCCCTTGCCCGCGCATTGATCCTGGATGAAGAAGAACAAGACTTCTATGGCATGATGAAGAAAAGGTTAGAGGGACAGGCCGACGAACTGGGCCTGAAGCCTGATCAACTTAATCATCTTGCTGATATCATCAGCAGTGATCTATTGCAGATTGCGAGAGCCCGATTGTTATGTAAGGAGCCACATCCCTATTTTGAGGCCATGTTTAACGTCTATAAAAATCAGGGACTGCCTGTAGGCTGGGTGGGTAGTGAATCTGCCAGCGATGGGCAATTCATTATCTATATGAGACAGGTTTAGTGCCGTGATACTGGGGTAGAGATTAAAAACCTCACCTAAAATAATAAAATCATCGCTATTTTACATTGAATTATTTTCCATCACAGGTTATGGTAAAGACAGCTTAGCGATAAGCAAGTTCCTTACACGAAGGGAGAGGTTTTAATTGGCTACTACTTATATGGATTTGGTGGTTCAGTATTAAAATCGAATAGCTGGCATAGCTGAAAAAAAGCGGGATGATCCCCGTATTCTTTGTTATGCCATCCAAGTAACCTTTCGTGAATATTGCTGTTTGCAGATACGATGAAGGTCGTATCTTTTTTGCGTCCTGATGCCGCAGAACAGTAGCTTCGTAAGAGGCTGCTTGTTTGCGGCATTTTTGCGTCCAAAAACAACATTAAAGGAGCTAACCTTATACCCATGATGAATTTAAAAACCTACGGATATATCGAAACAGAAGAGGTTCCCGATGGATTATTACCCGGCAGAATTACAGAACTTCGGCGGGAGCAATTCACGGTCATGACAGAGCGCGGTGAAGTCACCGCTGTACTAAAAGGTTCATTTTATTATCAGGCGGATATGCCAACCGACTTTCCTTGTGTGGGGGATTTTGTCCTGCTGCGCTACAACAACACCGGTGATTCTCTGATTGTTAAGGTGCTATCGCGAAGGTCCAAGTTCTCGCGTGCAGACTATGCAGGCCATGCTGCTGGCTATGCCAAAACGATATTGGAGCAGGTTGTCGCCACCAATTTCGATGTTGTCTTTATTCTGTCTTCGCTGAACCAAGATTTCAATGTGAATCGTATTCTGCGGTACCTGACACAAGCCAGACAAAGCAGCGGTAAACCGGTCATCATTTTGACCAAAGCAGACCTTGTTACAGCAGATCATCCCATGCTCACAGAAGTTAAACAAAGCATCTCCGATGTACCAGTTCACGTGATCAGCAGTCACACTGGCCTGGGGCTGGAGGAACTGGACACTTATTTGGCACCGGGTCAAACCGTTGTATTTCTCGGCATGTCTGGCGTGGGTAAATCCTCTCTGCTCAATGCATTAATTGAAAATGACGTCATGAAAGTGCAGGCCATACGGGAGGACGACAGCCGTGGACGCCATACCACAACACATCGTCAACTCTTCATGTTGCCTTCGGGCGCAATGGTTATTGATACTTCTGGCATGCGTGAGCTTGGGCTTTTCGATGCTGACGAAGGTATTCATGCAAGCTTTGCCGATGTCGAAGCATTATTCGCTCAGTGCCGCTTTACCGATTGCCGCCATCAGACCGAGCCTGGATGTGCCGTTCTCTCAGCACTCGCGGACGGTTCATTACAGCATGAACGTTGGGAGAATTATATTTCCCAGCAGTCAGAGAACAAGTATGTACAACACAAAACGAACTACCTCATCGAAAAAAGAGCAAAAAACAAAATCAACAGGATTCAGAGTAAACAAACCAACAAAAGCGGAGGTCGGAAGAAATGAATAAGACGAAGATGACGAAAATAAAGATGGAAACCTTAACCCATGTTTTAAACCAATATTTTAAGAAAAACATTATTGCAGCGGACTATCATACAACGACGCTGCATGGCGGAACTGTGGGTAACGTAAACCTGGTAACCGGAACAGCCGAAACCGAAGATGGTCAAAAGTTGCCTTACCAACTTGTACTGAAGGTTCAGAAACAATGGGAACGTTACAATGATCCCGGTTCCTGGCGCCGGGAATATGATCTGTACATCTCTGACCTCGGAACGACATTCTCGGAAACCTTCCGCTGGCCCACATGTTATTACGCGGAGATGAATGCTGAAGAAAATGAATTCCAACTGTGGCTGGAATATATCGATGGTGTGTCCGGTCTGGATCTGTCTATCGAAATGTATGAACAGGCGGCACTGGAATTAGGGCGTTATCAAGGTAAACTGTACGCAGAACAACCGTCAGTGCTGAAGAGTCGGACCAACTTGAGCCATGCCGATCTCATGAAAAATACGTATCTGCACTATCGCTCATGGCCTGTCGTTTATGATTACATCCGTTCTGAAGACTGCGAGTTCCCACCCCATATCCGGCAAATGTTGATCGATATGGATGAACACTCGGACGAAATATTCGCTCGTATCGAACAGTTGCCACTTGTGTTAAACCATCGGGATTTCTGGGTGACCAATCTGATCTATGCCGATGGGAACATCGCGCTCATTGATTGGGATACATCGGGGTGGGGATACTTTGGAGAGGATATCGCAAGCCTGATCGCAGACGAAACCGATCCGGAGCATATGGTCGATTATTATCAGCGATGTGTTCCTGCGTATTATAGAGGCTTTGCAGAATATGCCGACGCTCCCCCACTCGCTAGCCACTGCGTGCATGAGATGATTCTGATCATGTTCGGTTACAGACTTGTCGAGGGTTATGTACATGCAGAGTCCGACGCGGCTAAGGAAGAAAATCAGCGTATACTCCAGAAAATCCATGAGATGAAACATAGTCCTTTGAAGGGATAGATTTTGTGTTCGTTCATTGCTTTTCCAGGCTCCCTTCTTAGCACTTTTTGAACAAGCGCTCAAACTACGTCAATAATTGTCATAGTTTCGTTGTATCTTATAGATACTAAAGGAAAGGAGTGGTGAACTGTGAATCATTCAAATTCAAAAACAATTCTCTACATTGCTATGAGTCTGGATGGATATATTGCCCGACTGGATGGTTCGGTCGATTGGATGTTTGATGTACAAGGTGACGGAGGCGATAACGGCTATGCCGCATTCTATCAGACTATCGGGAGTGTAATTATGGGACGTTCTACGTATGAGGAGGTGCTTACTTTATCCGAAGATTTCCCTTATTCAGATCTTCCGACTTATGTGCTTTCCCGCACGGAGCAGCCAGCTGCACCGCATGTACAATTCACATCCGAGAACGTGGAAACGCTGATTTCCCGGTTAAAACAGACCTCCGAGGGAGATGTATGGGTCGTAGGTGGAGGCCAGCTTGTTCAGTCGGTGATGGAGCAACAGTTACTTGATGAAATCGAGGTCGCTATTATCCCGAAAGTACTAGGTGAAGGGATTCCGTTATTTCCAAAAGGTACCGTTCCGACCCTGCTAAAAACCATTCGTACCCAGACGCTTGGACAGATCATATCCATCCGTTATGAGGTGCAGCGCAGTCTTGTAACAGAGGGTTCATTAGAATTGAATTAGACGACCAGACTCGATAAAACAGCAACTCAAAGAAGACCGTACAGCGTCCTGCTGTACGGTCTTTTGTTATTTTGTGGCATGGAATGATCACTATAACACCCATGCGAAGAATTCTATTTCAGCATTCTTTGAATATAATCCGTTAAAACATCTGCCGTTCTGCGATGGGACAGCTCACCTGGGTGTGTCCTTGCACCCATTGTTTCCTCGGTTGTATTCGGAAGCTGGAGGATCGAGACAGCATGATCTCTTGAATGCTTCTTATACCTATCAACTGCACGGTATATCGCGGGAAGCAGGGAAGCTCCAAGCATGCCATAAGCCCATATGATATGCGCATGTGGATTATTTTTTCGCAGCTTGATCAGAAAAAGCTCCACTGCCTTCTCGAATTTGGTCAAATCTTCTTCATGATACGTTCCGTCTTCGTTTAAGCGCTGTTTGAACACCTGTCCGGTGAGTGGATCTGTCCAAGCTGGAGACTGGAATGCACCATCATCATTACTCCCTAGATTGACTACAACCACATCAGGCTGCCAGGAGCTAAAATCATGTGGCTCCAGCGCGCCAAGTCTTTCATTCTGTACACCTTTCAGCAGACCACAGACCTGCTCATAATACTCAGGTATATTACCATTCGGATTGTTATCCCAACTGCTGAATACACCCCATCCACTCTGAGAAATGACACGGTACTCTGCATGCAAGGCCTCCGCCGTCATGAATGTGTAATTGTGCAGTGCACTGAACCACATGGGAATCCAGTCCTCTTCCGTCTTCGCACCAATCGCTCCTTCGCCCGAAGTGATGCTGTCTCCGACAAACTCGATTTTAAGAGGTTTCTCTTCCACAGGCAGGATTGCACCACAGGTCTTCACTGCATGAAACTGCAGACTGTTGCCCGGGTCAACACTCATCGCCTGTACATCCTTGATGATACGTACATTCTTCACCACAGCCGGGTTCATCCCACGGAATATACAGATCCAGGATCTACCTCTGATTAACATCTGCCGACTCACTGGAACACCATTAATAACGATGCTGATCCAGGGCTCAAGCAAATCATAAGACGATTCTATTTCCACCCAAAATTCCGCACCCTTTACGTTACATTCAACCGCACTGCCTGTCCAAAACAAGGTTACCGGCGACCGTTGTCCTGTTGTTCTTCCGTGAATTTTCATATGTGGCACAGCTGAAATAGCAATGCTCTCTAATTCTTCATTAGCGCTGATATTCATACCGACCCTCCTGTTATATTTACTTTTGAAAACTAACTTCATCAATGAAGTTCTAACGGGAATCTTATTCGCATTTATTTCCGAGTGCTGTTCTAAGTTCTAAGTATCACACTCTGTCGCCTATCAGCATCTATACTACCTGGAATGGAGCATGCCCTGTATCTGCATGACGAAGCTGCGTTGGTTTGCGCAGACGCAAACTGCAAGTCAGTCTAAACACTGCTCGTTGCTGTTCTGCCTCCACCAAAGAAACATCAATCCATAGAGGAACTAAAGGGACATGCCAGCATAACAGATTCACAGCCTCGTCCACCGTGAATTGCCGATGCTGCACATTATTCGGGGCCAGTACAACCAGCCGCATCATCTCGTCTGCACCATTTAGAGATTTATCCGGCTCGTGCATCGGTTCAACGAGCAATTGAACCTCCTCATATTCCAGTTGCTCCCGCATTCGAATCTTCTCCATCGCTTGCATCAGATGTGACCGAAAAATCTCTTTATCCATCTGAGTTACTCGCACCATCATGGTGACCTCCCGCTCGTGGATGTGAACTGACGTTTAAGGTGAAGCTGTCTATTATGTTAGATTTATAGGTTTGCATAGACACTCCAACTTATATAGATCTACTATATGTATTACGCACGACAACAAAGATCCCCTGCAAGTAAACCTGTTCAAGTTCATCATATCAGATGTGCTTGATCTGTGGTTTACCCGCAAGGGATATGCTCATTTATTTTGATAATGTGTCACAACAATCATCTGGATGCCCTCATGATTGAGCTTTTTCATGGCGAGTAAACGGGCAATCGCTACATGTTGCTGCTGTCCGCTAGATAACTGCTCGGGATAGGCATCCTTTTTCTGAGACAGCCCTACCTTGTCATTTGAGAACACAAAAAAAGACTCTCGATATCCCTTCGAGAATCCTACTTTACACACGTTCATTGCATTCATTTCACATTTTCTACCGTTTCCATGTAAAACACTTGCAGGAACTTCTTAATATTCACCTTGCTCTTGTTGTCGCTTGCCTGCTCCTCTTCCATCGCTCTCATCTTCATTCGCACATCCTGAAAATCAAAATAAAGCGGCGCGTAATGCTCAAATTTATGGTTGCTGTAATCCGTAAGTCCAATGGAGGCCAGATTTGTCAGCGCCGTCAGAACCGTTCGGCGAATACGTTGCTCCATCGCCTTGCACTCCTTCTCCACTTCCTTGGGCGTCAGCTTGTATTTTTGGGCTACCGCTTCGTACGATTCTTTCAGCGGCGGCAGCTCGGAGGCCTGCTTTTGCTCGATAGCATACTCCATCAAAGCTACAATATCTTTGCTTCCACTCTCACCGATGATGCCCAGATCCATTAATATGCTTCGCGCCGAATCGCGCACCGTTCGGGTCTGAGCAGGAGCCTGAACTTCAACCAGATTCAGCCGAGCCATGGACTGTTTGATCTCCTGTACATATCGTTCATACTTCCACTGCTCGTTCACTTTGTTCAGCACATGCTCCACTTCCACCCGATTGATCGGTTTGTGAATGAAGAATTCGATCCCCTTCTGGTAGGCTGCTCCCACCATCTCCTTGTTGACTACTTGTGAGATCATGATAAATTTCCCGCTATAGCCGCTCTGCTTCAGGTTCGCTACCGTTTCAATCCCGTCTTGATCCGGCATCAACAGGTCAATCAGCACCACATCGGGTCTGAGATCCAGAATCATACGCTGTCCCTCGAGACCGCCCTCGGCCATGCCTGCAAGTTCTAAGGTTTCACAAGTCTCGATAATGTCCTGCAGCATGCTGCGGCTCACCACATCATCATCCACGATCATGATCGAAAGTGTCATCGGCATCGGCCTCCTTCATTAGATTGACCCTCGGGATCATGACTCTGAACACCGTACCCCGCCCGGATGGAGCGGCTTCTACTAGAATCTGTCCTTCCAGTGACTGAACGATATCGCGTACATGAGACAGGCCAATACCTGTGGCAGCAATGCCAACTTCATTGAACTTCGTTGTATAACCGGGTTCAAAAATAACCCCGCGCTTCGCGTCAGGTACCCCTTTTCCAGAGTCCATGACCACAAAATGCACATCCACACCCTGTTCAAACACCTGTACCCGAATCATGCCTTCCTGCTCAATCGCCTCGACCGCATTAGCCAGCAAGTTATTCATGACCGTAAGCAGTGGAATGTAGTACGGGGACTCACCTTCATACTGCTGTTCAATCTCGATCTCAACTTCTTTGTGCAGCATTTCACCGTATTTCCGATTGGCCTTACCTGCAAAATGCACCACTTCCGACAGACTCATGTTGACCGTCTTCTCATTATCATAAAGCTTCAATAGCCCCGCCAGAATGCGCTGGGAATCCTTCTTCACTTCATGAATCTGTTGAGCGATGCCCAGTGTACGCTGACTGTATTCGTTCATGTCCTGCTCGCGCAGATCGCGATACAATTCATAACTGTTAGCCGTAATGCCTTCAATGGTATTCATCGCTTTTTTCAGGTAAAATACCTCACCGTACAGTCCTGAGTTCACACTTAACATCTGTTCCATCCGCTTTTCCTGTTCTGCATGCAGGAGCCTGATCTGTCTGACCGCAAAACTGTTATACAGCCCGATGACAAAGTAACTTCGCAGACCACCCACAATAAACAGATACAGCCATTCACGCATATAAAAAATATTCGTTCCACCCAGCACACCGCGCACGAATAATTCCACCAGGTTGGAGGAAAAATCAATTCCCGTGATAATGCCGCCAAGCAGAAGCGGTGGGATCTCGTGGAAACGGTGCTTGAGCTTGCTCAGCCCATAGGCAAAGACCACATAGTACAAACCTGCTCCCAGGTTATCTTGCATGCTTTCCAGCATGGATAAGGTGTGCACATGGTGAATCAGATCAGCCGATTGAAAGGCAATGCTCGCGAGGCCCGTCAGAATCCCTGTTTTTATATAAGATAAATGGGGCATAATCATCAACAAAAATAAAAGAATGCTGACCCCGAGGCCGATCCGGAAATAATCTTCCCGAAAGGGATTAATTTTGAACTGTGCACCTACGGACGTAGCCAAGGCAACGGCAGCCATTTGCACATTTTCGTTTTTGACCCAATTACGCATCGCTCTCTCCACCTACTGTAATAACGTTTACAAGCGCTCACGAACGGAATCCACGCTTCTGATGTTAAATATACTAACATACGCGAGAAACATTAGAAATAATTAAAATTTGGGGAGTATACGATCTATACTGACAGACAACCTAAAAGGTGGAAGTTTGATCTATTTTAATTTTCCACAATTTAATTGTATAATAGGTATGATGACAGGAAAAAGAACTGTTCGTAAAGAGAGGAAGATTAACATGTCAGATATAAATGAAAGTTTTGGACAAGCCCTTGTGAAATCTCTGGTCGGAGAGCGCGGACATATTCGTATCGCCAAAGCCCTGCCCGATATCGATGTTGAGCTTGCGGGACGCACACATGAAGCTATGCCTTATACCATCTACCAATTGGTCAAACATATGCACTACTGGCAGAGTTTCATGCTGGAACATGTGGAGGGACGCAAGCCGCAGATGCCAGCGAATGTCAGCGAGAGCTGGCCAGTGGAGACCGGCCCACAGGACGAAGCGACTTGGAAAGAGGATATTCGGTCATTCCTGAGCGGTATTGATCAAGCGGTATCCATCGCAGAGACAGCACAGCTGAATGATCCGCTGCTCTATTTCCCAGGGGAAACCAAAGGTGGATTACTGCGTAATATCGCCTCACATAACTCCTATCATCTGGGCGAAATTGTGCTGCTTCGTCGTTTCTATGGCGCATGGCCACCTCCAGGCGGCGGATTCCCGGCTTAAGAGATACGTCATGCGAAAATGAAACAAGTTTTACAGCCCAGATAAACTCCTATTCAACATGTTTAGCATATACTTTAGACGAGAAGCCGCAGGGGTACACCCCTGCGGCTTCTCGTTGTTTAAGATCATATTTCATCATATATGCTCGTATTTGCTCATATTCACTCACGCTTCGGGCTCTCCCGTTTCCATTACAGAGAACGATAGGTTATTCAATATGAACTCTTGGCATTGTCTTAGACTTCGGGACGCACTAACCCTTGGATAAATGTCTCAAAGTTCGGTGCAAGCGGAGTGATTTTCCGCTCATTCTTATCAACGTACACGACCTCTGGCTCACCATCATTGCCGAAGGAACGGTAATCCAGCATGACAACCCCTGCTTCGGAAGGTGCTTTTGCAATGACCACACCAATCTCCGGATAACCATCACGTTCAATCACAGCCCAGCTACCCTCTGCACCGCATAGCGCATGGCGTTTCTCGCGGCCAATGCCTAATATCCCCTCAATCTCGACATACCCGGTTTCTCCAGACTCTTCGTTCATCACCGGAAAAAAGCGGTTATATGGAATGCCTCCGTTGTGTTCCTTCATCATGTCAATGTAGGAGACAGGCAAGCGGAATACGAGTTGCTCCTCCACCGATTCAATCAAACCGTCGCTTGGCGGATCAGATACATATTGCTCCAGGGCCAGCTCACTATCATTCCAGAACTCACCAGATACCGGTACTGGCGGATCAACATGAACTACATTTAAAGATGAGATCACCGCAGGCTGCTCTTCGGTTGTTCCATTTTCCAATTCGACGCCTTCCTGCACCTCACCCGCTAAGTCCTCGTTCTCTTCTTCCTCATCATCTTCATGCTCGTCTCTGTTTCGAATCCATTCCAGAAACTCCAGCGTATCTTCATCCCCCGGCTCCAGCTCGTCAGATCGCTCAAATGCTTGCTCTGCCTTGTCGTATTGCTCCAGATAATAATAAGCCAGTCCAATTCGGTACTGCCAGAGCGGGTCATCTGCTCCCTCTTCGGCCACGGTCAGGAATTGTGCCACAGCTTCTTCATATCGCTCCAGATTGTTTAAGGCTCGGCCCAGGTGATTCACCAGCTCATAGTCCCTCTCTTCTACTGGAACCTCCTGCACCGCCTCAACAATCTTCTCGTACTCATCATGCTCATGCCATGTTTCCAATTGTTCCAATAACTCTTCGTTCATCCTTGTGCCTCCGTTCCTTCATCTCATCATTATGTATTGAAAATTATACCACTATACCGAACTGCTTCTCCAGCAGAGAAGAAATCAGTCTATATCATCATCGCTTTTACCATAGCAGTACGGATTTCCATTCAACCAAGTGATTCACCCGATTGAAATAACTTGAAAAGCATAAAAAGCAGCCCAACCTCATGTTATGCATTCGGTCAGGCTACTCAAGTTATAGCTTCCTTCGTTAATCTTTTTCTAATTCAATAACTCCATACAATCGTAGACCCAACCGGCACTTAACCACTTCCCCAGATCACTGGAGCCGCTAATCGGCGTAATGGTTATGGTATTTGCACCGTTAACAAAGTAAGATGCAGGAATATTCCAGCTAAAGGTGGTATTATTGCCCCGGTACGTGCCAATGGTGAAACTACGAGAGTTTGGCTGAGCGGAAGGGGCTGGATTACTTAATGTGCGTCCGTTAATGGTTACGCTCGGTCTTCCATTGTTGTAAGCGGCCGTAATGCCGATGTTCAGAACATGCGAGGAAGATGCCTGTGCTGCATTCAGGTTAAAATTCACCGTTGTAGGCGAGTTCTGGCCCCGGAACTGAATCGCGGGAAAACGGTTCGTTGCACTGCCTGGGGTATACGTTACCGGCCCCCAGCTTGGATTACGGCTGTCCGAAGGATGACGAATTGCAATCGTCTGTCCGTTCAGGAATTCCCGTGGTGTCCCGTCCCAGTTCCCAATCCGCCAGATGCTGGAGGCTTTGCTCGGATCATTGGTGATGGTGCGGGTGTTCACAGTTGTAGTTTGTCCAGCATTAACGTTCACATTTTCCGTGTATACGGCAAGCTCACCTTTATATACCGTCATGGTATACGTTCCCGGAATCATGCCGTACTTGGTTGCAGACCCACTCGATGATGCATTTGCCCAATACTGAGCGTTGCTGTTCGCAAATCCAATTGTATAAGCATAACCTGCCTCCATCCCCGAAAGTCCATTCAATACCACATTGCCTCGACTGGCAATCCACCCTTGCAGGTTCAAGCCCGACATCCAGCTAAAATCAGGTGCCGCAGGTGTTCCTCCAGTTGTAAAAACAAGTGCATACGGCCCATGCAAGCCGAGACGCCAATTCTCTGTCTGGGCATGTCCTGAATTCATATAATTATAAACTTCGGTTTCAGAGCCGCTTTGGAACTGAATATCACGGAAGAAAGGCCCGCCCGAACTTTTCTCTCGGTTACCGTATGCCATGAAAACACCTACTCCGTTACCCGTTACCCCTCGTACAGACAGGTCTTTCGCCTGATCATTGCCATAATATTTGGAGGCTGATTGCCCATTCGCGAACCCGAACACATCCTGGCTTTCAATGGCTCCCGTATTGCCCCGGTTGTTGGAATTGACGGGAACACCTGACAGGACACTCCCATTGCCGCGGAAAATATAACGAAGCTCCCCGATCGACGGCTGTGCCGTAATATGGGTTGCCATATAGATCATATTCTCACCACCGCGCGAAGCATAATAATGAGTCAGCGTGTTGGTCGAAACGGTGATCAACACCGTGGAACCCGAGGGAGATCTATTCCACGTCACATTCGCAGAAGATCCTAATCCCGACCCAATATGTGACCCCCTGCTGCTATTTAGTTCCGTTCCGTTCATTTTGGCCGAGATAATATCTCCATTCGTTTTATTGACAACGTACACAAGTCCCGACCCGGTATTCACTTCGATTCTGGAGCCACTGTCTGTCACTTGGATGGTGGCGGCATGGCTTGTAGAGGCAGGAAAAGCAAAAACCGAGGCAACCATGACGATGAACAGCAGCATACTCATTCCCTTTCTAACGAAACGTTGAGCCACGTCAATATCCCTCCTGATTACATTTCAATTATGAAGCGCTTACATTTTTAAAGTGAAACTACTCTCTTTTGATTTATGGTTAATCTCCTAAGATCCGATTGTAAGTGTCATGGTCCCCCTTCTGTTAAATTCCAGTCATCCTTTGCATCGCTAGATGGGAAATTAATGTTTGATTTAATTTCTTTATTATTCGACTTGATTTCGATTCCTTTAATCCGGGAATCTTTGCTGCTGACCATTTCCTCATCTCCTCCACAGGACGTTTCAAAATGAAAAATCGTCCCCATCGTTTTATAGACAGGGACTTATAGAATACCGTCTGTAAGGTCTACACCCGAATTATTTCATTCAATTTTTCTTCCACAATTTCAGGTTGTTCGAGGCATAAGGTGAGTAATCAGCTTGATGTTTCATTAAAGGAGCCGTTCCCCATTTTGAAATCACTTTTAAGTATTTTGCACTGGCTAACGGGCCGCCAGCTTGATAGACAACTCCAGAATGTTCACCATTATCATAGTATACACGCGTTCCAATTACTGCATTAATAAGACTTGTAACACTTGAGTAACTACCATCTGACATATATGCCGATGGATTATTCATCCAATACGTATTGCTCGTAGATTCAGAATACCAAGCATAGGAATGGCAATTATATTTACTTGTGGATGTTGAAACAAATGTAGCATTGGGGTAAGCGTTAATAAAAGAAGTATTTAATTGAGTTCTTTCAGTGGAACTTAATTCTTCACCACGGATTAGTACCGGAACAGTCGTACCCTTTGGGGTTTTTACGCTGCTATTCGTTGCAGCCAGGATCAAGTCTTTTGCTGCACTTTTATTTGTTACAGAATTCCATATGGGCCCATCTGTCAAAAGCACACTTAACGTTAACTCTTGTAGTGATGATTCACCTTTCGACAACTTGGTGTTTACTTGAAGTTTTTTCACCAATTCATTCCCGCCATCAGGGCGATTAAGCAACTCTTGATAGGCATCTGATTCTTGAGCTAATGCCTTGAGACCAGCGTCATATGAATCGTACGCATAGATGTTTATAACAAGAGGATAATCAAGAACGGCATTGACAACTTCTTCTGTTGTCATTCCTTTTAAGACATCGCTCGGAATTTGAGTCGCAGCTAACATCTCCTGCTTACTTGATAATTTTGCCCAGCCCGGATCTGCAGGTGTTAGATTATATTCGAAGGATTGAGGAGATGTGTCTGTTTGTGAATCGTATTCTTTTGCAAAGACATACCCATTGAGTGAAAATAACAACAGAACTGTTAACAAGATGCTGAATGTTTTTTTCATGTTTAATTCCTCCTTTAATATTTATAAGACCCGTTCAAACGTAGCTTATTCTGCCTCCTTATCAGAAATAATGAGTTGCACTTGACTACAAAAATATTATACAACCTTTTTAATCCATTTAAATGTAATTTTTGTCATTATTTAATTATTTTCCTATAAACACATTCATAGAGTGACCTATCAAAATCAGTGAGATCCATAGTTAAAAAAAAGAGAAAGTTCACGAAATGTGAACTTCCCCTCTGCTATGACGTTGATATTTTAATTCATTGATTACAGTTACAATCACAGACCTGCAATCAATGATTTGATAGAACTGTCACTTTCCAGTGCACGGATGATGATCGTTACCGCTTCAGCGCGAGTTGACTTGCCGTTAGGCATAAACTCAGACGCAGTCAATCCATTAACTAACTTCGCAGAGGAAGCCTGTTCAATAGCGCTAGCTGCCCAGTTATCGGATTTCACATCGCTGAAGCTAATTTTAGTTCCTGTTGCAAGTTTGTCCAGATCCAGTACACGAGCAATGATCGTTACCATCTCGGCACGAGTGATCGTTGCGTTAGGCTTGAAGGAACCATCTGCATATCCGCCGATTACACCTTTATCTGCGAGCGTGCCGATGTATCCAGCCGCCCAGCTTGTATTTGTATCTTTGAAGCTGTTAGCTGCCTTATTCTCGCCTAGGCCAAGTGCACGAACAATCATCGCTGTGAATTCAGCGCGCGTTACGGAAGCATTGGGCTTGAATGTGCCGTTTTCATATCCGTTGATCACACGCAGTTTCAATGCAGCGTTAATATTTTTGTTGGCCCAGTGTGTGGAGATATCACTCATCGTCAGTTGTTCATTTTTCGTTGCTTCAATTGCTGCATTTACGTTTTTCAATACGCTATCTTGGCTTACAACATCTGATTTAAACGGATTCGTCGTTACGCCACCCGGATTTGCAGTATCCTTAACTGCAAGGACGACACGGTCATTCTGATACATAACCTCCGTGGTATACTGGCTTGGCAGACCTTTCACATCCACCGATGCAAATTTACCATTCAGTTTGTTCACACCGAAGCTGATCAATGTAAGGTTGCCTTGAGCAGGTACATAGTTGTTGTCAAAATTCACTTGCAGCTTACCGTTCGCATTCACGGCACCTTTGACATCCAATACATCACTCGCGCCGCTCACATTAAGCTCCAGTGTTCCGCTCGATGCTTGTGTGAAGTCACCTTTAATGTTCCATTTACCCTCTACATTCTCTGCAACCGTACCGCCGTTATTCACGACAGAACCCGCACCAAATGCATTGGCTGAATCACTTTCCAACGTACCGGCTTTCACTTCAGTACCACCGGAATACGTATTATTACCTTGCAGATGAAGTGCTCCGCTACCTTCTTTGGTCAGCTTGCCTGTACCCGAGATGTCATTGCGCCATACGTCTTTAGCGTTAAATCCACCTTTGGCTGCATCCATAACTACCGTTACATCCGTCTTAAACGCGCCATATCCGTCAGCTGCGGCAAATAGGTTCAGACGTCCCCAACCTTCCGGATCATCCAGTACCGGATACCCTGATGCGATACCTGTCGTAGACAGCACCGCGCGGCGTTGTTGATCGTTTAGGTAAGGCTGTCTTGTTTCAAGTAATACTTCCGCACCTTTAGGCACTTGCACTGCCTCAGTTGCGGAACCGATTTGCGGGAATCCATATGTCATGCGCTCTGTGAATTCGGATTTGTTACGAGCGTAATCTGTAAAGCGGTCTTTACTTGTTCCAGTCTCTTTCAAAAGAATTTCATGTGCTTGAGCATACGCTTGCTCTTTCAACTCTTTATTATCCGGATCATTCAGTGCTGATGCTGCAAATGCTGTTGCCAGCACACGGCCGCCCATCACATCCAGAGGGGAGTGCATACCAGCTACGATCCGGTCATCACCCATTTCAGAAGCACGAGTCATAAGCTCCTGGTAGCGTTCAGGTACAGCGTAAGCAAGAGCAATAGCTGCAAGGTAGGATGCATTCGTGTGACCGCTTGGGAAACCACCATCCGTCTCCGGTTTGCTACTCTGCACAGCAACCAGCGAAGGCACGATCAGTTGTTGACCCTGCCAGCGGAACGGGCGTTTATATTGGTAGAACATTTTCGCCTGTTGTGTTGAAGCATAGTCACCACGAACTTTACCGATCAGATCCACCATTTTCCCCAACTCGGAATTGGAATCTCCTGCTTTGTTGGAATCATTTTTATCCGAATACTTGGTTGTCGCTGCATCTGCCGGAATACTTGTAATGGAAGTGAATGTGCCTGACTTCTCACGATATACACCGGCCAGTTTCCCCAGACCCTCTACTGCACCATAGGATTGATTCGTACGATCCGTGTAGTAAGCAGCATCTTCGTCCGCTTTGGAACGTGTTTTAGCACGTTGTGCCACATAATCAATGTTGTAATCCAGTACGGCGCTGTTCAGCTTCGTACCATTATCCCACGCACTTCCTGGTGTCCACAGGTCGAGGAACTTGGATAACGTGCCAATCGCCGGATTGCTGTCTACCGTCATTTTATCCGGTTTGTTATTTTTGTACGTGTCTACGAAGTAACCCCATGCCGGTTGTTTCGGTAAAGCCACGGTATCATTATTCTGTGCTGCGAGCGCAGCGCCTGGTGCCATAGAACTTGTCAGAACGACCAAACCTAGAGCAGCAGTGAACAATCTTTTCTTGTTTTTGTTTGTAGCAACTTTTGTTTTCAAATCATGTCGACTCCCATCGTTTAATAGTTGGTCTCGTTTCGGTCTCAAATGTAGCATTGGAGCCGCAAAACCAGCAATAAAACAATTTCGTCATTGTATCAATTTCGACGCAATATCATAAATCCTCAACATTTTACATGAAGTTAATATAAATCGTGAACCTTGCAGAATGTGAGTAGTGTATAATTTGGGCCGGGAGGAATGTTTGATGAAAAAGTGGAGCTCTGCATGGGCGGGACTAGCCCTTTCTTATGGTTCAATCGTCATCGTTATTGTGCTGCTGATCTGCTCATTTTTCTATATCTATTTCTCACGCAGTTACAATGAAGAATTACGAAATAAGAATCAGCTGATTCTTGAAAATACAGCACGTACCATTGAAGGAACCGTATTAAAACGAGTGCAGCAAATGTATGTGGATCTATCGCTTGATAAATCAGCCAACATTCGTCTATTTGCCGATCAGGAGGATCGAAACGGACTGAATCAGGTGGTTGACCTTCAAGAGTTGCTCCAAGCCAAAGTTGCTGCCAATACAGATATCGTACAAGGCATTCATCTCTATTATCCTGCACGGAATATTATGCTCTCCTCCCTCTATGGACTGCGCTACGAAGCAGATCAGAGCGAAGGCTCCGTGTATTATACGGACTGGCTTCAGGGGATGCGCACCAGCAAACATAACAGCATGTGGACGCCAGCACGTCATATTCCCAAGGACATTTTCTCCAGTCAGACAAGCGAGAATACCAATGGTTTGTTTACGTATGCGCATAGCTATCCTTTCCGTTCAACAGGGGAAACCAGTGATGTGATCATCGCTATTGATGTAAAAGAAGAAGCCGTGAATAACATCATTGAAAGTATGATGCCTGCCCAGTATCAGCATACCGTGATCGTTAATGCTGCCGGAAGTGCAGTAAGTCGATTGCAGGAGCAAAGCTCCGGGCAGTCTGATATATATGCGGCAAGTCTGAAAAAGGCTCTTGAGCTGGGCCAGGCCAAAGGCAGCTTTGACGAGAAGATCGGAGATGCACCTTATGTCGTTTCCTATCAGACACTGCCATCCACTCATTGGATGATCTATAGCGCGACACCATCCAGCTACTATTATGAACAGTCCATCATGATCCAGAAGCTTATTCTCGGGATCTGTCTGATCGCACTGTTGATCGGTCTGATCTTATCAGCCGTGCTTGTCCGTGCGAATTATAGTCCGATCAAACGTCTGGTAGGCCGGATTAAGGATCTGTCAGGAACTGCACCGAATCAGGTAACCAATGAATTTCGCCTGATTGATCATGCCTTTCTTCATCTCAAGGAACAAGTGAACAATCTCGAAGAGACGATGATTGCGAACAGCGCGGCCGTGCGGCATAAAGCTGTGCTTAATCTTTTGCAAGGTAACCCGGAACACAGGCCTTGGAAAGAGGAACGTGCTGCTCTCGGTATCGCCAGACCTTATGCTGAATACTGCTGTATGCTGATGAATACCCGGGCTTCACTTGTTGAAGATGACTCTGCCAAACAGCCTGACGCCATCGCCAGACTGATGCATGGACTGGAATGCTTGTCCCTGCAAGACAGTCGCCTTATTGCAGAAGAGCTGCCGGATAAGAGGCTTGCCGTCATTCTCTGTACCGATGTGGCCTCAGAAGCATTGTTAGACAAGTTCGCCGAGTTGCTGCTCGCGGAGACACGGCAGCAACTGCAGCCAGATATTCAGCTATCTACAGGCTGCTGGGTCAGCGATCTACGAAATATCCATCAGAGCTTCAACGAAGCACAGGTATTGATGAAATATGCTTATTTTTTGCCAGAGTTGCACATTCTGAAAGATCATTCCCTGCTTCAGCGCGAGCACAGCCTGGATGAAATTCCGCAGACCCTGCTTGCCAAGTTCAGAGACAAACTTCAGAGCAGGCAGCTTGATGAAGCTACGGGTACCATCGAACAGGTGGTGGATCATATGCGGGAAGGACAGTTCCCTGCGGATTATTGCCATTTTATCCTGTCAAATATGGTGTTTATCTACTCGGATGCAGCCAGAAATGTGCGTTATAAGCACCCATTGCAGTTTGGACACCCTGATCTGTATCACGAATATACGAATCTACATGATATTGTGGCATACCACAGCTGGCTGACAGCATCGATTACCAGATTTATCGAAGAAACCGAGAATCGCAACAGTGACCGTGCTGTCTCAACCATTGAACTGGCAAAACAATATATTGAAGCCAATCTTTCGGATGATCTCTCGCTGGAGGCCGTTGGAGCCAAAGTCTTCCTCAGTCCCAAGTATCTGAGCAAGCTCTTTAAGGAAGAGATGGGTGTCACCTACACTGATTATGTGACATCGAGGCGGATGGAGCAGGCCAAAGTATTGATCGAAAACAACAACATGACGATTGACCGGGTGGCAAGCTCGGTGGGTTACGGCACAACAGCGTATTTCATTAAACGTTTCAAGGAAATGTACGGCTGCACGCCAGGCAATTATGTGCGCAGCCTCTCTTCGGCAGCCATGTCAGAAGCCAGATCATGAGAATGAGGAGGACGGGCCTGATGAATATGAAAGAATCGCAGGCGAGGGCGTATGTTGCTTATCGCTATCGGATATTCATGAATACAGCATTGCTGACGATGCTGGCTGTGATTCTTGGCGGTTGCAGTCTGCTGACCGGGCCCAGTGCCATGGTTGAATCACAGCCAGACGGCACGGCATCCTCTCTTACGAACAAGGCCAAATACCACATCTCGTGGACATTACATCAGAATCTGCCTGTTCCGCAAGATGCCGAGATGTTGAAGCAGGTGGAGGAACAATTCGGTGTCGATCTGGACATCTGGAATATGGAAAATAATAAATACGAGTCACTTCTCGACATGAAGCTGGCTCAAGGTAACATTCCGGATCTGTTTCGCATCCGGCAGCCGCAGGATCTGTTGAAGTATCAGCAGCAAGGGGTACTTGCCGAGATTCCGGTAGAGACGCTGAACCAATATGCTCCGAATCTGATGCGTATCATTCATGAACAAGCCCCGGCCTATGAAAACGCAGGAGTCATCGACGGGAAGTATTACGGCATCCCTGTCATCAATCCGACCAACATCTATCGTACACCGGTAGTATATCGAGAGGATTGGCTGCACAAGCTGGGTTTGGCTGTGCCGCAGACTTTGGCGGAATTCGAGAACATGATCTATGCGTTTACCTTTGATGATCCTGACGGCAATGGGATTCAGGATACGTATGGTTTGTCCAGTGAAGGCATGAACGTTGTGTTTGGAGCCTTCGGTCAGATTGTTTTTGCAGACCAGCTGTATTTCAGTATGAAGGATGGGAAGAAAGTTATCGGTGCGCTAGAGCCTGAGATGAAAGAGGCATTGACCTATCTGCGTAAATGGTACAAGGACGGCGTGATTGATCCTGAGTTTGTCACTGGCGAGAATAAAGGCGGTTATAAACATCTGTCTCATGCGTTTATTAACGGTAAAATCGGGATGACCTCAATGGGCAACTACTACCACTGGATTCAGAATGGCGATTATGAGGATTGGCATGTTGAACGTGATGGTAAATTGGTGAAGAGTCCAGTCCAAGCAACATTTAATGTAAAAGAATTAACGGCCAAGTTCCCTGAAGCTCGGGTCACATTAGACCAACCCTTCATGGGGCCTCACGGACAACGCGGCTCCAAAGGCAATGACATGTTAATGAGCTTCACCGCGATCGGAGCGGATGCAGTCAAGGAGCCGGGTAAGCTGGAGATGATTCTGCGTATTTTGGATGAGGTGAGTGCAAGCCCTGATTCAGACAAGGCAGCAAGTATGACCTACGGTATGCCAAATAAACATTGGACGTGGACACCAACTGAGCCCCGGAATGTCGTCATCAAACCACCGTATGACACCATGTTTGGGTACCAGAATACGATTGGTGCCAATATCGGCATGACAGTTCCGCTGAAAGAGACGGGAGAACGTGAACAATGGGCTTCAACACTACACCTCAATCAAGATGGTATTTATAATGCACTGGAGGTTGCCACGCCTGCTTTGGCCAAATACGGTGATTCGTTAATCCGGTTAAAAAACAAAGCCTATATTGCCTTTATTACAGGCGAGCGACCGCTCACTGAGTTCGATGAGTTTGTACAGGAGTTCATGTCTGCAGGCGGTGCAGAAGTGGTGAAGGAAGCGAACGCATGGAAGCAGTAGGGAGCGGTGTAGTACGTGGGTGGTGTATGTAGTACGTGGGTGGTGATTGGAGAGAGTTTCCCGCAGGCATGCCGGAGAACGCCAAGGAAAAGTGACGCAGCAGGATTGAAAGGTAAAAAATCCATTTCTGTGAGGTTTAAGACACGACCTAGGCAACACGCTCAACTCTAACGATCACCAGTAGCCTTATTGGACTGATTTTCACACATTTAGAAATCTAACGATCACCAGCGACGCTATTTCAGCCAAAATGCATCAAAAACGATGATTTCCCACTGAAAAAACGCAAATAGCGTCAACTGTGATCGTTAGATTTTCAAACAGGCTCAAATGCTCCAAATAACGTTATCTGTGATCGTTAGCCGCTGTCCAAAGCTTCGGGGACGGGAGCTTAGCTAACTTATGCATCTCTAGACCAGCTGAGGGAGAAGAAGCAATAGAATACAAAACATCACCGGTTCAACCCCTTAATATTGGACACTAGCTAGCTCATACTCAGCGTGACGTATCA